>JBOHYB010000006.1:0-93460 GCA_050737695.1 Lysobacter sp. | reverse complement strand
ATCGGAAACCGTTCGCCCGCGCCGACTTCCGATCGCGGCTAAAGCCGCTCCTACACAAACCGGGACGGTGCGCGCGTTCACGGCGGACTATTGCTGTTCGGCGTTGAACACGTCCGCGTAGGGATCGTGCTCGGCGTCGGCGCCTTCCGACAGGCGGAACTTCAACGCCAGGCCGTCGCGCGAGTCGGCCGCCTGCAGCGCCTCCTCCATCCCGATCCGGCCTTCCTTCTGCAGCCGGAACAGGCACTGGTCGAAGGTCTCCATGCCTTCCTCCAGCGTTTCCTCCATCGCGTGCTTGATCTCATGCACCTGGCCGCGGCGCATCAAATCGCGGATGTGCGGGGTGTTGATCAATACCTCGGATGCCGGGAGGCGGCGGCCGTCGGTGCCGATCACCAGCCGCTGCGAGATCACCGCCTTCAGGTTCAGCGCCAGGTTCATCAGCACGTTCTTGTGCGCGCCCTCGGGGAAGAAGTTGAGGATGCGCTCCAGGGTCTGGTCGGCGTTGTTGGAGTGCAACGTCGCCAGGCACAGGTGGCCGGTCTCGGCGAACGCGATCGCCGCCTCCATCGTGGTCTGGTCGAGGATCTCGCCGATCAGGATCACGTCCGGCGCCTCGCGCATCGCGTTCTTGAGCGCGTTGTGGAAGGTGTGGGTGTCGAGCCCGACCTCGCGCTGGTTGACGATCGAGCGCTTGTGCCGGTGCAGGTACTCGATCGGGTCCTCGATGGTGAGGATGTGGCCGGCGATGTGGCTGTTGCGGTGGTCGATCATCGACGCCAGCGTGGTCGACTTGCCCGAGCCGGTGGAGCCGACAATCAGCACCAGCCCGCGCGGGGCCATGATGATGTTCTTCAGCACCTGCGGCAGCTGCAGCTCCTCGATCGACGGGATCACGCTGCGGATCGCGCGGATCACCATGCCGACCTCGCCGCGCTGTTTGAACACGTTGATGCGGAAGCGCCCGGTATCGGGCAGCGCGTAGGCGATGTTCAGCTCCAGGTCGCGCTCGAACTGCGGCACCTGGCCCTCGTCCATCAGCGAGTAGGCGATCTTCTTGACCATGCCCGCCGGCAACCCGGTGTTGCCCAGCGGGTGCAGCCGGCCCTCGATCTTGATGTAGACCGGCGCACCGGTGGACAGGAACATGTCCGACGCGTTCTTCTCCGTCATCAGCTTCAGGAAATAGCCGATGTCCATGCACACACCCCTCGTTGAATCCGGCAAACCGTTGCCATTGCAAGCGCGGTGCCAGCCTGATCACAATGGCCGTGCGAAAAACTTCCGTCACGGCTCCCCTATGCATCGCAGCTTCGCACAAATTCGTTACGTTCTACTGGGCACAGTTCTCGCTTGCGCGATCAGCGCCTGCGCCACCTTGCCACCACCGACTGCCGAGCTGAACAGCGCTCAACAAGCGGTCGTGCAGGCCACCGGCGCCGACGCCGACCAGTACGCCAGTGCCGAGATCGCCACCGCCCGCGAGGCCCTGACCCGGGCCCAGGCGGCAATGGCCGAGGGGCGCGAGGACGCTGCCCGCAATCTCGCGATGGCGGCCTGGGCCGATGCCGACCTGGCCCATGCCCTCAGCCGCGAAGCCCTGGCAACCGCGAGCCTGGCCCAGCGCCGCGCCGAGGTCGAGCAATTGCAACAGCGCCTGCAAGGGGAGGGAGGACGATGACACTGCATTCGACCGCCAAGGGGGCGGTGCTGGCCACCGCGCTCGCCGCCGGGTTGCTGGCGGCTGCGCCGGCCCGGGCACAGAACGATGAAGCCGCGGCCACCCGGCTCTCGCAGCAAATCACCGCGCTGGACGCCAACAGCAAAACCGCCAGCCTGGCGGCCTACGAACGCCTGCAGGCGCGCCAGGCCATCGAGGCGCTGGCCAACGCCCGCAGCCGCAATCGCGATGCTGCGTACTACGTCGCCGAGCGGAGGGTGCGGATTGCCGAAATCGCCGCCCGCACCGAGGCGATGCAGCGTCGGATCGACCAACTCGATCGCGAGCGCAACGAGTTGATCGTCGAGGCCAGCCGTCGCGATGCCGCGCAAGCCCGCGCCGAGGCCGAGCGCCTACGGATCCAGGCCCGGATCCAGGCCGAAGAGTCCGCCCGCCTGCGCCAGCAGACCGTGACCGACGCCGAGGCCATGCAGGACATCGAGGCGGCGCTGCAGACCGTCGCCGGCGCCCAAGCCGCCAAGCTCAAGGCCGCCCGCGAACGCGAGGCCGAACTGGCCCGCCAGGAAGCGGAACTGCTGGAGCAGGTCGAAGCCGCCAGCGACGACGAGTAGGAACTGTAGGAGCGGCTTCAGCCGCGATCCAAAGTCGGCGAGAGCGATCCACCATCCGATCGCGGCTGAAGCCGCTCCTACAATGGCTTGGTCGTCCGCGCGATTGAGCGGAATTCCTTTTTCATCAATGACTTGACTCTATGAGCAAGGCTTTCCGCGCCGCGCTCACGGTGTCCCCGACGCCACAAGGGCGACCGGTTGTCGCCACCTGCGGATCGACCCTTGTCGGCCCCGAGGCAGAGGAGTAGGGTCAAATCTCCAGGCGGCCGGTTTTCCGCCTGGCGATGAGCCAGACCGACCATGCACAGCCCCGCTGCACTCGATCCACCCGGGCAGGAATCCGCCGCCGACCCGCGTGCGGCCGGCCTACGGGGGATCGGGAACGCCGCCATCGCGCCGGGATTTCCGCGCCGCCGGTCCGTGTCTGGCATTGCCATCACCGCCGCCGATTACCCCATGAACGCCTCGACCGCCCGGCCGAGGCGTTCTCATTCGTGCTGAAGGAGGCTTTCATGTTCGACGAACAACCGCAGCCGGAAATCGAAGCACTGATCAAGGCCAACCCCGAGTTCAAACAGCTCTACCAACGCCACCAGACCCTCGACAAGAAGGTGATGGATGCCGAGCTCGGCGTGCTGCCGATCGACGACACCACGCTGTCGCGGATGAAGCGCGAGAAACTGGCCGCCAAGGATCGCCTGACCCGGATGTATGCCACCCAGCCTCACTGACCAGCCCCGCTGATTGGGCACACCGAAGTCCGCCGCGGGCGGTGGCGACGATCCTCGTCCGACCGCCACCGCCCGCCCATGATCGCGCTGCAACCGCCGCGCTTTTGTAGGAGCGGCTTCAGCCGCGATCGGACAGTCGGCCGCCCGCGCCGGCTCCAGATCGCGGCTGAAGCCGCTCCTACAGAGCCCCCACAGGCCGCAGGTCCATCCGCTCCATCCCGTAGAATCCCCCGATCCGCCGCGATTCGCCGGCGCCAGCCGCGTGCCTGAATGTTCATCTCCGCTTCCGTACTCGACCTGATCGGCAACACCCCGATCGTCAAGGCCCAGCACCTCGACACCGGGGTCTGCGAGCTGTATTTCAAGCTCGAATCGCAGAACCCCGGCGGTTCGATCAAGGACCGCATCGGCCTGAAGATGATCGAGGCCGCCGAGGCCCGCGGCGAGATCAAGCCCGGCGACACCCTGGTCGAAGGCACCGCCGGCAACACCGGTCTCGGCCTGGCCCTGGTCGCGCAGCAGAAAGGCTACAAGCTGGTGCTGGTGGTCCCGGACAAGATGAGCCGGGAGAAGATCTTCAACCTCAAGGCGATGGGCGCGCAGGTCGTGCTGACTCGCTCGGACGTCGCCAAGGGCCACCCGGACTACTACCAGGACCTCGCCGAGCGCCTCGCCCGCGAGACCCCGGGCGCCTACTTCATCAACCAGTTCGGCAATCCCGACAACCCGGCCGCGCACGAGCACGGCACCGGCCCGGAAATCCTCGCGCAGATGGCCGAGGTCGGCGGCATCGACGCGATCGTGTTCGGCTGCGGCAGCTCCGGCACCATGACCGGGCTGTCGCGCTGCTTCGCCGAACAGTCCCCGCACACCGAGCTGATCCTGGCCGACCCGGTCGGCTCGATCCTGACCGAGTACATCAACGAGGGCACCCTCAGCGACAAGTCGGCCAGCTGGATGGTCGAGGGCATCGGCGAGGACTTCCTGCCGTCGATCTCCGACTTCACCCGGGTCAAAAAGGCCTACGCCATCCCCGACAAGGAAAGCTTCCTGACCGCGCGCATGCTGCTGGAAAAGGAAGGCATCCTCGGCGGTTCGTCGACCGGCACCCTGCTGGCCGCCGCGCTGAAATACTGCGCCGAGCAGACCACCCCGAAGAAGGTGCTGGTGTTCGTCTGCGACACCGGCAACAAGTATCTGTCGAAGATGTACAACGACTACTGGATGGTCGACAACGGCTTTCTCGACCGCGAACAGGCCGGCAATCTCGGCGATCTGATCCTGCGTCCGTTCTCGTTGCGCGACACCGTCGTGGTCGGCCAGGGCGACCTGCTGGTGACCGCCTACCAGCGAATGAAGCTGTACGACGTCAGCCAGTTGCCGGTGATGCAGGACGACGAACTGGTCGGCATCGTCGACGAGTCCGACATCCTGATGCACGTCTACGGCGACGAAGGCCGTTTCCGCGACCCGGTGGCGACCGCGATGGTCAGCAAGCTCGACAAGGTCGACGTGCGCGCGCCGATCGAGTCGCTGCTGCCGGTGTTCGACCGCGGCCACGTCGCCATTGTCACCGACAGCGACAAGTTCCTGGGCCTGATCACCCGCATCGACCTGCTGAACTACCTGCGCCGCCGCGTCGAGTAACTGAATTGCCCCTGTCCGGCTGGACTTCCGGCGGTCGTAGGAGCGACGCAAGTCGCGATCAAGCCCCCAGACGGCCAAAGCCCCGGGCGCCAAACTGCTAAACTCCGCGGTCGCCCCGCCGTGGCAAACGGAACGCACTGACAATGAGCAATACCCCCTCCGGCGACGCCGGCGCCAAGCCCGGCCTGGGCACCCTCGCCATCCATGCCGGCCAGTCGCCCGACCCCAGCACCGGCGCGGTGATGACGCCGATCTACCAGACCTCGACCTACGTCCAGTCCAGCCCCGGCGTACACCAGGGCTTCGAGTACACCCGCAGCCACAACCCGACCCGCTTCGCCTACGAGCGCTGTGTCGCCGCGCTGGAAGGCGGTAGCCGCGGGTTCGCGTTCGCCTCGGGCATGGCCGCGACCTCGACCATCCTGGAGCTGCTCGACAGCGGCAGCCACGTGATCGCGATGGACGACGTCTATGGCGGCACCTACCGCTTGTTCGAACGCGTCCGTCGCCGCACCGCCGGGCTGGATTTCAGCTGGATCGACCTCAGCGACGCCGCCGCGTTCGAGGCGGCGATCCGGCCCGAGACCAAGATGGTCTGGATCGAGACCCCGACCAACCCGCTGCTGAAGCTGGTCGACATCGCCCAGATCGCCGCGATCGCGCGCAAGCGCGGGCTGATCGTGGTGGTCGACAACACCTTCAGCTCGCCGATCCTGCAGCGCCCGATCGAGCACGGCGCGCACATCGTCATGCACTCGGCGACCAAGTACCTCAACGGCCATTCCGATATGGTCGGCGGCATGGCGGTGGTCGGCGACGATGCCGAACTGGCCGAGCAGATGGCGTTCCTGCAGAACTCGATCGGCGGCGTGCAGGGGCCGTTCGACAGCTTCCTGGCCTTGCGCGGGTTGAAGACCCTGCACCTGCGGATGAAGGCGCATTGCGAGAATGCGCAGGCGTTGGCGGAGTGGCTGGAAGGCCATCCGGCGATCGAGAAGGTGCTTTATCCGGGCCTCAAGTCGCACCCGCAGCACGAGCTGGCCAAGCGCCAGATGGATGGCTTCGGCGGCATGGTGTCGATCTACCTCAAGGGCGGGGTCGAGGCGGCGAAGCGGTTCTGCGAGCGGACGGAGCTGTTTGCGTTGGCCGAGTCGTTGGGTGGCGTGGAAAGCCTGGTGAATCATCCTGCGATCATGACGCACGCGTCGGTGCCGGTGGAGCGGCGTATCGCCCTCGGAGTGACCGACAACCTGGTGCGCCTCAGTGTCGGGGTCGAGGCGTTCGCGGACCTGAAATTCGAACTTAGTGGCGCGCTTGCTGATTGACCGTCGCTACACAGAGCTGCCGTCGGGGCGGTTCTTTTTCGCCGTGAACCTCCGGAACGCACAAGACCGATGAATTCCTTTACTGGCCAGTTGGCCAAGAGCCTTCGCCAGCCCGAGTTCTGGGCCTACTCCAGTTGGCTTGACCTGGCGACGAAGTACCGGCGCACCCGCTTGGGCGTGCTTTGGCTCGTGCTGCCGACGCTGATGTTCCTGCTGGTGCTTGGAAACGTCTATTCCCACCTGATGGGCTATCCGGTCGAAGAATATCTACCGTACCTCGGGGTGGGTTATGTGTGCTGGCGGTTCATGCTCCAGTGCATCAACGATTCCAGCTCGGTGTTCCGGACCCACAAGGCATTCATCATGGATGGCCGGGTTCGCCTGACGGATTTCATTCTGCGCGGAATCGCGAAAGCGCTGTTCAACTTCGTGTTCGCCATGACGGTTGTGGTAGCGGTGCTAGTGTGGTCGCCGATGGTCGAATGGTCGGGTTTGTTCAGCCTGTTGGTGACCCTGCCGATCCTGCTGGCGAACATGGTCTGGCTGTCGTTCTGCATCGGCCTGATCGGAGCCCGGTTCCCGGACACCAGCGAGTTCATTCACACGGTGTTGGTGGTGGGTTTTCTGCTGACTCCCATCCTGTGGCATGTGGAGCGGTTCCCCCTGGGCACCACGCGCGGGCTGCTTGCCCGGCTCAACCCGGCTTTTCATCTGATCGAGGTAGTGAGGGCGCCCGTACTCGGGCAGATGCCGGAGACCCACTCGATCGTCGCAGTCGCGCTGATGACGGTCGTCGGTTGGTTGATGGCCATCTACCTCTATCGCCGTTATGCCCGGTTCGTGCCGCTATGGATCTGAGGAGCACCCGTGTCTGAGGTTCATATCAAGGTCGACAAGCTGTCGCTGGAAGTTCCCTACTTCGAGCAGACCGGAAACGCGACTGACAAGGGTTGGCTTTCGACATTGCTGGGCGCCGCGATGTCTCCGCCCAAGCGGAAGTTCGCCAGGTTACTGGATGGCGTTTCCTTCGAAATCGAGGCTGGCAATCGAGTGGCGTTGCTTGGCCGCAATGGCGCCGGCAAGACCACCCTGCTCCGCGTCCTTTCCGGCGCGTTCGCGCCCACCAGCGGCACGGTCGACGTGTCCGGGTCGCGCCAGGCGCTGCTGAATTTGGGTTTGGGTTTCAATGGAGAGGCGACCCTGGTCGAGAACATTTTCCTGCGAGCCACGGCGATGGGGATGTCGCCTTCCGACATTCGCGGCATGGTTGGCTCGATACTGAGCTTCGCGGAATTGGAAGAGGTTGCCGGGCGACGCCTTTCGACTCTTTCCTCGGGTCAGAGGATGCGCCTGGGGTTCGCGATCTCGACATCCCTGCAGCAGGACATCATGTTGATGGACGAGTGGTTTGGCGCCGGCGATGCGGCCTTCATCGAAAAGGCCAGACTCCGGATGAACGATCGCGTGGCCGGCAGCCAGATCGTGATGCTCGCCAGCCACAACTTCATGATGCTGCGGAAAGTCTGCAATACCGGGTTGGTGATGGAGCAGGGCAAGCTTGCCTACGCAGGGCCGGTCAATGATGCCATCCAAGCCTACAAGGACATCTACCACGCCACCAAGAAGAAAAGGGCGCCGGCCGTGCCGGCCGGCGCGAACAAGTCATGAGCCATTCGATGCACAAAAAGAAACGTATTCTGGTTGCCGTGGGTACCCGGCCGGAAGCCATCAAGATGGCTCCCATCATTCTCGCGTTGAAAGAGCAGGACTGGGTCGAAGTGAAGGTGCTGGCGACCGCCCAGCATCGACAGATGCTGGACCAGGTGCTGGACGCATTCGGAATCGTCGCGGACATCGACTTGAACGTCATGCGTCCGAACCAGACGCTGCCGGCGTTGACCGCGCGCCTGGTCATCGAGCTCGATGCGGTTCTCGAAGTGGAGCAACCCGATGTGGTCCTTGTGCAGGGCGACACCACCACCGTGCTGGCCGTTGCCCTGGCGTCTTTCTATCGACGCATACCGGTCGGCCACGTCGAGGCGGGCCTGCGGACGGGCGACATGCAGAACCCCTTTCCCGAGGAGATGAATCGGGTACTGGCCGGCAACCTGAGCCGCTGGCACTTCGCGCCGACCGCGAGTTCGCGCGACAACCTCCTTCGCGAGGGCTTTCCGGCGGACCAGGTGCATGTCACCGGAAATACCGTCATCGACGCACTCATGAGGGTGGTGGAACTCAAGCCCGAACTGGGTATCGAGCTGGACCCATCCAAGCGCCTGATCCTGATGACAGCGCACCGCCGCGAGAACTTTGGCGCTCCGTTCGCCGAGATCTGCCGGGCCGTGCGCGAGTTGGTCGAGCGGCGCACCGACATACAGGTCCTGTATCCGGTGCATCCCAACCCGAACGTGGCGGACGTGGCGCGAGAGGTCTTGGGCGGGCACCCCCGCATCGTGTTGTGCGATCCGTTCGACTACATGCCGTTCGTCGCGGCGATGCTGCGCGCGGAACTGATCCTGACCGATTCCGGCGGCGTCCAGGAAGAGGCGCCGGCGCTCGGCAAGCCGGTGCTGGTGCTGCGCAACGAAACCGAGCGCCCGGAGGCGGTGGACGAGGGCGTTGTCAAATTGATCGGGCCGCACTACGAAGCCATCGTGCGCGAGACCGAGCGCTTGCTGGACGACCCTGCCGCTTATCGCGAGATGGCCCGGGGCGTTTCCCCCTATGGCGACGGACACGCGGCTGTCCGCGTGGTCGAGATCCTGAAGCGCGATCTGCTGGGGTGAGCAGGACCTGCATTACGCTTGTTTTACGTAAGTTTATCTTGAAGGAATGATGATGGGTGATGACAGTCACTTCTCTGCCGAGAAGAGCAAGATCGAAACGCTCTCCGTAGTCGGCCTGGGCTACATCGGCCTGCCGACCGCGGCGATGTTCGCGTCGGCGGGCATCAACGTGGTCGGTGTGGATATCAGCCAGCGTGCGGTTGATGCGGTCAACAGTGGCAAGGCCCATATCGAGGAGGGCAATCTCGATGAACTGGTGGAACGTTGCGTCCGCGCCGGTCGATTGCGGGCGACCACCACCGCCGAGGCCGCGGACGTGTTCATCATCGCGGTGCCGACGCCAGTGGGCCATGATGACAGCCACAGTCCCGACGTGTCCTACGTCCAGGCGGCCGGCCGCGCCATCGCGCCGCTGCTCAGGCCGGGGAACCTGGTGATCCTGGAGTCGACCTCGCCGGTGGGGACCACCGGGATGCTCGCGGAGCTACTGGCGGCGGAGCGTACCGACCTCAGCTTCCCGCAGGATGCCGGTGACAACGCCGATGTATGCCTCGCCTACTGCCCCGAGCGCATCATTCCCGGCCAGATGCTCAAGGAACTGGTGGAGAACGATCGCATCGTTGGGGGTATGAGCCCGCGTTGCGCGGAGCGCGCAGTGTCGGTGTACAAGACGTTCGTGCGCGGCGTGTGCCACGTATCCACCGATCGCACCGCGGAGATGGTCAAACTTACCGAAAACGCGTTCCGTGACGTGAACATTGCCTTTGCGAACGAACTTTCGATGATCTGCGAAGACCTCGATGTGGACGTGTGGAAGGTGATCGAGTTCGCCAATCGCCATCCGCGGGTATCGATCCTACAGCCGGGTGCGGGTGTCGGCGGCCACTGCATCGCGGTCGATCCATGGTTCATCGTCGCGAGCGCACCGGACCGGGCGCGGATCATTCGCACGGCGCGCGATGTCAATGACAGCAAGCCAGGATTTGTCATCGAGCAGGTCGAGGCCGCGCTGGCCCAACGACCGGATGCGACCATCGCCTGCCTGGGCCTGAGTTACAAGCCGGATGTCGACGACTTTCGCGAGAGCCCCTCGCTGGAGATCGCGACGAGCCTGTCGGGCAAGTACCCTGGTCGCGTGGTCTGCGTCGATCCGTTTGCCCATGCAATCCCGGCTGTCGAAGCCAAGGCGCGCGGTCTGGAGTTCTCGGATATCGACTCGGCGCTGCGCGCCGCGCAGATCGTGGTAGTGCTGGTTCCACACAGTGCGTTCCACGTGTGCCCGCGGCCAGAAAACGCAGTGGTTATCGATCCGGTCGGTTTTTGGCGCTGATCCGCCCTAGCTATGAGAGTGCTCCGCAATGCCCGAGCAACAGCCCAAGTCTTTCCCCAATCCGGCGGGCAGTGACGAACACCAGCGCGAAGCTGGCGCCGCCGATGGAACAACGCTGCTCGCGCCCCATCCGGAGCTCTGGCGAGAGTTTCTCTGGATCCGGGATCAGATGCGGGGTAGGCGCCACGTCTTGGTCATGGGACATGCAGTGTCGGCGCTGGCGGTACTGCTCGTCCGGGAAGGCGTCCGCGTAACCGCATTGGATTCGGACGACCGGGATGTGACTGAAGCCGGTCGTGCCGTCGCTTCGGAAGGCAGCGACAACGGTGAACCCCACATCCTGACCCACCTGGACCCGGCGGCGGTGGAGGAGGCGCTGGCAGCAGCGACCTATGACGGGGCGATCATTACCGCTGGCTGCCGCATGAACCTGCAACATGTGCTGGAGGCGCTGCCGTCCGCGTTAACCCACAGATCGAGATTGGTACTAACCGTACCGTTCGGTGTTCAAGCCGCCGGCAGCACGGAGGTGGCTTTCCCGCGATCCGTCATCGACCATCTCGCCGGTTGCGCTGTCGACCAGCTCGAAGTGGCCGGTGGCCTGATCAGGGCCGTACTGACGTGCAACGCCGGGTCCCAGAAGGACGCGCCATCGACGGCAGCGCTCTTGGAGCTGACGGAAGCGGGCGCTGCCGAGGAGCTGAGTCGACTGCTGGGACGCACCGCCGCACTTGAGAGCGAACTCGATGATACGCGGGCGAAATTCACTGAAGCCGAGTGCCAGATACGGGAGTTGAAGGAAAGCACCTCGTTCCAGCTGGGGTTGTCGCTGGCGCTGGCGTTGCGCTCACCGGTCCGCCTGTTGAAGCTGCCGGTCACGTGGGTGCATATTTTGTCGGGGCGCCATCGGCGTGGCGCGGCATCGGCGGGAAGCAGCGCCAGGACCGGTCTGACCGAATGGCAGAAAGAAGGCCTGCGCAACCGCGCCAGGCAAGCGATGGAAGAAGGGGCGGACGCTGTAGTTCGGGTGGTCGATGAAAATCAGCCAGACGCAGAGCCCTCGCTATTGGCGTTCTCGTACCTGGTTGCAGCGCAAGCTTGCGGGGCCGCTGGCAGGCATGAAATCGAGTTTGTGGTGGCAACGCGCGCGCTTGAGCTGAATCGTTCTGTCGGAATGTTGCGCGGATTCCTGCATGTGGCACTCCGGTGCCGCGAGATGCAAGCCGCCAGCGACACGCTTCGGGAACTGCATGATGCGGCGCGCCTCGGCAACAGAATTGCCGAGGAGTTTCTGCGTAACTTCAGCAAGACTTCCTCTTATAAGATCGCGGTACTCGAGGCGATTCCGCCGCGTCCCGAGCGACGGACGCCGGTTGAAGGAGGACGTTTCGCCTACGTGCTTCACAACAGTTTGCCGTACTCCTCCGGAGGCTATGCAACGCGGTCCCATGGGGTGGCGGTCGGTCTGCTGGAACGCGGCTATCCGATAGTCTGCCTCACCCGTCCCGGGTTTCCTCTCGACATGAAGCCGGACCTGGCGCCGATCGATGTACCGGCGGTGGACATCATCGACGGCGTTCCATACCAGCGGATCGGAGAGCCCCGACGATCCGGTATTCCCGAGTATGAGTATGTCCTCGCTTCGGCGGATCGAATGGAGGAGGAGCTACGTCGGTTGAACCCGGCCTATGTCCAGGCTGCATCGAACTACGTGACCGCACTGCCCGCCCTGGTCGCTGCCCGTCGATTGGGCGTTCCCTTCTTCTACGAGGTGCGCGGGCTGTGGGAGATCACGCGGATGTCGCGCGACCAGGACTTCGCGGAGAGTATTTCGTTCGACGTTCAGCGCCACATCGAGGGCACTCTCGCGCGTGAAGCCGATCATGTGTTTACCCTCACCGAACCGATGCGGGAAGAGTTGATCGAACGCGGGGTCGAACCGCAAAGAATCACGTTGCTCCCCAACTCGGTCAATGCCGATCGGTTCCAACCGCTCGTCCGTGACCGGCAGTTGGCCGCCCGGCTAGCGGTTCCGGATGGGGTGCCCGTAATCGGCTACGTCGGTACGTTCGTCATCTATGAGGGTTTGGAGCACCTGGCCGAGGCATGCGTGCGGCTGCACGAGAAGGGACATGACTTCCGTTTATTGCTGGTTGGCAACGAAAATGCGTCCGGACAGGACCGGGGGCCGATCACTGAGGAAATCCTCCGTATTGCGCGGGAGGGGGGCATCGAATCAAAGTTGATTCTAGCCGGGCGCATCCCGCACGAGCAGGTCGAGGCGTACTACTCATTGATCGACATTTGTCCCTTCCCCCGAAAACCATGGCCGGTCTGCGAGATGGTGTCGCCCATGAAACCTCTGGAAGCGCTGGCAATGGAGAAGGCGGTCGTGGTCTCCAGCGTTCGCGCCCTGACCGAGATGATTACCGACGGCGTCACGGGCGCAGTTTTTGAGAAGGGCAACGTATCGAGCCTGGCGCACGCAATTGAAAGCCTGATGGCGGATCCGGACAGGAGAGCGCGTCTGGGGAAGGCGGGCCGGGAGTGGGTCGTGCGCGAGCGCGCATGGACCCAAATTGCAGACAAGATCGAAGTTGTCGTCAAGCAGTTTGACGAATCGATGACGGTCCCTATGGACGAGCTGTCGCCGTCTACGTCGGGTCGCAATGGGTCGCCGGCGTGAACGCCTGATCTGGATCCATCTCGACCGGCTGTTGATCCGGCGGTCAGTCGGAGGAGATGCAACATGAACGACCATCCAGGCCGACACGCTGAGCCTCCGGCTGACCTGTTGCGCGCGCAAGACCGCGTTGCCCGCCTCTATTTGGACAAACTGGATGCGGAACAGGCTAGCGCGCGTTTGCAGGCACGGGTTGAGCTGTTGGAAAAGTCCATGGCGTTCCGCCTTGGCAACGCGCTGATAGCCGCGCTGCGTTCGCCGCGGCAGGCGATGGCCGTGCCGCGTGTCCTTCGAACCATGATTCGTGACCTGCGGGGTCGAGCGGTCGAACCCGGGCGATCCAGCGCAACGAAACAGTTGGAGATGCTGCCCGCTGCACTGGAGGAAATCCTGGGCACGCCGGCGGTCGCCGGGAAATGCGAAGGGCCCGAACTACTTGGGGATCTCCGCGTCGCCGCAGTGCTGGATGAATTCACCGCGGCAAGCTTCATGCCCGAGTGTCAATTGCTCAATCTTCCCGCATACGATTTCGAGGGAAGCCTGGACGAGTTCCGCCCCCATTTCCTGCTTGTCGAGTCGGCCTGGCGCGGTCATGACGGGAGTTGGGCGCACCGAGTGCATCCGGTGTCTGGCAACCTAATACACTTGGTCGGCTGCTGCCGGAGACGGGGGATCCCCACGGTCTTCTGGAACAAGGAAGATCCATCCCATTTCGACAACTTCATCGATGCGGCACGGCTGTTCGACTATGTGTTTACGACAGACGCGAATTGCGTGCCGGAGTACCGAGAGATCCTGCAACATGAGCGGATTGAAGTCCTTTCGTTCGGCTGTCAGCCATCCCTGCACAACCCGATCGAGACCGAAGACAGGCGGCGTGCCGCCAGCTTTGCCGGCTCCTGGTATACGCGATATTCGGAGCGATCGCGAGATTTCGAGAGTCTTGTTGATGCAGTGTCTCGAGTCATGCCGGTGGATATCTACGATCGAAATGCGGGACGGGGAGATCCAAACTTTGCCTTTCCCAGCCGCTTTTCCCAACTGATTCGTGGTCACCTGCCTTACGCGCAGATCGCGAAGGCCTACAAGGGCTACGAAGTCGGGATCACGATCAACACGATCAAGCAGTCACCGAGCATGTGCGCACGACGCGTGTACGAACTGCTCGCGAGCAATACGATTGTTGCCAGCAATGCGGCGCAGGGTTTGCGCAATACGTTTGGCGATCTGGTGCTGCATGACGACGCGCCCGATTTTGTGACGAGGCTCAGCGATGTACATGCGTCGCAAGATGCTCGCCACCGACTCCGCCTTCGGGGCCTCCGGGAAGTGCTTGGTAAACATACGGTCGCCCATCGCCTTGCAGCCGTCGCGTCGAGGGTGCTCGGTGGCTCCTACGCCCCGTCAGTGCCGCGCATCATCGTGATCGCTCGCGCTCAATCGCTTGCTCAAGCGCGGATGCTTGTCGCGACGTACAAGCGACAGAGCTGGCCGAACAAACGTCTTCAACTGATAGTGAATGCAGCAGGGTTCGACCGCGGACAATTGGACGACTGCGACGATATCGCCATTGTTCCGGAGGCGCAGAAACAAGACCATCTGGCGACCGGGGTGTGGCCCGGCGCATGGATAGCAATGTTCCATCCCGACGATCATTACGGTAGCCAGTACCTGACGGATCTCGCGTTGGCGACCCGCTACTCAGGGGAGCAGGCGGTCGGCAAGAGCAGGGCATTCTCGTGGGACCGGGAGTTCGGCTTGCAGTTGTCGGGTCCGGTGCTCCACAGAAAGGCGATCCTGCACTTCCGGTCTTCGCTGGTGCCTTCGGCCGCATTGATCGCCCGGCAGATCGAAGACTCGTTGGGAGGGATGGATTTCACGGAGGCGCCGGAATTTCAGGGGCTGGCCATTGATGAGTTCAATTATTGCAAGGGTGGGGCAGGCCAGAATGTTGAGAGCGTTGATGAATAGAAAGAGGCTTCCGTCGAACACGGGGGCATTGCAAACGAGTGATTTCAGTATCTTCCGCCCCGGCTATACCACGCAGATCGAGCGTGGGTTCTACCCACGCAACGGCGGCCGCGCGATCAAGCTCGAGTTGCCGTTGGACTGGGACATGGATCCGTTCAACGATAGAAACTGGCGATTTCATCTGCATGCCTGGCGGATGCTCGATCCGATCTGGCAAGAGTTCCATGGAAAAGATTGGACTCGCTTGCGCAGCGAAGTGTTGCCGTGGGTGTGGGACTGGTACAACTTCCACATGATCGATGGTCGGGAGTCGTCGTTCAGCTGGTATGACATGGCGGCAGGCTTTCGGGCGCAACACCTCGCCATGCTCGTGCATCTGCATGATAGCCGCGCAATGCCGTTGGCCGATCGCGACCTCGCCATGGTCGAAGCACTTTGCCGGATACATCATGAAAAGCTGCGCAACAGGCATTTCATCGCGATGAACAATCACGGCATATTCCAGCTGCAAGGCCTTCGGCTGCTTGGCGCGGCCTGTTCCGGAAGAGAGGGTTACGAGAGTGAGCCAAAGTACTCGTCGCAGATGATGCTGAATCTGCTCGAATCGCAATTTGATGAGTTCGGCGTGCATGTCGAGAACTCCCCCGACTACCATGGCCTGATACTCAAACAGATTGCACGCATCAGGCCGGAGTTATTTCCGGCCATTTCGGACCGGATCAGGACGATAGCAACCAAGGCGCGGGAGGTGCTTCCCTGGTTTACCTTTCCGGACGGTCGAATCGCGCCGCTGGGAGACAGCGAAGGTTTGAGCACGATGCTGGGAGCAGGCGCACGAGCCGACGCCGCTCTGTCCGATGCGCGTGGCAACCAAGTGCTGTTGCGTGATATGAGCGCCAGCGGCTATGTGGTGGTGCGAACCTCGCCTGAGGTCGACCCGGACCAGGCCTCGATGATGATTATCAAGGGCCACTCACCGTCGATGACGCATGCGCATGCCGACAACCTCAGCTTCGTCCTTTACGAAGGCGGACGGCCGTTGTTGATCGACTCCGGAAAATATACCTATGTGCGGGATCGCTGGCGGGATTATTTCGCAGGCGACAAGGCCCACAACGTCGTGGGACTGAAAGGCGTGAAGATGGGGCCGCAACATCTGGACAGGGACGTCACCGGATTGGATCGGGTGGAAATCGACGCCGATGCCGGGGCGGTACTGATCAGCGGGCAGGTTACCAGACGGGGCTATTTCCAGCATCGCCGGGTGATCGATTACCGGCCGTCGCGACAGGTGGAGATAACGGACACCGTATCGGCGCGAGACGACGATGCGCCCATCGTATACTGGCACCTGGCGCCGGACCTGGACGCCGAGCGCTCACATGGAGGTGTGAACGTCTATGACAATGGCATGCACGTCGCTCGGATTACCGTGGACGATCCCACCACCAAGGCCCGTCTGGTGTCAGGTCAGGAGACGCCGCATATCCAAGGCTGGGTGAGCCCATCTTACGGGGTCCGGAAGCCGGCGACCGTTATCGAGTTCCATTCGCCCAAAGCGACTCAACGGATCCGCTCCCTGATCGAACTGGTCGAACGGGAGGAGAGAGATCCGGCAATCCTACCCCGCCGGCTGACCCACGGGGTCCGTTTCAGGTTTCCCTATCGCTTTCGCCGCGATCGGGTGTTTTTGTTGCCGACCGGACATACCCAGCGCCGCGTCATTGTCGAATTACCCGACGGCGACCTGGTGCTGGTCGCCCGGCGCTTGAGGGCGGCATTGACCGAAAAGGGATTTACCGGCGGGCGAGCGCGGGAAGAAGAGGGGGGGGTGCGGGCGAACTATTTACACGAGGACGGGACGAAGGTAATCACCAAGCTGAAATATCTCGTTGCCGCCACGGAGGAGCGCTCTGCGGCTCAAGCGTCCCTGTACTTCGCATGGTCCAGAGTTACTCAAGCCCAGAACGAAGGCGAGGCGCCGTTGGCCGAGGGGTAGGAGTCGAGGTGGCTGCTCCGCCGACACGGCCCTTTCGCGACAGGGCAATGCCGGCGGACGCGCTCATCGCTGGCGGGCAGGTGGGGCAACGATGCGGGGAAAGAATATCTCGACAAACGAAGCTCGTTGCCAGGATTCGCGGCTGGCGTCTCCATGGCTCACCAAGGTGAAACGAACCTGTGCGCAACCTTCTGAATCCACGGGAATAGCAGTCCGCACACGCTTCGGCTCGCTCGGGTTTGGCAGGAACGCCTGCCACACTTGACGGTCGTTGACATCAACTCGAAGCGAGAAGGCTTCGTCTCCCGCGATATGCTTGGTCGGCGCGTCGTACTGGAACTCAAGGCCGGCGGGCGCTGTTAATCCACAGACTTCCTGCTGCGCCGATGCGCTGCCCGAAAGGGCGGGGGGCGCTGGCAGCATCAGTTTCAACGACAACTCGTTGAACCGGACCCCAACTGGCTTTCCCGACCGGCTGATCATCACATGGGACTCGCGGCCCTGGAGTTCCGAAAAGAAATTCCTTGCGACATCCGAGCTGCGCGTGTCGGTCGAGAACGTCCAGTCATGAAGAATCTGCCCGCGTGCGGGTGTGAAGAACCAGGACGCCATCAACCAAGCTGTTGTTAATACGCCAAGCAGGATCGCCGCGCTCGACACCAGCAACCACGCGGGACTGAGTGGTTTCCCGGCGGGCGGATCACGGAACGAAAGCTGGCTGGGAATGACCAGGGCTCCGGCCAGCCACAGCACGGAAAGATATCGGGACTGGTTCTCGCCAACCAACAACAAAGCCAGTGAAATGATGGCGGTCAGCAGTAGCAGGAAGTGATCGACCGTGGGTAGCCGAGCGCGATGCTGAAGCAGACGATGCATTGCCAACAGCAACATGATTGCAAAGCCCGCGCCAAAGAAAATATTGAATGTGCTAAGTGCCGCCACGAAGTGGCCGGGAACACCACGCAGGTAAAACCCCTGCTGTGAGCCCAATGAATACTGCCGTTGCATGCGCGCCAGGCTCGCTTGCACACGATCGGTGGGCTCCTCGGCAAAATCGGTCAGCACCAGCGAACGACGGAACGCCGCAAACCGCTCCGGCTCTCCATGCAAGTCGCGAGTGAACGCCTTTTCGAATGCGGACATGAAACTGTAGCTGCCATTCGAAAGTGACGTGGCGTGTGGAGTGGTGTAGCGCAATCTGGCGTAATGCTCCGCATCGGATGATGTGACCGCACCCACTTGCCGAAGCGCGCTTTCGGTCGTCACGAACGACAGTGCGATGACGAGTAGTCCGATCACGGACCGGACCACGACCGGACCGTCTTCACTGCCGGGGCGCGTGCGCCGGCAGGCCACCACAACGACGGCGGCGAGCGTCAGCAAAGCCAGGCAGATAAGGTAAAGCGTTCCGAGTCCGCGCACCGCCTGTAGCAGGGCCAGGGCGATTCCAGCGGCGACCCAGCATGCGACCACGATCCAGTCGGAGATTCGGGCGTGCCTGCGTTGGGCAATCACACCGAGCCAGATCGCGATGCTGATGAGCAGCAAGCCCCCCAAGTCGTGGTTCGGCACGGCCATCGTCATCATTGGAACCGGGACCGCCATCCATAGGAGACTGAATCCTTGACCGGCTTGATGGCTGCGAACGCGACGGAGTATGTCGTAGCCCAAGCCCTGGATCAGGGTCAGCAGCAAAGCGTTGCACACCGGCACGATGATCCTGTGAGGCCCAAACAGCTCGATCAATGGCCGGGTCAGGAAGTTGGCGCGTCTGGAATAGACATTGTCTATCTCGGTCCGCTGTCCGGAGGCAAGGTCGACCCCGTACTCCCAGTAGCGCAGAAAGTCGGTGTACCACTCTGGTTCGATTATCGCGACATAGACCAGCCGCAGCCCAAGTCCCAGTGCAAGACTGGCCAAGAGGAAGGGAGCCACCGGTAACGGGGCGGGGCGAATGGATATGCGGCGGATCGCCTCGAACAGCAACAGCACCGAAACGCCGATCGCCGACAGCGGAAGTGCGTGGTCCCGCCAAGGGAGGTCGAGCAGACGAGCCCCGGCGTTCACCAGGGAAATCAGCAGGCCGAGCCCGAGAACCGCCACCACTGGGCTGCGGCCCGCGGCGACGACGAATGATTCGAGGGCGCTTCTCGCGCGATCGGAGCTCATCATGGGGTTATCTTCATGGCCGGAACCAGGCGCGGAAACCATATTTCAACATGGGACGCGCGCCGCCAGGATTCCGCGGTCTGGTTCACGTTGGAGACCAGTTCAATTGAAATCGAGTGACAGGCTTGGCCTCCCCCTAGCGGATCGTCAAGCGATACCCGTCGCATCGTGTTGCCGCCGTCGGGGTATGGGATCGGGACTTGCTTCCATGCCATGCCGTCCACCAGGACCTCCAGGGTGAATGCGTTGTCCACGTCGCGACGCTGAAAGGGCGCGAAAACAAAGAACTCGAAGTGGCGATCTCCGGCGATCCCGCACACCTTGCGTTCCATGCTGAAGCGGTCACCTCGAGCAAGCTCGGTCGGGAACTCCAATGTGGTGAACAAGCCATTGGCGTATTTATGTATGCGCTTGCCATCTTCAGTCGCGCCTTTCAGAACGAAGCTCCTACGGTCATGAACGTAGTAGGGCTTGTCGAATGCATCCGGCGGGCTGAGGGCAAGAGTCGTCCGCCAGTCTGCCGGTGGCGGCCTGTCTTGTGCTAGGGACAGGTCCCAGTCGTCCAGGACAAGCCCGGCCCGCTCCGTGTAGAGCGCGCGGGGAACCGCCCAGGCCGTCGCCGCGCCCACGACCAAAGTGCATATTCCTGCCAGCAGGGTGGGCCAGGAACGATGCTTGGCCGGACTTGCGCCGACCGCCTCTGCCTTGTCTCCACGTGCCGCATCGTGGGATGCGACCCAGGATATTAACCATACCGCGCAAAGCCATATCGGGAAAATGTTGTACGGCTTGTTCTCAAATAATGCCAACAGCAATAGCGACAGTCCTGCCACGAATACAAGACTCGCAACGAGATGAAGTGGCATCGACCGCAGGAGAGCGGCGGACCGATAGAGCGAGAACAGCAGCAGGCAGCCAAACGCCACTCCGAACACGCCGGCATGGAACACCAGTGAATTGCGGGTGCGGCCGCTCATGTCGGCGGGGCGCCGCAAGGTCGTGTTCCAGGCCGCGGGATATCCGAGGCGAAACAGGCGTGACATATGACTCTTGAGATGTCGCAGCTTTCCCGTGGGTTCAAGCACCCAGTTGGACACAGCGATCGACTCGGCGAAATTCGCGGTGGATTCGACGCCCAGTTTGCTTTGCCCATGGAAGCGATCCGCGAAACGCGCGTACCAAGCGGAGTTGGCGGTTCCCATCGCGCCCGCATGAGCGGCAATCTTCATGTGATACGAGGAACTGTCGAAGTTCTTCGCAGTCGGGTGGATCTCGAGCTGGGTGCCTACGCGGGCAAGCAGTGGCTGAGCGAGGAAACATGCCAGGGCGGCAACGACCAAGAGCCGCGAACGTCGCTCGCGTTCCGGTCCGGCGGAGTCGAGAAAAAAGACGATGATCGCGGCTACCAGTAGCGCGATCGACAGGATGGTGCCAATGCTGCGTTGCAGTTGCAGACAGTAAAGTGCGAGGGCGCAAAGCGCGGTCAGCAGGGAGAAACGCAGCCAGCGTCCCCAGCCGTGGGAGCCGAGGTGAAAAATTCGGACGGCTGTCCATATCGCCAGTGCGACAAAGAACAATCCCCAGACGTCATGGCTCGGGATGAGCGCTGCGTAAGCTGGAATGGGGGCAGCCAGCAGCAAGATGGAAGCCGACTGGGCGGCCTGGTGGCTGCGAGCCAGGCGGGCGACGTCATATACGGCCAGCTGGATTGCCAGCAGCAGCGCGGCGTTCAACCACTTGAGTGCAATTGCGCCGTCCGCGCCCCATATCTCGGCCACCGGGTAGGCAAACAAGAGCGCGCGTTGATGGTACACAGTGGAAACCCGCAGTTCCTCCCGGGAAGCAAGTTCCAAGGCGCGCTGCCAATAACGCAGGTAGTCCGTGCTCCATTCCGGTTCAACGGTTCCGATCAGGATTCCACGCAGAGCGATGCTGCCTGCGATCATGACAAGCAGAAACCAGCCGGGATGGAACGGGAGTGGCCGACGCGAGACTTTCCACGCGGCACCGCAGGAAAGCGCAACCAACGCGATGCCGACGGCCGCCTGCAGGACTCCTCCGGCGGTGGAGAACTGCCGCGGGACTTGGGCAATCAACTGCTCAATGCTTTCCAGGGTGCCCAAGTAAGTCCCGAGCAGCAAATACACCAAGACGGCCGCCATGACGTACCGCACGCCGTCGGATGCGATACGCCCAGGATTCACCCAGCTTCGTTTGTGGGTTGTCGACAGCCAGTTGATATGAGAACCCCTTCGTTCGGTTAGTTACGCAGCGCCTTCCCGCACGTCGCGAACACAGTCTCCAGGTGCTCATCGATGCCGAGCCACAAGGGGAGCCGCACCAGGCAGTCGCTGGTGTGGTCGGTAATCGGAAGTTCCCCAGCCGTTCGCCCATATAGCTGGCCGGCAGGAGTGGAGTGCAAGGGCACATAGTGGAACACGGCTGCGATGCCTTGCGACTTCAGTGCGTCGATGAAGGCATGCCTGCGTTCGTGCGTCGGCAGTACAAGGTAGTACATGTGCGCGTTATGGGTGCAGTGGTCGGGCACCACCGGGCGACGCGCGAGTCCCTGGGCTTCCAGCGCGTCCGCCCACGCATGGTAGCGCTCCCATATAGCCAGCCGTCGCTCGGTGATTTCGGTAGCGTGCTCGAGTTGGGCGGCCAGGAATGCGGCGATTATCTCCCCGGGGAGGTAGGAAGATCCAACGTCGATCCAGGTGTACTTGTCGACTTGTCCGCGGAAAAACTTGCTGCGGTTGGTGCCCTTCTCCCTGATGATCTCGGCACGCTCCCGATACTTGGGGTCGTTGATCAGGAGTGCTCCACCCTCACCGGATATGACGTTCTTGGTTTCGTGGAAACTGAATGCGCCGAGGTCCGCGATCCCGCCGAGGGGGCGCCCCTTGTAGCTGGACATCACTCCCTGCGCCGCATCCTCGACCACCGGCAAACCATGTTTCGCCGCAATGGCTGAAATGGCGTCCATTTCACAGGCAACGCCTGCGTAGTGGACCACGCAGATTGCCTTGGTTCGGGACGTAATCGCGCCTTCGATCAGCTTTTCGTTGATGTTCAGGGTGTCGGGGCGGATATCAACGAACACCGGCGTTGCCCCACGCAGCACGAACGCATTGGCGGTCGACACGAAGGTGAACGACGGCATGATCACCTCGTCGCCCGGCTCAAGCCCCAGCAGTAGCGCGGCCATTTCCAGCGCGGCGGTACAGGAGTGGGTCAACAGCGCCTTGCTGCACCCGACCTGCTGCTCCAGCCACTCGTGGCAGCGTCGGGTAAATGGACCGTCGCCGGAAAGCCGCTCGTTGGCGTGGGCCTGCGCGATGTACTCAAGCTCGCGCCCGGTCATGAATGGCTTGTTGAAAGGAATTTTCAAGTACCACTCCTGGCGATCACGGATCGCGGGTCAGACGTTGTAGAGCAGCACGCCGGATGAAATCAGTGCCAGCGCGAACCATTGTGTGCGGTTGACCCGCTCATTGAAGAAAATTCGCCCCGCCACCGGCGCCAACGCGTAGGTCAGAGCCATGGCGATGTAGACACGGCCGATGCCGAGGTCGCGGGCCGCGATTATGGTACATGGCACGGCGAGGCCGAACAGTCCGATGGCGGCGACGAGATGGATGCGCGCCTTGCTGGTGTGGAAGTACTTGAACAACAGTTGGGCAACCACCGTCGCGATGACGGTCACTCCGAGAAAAAACCAGGCGGCCATCAGAAGTCCTGCTGTGGTGTGGATGACGCCATCAGTACCAATACCCCCACGGTGACGACACCCGCCCCCAGTGCCTGATGGGTGGAAATTGGCTCGCCGTAGAAATAGGCGAGCGCGACCACGCAGGGGAAAAACAGGGCGTTGGCGGGGTAGGCCAGACTGATCGGGAACCGCTTGTGGATCGAGTTCCAGATCATGAGCCGGCCGAAGCCCAACCCCAACAGGGCTGACAGCATCACGGCGATCAGCAGGTGCTGCGAGGTGGCGAGCGAGGACGTGTACTTCACCATGCTGGCGCCGACGAGCTGCAGTCCGATATTGGCCAGGACCAACAGCAGCAGCACCCCCATCGGCGTGGAGGGTCGCCAACGCGACCTGCCGCGGGACTTTGCTTCAGGCATCGAGTGTGCTTCCGGGGGCTAGGTTGGGCGGACGGGCAAAGCCCTCCGGGAACAGGAAGTGCCTGCCGAGGCAGGCGAGGTCGTTGTTGGAAGCTGGCGACAGCGCCAGCCGCTCGATCGCGTCGCGTCGCGTCGTATTGTCTATCGCATGTCGCGCCAGGTGGGCGGGGCGGACTCCGCGGATGTTTTCCTCGAAGGCGAGGATGTCCTGCTCACCCAGGCCTGCGGGCAGCGGGTATCCGGTCGCTTCCAGTTCTTGCCGGAGACAGGCGCCGATGAAACGCAACTCGTCGGCTGCGAGCAACTCGCGCCATTTGTCGTGGGTGGAGGCGTCGATCGTGGTTTTGTCGCCGAACGACGAGTTGCCCCGCCAGGGGCGCCCGGCGTGATCCTTGAGCGAACCGGCGATCAGATCCGGAGGAAAGGGCTCCAGCCCGAGCCAGTCCGCGAGATCCTGCAGCGTGGAGTCTGGATCGGCAATCAGGTCCTCGTAACGGATCGCCCGGACCAATGGATGGTGTCGATAGTGCAGCCAGTAGGCAGCGGTCTTGCGCCACAGGCGAATCAGCATCATCAACGGGTAGCGGTCGCCGACCATGTCCCGATAACGTCCGTTGTTGGCCGAGGCAATGACGGCTCGTGGATCGCGAAGGATCAGGACGCAACGCACGCCTGCAGCCAGCAGGGCGGGGACGTACTCTTCGCAAAGGATTTCCTTCGAGCCCACCACGCCGACTTGCCCGCGTCCGAGGCCTTGGGCCATGGCCCCGTGCAGCGATTGCCGGATCTCGATGAAAGTCCCGGCAGGCGCGGACAATGAGCCGCGGTCGGACAATCCGCCTCCCTTTCCGGCCGTGGCGCGCGACGCCAATTCGCCGGCTTCGGCGGCATCGAATCGCCGCGATGCCAACCACGAAAGGAACAGCTCGCGCTGCGCGCGGTTGCCCGGCGCGCCGTCGTCGAGCGGCAATGGCGCGTCGATTCCATGCTCGTCGAAGAACCGCTGTTTCACATCGACGTATAGCTGATGGAATGGCTGGTAGGCCACCAGCATGTTGGGGTGATTGGTCAGCAGCGTCTGGATCAGGCTGGTTCCCGACCGCAACATGCCACAGACGAACAGCGGCGTGCTCATCCCCGCTCTTCGAACACGGGGAACTGGGAGGCACGCGATCCTTCCTGGACCAGCCGGCCGATGTACTCGCCGAGGATGCCCAGGCACAGCATGATGTTGCCCGACAGGAACGACACCAGCACCACCAGGGTTGGCCAGCCGCTGACCGCGGAACCGTTGACCAGGACGTTGATGGCGACGACGGCCGCGTAGGCCAGGCTGGCGAGGCTGAGCAGGAACCCCCACACCGTGACAACGCGGAGCGGCAGGCTGGAATAGTTGATGAGCAGGTAGGAGGCGACCTTGAGCAGCTTGCGCAAGGTGTAGGTGCTCTCGCCGCCACCGCGTTCGTGGTGGTCGACGGCAATGTTGCAGATGCGATCGACGGGAACCGAGTTGAACATCAACGCCGGCAGGTACACATGGGCGCCGGTGAATGAGACGATGCTCTCCACCGCGCGGCGGCTCATGCAGCGATAGCTGGACAGGGCGATGTGTTTGGGCTTGTCCAGGATGCTGGCGACCAGCGACTGCACGGTCCGGCTACCCAGGTTGCGATACCAGCTGTGCCGTTTCTGTCCCTCGATGCGTCCGATGACCAGGTCGTATCCCTGGTCCATCCGTTCGATGAAGCGGGGAATCTCTTCCGGCGGGTTCTGCAGGTCGTCATCGAGGGTGAGGACGTAGTCGCCGCGGGCGCGGCCCAGTCCACACAAGGTCGCGTGCTGTTGTCCGGCATTGCGCGCGAAGCGCACCAACCGGACTCGCGGATCACGATCATGCAGTTCGCACATCCTGGTGAAGGTGTCGTCGCCGCTGGCGTCGTCGACGAGGATGATTTCCCATGGCATGGACAACGACTCCAGCACCCGCTGGAGCCGGTCGTACAGTGCCTGCAACTGCGTGCCGCTGCGGTACACCGGGATCACCACGCTGACCGATCGACTCATCGCGTTGTTCTCCCAAGATGGCGGTGCGCCTGCTCGCCCGTGCAGGCGAGTAGGTCGATGATACTGACGTGGTGGTCGAAGGGCGGGTGGGGTTGCGGGTACTCGTCATAACCGGAGTAGTCGGCCCATTCGACGGTGATGCCGCTGCTGGCGAACCTGGATTCGTCGATGTAGACGCGTGCCGCCGGACCCGAAAGGTAATGGGTGGCGCCCGCCTGCACGCACAGCGATACCAGCCGGTCGTTCCTGTCTTCCAGCAGCTGGTACTGGCGTGCGTTGCTGATTCGCGTGTCGATGCCGAGCAACCCCGCGATTGCCGTCAGGAAATGGAGATTCGCTTCGCTGATGGTCCGCAATCCCGCCGCGGATTGGAATACAGGTTCCAGCGCTGCCTCGCAGTACTTGATGCAGGTCGCCTTGGCGTAGTTCTGGCGGAATGTGCTCCAGTGCTTGGCGAAACAACGGGGTTCGGATAGTTCGACTTCGTCGATCGCCTGGCCCATGCCCCGATGCCGAACCGGGACGGTCAACCAGACCTTGCCGTTGGCGGACTTGATCTGGTTGCGGTTGCGCCAATCGTTCTTGGTGTACTGCGCACTGTCGAAGACGATGAACTCGTCCACCATCGACAGCAGGTCGAAGTAGCCTTTCCACGGGATGTAGTTCGACTGGAGGATTGCGACCCGCTTCATTGGATTCCCGGTGTACTCAAGCGACTTCGAGGGTCGATCCGTCAAAGACTCTTCTGGAGTTCTGGCAGCACGGTGAACAGGTCACCCACCAAACCGATATCCGCAATCTCGAAGATCGCCGCGTCCGCGTCCTTGTTGATCGCCACGATGGTGCCGGCGTCCTTGATCCCGGTCAGGTGCTGGATCGCGCCGCTGATGCCGATGGCGACGTACAGCTCCGGGGCGATGATCTTGCCGGTCTGGCCGACCTGCATCTCGTTCGGGCAATAGCCCGCATCGACTGCGGCGCGCGAGGCACCTACTGCGGCGCCGAGCTTGTCGGCGAAGTCGTAGATGATCTTGAAGTTCTCCGCCGAACCGACGCCGCGGCCACCGGAGACCACGCGCTTGGCGCTTTGCAGGTCGGGACGGTCGGATTCGCCGGCGGCGAGGCCAATGTAGCGGCTGTGAGAGGGCAGTTCCGTTTCGACGCTGGCGGTCTCGACCGTGGCATTGCCACCCTTGGCGGCTTCGGCCCACGAGGCGGTGCGTACGGTGGCGACCACGGTGTGGTCGCTCGGCGCCTCGACGGTGATGATCGCGTTGCCGGCGTAGATCGGGCGCTTGAACACGTGGCTGGATTCGACCGCCATCACGTCCGACACCTGGGCGACGCCGAGCAGCGCGGCGACGCAGGGCATCAGGTCCTTGCCGAAGGTGGTGCTCGGGCCGAACACGTGGCTGTAGCCGTCGGCCAGCTTGGCGACCTGCGGCGCCAGCACCTGGGCGATCGCGTGGGCGTTGGCCTCGTTGGCGACGGTCAACACCTTGGCGACGCATTCGATCTGCGCGGCCTCGGCGGCGACCGCGGCGGGGTCGGCGGCGAGCACGACGATGTCGATCGCCTCCGGCGACAACGCCTGCGCCGCCGTCACGCACTTGGCGGTGCCAGCGTTGAGCTTGCCGTCCAGATGCTCGGCAACAATCAATACCTTGCTCATCACAGCAACCCCTTCGACTTGAGTGCGGCGACCAGTTCGGCCGCGTCCTTGACCATCACCCCGCGGCTGCGCTTCGGCGGCGCCGCGTAGTGGGTGGTCTTCAGGGTGTCACCGGTGTCGACGCCGAGATCGGCGAACGGGATCGACTCCAGCGGCTTGCTCTTGGCCTTCATGATGTCGGGCAGCTTGATGAAGCGCGGCTCGTTGAGGCGCAGGTCGGTGGTGATCACGGCCGGCAGATCGACCTCCAGTGTCTCCAGGCCGGCGTCGACCTCGCGGGTCACGGTGGCCTTGCCGTCGGTACCGGCTTCTATCGATATTTCCAGTTTTGAAGCGAAGGTCGCCTGCGGACGGCCCCAGATCGTCGCCAGCATCTGCCCGGTCTGGTTGGCGTCGTCGTCGATCGCCTGCTTGCCGAGGATCACCAGGTCCGGCTTCTCCTTCTCGATCAGCTTGAGGAAGGTGCGTGCGGCGGTCAGCGACTGGATGGACTGACCCGCTTCGGTGACCACATGGATCGCGCGGTTGGCGCCCATCGCCAGTCCGTTGCGCAGGTGCGCCTGGGCGTCGGCCGGGGCGATCGTGGCGACCACGACGTCGGTGGCGATGCCCTTGTCGCGCAGGCGCAGAGCCTCTTCGAGGGCGATCTCATCGAACGGGTTGGGCGATAGCTTGACGCCGTCGGTGACCACGCCGGAGCCGTCCGGCTTGACCTGGATGCGGACGTTGAAGTCCACCACGCGCTTGTATCCGACGAGGATTTTCATCGTTGCGGGGTTCCTTGCAGAGTGCGGCCGCGTGGGCCAATGACCGCCCATTCTAGCCGAGCGACCCGGCGTCCGCAGGCGGCGCGCGCGGGTCGGCTATCCTTGCTGGCATCTGTTTCCGAGGGATCACGATGCTGCATCCGGTAGTGCTCAGTGGTGGCAGCGGAACCCGGCTCTGGCCGCTGTCGCGGCAGAACCAGCCCAAGCAATTCCTGGCACTGGTCGGCGAGCGCTCGCTGTACCAGGAGACGATCCTGCGCGCGGCAGCGCTGGATGGCGTGCAACCGCCGGTGACGGTCTGCAGCGAGGACCGCCGATTCATGGTCGGCGAACAACTGCAGGCGATCGGCGTCGCCAGCGGTGGCATCGTGCTGGAGCCGGTGGCGCGCAATACCGCGCCGGCGATCGCGCTGGCCGCGCTGCACGTGCTGGTGGCCGACCCGGAGGCCACGATGCTGGTGATGCCGGCCGACCACCTGATCGAGGACGAGGCGGCATTCCGCCAGGCGGTGGCGACCGCGCTGGGCCTGGGTAACGATGACTGGCTGGTCGCCTTCGGCATCAAGCCCGACTACGCCGAGACCGGCTATGGCTACATCCTCCGGGGAGCGAGCCTGCGCGCCGAGTTCCTGCGGGCCGGCGGCGCGGGCGAAGGCGGCTACCGGATCGAGCGCTTCGTCGAGAAGCCCGACCTCGCCACCGCCGAGCAATACCTGGCCGACGGGCGCTATGCGTGGAATTCGGGCATGTTCCTGTTCCGCGCCCGGCGCTACCTGGACGAACTCGGCCGGCATGCCCCGGCGATCCTCGATGCCGCGCGCAAGGCCTATGCCACGCCGTCGCCCGACCTCGACTTCACCCGGATCGACGCCGACGCCTTCGCCGCCAGCCCCAGCGACTCGATCGACTATGCGGTGATGGAGAAGACCGACCGCGCCGCGGTGGTGCCGGTCAGCTGCGGCTGGAGCGACATCGGTTCGTGGGCCTCGTTGTGGTCGGTCGCCGAGCGCGATGCCGACGGCAATCGCCACGAGGGCGACGTGGTCTCGATCGACAGCCGCGACTCGCTGGTGCGCGCCTCGGAACGCCGGATGATCGCGACGATCGGGGTCGAGGACCTGGTCATCATCGACACCGCCGACGCCACCCTGGTCGCGCGCAAGGACCGTGTGCAGGACGTCAAGGCGGTGGTCGACGCCCTGAAGGCCGCCGGTCGCACCGAGCACCTGTTCCACCGCAAGGTCTACCGGCCGTGGGGCAGCTACGACTCGATCGGGGTCGGCGAGCGCTTCCAGGTCAAGAAGATCGTGGTCAAGCCCGGCGCGGCGCTGAGCCTGCAGCAGCATCGGCACCGGGCCGAGCACTGGATCGTGGTGTCCGGCGTGGCCGAGGTGACCTGCGACGACAAGGTGTTCGAGCTGCGCGAGAACCAGAGCACCTACATCCCGCTGGGCAGCGTGCATCGGCTGCGCAACCGCGGCAGCGAGCCGGTCGAGCTGATCGAGGTGCAGTCGGGCAGCTACCTGGGCGAGGACGATATCGTGCGGTTGGAGGATGTGTACGGGCGTTCCTGAACGCGTGTAGGCGGTTGCGTGCAGCCCCGCTTGCATGCGGCGCGCCCGGCTTGGCTCGATGGGCGCATGTATACTGCGCGCGGCCTCGCGAGCGCCCGGTGCAGGCCAATTGGGCCTCCTCCTGGTTGTCATGTTCGCGCGGCGCCGCACCGGTGGCCGGCGCGACCGGAGTCCCTACGGGTTTTCCGGATGCCGCGCCGCCGGGACTGATCCAGCGTGACGCGAGGGTATTGATGTCCGGTTGGTCGACGACGCTGCCACGGCAGCTTGATCAGGTGTCCGACGCGTTCGGAATCACCGAGGTCCGCAACTCCGATTTTCTGGAGTCCGCGCGCCAGACCGGGTTTGTCTGGACCGTCCAAGCCGGAATCGTATGCCTGGCGATGAATCGCAAGTACGTCGGGATCGCCCGCGACAACCCCGATGTCGTCGCGCTCATCGTGCCGCCGGCGCTGGCCGGCCGCGAAACCGTCGAAGGCAAGGCCCTGGTTGTCTGCGAGAAGGCCGACCAGCTCTATCACCACCTGCACCTGGGCCAGTTGGCCGCGCCGGAGGTGGATGATGTCGAGATCGACGACACCGCGCTTATTGATGCCTCCGCAGTGCTTCGCGGTCGCGTGCGGATCGGGGCCGGTGCCTGCATCGGGCCGCGGGTGGTGATCAACGGGCCGGTCGAGATCGGCGTCGATGTCCGGATCGATGCGGGCGCCGTCGTCGGATGCGAAGGGCTGTACGCCAAGGTCATCCTCGGGGTGCGGCGGCACGTGCCGCATTTTGGCGGGGTGACGATCGGTGAAGGCGCCTTCATCCATGCCGGCGCGGTGATCGTGCGTTCGGCGGTCAGCGGCGAAGCCACCCGCATTGGCAAGGACGCCCATGTCGGCATCCTCAGCAACATCGGCCACGACGTGCAGGTGGGCGAGGCGGCCACGATATCCAGCAACGTCGTCATCGCCGGCCGCGCGACGGTCGGTGCGCGGGCATGGATTGGCGCGTCGGCCACGGTCTCCAACATGGTGGCGATTGGTGACGGGGCCGAGGTCCGTATCGGCGCGGTGGTGATCCAGGACGTGGCGGCGGAGGGCGATGTGTCGGGTAATTTCGCCTTGGCGCATGGCAAAAACATGAAACGATTTCTCAAGGACAATCGCAATGAACCTTGATCGTGACCTGCCGTTCCGAGGTGGTCGGAATTATCTGCAAAGCGCGACCCTCTTCGACGATATCCTGCTGCTTCGCGGCGATGCCGTGACAGCAGTGGATTTCAAGTTCAACAAGAAAACCGACCGCCAAGTTCACTATCAGTCCGTGCCGCCCGAGAGCGAATCAACATTGGTTGCGATCTGGCGCGATAGCGCAGCGACTGTCTACGTGGTCGAGCGTGAGCAAGAGATTGTCGAATCCGTTCCTTACGATGAGGAGACGCTGGTTGATGGATTTTCGTTCAAGGCAACTGGCGTCGAAGTGCCACGAGATATTGGCGGCTTCACGACGATGGAGGCAATTGTCGCCGCGTTCAAAGCGCTCCTGCATCGAACGGTAGTGACCCACAAACCCAAAGTTGTATTCGTGCGTGCGCGGCTTTCACTGCTGCCGGGGCTTCCTGTGGAAGTCCGTTACAGCCGACGGATAGGTGAGTTCTATCAGGGCGAAATTTGCTCGAAAGGTAAAGCCGTGGGTCAGATATTCTTCGGTGAGTGGAAATGATCGGCATCAAGGCTATCGGCAGCTATGTCGCTTCCAACCGTGTTTCGAACATCGAACGCAAAGACGACGCCGGCAAGGATGAGGCGTTCATCCGCGACAAGATCGGCTTCGAATCGTTGGCCAAGCGCGATGTTGGCCAGGAAACCTCGGACCTGTGCGTGGCCGCCTACGAGGCGCTCAAGACCAAGCCGGCGTTCGACGACAGCACGATAGACTGCTTGATCGTCTGTACCCAGAATCCGGATGCGCACGGCCTGCCGCATACGTCGGCCGTGGTCCATCGCAAGCTGGGGCTCGGTCACGACGTGGCCTGTTTCGACATATCCCTGGGATGCTCCGGCTATGTCTACGGGCTCTCTATGATCACCTCGTTCATGGCGGCCAACGGTCTGCGTTCCGGACTGCTGTTCACCGCCGACCCCTACTCCAAAATCATCGACCAGAAGGATTGGGACACGGAGTTGCTGTTTGGCGATGCGGCGACGGTCACCTGGTTGGGTGAAGACCCGGTTTATCGCTGCCGCCCGGCCATCTTCGGAACCGATGGCTCGCTGGGCCACTCGATATCGGTGGCCGAGCGTGGCGGCCAGCTCAAGATGCTCGGCAGCAACGTGTTCAAGTTCAGCATGACCGCGGTGCCGGCGCAGATCCAACGCTATCTCGAGCGCGAGGCGCTGTCATACGAAGACATCGACCTGGTCCTGCTGCATCAGGGCAGCCGCTTCATCGTGGATAATCTGGCCAGGAAATTGAACCTACCGGCCGAGAAGGCGCCTTTCGAGGCCGGGCAGACCGGCAACACCGTGTCTTCGTCGTTGCCCCTGATGCTGGAGCGGAGACTGGACGCCCCTCCGAATCGCATCCTGATGAGTGGTTTCGGGGTGGGATTGTCCTGGGCCACGATGGCTATTGAATCCTGTTGAACAACCTTTCAGAGAATTGAAGATGACAAGCAAAGACGAATTCAGGTCCGCGGTGGTCGAGGGCATCAAGCGGGTGAAGAGCGTGGACTCGGTCGCCATCAGCGACGACGAGGAGTTCTCCGATGCAGGACTCGACTCGCTGGACAGCATGAACCTCGTACTCGAGGTGGAGGCGATCACCGGGCTCAACTTCGGCGAGTTCGATCTGTCCGACGCGAACACCATCGACGACTTCTACAAGAAGGCGCAGGAGCTCTTGGCAAAGCGGTAGTCAAGGCTGCCGGCGACTCTGGACGCCCGCTTCGGCGGGCTTTCCCGATTTTCCTCCGTGCGTCTAGCGGAACCGATTGTGGCGCGAGCGTGCGTTCACCTGAAGGGGTTGTCCGAACGTACGCTTCGGTTAAGTGAAGCGCAGCGGGTAAGCTTGCCCGCATCCCGCAAAGGAGTTGTCCCCATGGCCCAGGCCAGTGCCGCGTCGCCCCGTGGCGACGATGCGAAGAAGAAACTCTATCCCGATGCCAAGACGGCGCTCGAGGGTGTCGTCGCCGACAACCAGACCCTCGCGGTCGGCGGATTTGGCCTGTGCGGCATTCCCGAAGCGCTGATCGCCGCGCTGCGCGACTCCGGGGTCAAGGGCCTGACCGCGATCTCCAACAATGCCGGTGTCGACGGCTTCGGCCTCGGCCAATTGCTGGGCACCCGGCAGATCAAGAAGATGATTTCGTCCTACGTCGGCGAGAACAAGGAGTTCGAGCGCCAGTTCCTCGCCGGCGAGCTTGAGCTGGAGTTCAACCCGCAGGGCACCCTGGCCGAGCGTCTGCGCGCCGGTGGCGCCGGCATCCCCGCGTTCTTCACCGCGACCGGCTACGGCACCGTGGTCGCGGATGGCAAGGAAACCCGCGAGTTCGAGGGCAAGCACTACGTGATGGAGACCGCGCTCACCGCCGACGTGTCGCTGGTCAAGGCGTGGAAGGCCGACAAGTCCGGCAACCTGGTGTTCCGCAAGACCGCGCGCAACTTCAACCCAGCTTGCGCGATGGCCGGCAAGACCTGCATCGTCGAGGTCGAGGAAGTGGTGGAGGTCGGCGCCATCGATCCCGACCAGGTGCACCTGCCCGGCATCTACGTCGACCGTATCGTCCACAACCCGACGCCTGAGAAGCGCATCGAACAGCGCACCATGCGCCGAGGAGGCAAGTAATGGCCTGGACCCGCGAGCAGATGGCGCAGCGCGCCGCGCAGGAACTCACCGACGGCGCCTACGTCAACCTCGGCATCGGCCTGCCGACGCTGGTGGCCAACTACATCCCCGACGGCATGGACGTGTGGCTGCAGTCCGAGAATGGCCTGCTCGGCATCGGCCCGTTCCCGACCGAGGACGAGATCGACGCCGACCTGATCAACGCCGGCAAGCAGACCGTCACCGCCCGCGACGGCGCCAGCTACTTCGGCAGCCACGACAGCTTCGCGATGATCCGCGGCGGCCACATCGACCTGGCGATCCTCGGCGGCATGGAGGTCACCGACAAGGGCGACCTCGCCAACTGGATGGTGCCCGGCAAGATGGTCAAGGGCATGGGCGGTGCGATGGACCTGGTCGCCGGGGTCAAGCGCGTCGTCGTGCTGATGGAACACAACACCAAGCATGGCGAACCGAAGATCCTGCCCGAGTGCACCCTGCCGCTGACCGGCGTCGGCGTGGTCAGCCGGATCATTACCGACCTGGCGGTGATGGACGTGACCGAGGATGGGTTGAAGCTGGTGGAGCTGGCGCCGGAGGTCAGCGAGGACGAGTTGCGTGGCAAGACCGGGGTGGAATTCACTCGCGTGGCTTAGCTGGTGCCTGGGTACTCCGGAAGCCGCGCTGGCGCGATGTCCTTGAGCAACGGGGCAGCGCCGTCCTTGCCGGACAAGGACGGCGCTGCCACCGGCCAGTCGATGCCGATGGTTGCATCGTTCCATGCCACGTTTGCGTCTGCACCGGCGTCGTAAGCGGCCGTGCACATGTAGGAGTATTGGGCGAACTCGCTCAGTGCAACAAAACCATGCGCGAAGCCTTCCGGAATCCAGAACTGGCGCCTGTTCTCCGCCGAAAGCATGACTGCGGTCCAGCGCCCGAAGGTCGGCGAACCGCGGCGGATGTCGACAGCGACGTCGTAGACCTCCCCCTCGTGGACGCTGACCAGCTTACCCTGCGGCTTCGGCCACTGGTAATGCAGCCCGCGCAGGACGCCGCGCGCCGAGCGCGACAGGTTGGACTGCACGAAGTCGGGGCCGATGCCGTGCCGGGCGTAGCGCTCGCGGTTCCAAGTCTCAAGGAAGAATCCGCGCTCGTCGCCATACACCTCGGGTTCGATGACCAGGCAGCCGGGCAGGTCGGTTTCGACGACCTTCAAAACACACCCCTGCGTTCGACCAGGTTCGCCAGGTACCGGCCGTAGTCGTTCTTGAGCAACGGAGTGGCGAGCCTCAGCAGTTGCTCGCTGTCGATCCAGCCGTTCTGCCAGGCGATTTCCTCGGGACAGCACACGCGCAGCCCCTGGCGCGTCTCGATGGTCTCGATGAACGCCGCGGCCTGCAACAACGATTGGTGGGTCCCGGTGTCGAGCCAGGCCGAGCCACGGCCCAGTGTTTCCATCCGCAGTGAGCGGTCTTCGAGGTACAGTCGATTGAGATCGGTTATCTCGAGTTCGCCGCGCGTGGAGGGCTTCAGCGACGCGGCGCGGTCGCACACGGTGTTGTCGTAGAAATACAGGCCGGTCACGGCGTAGTTGGAGCGCGGCTTGGTCGGCTTTTCCTCGATGTTGACGACCTTGCCCGCGGCGTCGAACTCGGCGACGCCGTAGCGCTCGGGATCGCTGACGTAATAGCCGAACACGGTGGCGCCGCCGTTGCGTGCATCGGCTCGCCGCAGGGTTTCGGTCAGGCCCTGGCCGTAGAAGATGTTGTCGCCGAGCACCAGGCAGCTGGGCTGGCCGTCGATGAAGTCACGGCCGATGGTGAACGCCTGCGCCAGGCCGTCGGGACTGGGCTGCACCGCGTACTGGATGTCCAGACCCCACTGCGAACCGTCGCCGAGCAATTGCTGGAACAGCGGTTGCTCGTGCGGGGTGTTGATCACCAGGATCTCGCGGATCCCGGCCAGCATCAGCACGCTGAGCGGGTAGTAGATCATCGGCTTGTCGTACACCGGCAGCAGTTGCTTGCTGATGCACTGGGTCAGCGGATACAGCCGGGTGCCCGAGCCACCGGCGAGGATGATGCCCTTGCGTGCCATGGTCAGGCCTCCTGGCCGAGGCGCTCGAGGCGGTAGGCGCCGTCGAGGATGCGTTGGGTCCACTCGGTGTTGTCGAGGTACCAGTCGACGGTCCGGGCGATGCCGTCCTCGAAGCTCACCGACGGCATCCAGCCCAGTTCCGATTCGATCTTGCCGGCGTCGATCGCATAGCGGCGGTCGTGGCCGGGACGGTCGCGCACGAAGGCGATCTGGCTGGCGCGCGGCTGGCCGTCCTCGCGCGGACGGCGCTCGTCGAGCAGCCTGCAGATCGTCTCCACCACCGCGATGTTCTCGCGCTCGGCGTTGCCGCCGACGTTGTAGGTCTCACCGATGCGGCCGGCCTCGAGCACCCGGCGGATCGCATCGCAGTGGTCCCTGACGAACAACCAGTCGCGCACGTTCTTGCCGTCGCCATAGACCGGCAGCGGCTCGCCGGCGACCGCCTTGGCGATGACCAGCGGGATAAGCTTCTCCGGGAACTGGTACGGCCCGTAATTGTTCGAACAGTTGGTGGTCAGCACCGGCAGCCCGTAGGTGTGGTGAAACGCGCGGACCAGGTGGTCGGAGGCCGCCTTGGACGCGGAGTACGGCGAATTGGGGGCGTACGGCGTGGTTTCGGTGAACTTGCCCTCGTCGCCCAGCGAGCCGTAGACCTCGTCGGTGGACACGTGCAGGAAGCGGAACGCGTCGCGGCGTTCCTCCGGCAGCGCACGCCAGTAGTCACGCGTGCACTCCAACAGGCCGAGGGTGCCGACGACATTGGTCTGCACGAACTCGGCCGGACCGTCGATGGAGCGGTCGACGTGACTCTCGGCGGCGAAATTGACCACCGCCTCGGGCTGGTGTTCCTGTAGCAGCCGCGCGACCAAGGCCCGGTCACCGATGTCACCGCGCACGAACACGTGGTCCGCATTGCCGTCCAGCGGGGCGAGGGTGTCCGGATTGCCGGCGTAGGTCAACAGGTCGAGGTTGACCACCCGGATACCCGCCGCAACCGCGCCGAGTACGAAATTGCCGCCGATGAAACCGGCGCCACCGGTCACGAGCCAGGTTGTTCGGGACATGCCGGGAATTGCTCCTATTGTGTGGGCGCTACCGCACATGCGCCCGGGGAGGTTCGTGCGGGAGGCGTATCTTAACGAGCCTCCGATGTCCCTGCCGGCCTTCCTCCCCTTAGATCCTGTGCGCCGCCACCAGGCAGCTGGCACCGAAGTCGATCGTGTCGTCGCGGGCGATGGTGCGCGCTTCGGCTTCCAGCAGCCTCGACAGCGCGCGGACAAGAGTGCTGTTGCCCGCGCCATGCTCCGTTTCGGCCGATAGCACCCCTTTCTTGCGCCCGAACCCGATTCGATACGGCAAGGCCCGAAGGAGGAACTGGGGCGCGACCAGCGGACGGAAGAAGTAGCTGAGGTAATCGATTTCGAACATTCCGTCGAGCAACGACTCCAGGGACGCAGCGGTGTGGCGACGGAAGTGTCCGGCATGGACGTCTGCCTGCGACCATAGCCACTGGTGGCACGGCACCGTCAGATACAATCGGCCCCCAGGGGTGAGCAGGGGGGTGACTTGATCAATAAAGTTCCGGTCCCGCTCGATGTGCTCGATCACGTCGAACATTCCTATCGCTCCGAAACTCCCGGGTATAAAGCCCGCGTTTTCGACCGTGGCGCAAGCGACATAGGGCAAGTTTCGCGAGACTCGCGCATTGCGCGCACCGGTTTGGCCGGGCTCAAGCAGCATCACCTCCAGTCCTTCGGCAATCAGACGTTGCGCCACGTAGCCGTTGCCACCGCCAATATCCAGCATCAACCCAGAAAACGGGTGGTTTGCGACCATGCTCGCAATGCAGTTGTTGCGATGCTGGAACCAGAAAGAGTTGTCCTCGACCTGGAAACAATCCGCATGTCCTCCAGCCGCATAGGATACGCGTTCCGATACAGTCGAAAAGAACATGCCCTCCTCGCCAGGAACAAGCGCCGTGCTGATGTCATGGATTTCCACGTGCGTCGCTTTCCTTGTTTGGCGAGTTGAGCATGAACTGGGGTTACCCAGCGTTAGGCATTAATCGGCGGAATGGCTGGACGAGTCAACAGTTTCTTACAAGTTCTGGTAATTCGGCCCTGACCCACCCTCTGGCGTCACCCAGTTGATGATCTCGTAGGGGTCCTTGATGTCGCAGGTCTTGCAATGCACGCAGTTGGCAGCGTTGATCTGCAGGCGCTTGCCGGCCGCCTCGTCCTCGACGATCTCGTAGACCCCGGCGGGGCAGAAGCGGGTGCACGGATTGCCGTACTCGACGGTGCAGCGGTCGATGCAGATGCTGGTGTCGGCGACCTGCAGGTGGACCGGCTGGTCCTCGTCGTGCTCGGTGGCGGCGAAGTACACGCCGGCGAGGCGGTCGCGCGGGGCGAGGCTGCGGTCGAGGTAGTCGCGCTTGGGCGACTCGTGTTCGCCGAGCTTGTGCAGCGACGACCAGTCGGCCTTGTTCTTCAGCGTCCACGGCGAACGGCCGCCGGTGACGGTCTCCCAGGCGGCGTTGAGCATCCCGAACCACAGGCCGCGCTTGAAGCCGGGCTTGATGTTGCGGACCTGTTTCAGTTCGGCCATTGCCTCGGAACTGCGCAGTGCGGCATCGAAGCCTTGCGGTGCCAGCGCGTTCGCAGCCAGGTGCTCGGCGGCGAGCATCCCCGAGCGGATCGCCTGGTGGGTGCCCTTGACCTTGGGCACGTTGAGCAGGCCGGCGGTGTCGCCGATCAGCAGCGCGCCGGGCATCTCGACCTTCGGCAGCGACTGGTAGCCGCCGGTGACGATCGCGCGGGCGCCGGCGGAGATGATCTCGCCGCCGTCCAGCAGCGGCTTGATCATCGGATGGTTCTTCCATTGCTGGAAGGCTTCCCACGGCTTGTACTCGGGGTCGCTGTAGTCGAGCCCGCTGACGTAGCCCAGCGCGATCCGGCCCTTGTCGAGGTGGTACAGGAAGCTGCCGCCATAGGTCTTGCTGTCCGCCGGCCAGCCGAAGCTGTGGACGATCTTGCCCGGTGACACGCGCTCCTCGGGCACCTGCCATAGCTCCTTGATGCCGATCGAGTAGCCCTGTGGGTCGCTGTCGGCATCGAGCTGGAAACGCTTGACCAGCCGCTTGGTCAAATGCCCGCGCGCGCCCTCGGCGAGCACGGTGACCTTGGCGCGGATGTCGATGCCCTGGGTGTAGCCGGGCTTGTGCGAACCGTCCTTGGCCACACCCATGTCGCCGATGCGCACGCCGATGACCTTGCCCGCTTCGTCATGCAGGGTCTCGTCGGCGGCGAAGCCCGGGTAGATCTCGACGCCCAGCGCCTCGGCCTGCGGCGCCAGCCAGGCACACATCGCGCCGAGACTGACGATCACGTTGCCCTGGTTGTGCATGCCCGGCGGCACCGGCAGCTTGCGGCCGCCGGTCTTGTTGAGCAGCCAGAATTCATCAAAGGTGGCCGGCACGCAGATCGGCGGCGGATTGTCGCGCCAGTTCGGCAGCAGGGCGTCGAGCGGACCGGTCTCGATCACCGCGCCCGACAGGATGTGCGCGCCGATGGTCGAGGACTTCTCGATCACGCAGACGCTGATTTCGGCATTCAGCTGCTTGAGCCGGATCGCCGCCGACAGCCCGGCCGGGCCGGCGCCGACGATGACGACGTCGTACTCCATCACGTCGCGCTCGGCTTCGGGGGCGGTGGTCGGGTCGGTCATGGCGGGCTCCTGCTGGCTGACAGTGAATTGTCGCGGGTTTGGGGGCAGGCGCCAAATTACGCCGTGCTAGCGTGGGCCATGCCGCTTGAACCGCTGCCGCTGCCCGACGCCGAGGTGGCCTTTGATCCCCACTGGCTCGCGCCAGCGGCGGCCGACGCATTGTTCGCCGCGCTGCGTGACGACATCGCGTGGGAGGTCCACCGGATCCGGCTGTTCGGCCGTGAGGTCGACAGCCCGCGCCTGAGCTGCTGGATGGGCGATCCGGGCGCGGCTTATCGCTACTCCGGCACGCGTTTCGAGCCACGACCCTGGCCGTCGGCGCTGCGGCCGATCCGCGACCGCCTGGCCGACGAACTGGGCGTCGGCTTCAACAGCGTGCTCGCCAACCTGTACCGCGACGGTCGCGATGCGATGGGCTGGCACAGCGACGACGAGCCGGAGCTCGGGCCGGCGCCGGTGATCGCCTCGATCAGCCTCGGCGCGGCGCGGCGGTTCGTGTTGAAGCCTCGGCGCGAGCCGGACCGCAAGCTGGCGATGGAGCTCGGCCACGGCAGCCTGCTGCTGATGGCGGGGCTGACCCAGCGCAATTACCGGCACGCACTGCCGCGGACGGCGAAGCCGGTAGGCGCGCGAATCAACCTGACATTCCGGCGGGTGGTACCGGGACGTTCCGTGCGTTTGTAGGAGCGGCTTCAGCCGCGATCTGGAGTCGGCGCGGTCGAACGATTTCCGATCGCGGCTGAAGCCGCTCCTACAGAAGCAGCATGCTGGATGTCACTCGTGCCCCGTGCGCTCGTGCTCGTCGCCACTGGCCAGCACCCAGCCGGCAAGCTCGGCGGTCAGGGTTTCCAGGCTCTGTTCGAACGCGACGACCACGTCGGGCACGGCGGTAGTCGCCGCCGGCGGGGCCTGCATGAACGTGCGCGCGGCGACCACGGCCTGGTCGGGGGCGTGCAGCAGCTTGGCGTTGACCTCGATGGTCGTCACCGGCATCGCGCTGCCCGCGGTGTAGTCGGCCTCGAACCGGCGCAGGTCCAGCACCAGCTTGTAGTCGGCACCGATGCCCGCGCCCTGGCGGGCCACCGCGGGGATCCGGCCGGAGTCCTCCAGCGCGCGCAGTAGCGCGTCCTCGACCATCGTGGTCGGGGTCTTCGCCCAGCTGGCGCCCTGGTAGACCTGCAGCTCGTTCGGGTTCGGCCGTACCGCGATGCGCAGGCTGTCGGTCATCTGCGAGGCGGTCGCGCGCGACACCGACAGTTGCCAGTCGACCGTGGGCCAGGCGGGGTCGGCCTGGATGCGCGGGTCGGGGGCGTAGATGGTCGCGCGGCCGTTGGCTTTCGGTCCGAGGATCGTGCAGCCGGCCAGCAGCAGGGTCATGGCGATGGCCGCTGCGGCAACGCGCAACCCGGCCGGCGCGGCGACGGCGGGGGACCGCGGGGCGAAGCGCGCGAGGCGGCCGGATTCTTTCGTTTGCAGGTTCATTCGGGCTCGAACTCCTTCGGCGAATCGCGGCCGAGCAGGTAGCGGGTCGGGTTGTTGTCGAGGCGGTCGCTGATCCGGCGCAGGTCGCGCACTAGCGCGCGCAACTCGCCGAGGGTGGGGCCGAGCTGGGCCAGACCGTCGTTGGCGAAGCTGCTGACCGCGGCGCGGTTGTCGTTGATGATGCCTTTGGCGCCGGCCGCGGCCGAGTCCAGTTCGGTCAGGGTGCTGTCGAGCTTGGCGACCAGGTCCGGCAGCTTCTGCACCAGTTCGCGGTCGACATCCTGCACCACCCGGTTGGTCGTGGTCAGGGTCGCTTCGAGCTGTTCGCTGGCTTCGCGTGCGTTGACGATCAGCGCGCGTAGGTCCTCGCGCTGGTCGGCGATCGAGCCGGTCAGCGCCTCGATGTTCTCCAGCGTGCTGGAAACGCGCTCGACGTTCTCCTTGCTGAGCAACTCGTCCATCCGCGCGACCAGCCGGTTGGCGGTGTCGGCGATGTTTTGCAGCGCCGACGGTTCGGTCTCGATCAGCGGGATCTCGCGGCGGTCGACGTCGACCAGCATCGGGCTTTCGGGACTGCCGCCGGTGAGCTGGATGATCGGGCTGCCGGTGATGCCGGTCATCGACATCTTGGCGCGGGTGTCGGTCTTGACCGGAGCGTTGGCCTGCAGCCGCAGCAATGCGCGGACCCGGCGCGGATCATCCGGCGCCAGGCTCAGGTGTTCGACGGTCCCGACCGAAATGCCGTTGTACTGCACGCTGCTGCCTTCGCTGAGGCCGGTGACCGGCTCGTTGAAGATCACCAGGTACTCCTGCCAGCTTTTCTCCGACGAGTACTTGGCCGCCCACAGCGCGAACAGCAGCAGGAACAGCGAGACGATGATCGTGAACGCACCGATCAAGACGTAGTTGGCCTTGGTTTCCATCAGTCGACTGCCTTCATGTCTGTGACCTTACGTCACCTGCGCGCATGTCCAACAGCTCGACGCTGCGTTCGCGCGCGGTTTGCGCCGCGCGGGCGCGCGGGCCATGGAAGTATTCGCGTACCCACGGGTGGTCGAGCCGCTCGACCTCGGCGATCGGCGCGCAAGCGATCACCTTCCGGTCGGCCAGCACCGCGATGCGATCGCAGATGGCGTACAGCGTGTCGAGGTCGTGGGTGATCAGGAACACGGTCAGCCCAAGCGCCTGCTGCAGGGTGCGGATCAGGTGGTCGAACGCGGCCGCGCCGATCGGGTCGAGCCCGGCGGTCGGCTCGTCGAGGAACAGCAGCGGCGGGTCCAGCGCCAGCGCCCGGGCCACGCCGGCGCGCTTGCGCATGCCGCCGGACAGTTGCGAGGGCAGCTTGTCGAGCGCGTCGGCCGGCAACCCGGCGAGCTTGACCTTGAGCAGCGCCAGCTCGTAGCGCAGCGAGTCGGGCAGGTCGCGGTGGTACTCCTTCAGCGGCACCTGCACGTTCTCGCCGACGGTCAGCGAGGAGAACAGCGCGCCGTCCTGGAACAGCACCCCGGTGTTGCGTTCGATCTGTCGGCGCACCGCGTCGTCGTCGCTGCGCGCGTCGATCCCGAGCACCTCGATCTCGCCGGCGTTGGGCCGGCGCAGGCCGAGGATCGAACGCATCAGCACCGACTTGCCGCTGCCCGAGCCGCCGACCACGCCGATGATCTCGCCCGGCACCACGTCGAGGTCGAGGCCGTCGTGGACGAGCTGGTCGCCGAAACGGTTGACCAGCCCGCGCACGCGGATCACCGGCTCGGGCGCCATTAGATGCCCACCTCCATGAACCAGATCGCCGCGAACGCATCGAGGATGATCACCAGCGAGATCGCCTGGACCACGCTGGAGGTCGTACGCTCGCCGACCGATTGCGCCGTGCCTTCGACCTGCAAGCCCTCCAGACAGCCGATCAGCGCGATCACCAGGGCGAAGAACGGCGCCTTCACCAGCCCAACCCAGAAGTGGCGCAACTCCATCGTGTCGTGCATCCGCGCGATGTACTGCTGCGGTGGAATATCGAGGCCGTAGGCGCCGACGGTGAGGCCGCCGAGCAGGCCGAACACCATCGCCACGAAGGTCAGCAGCGGCAGCATCAGCAACAGCGCCAGCACCCGCGGGATCACCAGCAGGTCGACCGGGTCGAGGCCGAGGGTGCGCATGGCATCGACTTCCTCGCGGCTGACCATCGCGCCGATCTGTGCGGTGAACGCGCTCGCAGTCCGACCCGCAAGGATGATCGCGGTCAGCAGCACCCCGAACTCGCGCAGGAACGCGATGCTGACCAGTTCGACCACGAAGATGGTGGCGCCGAACTCGCGCAGCACGTTGGCGCCGAGGAACGCCACCACCGCGCCGACCAGGAAGCACAGCAGCGCGACCAGCGGTACCGCGTCGAGGCCGACCTGCTCCATGTGGAAGACGGTCGCGGTCGGCCGGAACCGCGAGGGCTCCTTGACCATCCGCAGCAACTTGGCCAGCACCTCGCCAAGGAAGCCGAGCAGGGCCAGGAACTCGCGCCAGTTGTCGGTGACCGCGTGGCCCAGCCGTCCCAGCGCGGCGTACACGCCGTATTCGCGCCGCGGCTTGGGGCGCTCGTCGGAGACATCGTCGATCGCCGCGACCAGCGCGCGGTGGTCGTCGCGGAAGGTCACGTCCTCGAACGCGATCCGGCGCCGCTGGGCGAATCGCAACAGTTGCAGCACGCCCAGCGAATCGAGCCGGTCGACCCCGCTGGCGTCGATCGCGGTGGCGCCGTCGGGTGCGCTTTCCAACTGCTTGCCGATCCGTCGCGCGTGCTCGAGCGTCCACTGGCCGCTGAGCCGCAGGCGGCCGGACTCGCGGTCGTCGGTGTGGATCCGTGGCGATGGCGCGGCGGGTGCGGTCATGGGGCCTCGTCGCGCAGGATACAGGCTGCCGTGCGAGCGGTGCATTGCAGCCGCTGTCGCGTGCGATGCTACGTCGATGAACAGCCCGGCATTGACGATGTCCAGCCCGATCCCGTTGAGCAATGCCAGCTATGCCGACCGCATCCGCTTCATGGTCGAGCTGGCCGAACGCCTGCACCTGTACGGCACCACCGCGCAACGGCTGGAGGCGGCGCTGCTGTCGGTCGCCGAGCGTCTGCGGCTGGAGTGCGAACCGTGGTCGAGCCCGACCGCGCTGATCCTGACCTTCAGCGATCCGCAGCACCTGCCCGGCGCCAGCGACACCACCCGGGTGATCCGGCTGCCGCCCGGCGACAACGACCTGTACCGGCTGGCCGAGACCGACCGCATCGCCGAGGCGCTGATCGCCGGCGAAATGGACCTGGCCACGGCGTTCGAAGCGATGGATGCGCTCGACGCGTCGCCGCGGCGGCTGACCCGGGCGCTGCGGGTGATCGGCTTCGGCCTGGTCGCCGCCGCGGTCGGCGGGCTGTTGCGCCTGCCGTGGCTGGATATCGCGGTGTCGGCATTCAACGGCCTGGCGATCGGCGTGATGATGCAGGTCGCGCAGGACCGGCCGCGCACCCGCGAGGCGGTCGATGCCGTGCTGGCGATGTTCGCCTCGATGGTGGCGATCCTGGTTGCCAGTTTCGTCGCGCCGCTGAACCAGAACACCGTGATCATCGCCTCGCTGATCGTGCTGCTGCCGGGCCTGTCGCTGACCAACGCGATGAACGAACTCGCCAGCGACCATCTGGTGTCGGGCACCGCGCGCTTCGCCGGGGCGATCACCACGGTGATGAAACTCGCGGTCGGCGCGATCATCGCGCTGTACGTGGCCGACCTGGTCGGCCTGGAGCCGGCGGTGCGGGCGCTGCGACCACAGCCCGAATGGGTCGAATGGGTCGCGCTGGTGGCGGCGTCGCTGGCGTTCGCGGTGCTGTTCCGCGCCGAGCGCCGCGATTATCTGCTGGTGATGGCGGCCGCGGCGTCGGGATACCTGATATCGCGGTTTGGCGGTGCGGCGTGGGGCAGCGGCGCCGGCATATTCCTCGCCGCGCTGGTGATGACCGCCGCCGGCAATGCCTATGCGCGCTGGTGGCACCGGCCGGGCGCGATCGTGCGGGTGCCGGGGATCATCCTGCTGGTGCCCGGCAGCGCCAGCCTGCGTGGCCTGCTCGACCTGATCCAGCAGCAGGACGTCACCGCCGGCCAGGTCGCGGTGCTCGGCGTGATCAATATCCTGCTGGCGCTGATCGCCGGCTTGCTGTTTGGTAACCTGATGCTGCCGGCACGGCGGAATCTGTAGGAGCGGCTTCAGCCGCGATCTGGAATCGGACGATCGATCACTCATCCGATCGCGGCTGAAGCCGCTCCTACGACCGCAGGAAGTCCGGTCGGACAAAAGGCATTGTGACCAAAAGCGCATAAAAAACGCCGGCATTGCGCCGGCGTTTTTTTGCGATTCGACGGGGACCTACTTGATCAGGAACTCGTCGAGATTGCGGCCATTGCCGGTATACGCGGCCAGCCAGCGCGGCTGCTTGCCGCGGCCGGTCCAGGTGTTGTCCGGATTTGACGGGTCGCGGTATTTCGGCGCGACCTTGCCCAGCGACTTGCGGGCCTTCTTGGCGGTGCCGCGCGGCGCGCGCGTCGTCGCGGCGGTACCCGTTCCGGTACCGAACAGTTCGGCGATGGTGTACCCCTCGGCCTTGGCCTGCTGGGTCAGCTTCTTGCGGACCGCGGCGAGCGGCTTGCGCTTGTTCAGCGTGGTCTTGCGCTTCTTGGCCTTGCTGATCAGCGATTCGAGTTCTTTCGCGGACAGCGTGTTGAGATCGATTGCCATATGGTTCTCCGGGACGTGGTTGAAAACCCGGGTCGGAACCCGGCCTGCGGCGCATGATAATCGTCCGATTGTCTGGAGTAAATGAAAGTCGATATCTTGAAACCGCCCCGGGACCGCCTGCCGCGGGGCGGAAACGGGGCGGGAATGACCTCCCTCAGGCGCCGAGCCGCTCCAGCAGCTCGGCGCGGCCGAGGTTTTCCGACTCGCTGGCCCGGCGCTGGCGATATTCGAAGGTGCCGGCGGCAAGGCCGCGTTCGGACACAACCACCCGATGCGGAACACCGATCAACTCGATATCGGCAAACATCGCGCCCGGACGCAGGCCGCGATCATCCAGTGCGGTTTCGACGCCGGCCGCATTCAGCTCGCGATACAGGGCCTCGGCCGCTTCGCTGACCGCCGGGTCTTTTTTCGGGTTGATCACGCAGACCACCGCCCGCCACGGCGCCATCGCTTCGGGCCAGGTGATGCCGCTGTCGTCATGGTTCTGTTCGATCGCGGCGGCGACGATGCGCGAAACGCCAATGCCGTAACAGCCCATGCTCGGGGTCGCGGCCTTGCCGGAATCGTCGAGCACGGTGCAGCCCATCGCCTGCGCATATTGGCGGCCGAGCTGGAAGACATGGCCGACCTCGATCCCGCGGGCGATGCCGAGGGTGCCGCGGCCATCGGGCGAAGGATCGCCGGCGACCACGTTGCGAATATCGGCGACCAGCGCCGGTTCCGGCAGATCGCGGCCCCAGTTGACTCCGCCCAGGTGGAAGCCGCGCTCGTTGGCGCCGACCACGAAGTCGGTCATCGTCGCGACGCTGCGGTCGGCGATCACCTTGATATCGCGTTTCGCCACGATTGGGCCGAGGAACCCCGGGGTGCACCCCAGGTGTTCGAGAATCTCGGCTTCGTTGGCCAACCGGTATTCGGCCAGGCCGTCGAGCTTGGCCAGCTTGATCGGGTTGATCTCGTGGTCGCCGCGCACCAGTGCCAACGCGAACCCCTGCTCGCCAATGATCGCGACCGACTTGACCGTGCGCTGCAGTTCGATCCCGAGCAGCGCGGCGACGTCCTCGCAGGTTTTCTGGGTCGGGGTTTCAAGCTTGCGCAGGGCTTCGCCGGCGGCGCCGCGTTCGCCCGGCGCCAGTGCCTCGGCCAGCTCGGTATTGGCGGCGTAATCGGAGCCGTCGGAGAAGGCGATCGCGTCCTCGCCCGAATCGGCCAGCACGTGGAACTCGTGCGAGGCGCTGCCGCCAATGGCGCCGGTGTCGGCGAATACCGCGCGGAACTTCAGGCCCAGGCGGCTGAATATGCGGCCGTAGGCGTCGTACATGACCCGGTACTGGCGGTCGAGGCCCTCGTCGTCGAGATGGAACGAGTAGGCGTCCTTCATCAGGAATTCGCGCGCGCGCATGACCCCGAAGCGCGGCCGGATCTCGTCGCGGAACTTGGTCTGGATCTGGTAGAAACACACCGGCAACTGCTTGTAACTGGCCAGCTCGTTGCGGGCGAAGTCGGTGATGACTTCCTCGTGGGTCGGCCCGTAGCAATACCAGGCCTGCTTGCGGTCCTGGATTTTCAGCAACTGGCCGCCGAATTTCTCCCAGCGCCCGGTTTCCTCCCACAGCTCTTTCGGCTGCACCGCCGGCATCAGCATCTCGATCGCGCCGGCGCCGTCCATTTCCTCGCGCACCGTGCGCTCGACTTTGCGCAGTACGCGCAGGCCCAGCGGCGTCCAGGTGTAGAGGCCGGAAGCCAGCTTGCGGATCATCCCGGCCTTGAGCATCAGCTTGTGGCTGATGACCTCGGCATCGGCGGGGACTTCCTTGCTGGTATGGAGGTGGAATTGCGAGAGGCGCATGGCGGGTTCTTGGGCCGGAAACCCGGCATTCTGACATGCGCCCGCGCGGGTCCGGGCTAATCGGCGGCGGGGGCTGGGGCGGCGGTTCCCGGGGTCGGCGGCAGCGAGCCGTACCAGGCGGCGAGGTCGTCGATATCGGCGTCCTCCAGCGAGCCGGCGATCGTCTCCATGATGTGCGAATACGCCGTGCCGCCGCGCCGGCCCTGTTTGAACAATTGCAGCTGCAACGCGAGGTAGTCCGGGTGCTGGCCGGCCAGTCGCGGGTACAGCGGATTGCGCGCCCCGCGGCCGGGACCGTGGCATTCGACGCACGACGGAATCCGCAACGCGGCATCGCCCCGACGCGCCAGGCGCTCGCCGCGTTCGATGGAGCCCATGTTGCCGCTCGCCTTCGATGCGTCGCCGATTCCTGAAACCCCGGCTTTTGTAGGAGCGGCTTCAGCCGCGATCGAACCCCGGCTGCCGTCGCCAGCCCCCGTATTCCGTAGCGGAAGCGCCGCGTAATACCCCGCCAGCGCCCGCATCTCCCCCGCACCAAGCGCGACCGCCACCGGTTCCATCACCCCGCTGTGGCGCTCGCCTCGTGCATATGCCTGCAGGCTCGCCAGCAGGTAGGCCTTGTTCTGGCCCGCCAGCCGCGGGAAAGCCCCGGTGTCGCCACCCCTGCCATGGCAGCGCGAGCAGTCAGCCACGCGAAGGGCTAGCGCCGGCTCGACCACCCGTTCGCGCTCGCCGCCGGCTCCGACGGGGACAGATGTGAGATCGACACCACCCACCGCCGTATCGAAGCGAGTCAGGTCCGCTCCCTCCGGCGCCACGGCCGCACTGTCGCCATAGGCCAACTGCCGGAACCGCGCCGGTTGCAACTCCGGCAGTTGCCGCAGGAACGCAACCATCGCCCAGACCTCGTCGTCGCGCTGCTGCGACGGCCACGCCGGCATCGCGGTGTACTTGATGCCGTGCTTGACGATCCAGAACAACTGGTCGTCGCTCCACTGGTCGATCTTCGGCGGCAGGTACGGCGGCTCCGGCACGATGTGGCGCACTACCTCGGCGCGCGGATGGCCCGGCGCGCCGTGGCAGGGCAGGCAGCCGCTGGCGTAATGGCCGGCGCCCTTCAGCACCATCGCGCGCGCGTCGAGTGGACGATCCGCCGGCGCCGGCCGCTTCACTCCGAGCGCGTGGGTCTGCACCGAGCGGATCATCGCGAAATGCAGCAGCACGCGGGTGATCGGCCAGTGGCCCTGGCTCGCGGCGATCGGCACCAGCCCGGCGGAGACGAACAGCAGGGCGCCGAGGCCGAGCGCGGCCACCACGATCCCGACCCGGAGCGCCGCGAACCACCAAGAGCCAGCGGTCAGGCCCAACCACGCCTGCCGCAGCCATCGCCATGGCCGCGATTGACCGATCGCCTCGCGCCAGCGTCTAAGCATCAGGCACCGCCTCGCGCCGTTCGCGCAGCAAGCCCAGCAGCAACACCAGCGCGCCGGCCATGTAGGCCACCCCGCCGAACAGCAGCATCAGCACGCCGCCCAGATGCTGGTCCTGCAACGCGGTCAAGCCGAACGCGACCGTCGCGTCATGCGGGTATAGCGGCCGCGATGCCAGCGCCAGCAACACACCGAGCAGGGTCATGTGCATCGAGGTTAGCAGCAGGCCGCCGATCCCGGCCGCGGCACGCTGTCGCCGCTGTCCGGTGCCGCCGCCGAAGGCGGACAGCCACACCAGCAGGCCGACCGCCAGGAAGCTGGCCTGCTCGAAGGCCAACAACCCGGTCGAGTGGCGCGCGGCATGGTGCAGCGCCGGCGCGTGCCAGGCCCAGACCACCAGGAACTCGATGACCGAGGCGACGATCGGCGACAGCGCGACGGCCGCCAGCGCGACCGTCGGCGGCATGGCCGGCGGCAACGCGTTCGACGCCAGCCGCCGCACCGGATCCAGCCGGCTGCCGGCCAGCCCGACCGCCAACAACGGCGCCGCGACCGCGACCACCGCCATGTGCATCGCCATGTGCGCGGCGAACGAATGCCGCGACCATTCCGGTAGCGGCCCCAGCCACGCGGCACCGAGTACGACCAGTCCTCCTGCCAGCGACCAACGCCCGAGCCGTCCGGTGCGCATCAACGGCACGTCCCGATCACGCTCATCGCCAGCGCCATGTAAGCCACGGCGACAAAACTTAGCCCGCACAGCAGCAACGTCGCGAAGCCGAGGAAGCGATGACGGTCGCCGGCGCTGGCGGCGTCGTGTGGCAGTTCCGCCTCGCCCCATTGGTGCTGGTGCCAACTGCGCCAGCCGAAGCCGGCGATCGCGACCAGGGCCACCACCGTATAGGCCACCAGCGCGACCCGCGCGGCACCGAGCGGCGCGGCCACCGTCGCCGCTTTGGCGCACCAGATCGCCGCGGTGACGTACGACAGCAGGAAGTGCGCGGCCCAGATCGCCGGCCCGGCGGTCAGCCGCCACAGGCTGGCGCGGCTTTCCGGCAGCGCCGCCTCCTCGGCGGGACTGCCGTGCGCCGGGGCGTCGGGGGGCTTGCGGGGCGTCATCGTCATGACCTCATGCAGCACTACTCATGCCACCAGGGGGAAGCCGGCGATCGTCGCCACCGTCACCAGCACGGTGATCGCGACGAAATGCCAGTACAGGGTGACGTTGTGGATGTCGATGTCGTGTTCGGCGCTCATGCGCCCGGCCGCGCGCCGAGCGATGCAATACAGGTGCATCACCACCCCGGCCGCGATGTGGACTGCGGTCCAGCCCGCCAGCAGCCACACCGTGGCGGTGTATGCATGTCGGGTCGGGTCCATGCCGGTCAGCCACGGCCCGGCCAGCAGCGCGATGCCGGCCGCCAGCGCCAGCATCACCGCCGAACCCGCCGCCAGATAGAACCCGACGCGCGCATCGCGGCGGTTGAGCCCGCGCGCGAGTATCGTCGCGGCCCAGGCGGCGAGTGCCAGCGCGAGCGCGAGAGACGGCCACAGCCGGCCGGGACCGGTGGCCGCGGCCGGCGGGAAGTCGTCGTGGACCGTCCAGAAGAAGAAGTAGCCGAACACCAGGCTGGCGAACGCGGTCATGTCGCCGACCATGGTGATGAACATCGCCCACCAGCCGACCGAGGCCGACCCGGACGCGTACAGCGGCAGGGTCAGTCCGAGGCCGACGTCCTTGGCCGGCTTTTCCGGGACCAGCGCGGTGCCGGTCCAGGCCCAGGCCAGGATTGCCACCAGCGCGAGCACCGCGCTGATGCCGGCGGCGGCGTACTGGCTGAATACCGGGAAGATGAATGCGCCACCGGTGAACACCGCCGCCCACAGCGTCAGGAAAGTCGGCCCCGGCACCCGCAGGCATTGCTCGGGCACGGCGTCGATCGTCGAGGTCACCAGGGTTTCGCGCTTGCCCTCCGGCGCGTCAGCCAGGTAGCCGCGGCCGGCGTCGACGTCGTGCATCAGCCCCGGCTGGTCCCACAGCGGATAGCGGCTGCGAATGACCGGGATCGAGCGCACGCCCCAGGCCTCGTTCGGCATTTCGGCGAGCCACTCCAGGGTGCCGGCGCGCCACGGGTCGCGCGACGAGTATTCGCGCTTGAAGGCGGTCCACAACGCATCGAACAACAGCAGCGCGAACCCCGCCGCGAGCACGAACGCACCGAGCGTCGACAGCAGGTTCAAGGCATCGAATCCCTGGTCGGCGCGATAGGTGAACACCCGCCGCGGCATCCCGCCCAGCCCGGTGATGTGCATCGGCAGGAATGCCACGTTGAAGCCGATGAACATCAGCCAGAACGCAATGCGCCCGAGCCGCTCCGACAGCTGCTTGCCGACCACCAGCGGATAGAAGTAGTAGCTGCCGGCGACCACCGGGAACACCATCCCGCCGATCAGCACGTAATGCAGGTGGGCGACGACGAAATAGGTGTCGTGGGCCTGGAAATCGAACGGCGCCAGCGCCACCATCACCCCGGTCAGGCCGCCGAGCACGAAGATCGCCAGCGCGCCGAGTACGAACAGCATCGGCACCGAGCGCACCACGCGCCCGGCCAGCACCGTCGCCAGCAGCGCGAAGATCTGCACCCCGGTCGGCAGCGCCACCGCCTGCGAGGCCGCCGAGAAGAACGCCAGCGAGATGTTCGGCAATCCGGTAGTGAACATGTGGTGGACCCACAGCCCGAAGCTGAGGAAGCCGGTGCCGACCGCGGCCAGCACGATCCAGCTGTAGCCGACGATCGGATGCCGCGCGAACGTCGGCACGATCATCGCGACCAGTGCGATCGCCGGCAGGAAGATGATGTAGACCTCCGGGTGGCCGAAGATCCAGAACAGGTGCTGCCACAGCAGCGGATCGCCGCCGCGCGCCGGATCGAAGAACGGCCAGTCGGCCATACGCTGCAGCTCGAACATCAAGTCGCCGGCGATCAGCGGCGGGAACGCGAACAGGATCATCGCCCCGACCACCAGGATGTACCACGCGTACAGCGGCATCAGGTTGATCCGCATGCCCGGCGGCCGGGTCTTGAGCACGCCGACGATCAGTTCGACCGCGGCCGCTATCGAGGCGATTTCGATGAAGCTCAGCCCGAGCAGCCAGATGTCGGCGCCGAGGCCGTCCTGGTAGGCCGTGGTCAACGGCGGGTACATGAACCAGCCGCCCTGCGGCGCGGCGCCGAAGAAAATCGAGCCGCAGACGAACACGCCGCCGATCAGGAAGCACCAGAACCCGTACGCCGACAGCCGCGGGAACGGCATCTCGCGGGCGCCGAGCATCGACGGCATGACCAGGATCGAGAACGCCTCGAAGATCGGCACCGCGAACAGGAACATCATCACCGTGCCATGCAGCGAGAACAGCTGGTTGTAGGTGGTGGCGCTGACCAGGTCGTTGTCCGGCAGCGCCAGCTGCGCGCGCATCAGCAGCGCCAGCACGCCGGCGAACAGGAAGAAGGTGATCGCGGTGGCGGTGTACCACTGGCCGATCTGGGTGTTGTTGACCGATGACCAGTAGCGCCAGCCGGTCGGAGTCCGCCAGGCGGCGCGCAGGCGTTCGACCTGGGCCGGGTCGCCATGCGACACCGGGTCGGCGGCGGGGGCTGGTGACGGGTTCATTGCAGTCCGTCCAGGTAGAGTGCGATCGCGTCGACCTCCGTCTCGGGCAACATCCCGAACGGCGGCATCAATGCCTCCGGCTTGACCGCGTGGGTGTGGCCGATCCAGCGCCGGAACGCTTCAACGTCGTTCGGCAGGATGCCGGCCGCGAGGCTCGCGCGACCGCCGACGTGGGTCAGGTCCGGTCCGACCACGCCGGCGGCCGCGGTGCCGCGGATCGTGTGGCAGGCGCCGCAGCCATTGCCGAGGAAGGCCTGCTGCCCCGCGCGCGCCGGTGCCGACTGCGGGGGCGCCGCGGGCGCGGCCTGCCGTCGCAGCCAGACGTCGAACGCCTCGCGCTCCATCACCACCACCACCAGTTGCATCAACGCATGCGAGGTGCCGCAGTACTCGGCGCAGGCGCCGCCGAACGTGCCGGTGCGGGTCGGCTCCAGCACCAGGGTGGTGGTCCGGCCCGGAATCATGTCGACCTTGCCGGCGAGCGACGGGATCCAGAACGAATGGATCACGTCGGGGCTGCTCAGGATGAACTCGACGCGCTCGCCGACCGGCAGCCTGATCTCGTTGGCCAGGGTGACCTCGTTGGCGAGGATGACGGGCTCATTGCCGGCAGGCAGGTAGCGCACCCGCCACCACCATTGCTCGCCCGACACCGCGATCCGCAGGCCGTCGTGCGGCGCCGGTTCGCGCAGCTGCGGCATCAGCACCAGCCCGTACAGCAGCAGCGCGCCCAGTACCAGGGTCGGGGTGATTACCCCGCCGCCGAGGATCAGCCAGCGCGTGGTGCGCCGGCCGTGCGGTTGCGGCCGCAGCAGGCTGGCATACAGCGCGATGCCGACCACCGCCGCCCAGACCAGGACGGCGCCGATCGCCATGATCCGGAACAGCCGGGCAATGGTGTCGGCTTCGAGTCCGGCCGGGGCCAGCGTCGAGGAGGCTCCGCTGCAACCGGCCAATGCCAATGCCGCCGCGCCCGCGGCGATGCTGGCCGGACCGGCGGAGATGTGTCCCACGGCGCGCTCCCAGTCAGCGCGTGCGCAGCCGGATCACTCCATGGGGGGGCGGCGCGAACCACGCGTGAACCGCGAGACTGGCCCGCGGCCACGCAAAGACTCGTGAAGGGGCGTGGCGGTGCGGCGGGGTTACGACGCCTCGGCGTTCGCCGTCGCGGCCCCGGCGTTGCAATGAACCTTGATCGCGGCTTCGGCCAGTTGGGTTTGTGCGGCACGCTCATCGGCAGTGAACGCCGCATCGGGCTTGCCGTCACTGTCGGCATCGGTGCCGACCGGGCCCTCGCCCTGCAATAGCGCGAGGTTGCCGCGCGCGGTGGTGCACTGGCTGCTCTCGGCCGGAGCCTCGGCCTTGTCGGTCGCGATCGCCGCCGAACCGCGGTTGCTGATCGTGCGGTTCTTGTAGTCGGCGCCGGCCGGCGGCGGGGCATCGGAATAGTGGGTCACGCCGTTGGCGTCCTTCCACTGGTACAGCTCGCCGGACACGGCAGGCAGCGCGAACGTCAGGGCCGCGACAAGGCCGGCAGCGCCGAGCCGCGGCAGTCGGTGGGCGAGGGACGACGGGTTCGACTTGGACATGCGGATTCCCCAGGTGACGCACGACGTTGAAAAGTGTCGCAACGAGTGCAATTGCAGCACCGCGCCGGCCCGCAAGCAAGCGTTAAACTGCCGAAATGGAACGCGAAACCCCCGAATTGCCAACCGATGTCGCCGAACGGGCGTCGCATGACCCGGCCGGTGCGCCGTCGCGACCGCGCGGACGCGGGATCTACCTGCTGCCGAACCTGTTCACCACCGGCGGCCTGTTCGCCGGCTACTTCGCGATCATCGCCGCGACCCAGGGCCGTTTCGACGACGCCTGCATCGCGATCTTCGTCGCCGCGATCCTCGATGGCATCGACGGCCGGGTCGCGCGGCTGACCAATACCCAGAGCGAGTTCGGGGTGCAGTACGACTCGCTGGCCGACCTGATCAGCTTCGGCCTGGCGCCGTCGCTGGTGATGTACCACTGGGCACTGGCGTCGATGCGACTGGACGGGGTGACCGCCGGCAAGGTCGGCTGGGTGGTCGCGTTCCTGTATGCGGCCTGCGCGGCGCTCCGGCTGGCCCGCTTCAATTCGCAGGTGCACCAGGCCGACAAGCGCTGGTTCATCGGCCTGGCCAGTCCGGCGGCGGCCGGGTTGCTGGCGAGTTTCGTCTGGACCTGTTTCGCCCTGGGCTACGAAGGCCCCGCCCTGCGCTACCTGGCGCTGGCGGCCACCGCGACGGCGGCGCTGCTGATGGTCAGCCGGGTGCGCTATTTCAGCTTCAAGGGGGGCGGTCCGCGCCACGACAAGCTGCCGTTCCTGTCGGTGGTGGTGGTGCTGGCGGTGCTGGCGGCGATCGCGATCGATCCGCCGGTGGTGTTGCTCGCGATCCTTGGCCTGTACGCCTTGAGCGGTCCGCTGTACGCCGGTTACCGCCGACTGCGGCGACCGCCGGCGACGGAGGCCTCGCCGTGAGCCTGGTCGCGGACGGGATGTGGGATCCGCAACAGCGCGAGTGGCTGCAGGCGATGGGCCACTCGCTGTTGGTGCTGGCCGGTGACGAAGCCGCCGAAGCGCCGGCCCTGCAACACGAGGAAGTCGCAGAGGCCGAACGCGTGCGCGGCGCCGATGCGCACGGATCCGCGACCGCCGCGCGCGCGCCGATCGAGCCGCCGCCGTCGCGTGCTCGCCCGACCCCGCCGCCAGCGGTGTCGGATGAACCCGACGCGCCGGCCGCGCCGTCACGGCCCCGCACCGATCCCGCGGCCAAGCTCGCGGCATTGGAGGCCGCACGCCGTGCCGGCGCCGCTCGCAACGCCAGCGGACCGCTCGGCGAAGCTCTGTTGCGTGCCACCGCGCAGCCGCCGGCCGCGGCCGCACAGGTGCTGCGCGACCTGGCGGTCGATCCGGCGGCCTTGCGCGACGATCCGGTCGCCAAGCGTGCGTTGTGGGCGCGTCTGCGGACGCTGCGCAAGGCGGCGAAATGAACGCGCTGGCCTGCGACGCGCCGCAGCCGGCGGTCGCGCTGCGAGCGATGCGCGAAACCGATCTGGCGGAGGTGCACGCGCTGGAAATCCGCGCCTACGAATTCCCCTGGACCTCGGGGATTTTCCACGATTGCCTGCGGGCGAACTATCCGGCGTGGGTGCTGCAGATCGACGGTCGCATCGGCGGCTACTTCCTGATGAGCATCGCCGCCGGCGAGGCGCACGTGCTCAACGTCTGCGTCGCCCCGGAATTGCAAGGCCGCGGCCACGGTCGCACGCTGCTGCACGCGCTGCTGAAGATCGCCCGCGCGCGCCGGGTCGACCGGGTGTTCCTGGAGGTGCGGCCGAGCAATGTCGGCGCCGTTGCGCTGTACGACGCCGAAGGCTTCAACGAGATCGGCCGGCGCCCGCGCTACTACCCCGCACGCGAGGGGCGCGAGGACGCGCTGGTGATGGCGCTGGAGCTACTGCCGGAGGGGTAGGAGCGACGTCAGTCGCGAATGCACGACGCACCGCACCTGCCTGACCTCGCGCTGGGCGAGGCGCCTTGGGTCGCGGCCGGGTTGCCGACTCGCAAACGTATTCCGAGGTCTCGATCCAGGTTGTGGCGTTCGCGACTGACGTCGCTCCTACGGACGCGACAGTCCGGCTCAGCCCAGTTTGGCCCGCTGCGTCGCCAGCGCCTCGCGCTGCACGTTCCAGTCGATCAGACGCCTGCGCTCCTGTTCGACCACCGCCGGCGGGGCGTTGTTGACGAAGGTGTCGCTGGCGAGCTTGCCATTGCACTTGGTGATCTCACCCTCGACCCGCTTGATCTCCTTGTCGAGCCGGGTGCGCTCGGCGCCGAGGTCGACCAGGCCTTCCAGCGGGACCAGCAGTTTCAGCTCGCCGACCACCGCGGTGGCGGCGGCCGGGGCGTTGGCGGCGTCGTCGATGAACTCGATCTTCTCCACCCGGGTAAGGAAACGCAGCGAGCTGTCGAAACGCGCGCTGCGCTCGCGGTCGCTGGCATCGCCGCCGGCCAGCAGCAGCGTGACCTGCTTCGACGGCGCGACATTGAGTTCGCTGCGCACCCGGCGCAGGGCGGACACCATCGACTTGAGCCACTCGACGTCGGCTTCCGCGCCGGCGTAGTCGGCGACCGCGAAGTCGGCGGCGCGCGGGTAGGGCTGCAACATGATGGTGTCGCCGTCGATGCCCAGGCGCGGCGCAACCTGCTGCCACAACTCCTCGGTCACGAACGGCACCAGCGGGTGCAGCAGCGACAGCAGGCGTTCGAGCACGTGCAGCAGGGTGTGGCGGGTGCTGGCCGCGGCGGCCGCGTCATAGCCGTTGAGCGCGGGCTTGGCCAGCTCGACGAACCAGTCGCAGAAGTCGTTCCAGGCGAACTCGTACAGCGACTGCGCGAGCAGGTCGAAGCGGTAGCTGGCGAAGTGGCCTTCGGCCTCGGCGGCGGTCTTCGCCAGTTGCGCGAGGATCCAGCGCTCGGCGTCGGTGGTCGGCTGCGGTTTGCCGCTGAAGCTCGCGCCCTCGGTGTTCATCAGCACGAAGCGCGTCGCGTTCCACAGCTTGTTGCAGAAATTCTTGTAGCCCTCGGCGCGGCCGAGGTCGAACTTGATGTCGCGCCCGGGACCGGCCAGCGCGGCCATGGTGAAGCGCAGCGCGTCGGCGCCGAACGCAGGGATGCCGTCGGGGAATTCCTTGCGGGTGGCCTTCTCGATCTTCGGCGCGGTCTTCGGGTTCATCAGCCCGGTGGTGCGCTTGGCGACCAGCGCGTCGGCCGAGATGCCGTCGATCAGGTCCAGCGGGTCGAGCACGTTGCCCTTGGACTTGGACATCTTCTGACCATGCGAGTCCCGCACCAGTCCGGTCATGTAGACGTGCTTGAACGGCACCTCGCCGGTGAAGTGGTCGGTCGCCATGATCATCCGGGCGACCCAGAAGAAGATGATGTCGAAGCCCGTGACCAGCACCGAGGACGGCACGAATCGGTCGAAGCCGCGTTGCGCCATCAGCTGCTCGTTCGGCCAGCCCATTGTGCTGAATGGCCACAGTTGCGCGCTGAACCAGGTTTCCAGCACGTCGTCGTCCTGCGACAGCGCGATGTCGTCGCCAAGCGAATGTTTCGCGCGGACCTCGGCCTCGTCGCGGCCAACGTAGATCTTCCCCGTGGCGTCGTACCACGCCGGGATGCGGTGGCCCCACCACAACTGGCGGCTGATGCACCAGTCCTGGATGTTCTCCATCCAGTGGCGATAGGTATTGATCCAGTTCGCTGGGACGAATTTCACGTCGCCTTGCTCGACCAGCTCCATGCCGCGCTTCGCCAGACCGTCCATCTTCACGAACCACTGGTCGGTCAGGTAAGGCTCGATCGCCTGGCCGGTACGGTCGCCGCGCGGCACCTGCAGCTTGTGCGGTTTGGTCTCGACCAGCAGGCCGGCGGCGTCGAGGTCAGCTAACACCGCCTTGCGCGCGTCGTAGCGATCGAGGCCACGGTACTTCTGCGGAATAACATCCCAATCATGCGACGGCGGAATAAGCATTCCCGTCTCGGGATCGTCATTTCGAGCAGCTAGGTCGAGGGTGTCCAAAATGCCCCGGATGTCGCCGACGATTCGTGCATCCGGTGTAAAGATATTGATCAGCGGCAGCGCGTGGCGCTGGCCGACCTGGTAATCGTTGAAGTCATGCGCCGGGGTCACCTTGACCACGCCGGTGCCGAACTCGCGATCGACATAGGCGTCGGCGATCACCGGGATCTCGCGGCCGGTCAGCGGCAAGGTCACGGTCTTGCCGACCAGATGCGCGTAGCGCTCGTCGTCGGGATGCACCATCACCGCACTGTCGCCTAGCATGGTCTCGGGGCGCGTGGTAGCGACCACCAGTGAACCGCTGCCGTCGGTCAACGGATAGCTGATCGACCACAGGAAGCCGTCTTCCTCCTCGTTGACCACTTCCAGGTCGGAGATCGCGGTCTTCAGCACCGGGTCCCAGTTGACCAGTCGTTGACCACGATAGATCAGGCCTTGCTCGTGCAGCCGCACGAACGCCTCGACCACCGCCTCGGCCGCCATCGGGTCCATCGTGAACACGCTGCGGCTCCAGTCGCCGGACGCGCCGAGCCGGCGCATCTGCCGCTCGATGGTGTCGCCGGAGTGCTGCTTCCACTCCCAGACCTTGTTGATGAAGCCGTCGCGGCCGAGCGAGTCGCGGGTTTCGCCGTTGCCCTCCAGCCCAAGGTTGCGCGCGACCACCATCTCGGTGGCGATGCCGGCGTGGTCGCTGCCCATCTGCCACAGGGTGTCGTAGCCGCGCATGCGGTGGTAGCGCACCAGCGCGTCCATCAGCGTGTGCTGGAACGCGTGGCCCATGTGCAGGGTGCCGGTGACGTTCGGCGGCGGCAGCAGGATCGAATAGGGCTCGCCCTCGCCGCGCGGCTGGAATACGCCGCTGGATTCCCACTGCTGGTACAGCCGGGATTCGAACTGGGTGGGGTCGTAGCTGGAGGCGAGGGTGTCGGTCATCGGGGCGTTTCGAAAGGAGCGTCGTGTCCCCGCGGGCGGGGAGAGGCGGTTACATGTCGTGCTTGCTGACGTCGAGGCCGCGCGCCTGGTACTGCTTCCAGCGCTCGCGCGACGGCGCGCGCGCCGATTCGTCGGCCGGCACCACTTCGAGCACGCGCTCGAACTCGCCCTCGACCGCGGCGTCGCGCAGGTTGATCACCAGCGGACGCAACGCGATGTCGGTATCGGGCGCGGCGATCAGCACCGTCGCCTCTTCCTCGTCGCTCTCCGCACCGGCGATCTGGTGCGGCACAAACGCGTCGGGATCGAACGACCACAGCAGGTCGTCGAGTTGCTCGGCCTGGGCGCTGTCGCGGGCCAGCACCAGCGTCGCCATGCCGGCGTCGCTGGCTTTCTTCGCCAGCTCGCAGACCAGCAGCAACGGCTGGTCGCGAAACCGTGGCTTGGCGATCAGGTAGAAGTCGGCGCGCACGCGGCGGGGTCGCCTACTTCGCGGCCTGGTCGAGCAGCCACTGGCTCAGCAGGCCGACCGGGCGGCCGGTGGCCATGCCGCGCTTGCCGTCGTCGCTGCCGCTGCCGGCGATGTCCAGGTGCGCCCAGCGCTGGCCTTCGGTGAAGCGCGACAGGAAGCAGCCGGCGGTGATCGCGCCGGCCCAGCGGCCGCCGATGTTGTAGACGTCGGCGTAGGTCGAGTCGAGCATGCCCTGGTACTCGTCCCACAACGGCAGGCGCCAGGCGCGGTCGAACACGGTCTCGCCGGCGGCCAGCAACTCGTCGGCGAGGTCGTCGTCCTTGCTCATCAGGCCCGAGGCGTACTTGCCCAGCGCGACCATGCAGGCGCCGGTCAGGGTGGCGACATCGACCAATGCCTGCGGCTGGTACTTCTGCGCGTAGGTCAGCGCGTCGCACAGGATCAGCCGGCCCTCGGCGTCGGTGTTGCCGACCTCGATGGTCTTGCCGGACATGCTGGTCAGCACGTCGGACGGGCGGTAGGCGTCGGCGTCGGGCATGTTCTCGACCGCCGGCACGATCACCACCAGGTTGACCGGCAACTGCATGCCGACCGCGGACACGAAGGTGCCCATCACGGTGGCGCCGCCGCACATGTCGAACTTCATCTCCTCGATCCCGCCCTGGGTCTTGAGGTTGATGCCGCCGGTGTCGAAGGTGATGCCCTTGCCGACCAGCACGTAGGGCTTGGCATCGCCGCCGCCGTCGTACTTCAGCGCGATGAGCTTGGGCGGGTTGGCCGAGCCGCGGCCGACCGCGAGCAGCGAGCCCATGCCGAGCTTCTCCATCGCGGCGACGTCGAGCACTTCGCAACTGGTGCTGTCGAAGCGGCCAGCGAACTCCTGCGCCTGCTGTGCGAGGTAGGCCGGGTTGCAGACGTTCGGCGGCAGGTTGCCGAGTTCGCGGGCGAAGGCGACGCCGGCGGCGATGGCCTGGCCCTGGGCCAGCGCGGTCTGGTCGTCACCGCTGATCGAGAGCTTGCGCAGCCCCGGCTCGCCGTCCTTCTTCTTGTTCTTGGCGCCCAGCGTCGCGCTGTAGCGATAGCACGCGTGGTCGGCGGCGATCGCGGCCTGGCGGATCGCCCAGGCGCCGTCGCGGCCCTCGACCGGGACCTCGCTGAGGGTGAACAGCGCGTGCGCGACCGGACCGGTCTTGAGCGCGCGGGCGGCGTCACCGACCGCCTTGAGGTACTGCGGCACACCGAACTTGCCGGCATCGCCCAGGCCGATCACCAGCACCCGCGGTGCGGCGACGCCATCGAGGTCGTGCAGCAACGCGGTCTTGCCGGTCTTGCCACCGACATCGCCACGTTCCAGCAGCTTGCCGATGCGGCCGCCGCTGGCGTCGTCCAGCGCCTTCGCGGCGGCGGTCAGGGTGTTGTCGGAAGTGTTGTTTGAAAACACGCCGACGACAATGCAGTCCACCTGGGCGGTGGTCGGCGCGTCGCGGTTCAGGTCGAATTCGAGGGCCATGCAACAGATTCCGGGGGGTTGTGAAAGGATGGTTCGGACTCTTGACCGGTCGCGCCGGTGCGGCGCAAACCCCCGATCCGGGTGACAATGCGGGTCGGATCGCGCCGGGCGCGGCCCCGGTCGGGGCCTGCGGGTCGGGTTCGAACGAACCAATGAGTCTAAAGCAAGCCCCCGTGGTTTCCGAACGCCTCCCCCGAACACCCTCCAAAAGCCTGCCCTCGAAAAGCGCCCCTTGATGCCCAAGCTCGACCGATACCTGTTCAGCGAGTTCACCCAGTCGACCTTCGCCGCCCTGGTGATCCTGCTGATCGTCAGCGTGGGTGGGGTGATCACCGACGTGCTCAAGGACATCGCCTCGGGCCGTCTGCCAGCGGGGCTGATGTTGGCCCAGCTCGGCCTGGTGCTGCTCAACTGGCTGCCGCTGATCCTGCCGCTGGCGCTGATGCTGGGGTTGATGCTCGGGGTCGGCCGGCTCTATCGCGATTCGGAAATGCCGGTGATCGCCTCGATCGGCGTTGGCCCGCGGCGCCTACTCAAGCCGTTGCTGCTGCTGGTGGTGCCGGTGGTGCTGGTGGTCGGGCTGTGCTCGCTGTGGCTGGGGCCGATGGCCGAGCGGATCTCGCGGCAGATGATCCAGGAGGCCAACCGCAACCTGGTGGTGTCGGGGCTGGAGCCGGGCAGCTTTACCGAGCTGTCCAGCGGCGGGGTGGTCTATGTCGGCGCGATGTCGGCCGATGGCAGCCGGTTTCGCCGGGTCTTCATCTATCGCGAGTCCGAGGACCGGCTCGATGTCACCACCGCCGCCACCGGTGAGCTGACCGTCGATGGCGACGGCGAGCGCTACCTGACCCTGGACGAGGGCTTCCAGGTCGAGGGGCCGATGGATGGCGGCCTCGATTACCGGCTGATGCGCTACGCCAGCAACGACGTGCGGTTGCCGGCCGGCGAGGCCCGGTTCGATCCCAATGATCCGGAAATCCTGCCGACCGGCGAACTGTTCGGCGATCCGCGCCCGGGCGCCAATGCCCAGTTGCACGCCCGCCTGGCGCCGCCGCTGCTGACCCTGGCGTTCGCGCTGATGGCGATCCCGCTGGCCCGCAGCACCCCGCGGCAGGCGCGCTATGGCCGGCTGATGATGGGCTTCCTCGCCTACCTGGTGGGGATGCAGATGATGCTGATGGGCACCGACTGGCTCGAAACCGGCCGCCTCGCCCCGGCGCTGGGCCTGTGGTGGCTGGTGCTGCCGCTGCTGGCGCTGGCGCTGTGGCTGTACTTCACCGATGGCCGCATGCGCCGGTCGCGCGGGGTCGCGCCGCAGGGGGCGACGCCATGATGCCGTTCCCGAAGATCCACGATCTGTATCTGGGCAAGGTGGTCATCGGCACCGTGCTGCTGACCTGGGGGGTGCTGCTGGGGCTGGACTTCATGCTCAGCCTGGTCGGCGAGTTCGGCGATGTCGGCGAGGGCAATTACGGCGCGGTCGAGGCGCTGGTCTACATGGCCTACACCGTGCCGCGCCGGGCCTACACGTTGTTCCCGACCGCTGCGGTGATCGGCTCCTTGATGGCATTGGGGCAGTTGGCGGCCACCTCGGAGTTGACCGCGTTGCGCGCGATCGGCTTGTCGCGCCGGCGCCTGACCGTGGCCGTGGCCGCCGCGCTGGCGCTGCTGACCCTGCTGATGGTGGTCAATGGCGAGACCCTGGGGCCGTGGGGCCAGCGCCGCGCCGACGCGCTGAAGGCCTCGTCAAAATCGGACGACCTGATCGTCGCGCAGTATTCCGGCGTGTGGGCGCGCGAGGGCGACATCATCCTCAATGCCGAGGGCGGCGAGCAGCACGACAACGGCACCGACCAGTGGCTGGAGCTGCGCGACGTGCGGCTGTACGAATTCGCCGACGATGGCAGGCTCGAATCGCTGGCGCTGGCAAAGGTCGCCGAGCATCGCCCCGGCGGCTGGCTGCTGCGCGACGTCACTCGCACCAGCTTCGGCGACGATTCGGTGAGCCGCACCAAGGTCGCCGAGGAGCGTTGGGAGTCGAAGCTGGACGCGACCGCGCTCAGTGCCGACATCGACCGCCCGCGTTACCTGAGTTCGGCCGAGTTGCGCGACGCGATCCAGTACCGCAAGCGCAATGCGCTCGACGCGGCGGACTACGAGGAGCATTACTGGGGGCGCTGGTTCTACCCGCTCAACGTGCTGGCGCTGTGCCTGGCGGCGATCCCGTTCGCATTCGGTAGCCTGCGCAGCGGTGGACTCGGCAAGCGGCTGTTCATCGGTATCGTCTTCGCGCTGGGGTTCTGGCTGGTGCAGACGCAGTTCGTGAAGATGGCGAGCGCGTTCAAGTTCGACTTCCGCCTGGCGTATGCGTTGCCGACGGTGATCATGGTTGCGGTGTCGATGTTCCTGTTCAAGAAGCGCTCGGGCTGAGTTTCAGCAACAGCAACAGCAGCAAAGCGTGCGATCTCTCGGCTTCGGGCGGGCGTCGCCCTGTCGGGGCATTGCTACTCGGTTCGGGCGGCCATCCATGGCCGCACTCACCGCCGTGCGCCATCCATGGCGCACTCTCCGCAATACCCCGACAGGACGCCACGTCGCGGCTTGAGGTGGTTGGTTTCGTGTGCGCGACTCCTCCGAAGGACCCGCTCTTAAGGCCCTGTCTTGCTCGTTCGCCACCAGCTATCAGACGACGTCTCTATCACTTCGACTTCGGCTCCCGTCGCATCCGCGTCCCACTCGCGCGGTCATGCCAGGTCAGCCGGTCACGGTCGAACCAGGCCCACCAGAACCCCAGGCCAGCCAGCAGCAGCGAGACGCTGCCGACTGCGTAACGCAGTCCCAGCGCGCGGTAACTGGCGGCCTTGCCATCGACACCGATCACCCGCAGTCGCCATGGCCGCATGCCCAGCGTCTGGCCACCGCGATGCCAGCTGATCACCGCGTAGGCACCGGCCAGCAGCCAGCACACCAGCCACAACAGGATCTGCAACGGGCTGAACGGTGCGATGTTCTCGTGCGGGTCGTGGCCGGCGAGGGTGTAGCCGACCGCGAACACGGTGCCGGCGACCATCCACAGCGCCAGCACCGGCCACAGGTCGTATAGCAGGGCGAGCAGGCGCCAGCCGATCAAGACGGCAGGACGTGCGGCAGTCGCGGGCGGGGCGGAGTCGCTCATTTGATTCGAGGTGCAAATGGGTGAAGTGGAGGCAGCGACGGCAGTTTAGAGCAGCTGCGCGATGTCGCTCGGTCCCGGTCCGCGCAGATCGCAGCCGCTGTTCGACTAAGCTGCCTGCATGACCCCGCGCACGCCTGCCGATCGCCGCCAGACCGCCATGGCGTTGCCGCCAGTGCCCGAGGCCGACGCCGCGGCGATCAACGGTTTCCTCGATGCGATCTGGGCCGAGAATGGCTTGGCCCAGCCAACCCTCGACAGCTATCGGCGCGATCTGGAAGGCCTTGCCCGCTGGCGCGACGGGCGTGGCGGCGGGCTGGCCGGGGCCGACCGTGGGGCGCTGTTCGATTACCTCGCCTGGCGCACCGGCGAGGGCTACTCGCCGCGCAGTAACGCACGGCTGCTGTCGGCGCTGCGCGCGTTCTTCGGCTGGAAGCTGCGTCGCGGCGAGCGCGACGACGATCCGGCAGCGTTGCTGCAGCCGCCCAAGTTGCCGCGCTCGTTGCCCAAGGCGCTGGCCGAAAGCCAGATCGAGGCGCTGCTGGCCGCGCCCGATGTCGATACCCCGCTGGGCCTGCGCGACCGCGCGATGCTGGAGCTGATGTACGCCTGCGGCCTGCGCGTGAGCGAGCTGGCCAACCTGCCGGCGACCGCGATCAACCTGCGCCAGGGCGTGCTGCGGGTGATGGGCAAGGGCAACAAGGAGCGGCTGGTGCCGCTGGGCGAGGAGGCCCAGCATTGGGTCGAACGCTACCTCAAGCAGGCGCGGCCGCAGCTGGCCGGCAAGCGCGCGCTGGCACCGCTGTTCATCGGCGCCAATGGAAAGGCGCCCAGCCGCCAGCAACTGTGGCAACTGGTCAAGCGCCACGCCGCGATGGCCGGGATCGACCCCGCGCGGATCAGCCCGCATGGCCTGCGCCACAGTTTCGCCACCCATCTGCTCAACCACGGCGCCGACCTGCGCGCGCTGCAGATGCTGCTCGGCCACAGCTCGCTGTCGACCACCCAGATCTACACCCTGGTGGCGCGCGAGCAGTTGAAGCAACTGCACGCCAAGCACCACCCGCGCGGCTAGGCGTGGCCCTTCTGTAGGAGCGGCTTCAGCCGCGATCGGAAACCGTGTCGGTCGACGATTCCAGATCGCGGCTGAAGCCGCTCCTACAAGAGCGATGGAGACGCTCTCGCGGCGTGCCACAATCGGAACATTCCCCTACCGGGGCGGTCGAACCACCGCTCCCCCCGCCCGCAGGACACCCGATGAAGCGCATCCTCCTTGTCGCCGCGCTCGGCGCTATCAGTCTCTCCGCCTGTGCCAAGACGCCCGACCCGGCGGTCGGTACCAGCGCCGCCGCCGCGGCGACGGCCACCACCGCGGCCGCGGCCAAGCCTGCACCCGGCACCGCCGATGCGCGCGCGGTGGCGGCGATCGCCGCGCTCAACCCCAATGTCACCGTCGAAAGCGTCGGTGCGGCGCCGCTGCCGGGCTTCCGCGAGGCGATCGTCGGCGGCCAGGTGGTCTATGTCTCCGACGACGGCCGCTACCTGTTCCTGCCCGGCGCCGGCGGCGCCCTGTTCGACACCCGGGCCCAGAAGAACCTCAGCGAGACCGCGCTGGCCGGCATGCGCACCAAACTGCTGGCGACGATCCCGCAGAGCGAGCGGATCGTGTTCGCGCCGAAGAATCCGGTGCACACCGTCACCGTGTTCACCGACGTCGAGTGCGGCTACTGCCGCAAGCTGCACAGCGAGATCGCCGAATACAACGCCCAGGGCATCGCGGTCGAGTACCTGGCGTTCCCGCGGATGGGCATCGGCAGCGAGGACTTCGAGAAGATGGTTTCGGTCTGGTGCGCGCCCGACCGCAAGGCCGCGCTGACCCGGGCCAAGAACACCGGCAAGGTCACCGACAAGGACTGCAAGAACACCGTGACCATGCAGTACGACATCGGCCAGCGGGTCGGCCTGACCGGCACCCCGATGATCCTCGCCGAGGACGGCACCCAACTCGGCGGCTACGTGCCGCCGAAGGCGCTGCGCGAGGCGCTGGACAAGCTGGCCGCCGGCGACGGCGCCTGATCCACGCGCACTTGTAGGAGCGGCTTCAGCCGCGATCTGGAATCGGCGACCGACACGGTTCCCGATCGCGGCTGAAGCCGCTCCTACGACCGTAGGAAGTCCAGTCGGACAACAGCGGGAACTCCGGCCGGGCAAATGCCGCCGGATTCCGCAGCCCGGGGGCGACTGCCTTACAATAGTTGGCCCCGTCGACCTAACGGTTACCCCGGACATGATCGTCCTCGAGGGCGCTTCCGCCCTGTCTGCGTTCCGCCGCGAACGCCTGCAAGCCCGCCTCCAGGCCCTTCATCCGCAAATCCGCCTGCTCGACGCATGGCCGGTCTACTGGGTCGAGCCCGAAGCCGGTGCTACCCCGGACGAGGCCGCCCTGCGGCGGATCCTGCAGGCCGAACCCGCCGCTGCCGCGCGCGCCAACGGCGCGGTCTCGCGCTACGTCACCCCGCGCCTCGGCACGCTGTCGCCGTGGGCGAGCAAGGCCACCGAGTTGCTGCATGGCGCCACCTTGCCGGTCAAACGGGTCGAGCGCGGCACCCGCTACGACCTCACCGGCTGGCCTGCCGACGCCGCCACCCAGGGCGAGCTGGCCAAGGTCCTGCACGACCCGATGACCCAGTCGCTGCTGGAGTCGCGCGACGCCGCCGCCGCGCTGTTCCAGGTGCCCGCGCGCGGCGAGCTGGAGCGGATCGCGCTGGACGAGTTGGAAACCGCCAACGGCCGCCTCGGCCTGGCCCTGGCCGACGACGAGATCGCCTACCTGCGCGAGCGCTACGCCGCGCTCGGCCGGCAGCCGTCCGATGTCGAACTGATGATGTTCGCCCAGGCCAACTCCGAGCACTGCCGGCACAAGATATTCAACGCCAGTTGGACCATCGACGGCCGCGAACAGTCGACCTCGCTGTTCAAGATGATCAAGCACACCCACGCGCAGACGCCCGAGCACACCTTGTCGGCGTACAGCGACAACGCCGCGGTGGTCGCCGGCTACACCTCGCAACGCTTCCGGCCCGACCCCGCGACCGGCGGTTACCGCGCCGAAGCGCCGGTCGAGTCGGCGTTCTGCATCAAGGTCGAAACCCACAACCACCCGACCGCGATCTCGCCGTTCGCCGGTGCCTCCACCGGCAACGGTGGCGAGATCCGCGACGAGGGCGCGACCGGACGCGGCGGCAAGCCCAAGGCCGGGCTGTGCGGCTTCAGCGTCTCGCACCTGCGCATCCCGACCCTGCCGCAGCCGTGGGAAGGCGCGCGCGCGCTGAACCCGCGGATGGCGCCGGCGCTGGAAATCATGCTCGACGGCCCGATCGGCGCGGCCGCGTTCAACAACGAGTTCGGCCGGCCGAACCTGACCGGCTACTTCCGCACGTTCGAGCTCGACGAAGGCGCACACACCCGCGCCTACGACAAGCCGATCATGCTCGCCGGCGGCCTCGGCGCGATCGACCGCAGCCAGGTCGAGAAGCTCGGCCTCAAGCCCGGTTACGCGGTGATCGTGCTCGGCGGTCCGTCGATGCTGATCGGCCTCGGCGGCGGCGCGGCCAGCTCGGTCGCCTCCGGCGACAGCCACGAGGCGCTCGATTTCGCCAGCGTCCAGCGCGACAACCCGGAGATGGAGCGGCGTTGCCAGGAAGTGATCGACCGCTGCGTCGCGCTCGGCGATGCCAACCCGATCGCCAGCGCCCACGACGTCGGCGCCGGCGGCCTATCCAACGCGATTCCGGAACTGCTGCACGACTCCGCACTTGGCGGGGTGATCGATCTCGCGAACGTGCCCAGCGACGACCCGTCGTTGTCGCCGATGCAGCTGTGGTGCAACGAGTCGCAGGAGCGCTACGTGCTCGGCATGCCGGTCGAGCGCGTTGCCGAGTTCACCGCGATCTGCGAGCGCGAGCGCTGCCCGTTCGCGGTGGTCGGCCATGCCACCGCCGAGGAGCGGCTGGTGGTCGGCTACGACGCGACCGTCGAATCGATCTACGGCGACGAGGCGGTGGTGCAGGACTGGCCGATCGACCTGCCGATGGACCTGCTGTTCGGCAAGGCGCCGAAGATGCAGCGCGACACCCGGCGTCCCTCTGAGGCGCCGTGGCCGTCGCTGGACTGGAGCGGCCTTGACCTGCACGCCGCCGCGCTGCGGGTGATGGCGCACCCGACCGTTGCCGCCAAGCAGTTCCTGATCACCATCGGCGACCGCAGCGTCGGCGGCTTGACCGCGCGCGACCAGATGGTCGGGCCGTGGCAGGTGCCGGTGGCCGACTGCGCGATCACCTTTGCCGGCTTCGACGGCTTCGCCGGCGAGGCGATGGCGATCGGCGAGCGCACCCCGCTGGCCCTGCTCGATGCCGCCGCCGCCGCGCGGATGGCGGTCGGCGAGGCGATCACCAACCTGTGCGCGGCGCCGGTCGAGTCGCTGCAGCGGATCAAGCTGTCGGCCAACTGGATGGCCGCGGCCGGCCACGACGGCGAGGACGCGCTGTTGTTCGACGCGGTCCGCGCGGTCGGGTTGGAACTGTGCCCGCAGATCGAGTTGAGCATTCCGGTCGGCAAGGATTCGCTGTCGATGCAGGCGCAGTGGCAGGCCGAAGGCGAGGCCCAGAAATCGGTGTCGCCGGTGTCGCTGATCGTCAGCGCGTTCGCGCCGGTGCTCGACGTGCGCCAGCAGCTGACTCCGCTGCTCAATCGCGAAGAGGATTCGGAGCTGTGGCTGATCGGCCTGGGTGCCGGCAAGCAGCGCCTCGGCGGCTCGGTGCTGGCCCAGGTCCATCCCGAGGCGACCGGCGGCAATGGCGGCGACGGCATCCTGCCGGCGTTCGCCGGGCAGTCGTCCGAGGATGGCCGCCGCAACGCCGGCGTGCCCGACCTCGACAACCCCCAGCGCCTGCGCGACTTCTTCGAACTGATCCGCGAGGCCCGTGAAGCCAACCTGCTGCAGGCCTACCACGACCGTTCCGACGGCGGCGCGTTCGCGGCGCTGTGCGAGATGGCGTTCTGCTCGCACCTCGGGCTGGAAATCAACCTCGACGGCTGGGGCCAGGACCCGTTCCGCACCCTGTTCAACGAGGAGCTCGGCGCGATCGTGCAGGTCACCGCGGAGGACCGCGCTGACTTCGCCGACCTGGTCGCGCGCCACGGCCTGATCGACTGCGCCCAGCGCATCGCCAAGCCGACCACCGCTGCCACCGTGCGCATCCGCGAGGACGGCGACACCCTGGCCGAATGGCGCTGGGACGAGTTGTTCGACGCCTGGTGGTCGACCAGCCACGCGATGCAGAAATTGCGCGACAACCCCGAGTGCGCCGACGAGGAGCGGGTCGCCGCGCGCGACTTCAACGCGCCGGGACTGGTGCCGAAGCTGGGCTTCGACCCCGCCGAGGACATCGCCGCGCCGTTCATCGCCACCGGCGCGCGGCCGAAGGTTGCGATCCTGCGCGAGCAGGGCGTCAACGGCCAGATCGAGATGGCCGCGGCGTTCGACCGCGCCGGTTTCGAGGCGTTCGACGTGCACATGAGCGACTTGATCGCCGGCCGGGTGCAACTGGCCGACTTCAAGGGCTTCGCCGCTTGCGGCGGTTTCAGCTACGGCGACGTGCTCGGCGCGGGGCGCGGCTGGGCGACCAGCATCCTCGAGCGTCCGGCATTGCGCGAGAAGTTCACGGAATTCTTCGGCCGCGACGACAGCTTTGCGCTGGGTGTCTGCAACGGCTGCCAGATGCTCAGCCAGCTCAAGCCGATCATCCCCGGTGCGGAACACTGGCCGACCTTCCTGCGCAATCGCAGCGAGCAGTTCGAGGCGCGGCTGAGCCTGCTGGAGGTGGTCGAGTCGCCGTCGCTGTTCCTGCGCGGCATGGCCGGATCAAGGATCCCGGTGGTGGTCTCGCACGGCGAGGGCCGGGCGGTGTTCGGCGGCAACCTCGACCAGACCGCCGTGCGCATGTCGCTGCGTTACATCGATGGCGACGGTACGGTGGCAGGTCAGTACCCGACCAACCCCAATGGCTCGACTAACGCGATTGCCGGCGTCACCAGCGACGACGGCCGGGTGACCATCCTGATGCCGCACCCGGAGCGCACCCTGCGCAGCGCCAACCTGAGCTGGGCGCCGCGCGAGTGGAGCGAGGATTCGCCGTGGCTGCGGATGTTCCGCAACGCGCGGGTGTTTGTGGGCTGACGGCGGGCGCGAGACGGTTTCCGTGCTACGGGAGGCGGCCGACGGGGGTATGGCTACTCCCCTCGGTCATGGCTTCCCGCCCTGACTCGGGGCCGCCGGCCATCCATGGCCGGCTCTCCGCCATACCCCCGTCGGCCGCCTCCCGCCCCACCTTTCGTTGGCTTCCGTGACCGGCTGTTTGTAGGAGCGGCTTTAGCCGCGATCTGGAGTCGGTGCGGGCGGACGGTTTCCGATCGCGGCTAAAGCCGCTCCTACAAGAAGCCTTTAGGAGCCAAGCTGCGACGCGGCGTCCTGCCGGGGTCGGGCGAACAGTGCGCCATGGATGGCGCACGGCGGCGAGTCAGGCCATGGATGGCCTGACCGAGCCGGGCAGCACGACTCCGGCAGGGCGCCGCTGCCGTACGACGCCGGGCTTTTGCTCCCGCTCTGCTCTTGTTGCTCTGGTTTCCCAACCAACCAGCAACAACGTTCAAGACCCTCGAAACCGACTGAACCGCGAGCAAATAGACACCCTCAGCAACCTGCTAAAGTCGGCCGTTGAAGGACTCGGAGAGCGATGTGAACGCAACTGCAGACACACTCGCGGGCGGCACGGATGACCGCGGCATCGACAGCAACCCTGTCGAGGAAAGGATCGTCGACGCCCTGCTCGCGAAAGGCCGGCTGAAGGAAGCCGACCTCGGCCGCGCGCGCCGGTTGCAGGCCGAGACCGGCGGCAGCCTGCTCGCGCTGCTGACCCGGCTCGGGCTGGTGTCCGAGCGCGACCACGCCGAAACCGTCGCCGAGGCGCTCGACCTGCCGCTGGTCAGCGCCAAGACCATGCCGGAACTGCCGCCCGAGGGCGTGGCGCTGACGGTCAAGTTCATGAAGCAGTTCGCGGTCTGCCCGGTCGCCGAGACCGAGAGCAGCGTCGCGATCCTCGCCGCCGATCCGCAGGACCCCTACACCCTCGACGCGGTGCGGCTGGCGACCGGCCGCGACGTCCACGCCAGCGTCGCCCTGCGTTCGGAGATCGACGAGCTGATCGAGCGCTGGCACGGCCAGGGTCGCAGCGCGATGGGCGCCATTATCGAAACCGCCGAGGGCGAGGGCAGCGACCTCGACGACGTCGAACACCTGCGCGACCTCGCCTCCGAGGCGCCGGTGATCCGGCTGGTCAACCTGGTGATCCAGCGGGCGGTCGAACTGCGTGCGTCCGACATCCACATCGAGCCGTTCGAGAGCCGGCTGAAAGTGCGCTACCGCGTCGACGGCGTGCTGATCGACGGCGAGAGCCCGCCGGTCAACCTGACCGCGGCGGTGATCAGCCGCATCAAGATCATGGCCAAGCTCAACATCGCCGAGCGTCGGTTGCCGCAGGACGGGCGGATCATGCTGCGGGTGCAGGGCAAGGAACTCGATCTGCGGGTCAGCACGGTGCCGACCGCGCACGGCGAGAGCGTGGTAATGCGCCTGCTCGACCGCGAGACCGTGGTGCTCGACTTCGCCGGCCTCGGCTTCACCGACGAGTTCCTGCCGCAGTTCCAGCACGTGCTGCAGCAGCCGCATGGGATCCTGCTGGTCACCGGGCCGACCGGTTCGGGCAAGACCACCACGCTGTACACCGCGCTGAGCAAGCTCAACACGCCCGACGTCAAGATCATCACGGTCGAGGACCCGGTCGAGTACCAGATCGAGGGCATCAACCAGATCCAGGCCAAACCGCAGATCGGCCTGGATTTCTCGCATGCGCTGCGCTCGATCGTGCGCCAGGACCCCGACATCATCATGATCGGCGAGATGCGCGACCTGGAGACCGCGCGCATCGCGATCCAGTCGGCGCTGACGGGTCACCTGGTGCTCAGCACGCTACACACCAACAACGCCGCCGGCGGCATCTCGCGCCTGCTCGACATGGGCGTGGAGGACTACCTGTTGACCTCGACCGTCAACGGCATCCTCGCCCAGCGACTGGTGCGGCGGCTGGAGCCGACCCATGCGGAGAAGTACCCCGCCTCGCCGGAGGAGATCGCCAAGTTCAACCTGCGTCGGCACCAGCCGCACGGCGACATCCATCTGTATCGCCCGAAGAGTTCGGCGCTGGCGCCGACCGGCTACCAGGGCCGCACCACGATCATGGAATTCATGGTCATGAACGACGAGTTGCGACGCGCGGTGATGCGCCATGCCGGCATGGGCGAGATCGAGCAGCTCGCGCGCGACGCCGGCATGCGCACGATGTACGAGGACGGCATCGTCAAGGCGCTGGCCGGGCTGACCACGATCGAGGAAGTGCTGCGCGTGACCGAGGACGCCTGATCGCATGGCGCTCTACACCTACAAGGCGCTCAACGCGCGCGGCGAGATGCTCGACGGCCAGATGGAGGCGGTGAGCGATGCCGAGGTCGCCGCACGTCTGCAGGAGCAGGGCCACCTGCCGGTCGAAGCCAAGCTGGCCAGCGAGGGCGGCGGCGCGTCGGTGTGGAAGGACCTGTTCAAGCCGAAACCCTTTGCCGGCGAGCGACTGGTGCAGTTCACCCAGCAGCTGGCGACGCTGCTTGGCGCCGGCCAGCCGCTCGACCGCGCGCTGACGATCCTGCTGGAACTGCCCGAGGACGAGGGCGCGCGGCGCACCGTCAGCGACGTGCGCGATGCGGTGCGCGGCGGCACCTCGCTGTCGACCGCGTTGGAACGCCAGCACGGCATGTTCTCGCGGCTGTACGTCAACATGGTTCGCGCCGGCGAGGCCGGTGGCAGCCTGCACGAAACCCTCGCCCGACTCGCCGACTATCTGGAGCGTTCGCGCGCGCTACAGGGACGGGTCATCAATGCGCTGATCTACCCGGCAATCCTGCTGGTGATGGTCGGCCTGAGCCTGCTATTCCTGCTCGGCTACGTGGTGCCGCAATTCGCGCAGATGTACGAAAGCCTCGATGCGACGCTGCCGCTGTTCACCCGCATCGTGCTCGGCGTCGGCCTGTTCGTGCGCGACTGGTGGATCGTGCTGGTGGTGGCGCCGGCGCTGGCGCTGCTGTGGGTCGACCGCAAGCGCCGCGACCCGGCGTTCCGCGAGGCGCTCGATGGCTGGCTGCTGCGCCGGCGCTTCTTCGGCGGACTGTTCGCCAAGGTCGAGACCGCACGGCTGGCGCGCACCCTCGGCACCCTGGTACGCAACGGCGTGCCGCTGATGGCCGCGCTCGGCATCGCCCAGAAGGTCATGGACAACCGCGTGCTCGCCGCCGATGTCACCGCCGCCGCCGACGAGGTCAAGAACGGCGTCGCCCTGTCGACCGCGCTCGGTCGCGGGAAACGCTTCCCGCGGCTGGCGCTGCAGATGATCCAGGTCGGCGAGGAATCCGGCGAACTCGACACGATGCTGGTCAAGACCGCCGAGACCTTCGAGCACCAGACCTCGCTGGCGCTGGACCGGATGCTGGCAGCGCTGGTGCCGATCGTCACCGTGGTGCTGGCCGGCGTGGTCGGCATGGTGGTGATGGCGGTGCTGACCCCGCTGTATGACCTGACCAACCAGATCGGCTGACCCTTTTTCTCTCAACGAACCGGATACCCGCAATGCGAAACAGACGTTCCCTGACCCGCTCTCCCTCCGCCGCCCGCCAGGCCGGCATGAGCCTGATCGAGATCATCATCGTGATCGTGCTGATCGGCGCGGTGCTGACCTTCGTCGGCTCGCGCGTGCTCGGCGGCGCCGACCGCGCCAAGGCCAACCTGGCCAAGTCGCAGGTGACCACGATGGCGCAGAAAGTGCAGGCGTTCCAGATGGACACCGGGCGCCTGCCGACCACGCTGGAGGAACTGGTCACCGCGCCCGGCGACGCCGGCGGCTGGCTCGGCCCGTACGCCAAGGCGGCCGAACTCAACGACCCCTGGGGCCACCCGATCGTCTACCGCGCGCCCGGCGACGGCCAGCCGTTCGACCTGGTGATCCTCGGCAAGGACGGCCAGGTCGGTGGCAGCAGCGTCGACGGTGACATCGCCTACGAGTAGCCGTGGCCGCTGCGCACACATTGCAACGCCAGCGGGCGCCGTTGATCGCGCCGGCGTCCGCGCGCGCGCAGGCCGGCGTGTCGTTGCTGGAGATGCTGCTGGTGGTCAGCCTGATCGCGATCGCCAGCCTGCTCGCGGCGGCAGCGTTCAGTGGCGGACTGAAAGGCATGGAGTTGCGCTCGACGGCCAAGGAAGTCGCCGCGCAACTGCGCTTCACCCGCACCCGGGCGATCGCGACCGGCCAGCCGCAACGCTTCGTGATCGACCCGGCCGCGCGCACCTGGAGCGCGCCGGACGGCCACGCCGGTGAGATTCCTGAGGACCTGCAGGTGCGTTTCACCGGCGCCCGCGAGGTCCAGCCCCGCGAGGGCGAGGGCGCGGTGATGTTCTTCAACGACGGCGCCGCTACCGGCGGCCGGATCCAGCTCAGCCGCGAGGGTGCGGCCTGGAACATCGATGTCGCCTGGCTGACCGGCGAGGTCACGCTGGCGCGGGCGGAGGCGGGACGGTGAGGGCGGGTTCGCGCCGGTATTGCCGCGGCCGTCATGCGCAGGGTGGCTACTCGCTGATCGAGGTGATCGTCGCCTTCGCCCTGCTGGCGCTGGCGCTGACCTTGTTGCTCGGCACGCTGTCGGGCGCCAGCCGCCAGGTGCGCTGGTCCGGCGATGCCGGCCGCGCGGCGCTGCATGCGCAATCGCTGCTTGACACCGTCGGCATCGGCGCGCCGCTGCAACCCGGGCAGCGCACCGGCGAATTCGACGACGGCCGCTATCGCTGGACCCTGCAGATCAGCCCGTGGACCGATCCGCTGCTTGCCGGCGCGGCCGCGACACCGGCCGCGCCGCAACTGTACGAACTGGCGCTGACCGTGCAGTGGGACGGCGGCGGCCCGCGCGAGCGTCTGCAGTTGCGCAGCCTGCGGCTGGTTCCGCCGGACCGGCAGGCTGGATTGCTGTGACCGCGCGGGCGGCCGGGTTCACGTTGATCGAGGTGCTGCTGGCAACGGTGTTGCTCGCCGCCGGCCTGGCCATCGCGTTCTCGACCCTGACCGCCGCCACCCAGACCGCCACCCGCGGCGAGGCGCTGGCCCAGCGCAGCGAACGCATGCGCGCGGTCGAGGGTTTCCTGCGCAAGCGCCTGACCGCGGCGCGGCCGATCGCGTTCGGCTCCGACGAGACCACCCTGAGCGCGCAGGTTTTCATCGGCGAAGCCGACCGCATGCGCTTCGTCGCCGACCTGCCGGACTACCTCGGCCGCGGCGGGCCGTACCTGCATGACCTGCAGGTCGTGGACGACGGCGAAGGGGTGCGCATCGACCTCGCCCTGGCGATCGTGCTCGCCGGCGAGACCGTCGCCGATCCCGACGACCGTCCGCCGGAATCACTGGTCGACGAGTTGGAATCCGCGCGCTTCCGCTACCGCAGTATCGACCCCGAAAGCGGTGAGCTAGGCGAGTGGCAGGACAGTTGGGAGGCCGTCGACCAGTTGCCGCTGCTGGTCGAGGTCACACTGACTGGCCTCGACGGCCGCGAATGGCCGCCGCTGGTGGTGGCGTTGCCGCTGGCGGCGAATACCGTGCGCGGGGGGCTGACGTTCTGATGGTGCCGCGACACCCCCATCGATGCGCCCGTCGCCCCGCCCCGCGCGCGCGCGGGGCGGCGTTGCTGCTGGTGCTGTGGCTGATCGTGCTTTTGACCGCGCTGGTCGGCGGCTTCGCCGTGGTCGCCTGGGTCGAGCGCCTGCAGGGGCGGGTGCTGGTCGGTGGCCTGGAGGCGCGCGCCGCGGCCCGCGCCGGCCTCGAATACGCCTTGACCCGGCTCGACCAGTCCGACCCGCGCCTGCAATGGCGGCCCGACGGCCGACCGTACCCGTGGCAGTACGCCGATGCCCAGCTCGAGATCCGGATCGTCGACGAGAACGGCAAGGTCGATCTCAACCAGGCCGACTTCACCCTGCTGACCGAACTGCTGCTGGCGCTGGGCAGCGAACCGGACGAGGCCACGCGGGTGGCCGCGGCGATCGTCGACTGGCGCGACCCGGACCTGCTGACCCAGACCGCCGGTGGCGCCGAGGACGGCGACTACGCCTCGGCCGGGCGCGCCTATGGCGCCAAGGACGGCGAATTCGAAGGCATCGCCGAGCTGCAGCAGGTGCTCGGTGTCTCCCCGGACCTGTACGCCCGGCTGGCGCCGCACGTGACGGTGTTCAGCGGCCTGCCGCGCCCCGACCCGCAGTTCGCCTCGGCCCCGGTGCTCGACGCGATCGGGCTCGACGGCGCGGCGGTGGTCGGCGCGCGTACCCAGGCCGACCCTGTCACCGGCGCTCCCGCAGCGGGCTCGATGCCCGGCATTGGCCTGCCCGGCGCGCGCGGCAGCGGCACGTATAGTATCGACAGCCTTGCACGGACCGCTGATGGCCGCGAGTCGCTGTTGCGGGCCGTGGTCCGCGCGGGGCAGGGTGTTGTCCCCGGTAGCGCGTACCTTCCGTTGCGTTGGGAAGAGGATTCGTCACGAAGATGAACTTGCTCGGGACCAGCTCTGGTGGTCGTCTCGGTCGCCTTGGCGCACAGTTGCGGCCGGGCGCGGGCGGCTTTCTGCGCTGGTGGGGAGCTGCGCTGGCTTCGTGGTTGCCGATGCGCTGGCGGCGGGTGCTCGGCTTCGACCGCGGCCGCCTGCTGCTGCAGCTCGACGGCGACGAATTGCAGTTGCGCCTGCAACAGCTCGGCGAACTGCGCGACCTCGGCCGGGTGCCGCTGCCGGCACCGCCGGCCGCCGGTGCAGTCGCCGCCACCGACCCGCTGGCGCCGCTGCTGAATGCACGAATCGCCGACCTGCCGCGCTGGCTGCTGCTGGCGCCGGCCCATGGCCTGCGTCGCCGGATCCACCTGCCGGCCGCGGCGGCCGAACGCCTGCGCGACGTGGTCGGCTTCGAAATCGACCGGCAGACCCCGTTCACCGCCGACGCGGTGGCGTTCGATGCCCGCGTGCTCGGTCGCCGCGAGGCCGACGGCCAGATCGAGGCCGAACTGGTGGCGGTGCCGCGCCGCGTGCTCGATCCGCAGCTGGCCGCGCTCGGTCCGCTGGCCGCGACCCTGGCCGGGGTCGATGTCGGCGACGACGCCGGTCCGCTCGGGGTCAACCTGCTGCCGTCGCCGCAACGGCGTCGCTACCGCGATCCCTGGACGCCGTGGAACCTGGCGCTGGCGGCAGTCGCGCTGCTCGCGGTCGCGGCGTTGCTGTGGCAGGTGCTGGCCAACCGCCGCGCCGCCGCCGACGCGTTCGAGCAGCGCATCGCCGCCCAGGCCGACGCCGCCCGCCGCGCCGGCGCGCAGCGACAGCAGCTGATCAACCTGATCGAAGGCCAGGCCTTCCTCGACCGCGCGCGCGCGCAACGGCCGACCACGGTCGAGGTGATCGACGAACTGACCCGGCGTCTGCCCGACGGCACCTACCTCGAAAAACTCTCGATCGACGATGAGGAACTGATGCTGATCGGCCTGAGTCGCGAGGCCGCCGCGTTGATCGGGCGGTTGCAGGACACCGAGCTGTGGACGTCCCCGGCGCTGGCCGGCGCGTTGCAGCCCGACCCCGGCAGTGGCCGCGATCGCTTCACTCTGGTCGCCGACCTCGGCACGGCGGCCCCGACTCCCCCACCCGCGGCGAAGGAGGCCGGCGATGGCCCGACCGATCCGGCCCGCTGAGGGCTTCAGCAACCGCGACCGCTGGCTCGCCCTGGGCCTGCTGCTGGCATTGCTGGCGGTGGCCTATGCCATCCTCGTTCATCCCTGGTGGACGGTGCCGATGCTGGACGCCGGCGCCCGGGTGGAATCGCTGCAACAGCGCGAACTGCGCCAGCGCATGCAATTGCAACAGGCGCCGCAGGTCGCCCAGCGGCTGGCCGAGGTCAGCGCGCAACAGGGTGCGCGCCCGGGCTTCCTGCCGCAGTCCAATCCGCAGCTGGCTACCGCCGCCCTGATCCAGCGCCTCGAGGCCGTGGTCGCCGAGGCCAGCCCCGGCAACCGCAGCTGCGCGATCACCAACCGCTCGCCACTGGACCCGGGCACCCGCGAGCGCTACGCCCGGGTGGTGGTGCAGGTGCGGCTGCGCTGCGGCACGCGGCAACTGGCAACGGTGCTGCACTCGCTCGAGAGCGGCGCGCCGCGGTTGTTCATCGACAACCTCAACATCCTCGCCCAGCGCATGTATTTCGACCCCGGGCGTGGCGCGCCGAGCGCCAATGGCGGGCTCGACGTCTCGTTCGACCTGTACGGTTACCTCGCCCCGTCCGCGGAGGCTCCCCGTGCGCCTTGACGACGCCGGCCCGCGCACCTGGTTGCTCGCTGCCGTCGCCGGCTGGGCACTGGCGGCCTGGCTGCTGGCCGCCGCCGGCATGGGCGGCGCGGTCGAACCCTTGGCCGACGATCCCGGCCTGCTGCAGCCATTGCCGCCGGTGCGGCCGTCGCCGCCGTTGCGGCTCGGCCCGCTTGGCCAGTACGACGCCATCGCCAGCCGGCCGCTGTTCTCCGAGGACCGCGAGCCGCAACCGTTCTTCCTGCAGGGCGAGGGCGAGGAGTCGGAGGACCGGGCCTTCGACTACGTGCTGACCAGCGTGCTGATCACCCCGCAGTTGGAGATGGCGATCCTGCAGCCGCGCGAAGGCGGCGAATCGGTGCGGGTCAGGCTCGACCACGCGCCGCAGTCGCACCCGGCCTGGCGGCTGGTCGGACTGGACCAGCGCAGCGCGGTGTTCGAAGGCCCCGAAGGGCCGCTGACCTTGCAATTGCGCGTGTACGACGGCGTCGGCGGCGAGCGGCCGACCGCGGTCGCGCGCCCGCGGCAAGCGGATCGCTCGCGGATTCCGATCATCCCGCCGCCGCGGGCCGGCCGGGTCGACGACGCCGTGGCGAAGCCGCCCGCAGCGGTCGAGTCCGCCGCCGCGGCGACACCGGAGGCGCCGGCCGAGGATGAGGTCGCCGACGATGCCGGGTTCGCCGACGAGATGACCGAGCAAGCCCAAATGGACGCCATCCGCGAGCGCATCGAGGCGCGCCGCGACCAACTGCGAAATGAACAGAAATCGCAACCGCCGGTCGATAGTCCCTAGAGTGCACGCATGAAGACTTCCCCCGCCCTGATTCCTGCCGCACGTTCGCCGACGTCACCGCGCCGGGCCCTCGCCCGCGTCCCGGCGCCGTGCAGCCTGTTGCGCCAGGTCCCCCTCGCCGTCGGCATCGCCAGCCTGCTGGTCGCGTGCACCAGCAGCCCGGTCGCCAGCGTGCGCCGCGACGGGCCGTCGATGCCGCCAATCGACGTCGATATCCGCACCGCCGGTACCAATGCGATGGCCGAGCGCGCGACCGTCGATGGCGTTGCGGTCGACGGCGTGCAGACCCAGGCGTTGGCCGCCGAGGATCCCGGCGCGCAGGCGCAGATCCGCCGCGGCACCGGCCAGGTCATCAACCGCGAGGCCGCCAGCGCGCCGCCGCCGAACCTCGGCGGCACCACCGGCGCGGCCACCTTCAACTTCGAGGGCGAGTCGCTGCACGCGGTGGTCAAGGCGGTGCTCGGCGACATGCTCGGGCAGAACTACGTGATCGCGCCGGGCGTGCAGGGCACCGTGACCCTGGCTACGCCGAACCCGGTCAGCCCGGCCGAGGCGATCAGCCTGCTCAACCAGGTCCTGGGCTGGAACAACGCCCGCATGGTCTACAGCGATGGCCGCTACAACATCGTCGCCGCCGACACTGCGCTGGCCGGCAACGTCGCCGCGCGCACTGGCAACGCCGCCAACGCGCGCGGGTTCGAAGTCCGCACGGTGCCGCTGCGCTATGTCTCGGCGACCGAGATGGAGAAGATCCTGGAGCCGTACGCGCGGCCCAACGCGATCGTCGGGGTCAATGCGGCGCGCAACGTGATCACCGTCGCCGGCACCCAGGCCGAGCTGCAGAACTACCTGCGCACGATCGAGGTGTTCGACGTCGACTGGCTGTCGGGGATGTCGGTCGGGGTGTTCCCGCTGCAGTCGGGCAAGGCCAGCCGGGTGGTCGCCGACCTCGAGAAAGTGTTCGGCGAGGCCAGCAACTCGCCGGTCGCCGGGATGTTCCGCTTCATGCCGCTGGAAGGCGCCAACGCGGTGATGGTGATCACCTCGCAGGCCGACTATCTAGACGACATCCAGCAATGGCTGGACCGGATCGACAACGCCGGCGGCGGCGTGCAGCTGTATTCCTACCAACTCAAGTACATCAAGGCGCGCGACCTCGCCGACCGGTTGGCCGAGGTGTTCGGCGGATCGGCGGGGGGCGGTGGCGGCGGCAACGCCGCGCCATCGCTGATGCCTGGACTGGACTCGGTCGAGATCGAGTCCGGCGCCAACGGCTCGAGCATGGGCTTTGGCGACAAGGGCGGCGGTGGCGAAACCGGTAGCGGCGGCAGCGGTGGCGAAATGTCGCTGGGCGCGGCCGAGGACGGCAACACCAGCGTCAACCTGCGGGTCGACGGCAGCGAGGTCGGGGTGTCGGCGGTGGAGGAGACCAACGCCCTGCTGGTGCGCGCCACGCCGCAGGCCTGGCGCTCGATCACCGACGTGATCGAGCAGCTCGACGTGATGCCGATGCAGGTCCACATCGAGGCGCAAGTGGTCGAAGTGCAACTCAGCGGCGCCCTCGAGTACGGCGTCAACTGGTACTTCGAGACCGCGGTGACCGACGCCGGCCTGCCCAGCGCGCTCGGCCGCGACACCTGGAGCACCATCAAGGGCAGCGTGACCTCGGCGGCCAGCAACCCGGCCGGCCTGGCCTGGACGTTCCTCGGCCGCAACGCCGCGGCGGTGATCTCCGCACTCGACGAGGTCACCGACGTCAACATGCTGCAAACCCCGTCGGTGGTGGTGCGCAACAACGCCGAGGCGACCTTCAACGTCGGCAGCCGGATCCCGGTGTCGTCGGTGACGGTCAACCCCGGTGTCGGCGACGACACCAGCTACAGCCAGGTCCAGTACCTCGACACCGGCGTGATCCTCAAGGTGCGTCCGCGCGTCACCCAGGACGGCATGGTGTTCCTCGACATCGTGCAGGAGGTCAGCGCCCCCGGCGGTGACCCCGACCGCTTCGGCAACGTCCGCATCGACACCCGCAAGCTCAAGACCGAGGCGGCGATCCAGAGCGGCGACACGGTGATGCTGGCCGGCCTGATCCGCGACAATGTCGTCCGCAGTTCCTCGGGGTTTCCCGGCCTGAGCCGGATCCCGGTGATCGGCGGGTTGTTTGGCACCCAGGGTTCCTCGACCTCGCGCGAGGAGACCATCGTGCTGCTGACCCCGACCATCATCCGCAATCCGTTGGAGGCGCGCGAGCTGACCGACGAATATGGCCGCCGCTTCCGCGCGCTGGAACCGCTGTACCGCCAGCCGGAACCATGACCCGGGCATGACGGCGATCACCGGGGGGACGGTCACTTGAGCGGCAGGACCGGACGGCATGGCTGAGTTGCCGATCGTGGTGCTGCCGGTCGGCAGCGATGACGGCGCGCTCGACGCTTGCCTGGCCGCGCTCGAGGCCGGGACGCCGGCCGGCACCCGGGTGTGGCTTGCCGATGACGCCCAATCCGGCCCGCGCGGCCACGCGATCATCGAAAGCTGGTTGGCGCGCACCGCACTGAAGGCCGACTACACCCGGCGCCAGCGCTCGATCGGCGAGGTCGCCCATCTCGACGAGGTGCTGGCCGCCTGCGGTAACGCCGATGTCGCGGTGCTGGCCACCGATGCGGTGCCGTTGCCGGGCTGGCTGGAACGGCTGGTCGCTTGCCTGGCCAGCGATGGCGCGATCGCCAGTGCGACCCCGTGGTGCAACGCCGGCGAAACCGCCGCGTGGCCGCGCATCGGCGAGATCGACGAAATGCCGTCCGACCCCGCCCAACTGGCGCGCGCGACGGCACGAATGCCGCCGACCCATCCCGAACTGCCGGCCGCTGTCGGCCATGCGGTATTGCTGCGCGGCAACGCACGGGAACGCGCGGGCGGCCTGGATACCGCCAGCTACGGCTCGTGGTACGCCGGCCTGATCGACCTGTCGCTGCGGCTGTCGGGACTGGGCTGGCGCAACGTGCTGTGCCAGTCGGCGTTCGTCGCGCGCGGCGGCGAAGGGGCCGCGTTCGACGGTGACATGGACCGCCTCGCGGTGCGCTGGCCGGATTGGCATGCGCGCGTCGCCGGCTTCCTGATGCGCGACCCGCTGCGCGAGGCCCGCTCGCAACTGGAAAGGTTGGTCGCCACGGTGGGCCCGCCACCGCCGCAACCGGACCTGTTCGCCCCGGCGCCGGCCGACGCGGTGGACGAAGCCGACAACGACACCGCTCCCGCGACCGCACATACGTTATGACGCCTGTGCCAGTCCCCTCCCCCCCCCCTGGTGCCGACATCGCCGTTGTCGTGGTGAGTCACCAGAGCGCCTCGACGCTGGACGAATGCCTGGCCCGCGTGCGCGCGGCTGCCGGTGTCGGTGCAATCCGGGTGGTCGACAATCGCTCCGATGATGGCACCCTCGAGATCGCCCAGCGCCACGCCAGCGCCGATCCGCGGCTGCGCTTCATCGCCAACCCCGACAACCCCGGCTTCGCGGTCGCCTGCAACCAGGGCGCGCGCGATGCGGTGGCCGCGATGCCGGCCTGCCGGTGGCTGGCGTTCGTCAATCCCGATGCGATGGTCGAGGCCGACACGCTGTCCCGGCTGCGCGAACTGGCATCGCCGCTGGGCGACGCCTTGCTCGGCGTCGACCTGGTCGACGAAGCCGGCATGCGCGACCCGGCGGCGCGTCGACGCGATCTCGATTTCGGTGCGATGCTGGCCGGCGTGCTGGGGGTCGGGCGCACCGGCCGCGCGATGACGGTGGCCCCCGACGACAGCCGGTCATTGCAGCCGGTCGCCGCGATCTCGGGCGCGTTGATGTTCATCACCCGCGAGTTGTTCGAACGCCTCGGCGGTTTCGACCCGGGTTACCGGCTGCATGCCGAGGACCTCGACCTGTGCCGCCGCGCGTCCGCCGCCGGCGCGGCGATCGCCGTTGCCAACCGGGTGCGGGTGCTGCACGTGCGCGGCGTGTCCAGCCGCTCGCGGCCATTGTTCGTGGAGTGGCACAAGCACCGCGGCCTGTGGCGCTATTTCAGGAAGTTCGAAGCGCCGAAAAGCACGCCGTGGCTTCGCGCCGGCGTGTTCGCCGCGATCTGGCTGCGCTTCCCGCTGGCGGCGGGGCGGGCTTGGCTGAAAAGTCGTTGATGCCGGCGCGAATTAGGGGCTTTTGTAGGAGCGGCTTCAGCCGCGATCTGGCGCCCAGCGTGAGCGAACGATTATCCGATCGCGGCTGAAGCCGCTCCTACAACCGCAAGAAGTCGCAGTCGGACAACTGCGCCACGCGACCGCGCCCTCAGCGATACCGATTGATCTGGTCACGCAAGCGTTTCGCCTCGGCCGCCGCGGCCTCGGCGAAATCCTCGCCGTCCGACGCGTACAACACCGCGCGCGACGAACTCACCACCAGCCCGGTGCCGTCGGTGGTCTTCGCGTTGCGCACCACCGCCTCGACATCGCCGCCCTGGGCGCCGACGCCAGGCACCAGGAACGGCACGTCGCCGACGATCTCGCGGACCTCGCGCAGTTGCTCCGGCCAAGTCGCGCCGACCACCAGCACGCAGTTGCCGTGGCCATTCCACTCGCGTGTGACCTTCGCGGCGACGTGCTGGTAGAGCGGTCGCGCCTCGCCGTCGCCATCCTGCGCGACCAGATCCTGCAAGTCGGCCGCACCGGGATTGGAGGTCCGGCACAGGATCACCACGCCGCGGTCGGCGCGGTCGAGGAACGGCTGCAACGAGTCGCGCCCGAGGTAGGGATTGGCGGTGACCGCGTCGGCGCCGTAGCGGTCGAACGCCTCGCTCGCGTAGTGCCGGGCGGTGCTGCCGATGTCGCCGCGCTTGGAGTCGAGGATCACCGGGATGCCCGGATGCGTGGCGTGCACGTGCGCGATCAGCCGCGCCAGCGCGTCCTCTTCGCCGAGCGCGGCGAAGTGGGCGATCTGCGGCTTGAAACTGCACACATGCGGTGCGGTCGCATCGACGATCGCGCGGCAGAAGTCGAACACTGCGTCCGGATCGTTCGCGAATTGCGCGGGAAACCTCGCCGGCTCGGGATCGAGCCCGACGCAGACCAGCGAGTCCGCGTCGTCCCAGCGCTGCCGCAATGCCTGCATGAAGCCCATGGTCATCCCTCGGTGTTGTGCTTGTACTGCTCGCGACTCCGGGCTTTTGTAGGAGCGGCTTTAGCCGCGATCTGGAATCGACGCGGGCGACCCATTATCCGATCGCGGCTAAAGCCGCTCCTACAAATGCACCGTCATTCGAATCGGCTATGCCGGGTTAAAACGCGCCCGCGATATCACGGGCGCCACTGCATCACTTCAGCGCCTTGAACCGCAGGCGATGCGGACGCGCGCCTTCCTCGCCGAGGCGGCGCTTCTTGTCGTCCTCGTACTCGCGGTAGTTGCCCTGGAAGAACTCCACGTGCGAGTCGCCCTCGAACGCCAGGATATGCGTCGCGATCCGGTCCAGGAACCAGCGGTCATGGCTGATCACCACCGCGCAGCCCGGGAACTCCAGCAGCGCGTCTTCGAGCGCGCGCAAGGTCTCAACGTCGAGGTCGTTGGACGGTTCGTCGAGCAGCAGCACGTTGCCGCCCTGCAGCAGGGTCTTGGCCAGGTGCAGGCGGCCGCGTTCACCGCCCGACAGGGTGCCGACCAGTTTCTGCTGGTCTTGCCCCTTGAAGTTGAAGCGGCCGATGTAGGCGCGCGACTGGATCTCGATGCCGTTGATGTTGAGGATGTCGGCGCCGCCGGAGACTTCCTGGAAGACATTGTGGTTGCCCTCCAGCTTGTCGCGGCTCTGGTCGACGTAGGCGACCTTGGTCGACGGACCCGTGACTATCTCGCCCTTGTCCGGGGTTTCCTGCCCCGTGATCATCTTGAACAACGTCGACTTGCCGGCGCCGTTGGGGCCGATGATGCCGACGATCGCGCCCGGCGGGATGATGAAGCTGAGGTCGTCGATCAGCAGGCGGTCGCCGAACGACTTGGAAACGTTCTTGAACTCGATCACCGAGTTGCCGAGGCGCTCGCCCGGCGGGATGAATATCTCGTTGGTCTCGTTGCGCTTCTGGTACTCGACCGAGTTCAGTTCCTCGAACCGCGCCAGGCGCGCCTTGCCCTTGCTGCGGCCGCCCTTGGCGTTGCTACGCACCCACTCCAGCTCCTTCGCCAGCGCCTTCTGCCGCGCCTTCTCGCCGGACTCTTCCTGCTTCAGGCGCTCGGACTTCTGCTCCAGCCACTGGGTGTAGTTGCCCTTCCACGGAATGCCGCGGCCGCGGTCGAGTTCGAGAATCCACTCGGCGGCGTTCTCGAGGAAGTAGCGGTCATGGGTGACCGCGACCACGGTGCCGGTGTAGCGCGACAGGAACTGCTCCAGCCATTCCACCGACTCGGCGTCGAGGTGGTTGGTCGGCTCGTCGAGCAGCAGCATGTCGGGTTTTTGCAACAGCAACTGGCACAGCGCGACGCGGCGCTTCTCGCCGCCCGACAGCTTGCCGATCACCGCGTCCCACGGCGGCAGGCGCAGCGCGTCGGCGGCGATTTCCAGCTGGGTCTCGAGGGTATGCGCGTCGCCGCTGGCGAGGATCGCCTCAAGTCGCTGCTGTTCGGCGGCGAGCTTGTCGAAATCTGCGCCGTCCTCGGCGTAAGCCTCGTAGACCCGGTCGAGCGCGGCCTGGGCGCTGAGCACGTCGCCGACGCCGACCTCGACCGCCTCGCGCACGGTGTGCTCGGGGTTGAGCTGCGGTTCCTGGGCGAGGTAGCCGACCTTGATGTCCTTGGCCGGGCGCGCCTCGCCGCTGAAGTCGGTGTCGACCCCGGCCATGATCTTCAGCACGGTCGACTTGCCGGCGCCGTTGAGGCCGAGCAGGCCGATCTTTGCGCCGGGGAAGAACGACAGCGAGATGTCCTTGATGATCTGGCGCTTCGGCGGCACCGTCTTGGACACGCCGTTCATGGTGTAGATGTATTGCGACATGGTGACTCCGTGGATGCGCCGTCCGTATCCGGAGGGGGAGGGCGACGCAAGGGCGTACGGCGGCGACCTGCGGGGTGGGGCAGGAGGCCGGAGGTGGTTCGGGAATTAGCCATTATCGCGGATGCGCGGGCCGGGTGCCATGCGGGGTTAAAGACGGGGAGGGGCGCGGGCTTCGAACAGGGCGAGGGGGTGGCGCTGTTCATCTGGCTGGTGGAGAACGTGGGCACGCCGGCCAAGGTCAGGCCTGATGACTGCCTTTGGGTCGTGCCGCGTCGAACAGGGTGCCGGCGGTGCGGGTGTGCAGCGAGGCGGCGTCGAAGCCCTCCGGCAGCAGGCCGGCGATCTCCAGCATCACCGCACCGTGCAGCGCCGCCCAGACCTGGTGGCCCAGCAGCGGCGCGTCGGCCTCGACCGCACCCTCGGTCACCAGCATCTCGACGTGGGCGGCAATGGTTCGCCACATACGGGCGTGGGCCTCCCGATAGGACGGATCATTGCGGCAAGGCTCGGGGTACTCGAACATCAGCCGGTAGGTGGCCGTCTCGCGGCGGGCGAAGGCGATGTAGGCATCGCGCACCGCACGGCTGCGCGTGCGGCCGTCACCGGGCGTGTCCAGCGCGCGCTCCAGTGCCTCGGAGAACCGGTGCATGCCGCGCGTGCGCACCGCCGTGACGATCTGCTCCTTGCTTGCAAAGTAGCGGTAGGGAGTCATCGTGCCGCAACCCAGTTCCGAGGCGATGCGACGCATGCTGACGGCGGCCGGGCCTTCCTCGACGAACAACCGGGCCGCCACCTGGCAAATGCGCTCGCGAAAGGCCTCCGCGTCATGCTCGCTGAGCGCCTTGGGCATGTCAGTGCACGCCGAGCGCCTTGCGGAAGAAGGCCACCGCGTCGGCATTGATGCGCGCGTGCACCTTAGCGCGGTCCACGCCGGGCGGATCCTTGCAGATCTCGCCGGCGTCCTTCGCCAGCCTGGCGGAGCAGGGCGCCAGGAAGACCCAGTGGCCGGCCTTCGGCACCTCGTTCACGCGCGCGAGCGTGGAAACGAGCGGCTTGAGGTGCAGCGCGTTTTCCGAAGGCAGTAGCACATGGTCGTTCTGGCTGTACCAGAGCTCGACCGGTCGATCGATCGCGCCGACGCCGGCCTTGTCGAAGACCAGCGCTAGCGGCGCCATCACGAAGGCGGCCTTGACGCGCGGATCCGCGGTGCCACCCCAGCGGGTGAGGTCGTGCTGGATGTTCGCCAGGTAGGCGGCGGTCGCCTCGGGCGTGAGCTTCCTGGCCAGGCCGCACGTCTCGTCATCGTCCGGGTGACGGTGGCAGTAGCCGATGAAAAGATCGAACCGCGGCTTGGCGCCCACCACCAGCAGGCTGGTATAGCCGCCGGCCGAGAAGCCTGCCACGCCGATGCGTGCGGGATCGACCAGGGGTTTCCAGCGTGCATCCGAAAGCATCGTGTCGACGACGGCGCGTACTTCGATGGCACGCCCCACCAGCACCGTGGACTTGGCGGAACCGCTCTGGTCGTGGAAGTTGTCGCCGGGCTGTTCGAAGGTGGCGACGATGAAGCCGTGCCGGGCGAGGTGGGTGGCCAGATCGTGATGGCCCAGGGCCGAGCCGCCATGCCCGTGCGAGATGACCACCAGCGGCCAGGCGCCGGGCGCGGCTGCCGCGCCCGGCGTGGCGGCGACGTCGTATGGGCCAAAGGCCGTCGTGCCGTGCGTCGCCCCGGACGAGGGGTAGAACACGAAGCCCGGCGTACGCCCCTGGTTGACCGGATCCGGAAAAGTGATCGGCCGGATGCCCACGCCCTCGACCGTGGCGGCGCACAGGGCCAACGGGATCCACAGCAGCGTGGCTGCGAGGAGACGGCGCAGGCGGCGTGCGAAGGTAGTCCTGCGTGTGGTGGGCGTGCGGCAGGTAGATGCCATCGGGGAAGTTCCATGGGTAGCGTGCGACGTACGGTACGCTGTACGCGATATCGTCACAAGCGCCCGCAGTGGCCGTTAATGCCCACGAGGACTACACTTTTCGGCTAATCCCTTGCACCCCAACCACCGAGGCGACGAATGTTCCCGACGGATTGCACGATCAAAGGTTTCGACCCCGAGCTGGCCAAGGCGATCGCCGACGAGGCGCGTCGCCAGGAAGACCACGTCGAGCTGATCGCGTCGGAAAACTACGCCAGCCCACGGGTAATGGAAGCCCAGGGCAGCCAGCTGACCAACAAGTACGCCGAGGGTTACCCGGGCAAGCGCTACTACGGTGGCTGCGAATACGTCGACGTCGCCGAGAAGCTCGCGATCGACCGCCTCAAGCAACTGTTCGGTGCAGGCTCCACGGACAACATGTACGCCAACGTCCAGCCGCACTCCGGCTCGCAGGCCAACCAGGCTGTGTACCTGTCGCTGCTGCGGCCGGGCGACACCATCCTCGGCATGAGCCTCGCCCACGGCGGCCATCTGACCCACGGCGCCAAGGTCAACATCTCCGGAAAACTGTTCAACGCCGTGCAGTATGGCGTCGACGCCGATGGCCTGATCGACTACGACGAAATCCAGCGCCTCGCCACCGAGCACAGGCCGAAGATGCTGATCGGCGGCTTCAGCGCCTACTCGCAGAAGATCGACTGGGCGCGCATGCGTGCCATCGCCGATTCGGTCGACGCGATCTTCTTCGTCGACATGGCCCACGTCGCCGGCCTGGTCGCCGCCGGCGTCTACCCGAACCCGCTGCCGCACGCGCACGTGGTCACCTCGACCACCCACAAGACCCTGCGCGGCCCGCGCGGCGGCATCATCGTGGCGAAGGATCCGTCCGATGAGATGGTCAAGAAGCTGCAGTCGATCGTCTTCCCCGGCATCCAGGGCGGACCGCTGATGCATGTCATTGCCGCCAAGGCCGTGGCGTTCAAGGAAGCGCTCGACCCGGAGTTCAAGGCTTACCAGACGCAGGTGGTCAAGAACGCCCAGGCGATGGCCGAGACCATCATCAAGCGCGGCTACAAGATCGTCTCCGGCGGCACCGAGAACCACCTGATGCTGGTCGACATGATCGGCAAGGGCATCACCGGCAAGGACGCGGAGGCCGCGCTCGGCAAGGCCCACATCACCGTCAACAAGAACGCGGTGCCGAACGACCCGCAGAAGCCGTTCGTGACCTCTGGCCTGCGCATCGGCACCCCGGCGGTGACGACGCGCGGCTACAAGGAATCCGACTGCGTGGCGCTGGCCAACTGGATGTGCGACGTGCTCGACAACCCGGCCGACGACAACGTCATCGCCGGGGTGCGGGAGAACGTGACGAAGCAGTGCGCGCAGTTCCCGGTCTACGGCTGAGCGACGGCTAAGCCTTGCACTGCCCCTTCTGCCAGCACAGCGACACCCGCGTGATCGACTCGCGGGTGTCCGACGACGGCGCCACGATCCGCCGGCGTCGCGTCTGCGAGGCCTGCGGCGAGCGCTTCAGCACGCTGGAGACGATCGAGCTCAAGCTGCCGGTGATCATCAAGTCCGACGGCCGCCGCGAGGCGTTCGATGCGCGCAAGCTGCGCAGCGGCTTCGACCGCGCCTTGCAGAAGCGGCCGGTCGCCGACGAGCAGATCGAGGCGGCGATGCGCGCCGTGGTGCACCAGTTGCGCATGACCGCCGAGCGCGAGTTGCCCTCGCTGCGGGTCGGCGAGTTCGTGATGGCCGAGTTGCGCAAGCTCGACCACGTCGGCTACGTGCGTTTCGCCTCGGTCTACCGCGCGTTCGAGGACGTCGCCGACTTCCGCGAGGAGCTCGACCGTCTCGAGAACGACAATTCCGGCGAGGGCCAGCTGCCATTGCTCGACGGCGAGCCGGCGCCACCCGCCAAGGGACGCAGGCGTTAACGACTTCCCGCGACCCACCACGAGGAACTGCCGACCGATGTCCGACTTCACTGCCACCGACCACCTGATGATGGCCCGCGCGCTCCGCCTGGCCGAGCGCGGGGCCTACACCACCCGACCCAACCCGATGGTCGGCTGCGTGGTCGCACAGGGCGAGGAAGTGGTCGGCGAGGGTTTCCACCAGCGCGCCGGCGAGCCCCATGCCGAAGTCATCGCGCTGCAGACCGCGGGCAAGAAGGCCAAGGGTGCGACCGTCTACGTGACCCTGGAACCCTGCGCGCACACCGGCCGCACCGGACCGTGCGCGGACGTGCTGGTCAAGGCCAAGGTGGCGCGTGTGGTGGCGGCGATGCGCGACCCGTTTCCGCAGGTCGACGGTGCCGGATTCGACAAGTTGAAGGCCGCCGGGGTCGAGGTCTCCAGCGGGCTGATGGAAGCGCAGGCGCGCGAGCTCAACCGCGGCTTCCTGTCGCGGATCGTGCGCGGCCGGCCGTGGGTGCGGGTCAAGCTGGCGACCAGTCTCGACGGCCGGAGCGCGCTGGCCAACGGCGACTCCAAGTGGATCAGCGGCGACGCCTCGCGCGAGGACGTGCAGCGCTGGCGCGCGCGCGCCGGGGCGATCGTGACCGGCGCCGGCACCGTGCTCGCCGACGATCCCTCGCTGACCGTGCGGCTGGGCGACGACACCCCATTCGAACCGCCGCTGCGGGTGGTGCTCGACCCCGGGCTGGCCACGGTCTCGCGTGGCAAGGTCCGCGAGGGCGATGCGCCGACCCTGTACGTGCACGCGCCCAACACCAAGCTCAGCCGCGGCATCGACGCGCAACTGGCGGTGGCCGACGTCGAGCACGGCAAGTTCGACCTGCTGGCGGTACTCAAGCTGCTGGCCGACCGCGGGATCAACGAGGTCCACGTCGAGGCCGGCGCAACCCTGGCCGCCTCGTTCCTGGAAGTCGGGCTGGTCGATGAGCTGCTGCTCTACGTCGCTCCGGTGATCCTGGGCTCGAAGGCGCGGCCCCTGTTCGACGGCCTCAACATCGAATCGATGGCCGACCGGCTGGAGCTCGACGTGGTCGAGTCGCGCCGTTTCGGCCGTGATATCCGCGTGTTGCTGCGGTCGCGCGCGGCCACGGCGTAAGCCGGTCGATTCAACGGTCCTCGCCCCGGGGCTTTTGTAGGAGCGGCTTCAGCCGCGATCGGAAACCGCTCGCCCGCGCCGACTCCAGATCGCGGCTGAAGCCGCTCCTACAAAAAGCCCGCTCACGCCAACGCAGCGTTCCGCCGGTGACCCGGCCCGACCGGACCCGGGTGCTAGAATCGCCATCGCCGCCCACGCGGCACCACGTAACGTCTTCAGGGCGGGGCGAAACTCCCCACCGGCGGTAGGTCGCCCGATTCTCCCAGAGTCGCGGCGACGAGCCCGCGAGCGCCTCCAGCCACGCCGGAGGGTCAGCAGATCCGGTCCAATGCCGGAGCCGACGGTCACAGTCCGGATGAAAGAAGACGGCAGTCCATGGCCCTCCAGCCATGCGCATGCCATTGCCTTGTGACGTTTTTCGCCAGCCTTCCACGCGGGAAACGTTCCATGTCCAGTTCGAGCAAATACCTCCTGTACACCTCTTCCGGCCCTGTCCGGGCGGGGGCGCGCTGATGTTCACCGGAATCATCGAAGGCGTCGGCCGGCTGGCCGCGCGCGACACCGTTGGCGGCGACGCCCGGCTGCGGATCGAGGTCGGCTCGCTGCCGTTCGAGCGGGTCGCACTCGGCGAGAGCATCGCGGTCAATGGCACCTGCCTGACCGTGGTCGCGTTCGACGCCACATCGTTCGAGGCCGACGCCTCCAACGAGACCCTCGCGCTCACCACCCTCGGCCGACTGCCGCTGGGCGCCGCGCTCAACCTCGAACGCGCGATGCGCCCAGATGACCGTCTCGGCGGCCACCTGGTCAGCGGTCACGTCGACGGCGTCGGCGTGGTCGAATCGATCACCGACGACGCCCGTGCCCAACGCTGGCGCTTCAGCGCGTCGGAGGCGGTGCTGCGCTACGTGGCGAAAAAAGGCTCGATCTGTGTCGACGGCGTCAGCCTGACCGTCAACGAGGTCGACGCGACCGATTTCGAGGTCGCGCTGGTGCCGCACACCGTCGCCCACACCGCGTTCGCCGCTACCGCGGTCGGCGATGCGGTCAATCTGGAAGTCGATCTGGTCGCCCGCTACGTCGAGCGCCTGCTTGGCACACGTCTTACAGGAGCAGGCGCATGAGCTTCGCCACCGTCCCCGAACTGCTGGAAGAGATCCGCGCCGGCCGCATGGTCGTGATCGTCGACGACGAGGACCGCGAGAACGAAGGCGACCTGATCATGGCCGCCGAGCTGGTCAAGCCGACCGACATCAACTTCATGGTCACCCACGCGCGCGGGCTGGTGTGCCTGTCGCTGACCCGCGAGCGCTGCGCCCAGCTCGGCCTGCCGCCGATGGTCCGCGACAACACCTCGGCCCACCACACCAACTTCACCGTCAGCATCGAGGCCGCCGAGGGCGTCACCACCGGCATCTCGGCGTATGACCGCGCGCATACCGTCCGCACCGCGGTGCGCCCGGATGCGGCGCCGGCCGACCTCAGCCAGCCGGGCCACATCTTCCCGTTGCAGGCCCAACCCGGCGGCGTGCTCAACCGCGCCGGCCACACCGAGGCCGCGGCCGACCTGGCGTTGATGGCCGGCCTGGAGCCCGCTGGCGTGCTGGTCGAGATCCTCAACGCCGACGGCAGCATGGCGCGGCGGCCGGAACTGGAGAAATTCGCCGCCGAGCACGGCCTCAAGATCGGTTCGATCGAGGAACTGATCCGCTACCGGCTCGACACCGAGCACACGGTCGAGCGGATCGACGCCCGCGAGATCGAGACCGAGCACGGTCCGTTCCAGTTGGTCAGCTACCGCGACCGGCTCAGCCACGGCCTGCATTTCGCCCTGCAGCGCGGCGAACCCGATCCCGAGGCGCCGACGCTGGTGCGCGTCCACGTGCAGAACCTGCTGGCCGACGCCCTGCATTGGCGCCGGCCCGACTTCGGCCCGGCGGTTGGCGATGTGCTCGCCGCGATCGCCGCCGAGGGTCGCGGCGCGCTGGTGCTGCTGGGCGACCATGCCGACGCCGACACGTTGCTGGCACGGATCCGCCAGCAACCGCACATCGACGGCAAGCCCGCCCGCGACCACGCGCTCAGCGAGTGGCGCCGCAATGGCGCCGGCGGCCAGATCCTCGCCGACCTCGGCCTCGGCAAGCTGCGCGTGCTCGGCACCCCGCGCAAGCAGATCGGCCTGGCCGGCTTCGGGCTGGAAGTCGTCGAATACGTATAGCCCCAAGCTGGAGACTGCTTGCCTGCGCCTCCCCGGGTTTCTGTAGGAGCGGCTTCAGCCGTGATCGTGGAACCGTTCGCCCGTGCCGGCTTCCCATCGCGGCTGAAGCCGCTTGTGTCTGCACTTTGCTCTAGCTTGGAGATGAGAGCGGAGTGCGGGACGCCGACCAGCCGGGGTGCCCGAAAGCACGTGTAGGAGCCAGGGCGCCCGCACTCCAGACTC
>JBOHYB010000005.1:0-94647 GCA_050737695.1 Lysobacter sp. | reverse complement strand
CGGCAAGTGCGCCAAGGTGGCCCTGGTCGCCTGCATGCGCTCTTTCCTGGGACGACTGAACGCCATGATCCGCGATGGCGCACCTTGGGTCCCGCAGCCGATTTGAAGAAGACAGTTGCTCCTACACTCCGACGTTCACTTCAACGCATAGATCGCCGGCAGGTTGCGTCCCTGCTCGTGGTAGTCCATGCCATAGCCGAACACGTAACGGTCCGGCACCTCGACGCCGACATAGTCCGCGCACATGCCCGGCACGCAGCGATCGTGGACCTTGACCGCGAGCACGGCGATGCGCACGTCGCTGGCACCCTGCTCCCGGCACCAGGCGGTGATCGCGGCCATGGTGTGGCCTTCGTCGAGGATGTCGTCGGCCAGCAGCACCCGGCGGCCCTGCAACGCGGTAGCCGGACGGTGTTTCCAGACCAGCTCGCCGCCGGAGGTCCCACCGCGGTAGCGACTGGCATGCAGATAGTCGAACTCAAGGTCGAGACCAAGCGCACCGGCTTCCATCGCCAGTTGCGCGGCGAACGGCAGGCCGCCATGCATGACCGTCAGATAGACCGGTACGCTGTCGCGATAGTCGTCGTGCACCTGCTTCGCCATTGCCACGATCGCCTGCTCGATCGTGGCGCGGTCATGGACCACCTCGGCATTGGCGAGCGCCTGCGACAAGTCGTGGGACGGCATCAGGCCATGCCCTCCAGACGGCCGCGACTGTCGCCGTAGCGGTTGTCGGCCAGCAGGCCGTCCCAGCCCATCGGGCCGCGGCCGATCAGCCCGGACAGCGCCATCGTGTTGAGCACGCGACCCTCCACGGCTTTCAGCGACTCCTCGACCAGCTCCGGATGGCACACCAGCACCACGTCGCAACCGGCATCCAGATGCAGGTCGACGCGTTGCTTGATGCCGCCGGCGGAGAACGCCGCGGCCATGCCGATGTCGTCGCTGAACACCACGCCACGGAAGCCCATTTGCTTGCGCAGGATGTCCTCGATCCAGACTTTCGAGTAGCCGGCCGGTTCCGGCGCGACCTCGGGATAGACCACGTGGGCCATCATCACCGCGTCGGCCTTGGCCTCGATCCCGGCGACGAACGGCACCAGGTCGAGCGCGCGGATTTCCTCCAGCGGACGCGAGTCGATCGCGTCGTCGAAATGGGTGTCTTCCAGCACCGAACCGTGGCCGGGGAAGTGCTTGAGCGTCGCCGCCATTCCCGCCGCGTGCATGCCCCGCACGTAGGCACGGGTGAACTCGGCGACCACCTGCGGGGCCTCGGAGAACGCGCGGTTGCCGATCGCGCGGTTGCCGCGACCGAGGTCGACCACCGGCGCGAAGCTGAGGTCGACGCCGCTGGCGCGGATCTCGCTGGCCATCAGCCAGGCATGCTCCTCGGCGAGCTTGAGCGCCGCGGTCGGATCCTGCTCGTACTGGCGACCGAAGCTTTCCAGCGGCGGCAACGCGCTGTAGCCCTCGCGGAAGCGCTGGACCCGGCCGCCCTCCTGGTCGACGCAGACCAGTTGCGGCCGTGGCGCGGCCTCGCGGATCGCCTGCGACAGTTCGGCGACCTGCGTCCTGGAGGCGAAGTTGCGGGTGAACAGGATCACGCCGGCGCAGCCGTCATGCTGCAGCCAGTCGCGCTCCTGCGCGGTGAGTTCTGTACCGGCGACGCCGATCACGAGCATTGTGGGACTCCTGGGTCTGTCGTCAGGCACGAGGTGCCTTTAGCCGCATTGTCGCGCAGTTGGTCGGCTCGGGTGTAGGAGTGGCGGCAGCATGCTGCCGCCGGTAAGTCGCGATCACCAGCCGGCTGGGTAGCACTGCCCCGTGATCGCGGTTGGAATGGGCTGGTGTTTTCCGCGCTCGTGCAGTTGGCTGGAAACCGATTCCCGTTCGCGACTTACGTCGCTCCTACAAATGCGCTTGTGGGGAGCTGCGCTCGCTGGCGGCCCATTGCGAGAACGGGCGCGTGGCCAGCGCGAGGTTGTAATAGCGCGCCTCGTCGGTGACTTCGGCGCCCAGCCAGTCCGGTCGGGCGAACGCCTCGTCGGCCGCGCCCAGTTCGATCTCCGCGACCACCAGCCCGGCGTTGTCGCCGAGGAACTCGTCGATCTCCCACAGGTGACCTTCGAAGTCGACGTAGTACCGGCGCTTGTCGACCAGGCCGCCGACGCTCAGTGCCAACAGCGCGCGGGCGTCGACGACCGGGATCGGGTAATCGAACTCCTGCCGAGTGTGGCCGAGCTCGCGCGACTTGAGGTTCAAGAACGCCTCGTCACCGGCGATGCGCACGCGCACCGAGGCCTTCATCGCGCCGCAGCCCCTATCCTCCACGCTCATCGCGGCGAGGTCGTTGAGGTAGCCCTGTGCCATCGGCACGACCTTGTGCACGACGGCGCGCCAGGCGTCGCTGGTGACGAGGAATTTACGTTCGATTTCTATCGGCATGCTGCGTACAAAAGAAAAGCCCGTTACCGGGGTTCCGCTGCGCGCTGCGGCGCGACGGGCGAGGTTGCAGGTGAGTCTAATCGCGGCGCGGCTCGAACATCGCAATCGACTCGACGTGCGCGGTGTGCGGGAACATGTCCATCACTCCAGCCGCGCGCAGCTTCCAACCCTTCTCGTTGACCAGGTAGCCGGCATCGCGCGCCAGCGACGCCGGGTGGCAGCTGACATAGACGATCCGCTTGAACTGTTTCAATGGCAGGTGCGCCAGCACGAAGTCGGCACCCGAGCGCGGCGGGTCGAGCAGCAACTTGTCGAAACCCTCGCGCATCCACGACTGCCCGCTCAGATCTTTGGCCAGGTCCGCGGCATGAAACTGCGCGTTGCCGATGCCGTTGTGGGCGGCATTCTCCCGCGCGCGCTGGACCAGCCCGGCTTCGCCCTCGACACCGACCACCTCGAGCACCGAGCGCGCCAGCGGCAGGGTGAAGTTGCCGAGGCCGCAGAACAGGTCGAGCACGCGGTCATCGGGGCCGGCGTCGAGCAGCTCGATCGCGTCGGCGATCATCTTGCCGTTGAGGCCGGCGTTGACCTGGATGAAGTCGAGCGGGCGGAACACGAACTCGAGGTTCCACTGCGGCAGCGCGAACGCCAGCTTCGGCTCCGTCGGCCACAACGGGTGCACACTGTCGAGGCCGCCCGGCTGCAGGAAGATCGCAAAACCGTGCTGCTGGCCAAACGCGACCAGCGCGGAGCGGTCTGCCTCCGACAGCGGCGCGAGGTGGCGGATGGTCAACGCGATGCCGCTGAACTCGGCGGTCGGGTCGCCGGCAATGAATTCGATCTGCGGAATGTCGCGGCGCGCCTCCAGCCCGTCGACCAGCGCGCCCAGCGCCTCGACCTTTTCGCCGATCTGCGGGATCACCGTGCGACAGCTCGCGATGTCGGCGACGAAACGCGGATCGGTTTCGCGAAAACCGACCAAGGTCTTGTCCTTCTTCTCGACCCGGCGCACCGAAAAACGACCCTTGCGGCGATAACCCCAGGCCACGTCCGTAAGCGGCTCCAGCACTCGCTCTGGAGTGACGTGGCCGATGCGCTCGAGGTTCTCCAACAGCACGCGCTGCTTGGCGAGGATCTGCTTGTCCTCGGCGTAATGCTGCAGAGCGCAGCCGCCGCAAACACCGAAATGGTCGCAGCGCGGCTCGACCCGCTCCGACGCGGCATGCAGCACCTCGACCGCGCGCGCCTCGTCGAAGCTGCGGTGACGACCAGTCTGCACCGCCATCACCCGCTCACCCGGCAACGCGCCGGCGATGAAGACCGCCTTGCCGGCTTCGCCCGGCTCCTTGGACACCCGACGGGCGACGCCGCGGCCATCGTGGGTCATGCCGTTGATGTCGGCTTCAAAGGGGGTCTTGTCGATTCGGGCCACGGGCAAAAGGCGGTGATTCAGGGCCGCGTATTGTCGCAGAGGTGGCGAGCGGGTTTTGGGCCAGTTTCGGGTAGGAGCGGCTTTAGCCCTGACCTGGAGTCGGTGCGGGCGAGCAATTATCCGATCGCGGCTAAAGCCGCTCCTACAAACGCGCCCGCAGCTGCGCCGGGTAAAGACACCAAGATCTAGTCAAGAACACCGCGCCCTACACGCACGACGCGACGTCCTGTCCGGGTATTGCGGAGAGTGCGCCATGGATGGCGCACGGCGGTGAGTGCGGCCATGGATGGCCGCCCGAACCGAGTAGCAATGCCCGGACAGGGCGGCGCTCCCGCCCGAAGCCGAGAGCCCCGTCCCGCTGTTAGCTGTTAGCTGTTAGCTGTTGCTGTCGCGGCTATTTCTGCTTCCAGCCACCACCGCTCTGGTACCACCAGCCACTGCGCGCACTGGCGATCCACTGCTTGGCGAACACCTGGCGGATCTGCGACTCCCACTCCGGGTGCCCATTGGCCACCGCCACCTCGCGATACACCGCGTTGCGATCGCGATTGTCTTCGGCCACCGCCTGCTGGATCTTCACCCGATCCCGCAACTCCAGCTTGGACGCATCGCGCACCACGATCGTGCCGTCACTGGCGAACCCCAGCGCACCGGCATCGAAACCCGCGCGCAGGGTGGAATCGAACCGCCCCGCCATCCGCGCCTGGATCGCCTGGATCGCCGGTGTCTTGATCGTGATATCGGGCGACTGCGCATGCGCACTGCCGATGCCGACCAGCGCGTACAGGTCCACCCGCGACGCCAGCTCGCGCCACGACACCGGCTCCAACATCGCGCTCGGGCCACCGTCGCCATTCTCGGCCGGCGCCGACGGCTGCGGCTCCTCGCCGATCACCTTGTCGACGAACTGCCTGGCCGCCTCCCTCGCCTCCGCGGCCGGGAAGTAAACATTGATCGTGACGCAAGCCGTGACCAGCACGGCGGAGACCGGAATTCCCATCCAACGACGCATCTGACTTCTCCCTCTGTAGAAAATTTCGAACCCCAAACCGTCAACCCCGACCGTCAATCGACCACCGGCTTGACGTCGCCCGTGCCGACCGCGGCCAATCGCTCGACCAGCGTCGGCCAGTCCACGCGGCGGTTGAAGCCGACCACGGTCAACCGCGGCAGGCCCGACCCCTGGACGATAATAAAGCCTTCGCCCGCTGAACCGAGCCCGTCCATCGTGCAGACCTCGTCCGACAAACGGCAGGCGATGCCGATTTGCGAATAGCCGAAGTCGTCGAAGAAGCCGATCAACTGCGACTGCAGGCTGCTGACGATCGACGCGTTGCCGACACTGGTCAGGTCCTGCACGGCGCGCTGGCTGATCCGCTGGCGCACGCCGCGATGGCGGTCGGTACGCAGCTGCGCGTCGAACGCGACCGGTTGCCAGTTGACCAGGCGCAGGTCGGCGATACGGCCATCGAGCTTGCCGCTGATGCTGCCGAAGTCGAAGGCGCCGGTCAGTGCGGTCAGCCCGATGTCGTCGAAGGCAATGTCGGCCGACAAGGTCGGCAGTACCCCGAACGGGCGCTCCATCGACAACGAGGTCACCGCAACCTCGCCGCCGAACAGTTGCATCGCCAGGCCGCCGTCGAACTGCAGCCGGTCGTCGGCGTAACGCGCCTCCGGAATCGTGCCGCTGAGCTCGCCGGTGAACGCCGGCCAGTCGAGCGCTTCGGACAGGCGGGCGACATCGACGCGCTCCAGGCTCAGGCCAAAGCGCGCGTCCAGCGACTGGTCGCCGCCGGGTGGCCGTATTTGCAGGTGATCGAAGCGGGCGACGCCGCCGAGCAGCGGCAATGCCACCGCTTCGCTCAGCCGCAGGACGCCGTCGGCGCTGCGGAATGGCAACCGGGTCGGCCCATACGCGAGCCCGTACAACTCGCCGCCGCGCCAGCGCAGTTCGCTGGACTCCGACGTGGTCGCCGAGAACCGCAGGTCGCCGTCGATGCCGTCGAAGCCGAAGCGTCCGCGCGGATCGTCGACGCGGGTGTCGTGCAGGCGCAGCAGGGCGTCGTCGAGTTGGCCGCCGCTGATCCGCACGGTGGCGTCGGCGGCGCCGTCGATGTCCAGTTCCGCCAAACCGGCCAGGCCGAGCCAGCCACTTAGGTAGGCGTCCGCGAGCCGGGTCAGATCGGGGCTGCGGGCGCGCAGGTCGAGCGTTTGCAGCTGGGCGGCCGGGCCAAGCGCGGCACTGCCCTCGACCGTCAGGATGTCGCGATCCTGCCAGCGGATGCGCGGCAGTCGCCAGCCCTGTCCGTCCTGCAGCCCGGAAAGGTGCAGATCGACCGGCCGGTCCTGCAGCGACACGTAGGTCGTGCCGAACAGCACCTCACCGCCGAGCAATTGCCCGTCGACGGTGAACCGGTCGCCCTCGCCCAGACGCGCGTCGATGTCGAGACGGGCGCCGAGATTGGCACCGGCGACGGTGCCGTCGGGGGTGTCGAACGACGCCGCGCGCAGCTGCAACGGACCGGATATCTTCAAAGGCCGATTGCTGGCCGCGGTCACCGTCAGCGCCGCGTCGAGCGTGCCACCGGTCAGGCGGCCGCTGTCCCAGGCCTGCGACAACAACGCCTGGGTCCACGCCAGGGGCACCCGGGTCAGGTCGATCCGGATCGCATCGGGGCTGGCGGCATTGCGATGCAATTCGACCCGGCTCGCGCCGCGGGTGAGGCTGGCTTTCGTCGTCGCGATCCCCAGCGCCACCGACAGCCGCATGCGCTCGGCGCCGCTGCGCAATTCGCCGGCGCACTGCCACCCGCCATTGCCGTCGCGCCGCAATGGGCAGCGCCAGTCGAGATCGCGGAAACGATAACCAAGCTCCGGCGCCTCGACCTGGCGCGCACGCAGGCGCAACTCGCCGTGTGACGCGCCCTCGGGCCATTCCAGCCCGATCCGGACATCGCGCAGTGTCGCGACCGCGGTGGTCACCCGGTCGATGCTGACCGTCACCGTGCGCGGCGCGGCGCAGGCCTGGCCGATCCCAGCCCACAGCCAGGCGGCCAGCGCGAATGACAGCAGCAGGGGTAACATCGGGCGCGACATCGCTGCAGCATAGCGAGCCCGGACGCATCTGCCGATGAAAACCACGCCCGAACCGCCCGCCTCGCCCAGCGACCTGCCACGCATCCTGCTGGTCGAGGACGACCCGACCAGCCGCGCGTTCCTGGGCGCCGCACTGCACGCGATCCCGGCCGAGGTCGATGCCGTCGACAGCCTTGCCGGCGCGCTGGTACTGGCCGGCAGCCGGCGCCACGACCTGTGGCTGTTCGACGCCCATCTGCCCGACGGCGATGCCTGTGAACTGCTCCGACAGGCCAGCCGCAAGCAGTCCGGCATCACCGCCCTGGCCCACACAGCCTCGGACGAGCCTGCGATGCGCGAAACGTTGCTCGCCGCCGGATTCCGCGAGGTGCTGGTCAAACCGCTGCCGGCGTCGGCTGTCCAGTCGGCGGTGCGGCACGCGCTGGGGCTCGACGCGCCAGCGCTGCCGATCCACCGGGCCGATGATGATGGCGATGGCCCGCCACAGTGGGACGACGACGCCGCGATTGCCGCACTCAACGGCAACCGCAGCCACGTTGACACCCTGCGCCAGTTGTTCCTCGCCGAACTGCCGCAAACGCGGGAACGCATCCTCGCCTCGGCTCGCGACAGCCGCCACGAGGCGGTGTCCGCCGAGCTGCACAAATTGCGGGCGAGTTGCGGTTTCGTTGGCGCCGCGCGGCTGGCAGTGGCGGTGCAGGCCCTGCAGTCGCGGCCCGACGGCGCCGATGCACTGGCCGACTTCGACCTCGCCGCGGGCGACCTGCTGGCGCAACCGGCTGCGGCCAAACCGGACTAGTCTTGGCGATCAGGGCGACTGTGGAGGCGCCGAGTTCGGCAAGCCGCCGAGCATCTCCCACGACTTCAGTCCGCGCGGACCCAGATGGTGCGCGAGTACGCCGCGCATCGCCCGGCGCAAGCCCGGTAGATCGGCGGTGCCGGGTTGCCGGTCGGCGCCAAGGTCGAGCAGGCCGCGACCGGTCGCGGCGCCCTCGCGATCGGCCCGGCCGCGGTCGCTGAGCAAGCGGCGCGGGCCGTGCTCGGGATCGAGCCGATAGCGTGCGGCCGGGTCGATCGGCTCGCCATCGCCATCGACGTTCCATTCGAAACCCAGACCCAGCGCGTCCAGCAGGTCGCGCTCGAACCGGCGCAGCGTCCACGCCAGCGGTTCGCCGGCACGCAGGCGCTCACGGGTTCGCGCATAGGCGGTGAACAGGTCCGGTTGCGGGTCGTCCCGCGGGGTCAGGCGCAGGGTCAATTCGTTGAGGTAGAAGCCGGCCATCATCGCCTCGCCGACCAGGCACGGAGCGGCGTCGAGCGCCTCGGCCGCGCGCAGCTGCGCCAGCTCGCCGCGCTGCACGGCGTCGAAGCGGATCGACTGCAATGGCTGCAGCGCCGCCCGCAGCGGCTGGCTGCGCGGCCCGCGCAGGCCGCGCGCGAGCAGGCCGATGCGTCCGTGGTTCGCGCTCAGCACCTCGACCAGCAAGCTGGTCTCGCGCCAGGCGCGGCCGTGTAGGACGAAGCCGGGCTCGCCGGTCAGGCGCATCGGCGCCTAGTCGTGACCATCTAGTCGTGATAACCGAACGTACGCAGCGCGGCTTCGTCGTCCGACCAGCCCTCGCGCACGCGCACCCAGGTCTCCAGGAACACCTTGGCGTCGAACAGCCGCTCCATCTGCTGCCGCGCCTTGGTGCCGATCTCGCGCAGGCGCTCGCCGCCCTTGCCGATCACGATCGACTTCTGGCCGTCGCGCTCGACCCAGATCACCGCGCCGATCCGCAACAACGCGCCGTCGACGACGAAGCGCTCGATCTCCACCGTGGTCGCGTACGGCAGTTCCTCGCCGAGCTGGCGCATGAGCTGCTCGCGCACCAATTCGCCGGCGAGGAAGCGCTGGCTCTTGTCGGTGATCTCGTCCTCGGCATACAACGCGGGCTGCTCCGGCAGCAGCGCCAGCACGTCCTTGGTCAATGCCTCCAGACCCTTGCGCTTGAGCGCGGAGATCGGATGCACGCCGGCGAACTCGCGGCCTTCGGTGATCTTGGCCAGGTACGGCAACAACGCGGTCTTGTCCTTCAGCCGGTCGACCTGGTTGACCACCAGCACCACCGGCACGCCGACGTGGTGCAGGGCCTGGTAGGCGAAGTCGTCGGCCTCGTCCCACTGGCCGGCGCGGACCACCAGCATGGCCGCGTCGATGCCCTCGAGCGCCCCGCGGGCGGCCCGGTTCATCCAGCGATGCATGGCGGTCGCGGTGGACTTGCCCTGGTCGCGGTGCAGGCCGGGGGTGTCGACCAGCAGCAACTGGCCGTCGGCGAAAGTGGCGATGCCGAGCAGGCGGTGACGGGTGGTCTGCGGCCGTGGAGAGACGATGCTGACCTTGGCGCCGACGAGGGCGTTGGTCAGGGTCGACTTGCCGACGTTTGGCCGGCCGATGACGGCGACGTGGCCGCTGCGGTGTGATGGGTTCATGGGGGGATTGTAGGTTTTGCCGCGCTTGGCGGGGGCATTTGTAGGAGCGGCTTCAGCCGCGATCGGGAGTGGGCGCGATTGAACCGGCTCCAGATCGCGGCTGAAACCGCTCCTACAACGCCGCGATGGCGCCCAGCGCAGCCTCGGCGGCGGCCTGTTCGGCGCTGCGTCGCGAGTTGCCTTCGCCCTCGGTGACCAGCGCCGGCGCGGCCAGCGTGCAGCTGACCCGGAAAGTCTTGGCGTGGTCCTCGCCGCTCTCGGCGATCAGTTCGTACAGCGGCAGCGGCTTCTGCCGGCCCTGCAGCCATTCCTGCAAACGGGTCTTGGCGTCTTTCCCGACCTTGTGCGGCGGCGGCAGTGCATCCATCGCGGCGGTGAACCACGGCAGCACCACTGCGCGGCAGGCCTCGAAGCCGGCGTCGAGATAGATCGCCGCAACCACGGCCTCGACCGCGTCGGCCAGGGTCGAATCGCGGCGGTGGCCGCCGGATTTCATTTCACCCGGCCCGAGGGTCAGGCGTTCTCCCAGCTCCAGCGCCCGCCCGATCGGGGCCAGCGCCGACTCACGGACGAGCTCGGCACGAGCGCGGGTCAACGCGCCCTCGTCGGCCCGCGGCCAACGCACGTACAGCGCCTCGGCCGCGAACAGGTTGATCAGCGCATCGCCGAGGAACTCGAGCCGCTCGTTGTGCGGTGCCCCGGCGCTGCGGTGGGTCAATGCCTGCGCCAGCAGCTCCGGCCGGAGGAACGTATGGCCGATACGGTCAGCCACCGGTCAGTCGATCGCCCCGCCGCGGCGCAATTCCTTCTCGGTCTCGAACTTGCCGACGACGTCGAGGTTGGCGATCAGCGGTTTGCGCACTTCGTACTTCACGGTCACAAGGTAGCCGGCGTCCTTACGCACGATCTTGACGTGCTCGGACTTCACCGTCTCGGCGTAGCTGACGTACAGCCGGCGGAAAAACAGGTCCTTGATCCTGGCCGGGCTCTGGTCGGCGATCCCCGGTTCCCCGGCCAGCCCCTGCAGGGCCTGCTTGACCGAGTAATACTCCGAATACATCGGGATCACTTTCATCCCCATGTAGATAAACACGCCGACCACGGCCAGCACGATGATGAACCCGATAAGGGTCATGCCCCCTTGCGTACGTTTCATCCCATTACTCCCCTGAATGACTGGTCCTGAATGAGTGCTGCGGGATGGCCGTCAGGCGGTTCCCGGGTGAAATCTACTCGATACTCTGCCCGATCCGGGAGAAATCGATGCCCCCATCGATGTTCATCCAGATCAGGAACGCCTTGCCGCGCAGGTTCTGCTCCGGCAGGAAGCCCCAGTATCGGCTGTCCTCGCTGTTGTCGCGGTTGTCGCCCATCACGAAATAGTGCCCCGGCGGGACCACCCACTCCCCCTCTCCCGGGTCGCGGAACGGCATGCCGGTACGCTCCAGTACCAGGTGCGACCGCCCCGGCAATTGCTCGCGCAGTTCCTCCGCCCCGCTCATCCCGATGCCGCTCTCATGGCCCTGGTAGACACCGAGCGAGTCGTACTCAATCGGCTCGCCGTTGATGTGGACGCGATTGTCGTAGTAACCGATGCGGTCGCCCGGCAGCCCCACCACCCGCTTGATCCAGTCCTGCTCGGGATGGTGTGGCGGATGGAACACCACCACGTCGCCGCGCTCGGGCTCGCCGATGTCGACGAATTTCTTGTTGATGATCGGCCAGCGCAGGCCGTAGGCGAACTTGTTGACCAGGATGAAGTCGCCGGTCAGCAGGGTCGGCATCATCGAGTTGGACGGGATCCGGAACGGTTCGGCGATGAAGCTGCGCAGGATCAGCACCGCCAGCAACACCGGGAAGAACGCCTTGGAGTAATCGACGTACCAGGGCTCGGCATCATCGTCGAGCAGGCCCTGATGGGTGGCGCGATGCTTGGCCAGAACCAGCTTGTCGAGCAGCCAGACCAGGCCGGTGACCAGGGTAAGCACCACCAGGGCGATTTCAAACCAACGCATGCCTGCTCCTATGATCGGCTGGCGACATTACTTGTTGTCCATCTGCAGCACCGCCAGGAAAGCTTCCTGCGGAATCTCGACGCTGCCGACCTGCTTCATCCGCTTCTTGCCGGCCTTCTGCTTTTCGAGCAGCTTCTTCTTGCGCGAAATGTCGCCACCGTAGCACTTGGCCAGCACGTTCTTGCGCATTGCCTTGACCGTGCTGCGGGCGATGATCTGCGAACCGACCGCGGCCTGGATGGCGACATCGAACATCTGCCGCGGGATCAGCTCGCGCATCTTCTCGGCGATCTCGCGGCCGCGGCGATCGGCGTGGGCGCGGTGGGTGATGATGCTCAGCGCGTCGACCTTGTCGCCGTTGATCAGGGTGTCGACGCGCACGAACGGACCTTCCTGGAAGCGGATGAAGTGGTAGTCCAGCGAGGCATAACCGCGTGACACCGACTTGAGCCTGTCGAAGAAGTCCAGCACCACCTCGGCCATCGGCAGCTCGTAGCTGATCTGCACCTGCTGGCCCATGTAGGTGATGCCGATCTGGCTGCCGCGCTTTTCCTCGCACAGGGTGATGCAGTTGCCGACGTAATCGGGTGGCGTGAGGATGTTGGCGCGGATGATCGGCTCGCGGATCTCCTCGACCAGGTTGGTTTGCGGCAACTTGGACGGATTGTCCAGCGGCATGATCGTGCCGTCGGTCTTGAGCACCTCGTAGATCACCGTCGGCGCGGTGCTGATCAGGTTGAGGTCGTACTCACGCTCCAGCCGCTCCTGCACGATCTCCATGTGCAGCATGCCGAGGAAGCCGCAGCGGAAACCGAAACCCATCGCCTCCGACGACTCCGGCTCGAAACGCAGCGCGGCGTCGTTGAGGCGCAGCTTGTCGAGCGCCTCGCGCAAATCGGGAAAATCTTCGGCGTCGACCGGGAACAGGCCGGCGAACACGCGCGGCTGCATTTCCTGAAACCCCGGCAATGGTTTTGCAGCCGGATCGCTGGCGAGGGTCAGAGTGTCGCCGACCGGCGCGCCATGGACGTCCTTGATGCTGGCGTTGATCCAGCCCACTTCACCGGCGCCAAGGCGGGCCAGTTCCTTGCGCTTGGGAGTGAACACGCCGACCTTGTCGACCAGGTGGGTGCGCCCGGTCGACATCACCAGGATCTTGCTGCCCGGGGTGATCTCGCCCTGCATCACGCGCACCAGGCTGACCACGCCGAGGTAGTTGTCGAACCACGAGTCGATGATCAGCGCCTGCAGCTTGTCGATGTCGCGCGGCTGCGGTGGCGGGATCCGGGCGACGATCGCCTCCAGCACTTCCTCGATGTTGAGCCCGGTCTTGGCGCTGATCGCGACCGCGTCGCTGGCGTCGATGCCGATCACCGCCTCGATCTCGGCCTTGGCGCGATCGATGTCGGCGGTCGGCAGGTCGATCTTGTTGAGCACCGGCACCACTTCCAGGCCCTGCTCGACCGCGGTGTAGCAGTTGGCGACCGACTGCGCCTCGACGCCCTGGGCGGCGTCGACCACCAGCAGCGCGCCTTCGCAGGCGGCCAGCGAGCGGCTGACCTCGTAGCTGAAGTCGACGTGGCCGGGGGTGTCGATGAAGTTGAGCTGGTAGGTCTTGCCGTCGCGCGCGGTATACGGCAGCGACACCGACTGCGACTTGATGGTGATACCGCGCTCGCGCTCGATCGGGTTGGTGTCGAGCACCTGCGCTTCCATTTCTCGCGAGGTCAGGCCACCGCACAAGTGGATGATGCGGTCGGCCAGTGTCGACTTGCCGTGGTCGACGTGGGCGATGATGGAGAAATTGCGGATCAGCTGCATGGGGGCGGCAACGGGCTCGGGGGCCGGGAAAGTTAACGGGCGATTATCGCATACCGCGGCGCGCCGGCCCCGCCGCAAGGCCGGGCCGACGCTTGTTTCCAGAATGCCGCGAAACTCAGCCTTCGGCCGCGGTCACCGCCACGAACTGGGTCGCACCGCCCCGCTGGATCAACAACATCACCGTTTCGCCAGGCTCGACACCGGCCAGCTCGCGATTGAAGTCGGCCACGCTGCCGACGCTCTCGCGGCCGACCGCGAGTACCACGTCACCCGAACGCAAGCCGCTTTCGCGGGCGGCCGCCGGGTCGACCTCGGCCAGCAGTACGCCTTCGCCGCCCTCGACACCCAGGCGCTGGCGCAATCCCGGGTCGAGCTCGCGGGCGGCCAGTCCCAGCGCATTGGCGCCCGCGGGCTCCGCCGAGGAGGATGCCGGTCCCGGGTCGCCCGGACCCACAGGCGCCCCCATGGCGCTCTGCGCCCCGACCACCAGGTCCAGCTGCAGGGTCTTGCCACCACGGAACACCTCGACCTCGGCCTCGCTGCCCGGCGCCACCGCACCGACCACCGGCGGCAGGTCGGTGAAGTCGCCGATCCGGCTGCCGTTGAACGCGCGGATCACATCCATGCGCTCGATCCCGGCCTTGTCGGCGGCGCTGCCCGGCTGGACGTTGGACACCATCGCACCGCGGCTGTCGGGCAGCCCGATCGCGCGGGCGACATCGGGGGTCACCGACTGGATGTTGACCCCGAGCATGCCGCGGCGGACCTCGCCGGTCTCCTTGATCTGCGAGACCGCGTTCATCGCCAGGTCGATCGGGATCGCGAAGCTCACGCCCATGTAGCCGCCGGAGTTGCTGAATATCTGCGAGTTGATCCCGACCACCTCGCCGGAGGTATTGAGCAATGGTCCGCCCGAGTTGCCGCGGTTGATCGCGACGTCGGTCTGGATGAACGGCACGTACTGCTGCCCGGCGTACGGATTGGAACGGCCGACCGCGCTGACGATACCAGCAGTGACGGAATGATCGAGCCCGAACGGCGAGCCGATCGCGACCACCCACTGGCCGGGCTGCAGCGACGCGGACTTGCCGGCGCGCAGCCAGCGCAGGTTGTCGGCATCGATCTTGAGCAGGGCGATGTCGTACTGCTCGTCGCTGCCGATCACCTCGGCCTTGAATTCGCGACGGTCGGACAGGGTCACGGTGACCTCGTCGGCGCCTTCGATGACGTGATAGTTGGTCAGCACATAACCGTCGTCGGAAATCACGAAGCCGCTGCCGAGCGAGGTACCACCACCGCGCGGGCCGTCAGGCATGTTCGGCATCGGCATACCGAACTGGCGCAGGAAGTCTTCCAGGCCCGGTGGCACCTGGCCGTTCGCGCCGCGCTCCGGCGGCGCCATCTCGGCGCTGATGTTGACCACCGCGGGTCCGACCCGCTTGGCCAGCTGGGTGAAGTCGGGCAAGCCGGTGACCAGCGGGGCCGCGACCGGCGGCGTCACCGCCTGCGCGGCGGACGCGGTGGTTGGCGCCTGCTGAGCGGTACAGGCCACCGGCAGCGAGGCGGCAAGGATGCCGAGCACGGCAATGGCATGGAGCGGTCGGTTCATGGAATCGGCCTCGGGGTTGCAAATGAACAGTGTGGCGATGCCGTCATGACGGCACCGAAAACGGGCGGGCTAGCGTTGCGGCCAATCACGCGCATCCGGTACCCGCTCGTCCGCCGCCGGATCCGCCAATGGCTCCGCCTCCAGCATTCGCGGTTCAAACGGGTAGAACGACGACGCGCCGGGCGAAGCCCCCTGGACACCCGCGTAACCCGCGCGACTGTCGAAGCTGACGTTGAACGCGTTGCCGGTCGGGTAGTCCGGCAGCGCCGCACGCGGCCAGGGCCGCGCGACGATTTCGCCCGGCGGCAGGAATGGATGGGGCGTTGCGGACTCGATCGTCGGCGTCGGTGTCGCGGCATCGGCGACGCTGGCGATCACGGTGGCCGACGTCACGGCACTCGTCTCCCGCGGTGGCACGGAATCCGGGGCGGTGCCTTGGCCCCGCTCGCGCGAGCGACGCTCGCCGGCGCGACGCGAAACATCGGCTACCGCCAAGGTGGCGGCGGCAAGACCGGTTTCGGCGGCCGGCAGTGCCGGCAGCGGCGCGTCCTGCAACGGCGCAGCGGGGGCCGCGGCGGCGATCGTACTGGCAGCGTCGGTCACCGACGCCGCGGGCTGGGCACCGGTGACCACCTGCGGTACCCGCGAAGTCGGGATGACCTCCGGCGAAAACGGTCGGGTCACGAATAACGCTGCGAGCGCTACCGACGCGGCCAGCGCCGCGCCTCCGATCCAACTGCGGCGCATCGGAGTTGCCGCTCGGGCGGCAGTGGCCCCGATCGTCGACATCGCGGCGGCGCCCTCATCGGCTAAAGCGACGCTGACCCGGTCGGCAAACCCGGTTGGCGCCACTGCGGTAGCGTGCCCCCGCAGCGCATCGCCGGCCAACTGCCAGCGGCCGCAGGCGTCGCGCCATTGCGGGTCGTGGTCGAGCCGCTTCACCGCAAAGCGCGCGGCATCGCCGTCCAGCTCGCCGTCGAACAGCGCGCTGAGGGTTTCGCGATCGGCATCGTGATGTGGGGTGGTCGACATCAATTACTCCGTTCCCGGCGGTCGTCATGGTCGAGCAAGGGCCGCAGTTCGGCGTCGATGGCATCGCGGGCGCGGAAGATCCGCGAACGCACGGTGCCGATCGGGCAACCCATCCTTTGCGCGATCTCGTCGTAACTCAGGCCGTCGACCTCGCGCAGGCTGATCGCCACGCGCAGGTCCTCGGGCAATCCTTCGACCACGCGCATCACCGTTTGTTCCACCTGCTGGCGCATCAGTTCGCGCTCGGGGGTGTCGGTGTCGCGCAGGCGGATGCCGACGTCGAACTGCTCGGCATCGCCCACCTCGATGTCATCGGTCGGTGGCCGACGGTTCTGCGCGACGAGATGGTTCTTGGCGGTGTTCACGGCGATCCGGTGCAACCATGTGTAGAACTGCGAGTCGCCGCGGAAGTTCGGCAGCGCGCGGTAGGCGCGGATGAACGTGTCCTGGGCGACGTCCTGACATTCGCTCCAGTCGGAAATGTAGCGCCCGATCAGCCCGACGATGCGATGCTGGTACTTGCGCACCAGCGCATCGAACGCAGTGCTGTCGCCACGCTGGACACGCCTCACCAGCTGCTGGTCCAACTCCTGGTTTGACTCCAGTTGCAAATCATTCTCGGCCATACCGCGCGCCGGCACTCCTGTCAGCTCGGCCGTGGCCGAACAATGGGACAACCCTGTCGGGGAAAAGTTCACCCAATCAACGATTGGGGCGCGGCCGCCGGTCCGCAACTGCCATGAGGCATGGCGCCATCCGCATTTGACGCCGATCGGACAACCTCGGGATGATAGCGACCTATTCCATACCTGAACGGATGGTGCTGAATGGCCTCGCACGATATCGGACTGCCGAGCTTTGACGGGCTTCGGGTCCAGCACTGGCACGTGGAAAAACGTGCCGATGAGGTTCTCGTGCTCTCGCTCGACCGCGCCGGCGAGTCGGTCAATGCGCTGTCGCAGGACGTGCTGATCGAGCTCGACAGCCTGCTCGAGCGGATCGCGATCGACCCCCCGAAGGCCGTGGTATTCCGTTCGGCCAAGGACAGCGGTTTCATCGCTGGCGCCGACATCAAGGAGTTCCAGGGCTTCGACGAACAGGGCAATGTCGCCGGCGCGCTCAAGCGCGGCCAGCAGGTGTTCCAGCGCCTCGCACAACTGCCCTGCCCGACCGCCGCGGCGATCCACGGCTTCTGCATGGGCGGCGGCACCGAACTGGCGCTGGCCTGCGACTACCGCGTCGCCAGCAAGGACGGCTCGACCCGCATTGGACTTCCGGAGGTCAAGCTCGGCATCTATCCGGGCTGGGGCGGTAGCGTGCGCTTGCCGAAACTGATTGGCGCGCCGGCGGCGTTCGACATGATGCTGACCGGACGCACCCTGTCGGCCTCGGCGGCGCGTGCGAATGGGCTGGTCGACAAGACCGTCGACAAGACAGTGTTGGTCGACAGCGCCGCCTCGCTGGCCTTGAAGGGGCGCAAACGGCCGTTCAAGCAGCGCTTCCTCGGCTGGCTGACCAACACCTGGCCGGCGCGGCAATTGATCGCGCCGATGCTGCTCAAGCAGGTCGCGCGCAAGGCCCGCAAGGAGCACTACCCGGCGCCGTACGCGCTGGTGAATACCTGGAAGAACACCGGTGGCGGCATCGAGCGCAAGCTCGCGGCCGAGCGCAAGTCGGTCGCCAAGCTGGCCTCGACCCCGACCGCGCGCAACCTGATCCGGGTGTTCTTCCTGCAGGAGCGGCTGAAGGCGGTCGGTGGCAAGGATCACGGCATCACCCATGTGCACGTGATCGGCGCCGGGGTGATGGGCGGCGACATCGCGGCGTGGTCGGCGTACAAGGGCTTCGAGGTCACCCTCAACGACCGCGAGCAGCGCTTCATCGACAAGGCGGTGGAGCGCGCCGGCGAGTTGTTCGCCAAGAAGGTCAAGGACGAGAGCAAGCGGCCGGCGGTCGCGGCGCGGCTCAAGGGCGACCTGGCCGGCGACGGCGCGGCGAATGCCGATCTGGTGATCGAGGCGATCATCGAGCAGGCCGAGGCCAAGCGCGAGCTGTACGCGGACGTCGAGCCGCGGATGAAGGCCGACGCGCTGCTGACCAGCAACACCTCGTCGATCCCGCTGGTCGAACTGCGCGACGACATCCGGCGCCCGGCGCAGTTCGCCGGGTTGCACTACTTCAACCCGGTGGCGCTGATGCCGCTGGTCGAGATCGTCCAGCACGACGCACTGGCGGACGAGACCCGGCAGCGCCTCGCGTCGTTCTGCAAGGCGCTCGGCAAGCTGCCGGTGCCGGTCGCCGGCACCCCGGGATTCCTGGTCAACCGGGTGCTGTTTCCGTACATGCTGGAGGCGGTGACCGCATATTCGGAAGGCATTCCGGGCAAGGCGATCGACAAGGCCGCGGTCAAGTTCGGCATGCCGATGGGGCCGATCGAGCTGGTCGACACGGTGGGGCTGGATGTCGCCGCCGGCGTCGGCGCCGAGCTGTCGCCGTTCCTCGGTCTGGCCGTGCCGCCGGCGCTGGCGCTGGCGGAGCGAGCCGGTGGGAGCGGGGCCGAGCCGGGCAAGCGCGGCAAGAAGGATGGCCAGGGCCTGTACAAGTGGGAGGACGGCAAGCCGGTCAAGCCGGAACTGCCGGAGAACTACCAGGCCCCAGCCGATCTCGAGGACCGCCTGATCCTGCCGCTGCTCAACGAGGCGGTAGCCTGCCTGCACGACGGCGTGGTCGCCGATGCCGACCTGCTAGACGCCGGGGTGATCTTCGGCACCGGTTTCGCGCCGTTCCGCGGGGGTCCGATCCAGTACATCCGCGAGGCTGGTGCCGATGGGCTTCTGGAGCGGCTGAAGCAGTTGCAGGCGCGGCATGGCGAGCGGTTTGCACCGCGCCCGGGCTGGGATTCCGCCACGCTGCGCTGATCTGACACTCGTGCCTTCGTGCGGCCACGTGCTTTTGTAGGAGCGGCTTCAGCCGCGATCGGACAATCGGCCGCTCAACCGACTCCAGATCGCGGCTGAAGCCGCTCCTACAAGGAGCCTGCGCAATCGCCGGTCGGTTACGTACGTCGCGTGCGGGCATCGCCCCGCACCGACGGGTATCCCGGCCGATCCGCTACATCGTGTGCGTCGCACGCTCCGAGCCGAGCGTGCCGGCCAGCAGCGCCTCGATCTTGCCCTTGACGTTCTCGCCCTCGGCACCGTCGCTGAACTGCACGCCGATCCCGGCCGGGCGGTTGCCCTGGGCGCCGGCGGGGGTTACCCAGACGACCTTGGCCGCGACCGGCAATCGCTCGCTGGATTCGGGCAGGGTCAGCAGCAGGAATACCTCGTCGCCAAGGAAGTAGCGCTTGGGCGTCGGCACGAAGATGCCGCCGTGTTTCAGGTACGGCATGTAGGCGTTGTACAGCGACGCCTTGTCCTTCACCGCCAGTGACAGGATGCCTTGTCGCGCGCCGCCTGCGTTCATGCCTGGGTGTCCTGAAATGCGTCCTGGGGTATGTCCCGGAGTGATTGCTGCATCGATTCCTGCCTCATTCGCTGCGTCCCGCCATCCGGCGCGCTTCACCCGCGCGCCAGGCCATCAACAATTCCACCACGACCAGATCGGCGCGCACCGTGCTGCGCAGCAACTCGCGGGCGCGGTTGGCGCGGTCGAACCATGTGGCCAGACTGCGCGCGCGCAGCGGGTCGGTCAAGCCATTGGCGGCCTCCGCCACCGCCAGGTCGGCGGCAAAGCGCAGGCGCTGCTCGGACAGATCATCCGCGACCCAGCGCTGGGCGGTCTCCACCACGGCCAGCCGTCCCCTGGCCAGTCCGTCCAGGTCGGCCGCGACCTCGCGCCGCAACGCCAGCCCGCCATCCTGCAGCCAGCCGTGGGCGAGGCCGGGATGACCGCGCGCGGCGTCCAGCGCCTCGTTCGCCTCGGCCCCGGCGTGGCCCTGTCGCTGCAGCCACGCCAACGCTTGCGCACGCGGCGGCAAGCGGAACTCGAGGTTCTGGCAGCGGCTGCGGATGGTCGCCGGCAGCCGGCTCGGCTGGGCGCTGACCAGCCACAGGTAGCGGCCCTGGACCGGCTCTTCCAGGGTCTTCAGCAGCGCGTTGGCAGCGGCGTGGTTGATCGCATCGGCCGGTTCGATGATCGCGATCTTGACCTCGCCGTACTGCGGGGTCAGCGCCATCTGTTCCGAGAGCTTGCGCACCTGCTCGATCACGATTTCGCTGCGCGACTTCGGCGGCTTGGCCTTGAGGTTGATGCCGTAACCGATCTGGATGAAGTCCGGGTGCCCGGTATGGCCGCCGGGATGGGCCAGCGATCCATCCGGGCGCAACTCAACCGGGTCGGTCTGCGAGCGCACCGCGAACAGGCGGCAGCTGCGGCAGTTTCCGCATGGTTCGCCGTCGGCGGTCCGCTGCTGGCACAGCAGGCGCTGCGCCAGCCGTTCGGCAACCGCGCGCTTGCCAAGCCGGGCCGGGCCGCAGAACAGCAGGCCATGGCCGAGACGACCTCCGTCGATCGCCACCGCGGCCTGCTCGTAGATGTGCTGCTGCCACGGCGCGAACGTACTCATCGCAGCGCTTCCCGGTGCGCGTGCAACTGCGTCACTGCCTGCGCGGCGACCACCGCCGCCGGCTGGCTGGCGTCGATCACCCGGAAGCGTTCCGGCTCGGCCGTGGCACGGGCGCGGTAGCCGGCGCGGACGCGTTCGAAGAAGTCGTCGGCCTCGGCCTCGATCCGGTCGGCATCGCCGCGGCCGCGGGCGCGCCGGAGGCCGATCTCGACCGGAACGTCGAGCAACAGGGTCAGGCCCGGACTGATACCGACCACGCGTTGTTCCAGTTGGGCAATGAACTCGACATCGCCGCCACGCGCCGCGCCCTGGTAGGCGTAGCTGGCATCGGTGAAGCGGTCGCTGATCACCCAGGCGCCGCGGCGCAGTGCCGGCAGGATCGTCTCGCGCACGTGCTGGGCGCGGGCGGCGAACATCAGCAGCAATTCGGTTTCCGACGCTGGGGGTTCGTGGTGGGTGTCGAGCAGCAAGCCGCGGATCTGTTCCGCCAGCGGCGTGCCGCCGGGCTCGCGCGTGCACACGACGTCGTCACCCGCAGTCAGCAGGGCATCGCGCAGGGCCGCCAGCACCGTCGACTTGCCGGCGCCCTCGCCGCCTTCCAGGGTCACCAGCCGGGGTTGCAGCTGCAAGCTCACTCGGCGTCGCCCCGTCGATTTTGCCGATAGTTCTTGAGGTACTTGCGCACGTTGGCCTGGTGCTCGGCCAGCGAATCGGCGAACAGGTGGCGGCCGCTGCCGTCGCCGATCGCGACGAAGTACAGCGCCGTGCCCGGCGCGGGATTGGCGACCGCGTTGAGCGCATCGACCCCGGCCATCGCGATCGGCGTCGGCGGCAGGCCGACGCGGGTGTAGGTGTTGTACGGCGTGTCGGTGGTCAGATGGCGGCGGCGGATATTGCCGTCGTAAGCCTCGCCGATGCCGTAGATCACGGTCGGATCGGTCTGCAGCCGCATGCCGATGTCGAGGCGTCGTTCGAACAGCCCGGCAATCTGCGGACGCTCCTCGGCGATGCCGGTTTCCTTCTCGACGATCGAGGCCAGGATCAGCATGTCGTACGGGGTTTCAAGCGGACTGTCGGGGTCGCGCTGCTGCCACGCGGCGGCGAGCGCCTTCTCGGTGGCGGCGTAGGCGCGGCGCAGCAGGTCGAGATCGCTGTCGCCGCGGCCGTACATATAGGTCTCCGGAAGGAAGCGCCCCTCCGGATGTTCGCCGGCGTGGCCGAGCGCCGCCATCAATTCCGCGGCGTCGAGTCCGGTCGACTCGTGCAGCAACGGCTCGGCATCGTCCAGCGCGGCGCGCAACTCGCGGATGTTCCAGCCTTCGACGATGGTGAAGCGGTGCTGGATGATGTCGCCGGCGCGCATCGCCACCAGCAGTTCGCGCGGGGTGGTGCCGGGGTCGAGTGCGTACTCGCCCACGTGCAGGTTCGCTGCCGCGCCCAGTTCCCGCGCCAGCAGCCGCCATTCGACATCCTCGCCCTCGCGCACGCCGGCCTCGCGCAGCTTGCCGACCACCGCGGCCAGCGAGTCGCCCGACGCGATCACCACGCTGTCGCCCTCCTCCAGCCCGGCGAGCGGGGTGTCGGCAAACGCGCTGTAGCGCTGCCATGCCCAGAAGCCAGCCGCCGCGGCAGCAGCGATCAACAGCAGCAGGAACAACGCGCCGAAACGGGATTTGCGGGTGCGGGTCACGGCATCTCCGGTGGGTTCGATGGGTCGGCGCCGAGCCCGGCGAACGCCGGGTGAGCCTTGGCCAGGCATCGCTGCCATTCGGCCACGCGCGGATGCGCTGCCCAGTATCGCCGGCCCAACCGCGCGACCGGCAGGATACCGCGCACGGCGTTGGTCAGGACTACCGCATCGGCAGTTTCGACATCGGCCACCGACAGGCGCGCCTGTTCGATCGCGAAACGTTCGAGCAACCGTTGCCGGCACACGCCGGCGACGCCGCAACGGTCGACCGGCGGTGTCCGCCAGCGCTCGCCATGCAGCACGAACAGGTTGGCGGCGGTCGCGGAAACCACGTCGCCGTCGGTGCTGCGCATCAGCCCTTCGTCGGCGTCGTTGGCGGCGGTTCCGGGAGCCTGCCATTCGGCGCGGGCCAGTACCTGTTCGAGCCGGTTGCAATGCTTGATGCCGGCGAGCGCCGGCTGCAGCGCGAGACGTGTGTCGCACCAGCGCAGGACCAGCCCGACAGCGGGTGGCGACGGTGGCAGCGGATGGTGCGACAGGATCCAGGTCGGCTCGGACATCGGCGGTGGCGCATAGCCGCGCCCGCCGCTTCCTCGGCTGAGTTGCAGTTTGAGCACGCCGTCGCGACCGTCGAGCAACTGCCCGGCTTCGCTGCGCACCCGCGCCTGCCGCGGCAACGGCAGTTGCAGACGGGTGGCGCCGCGTTCGAGCCGCGACCAATGCGCATCCCACCATGGCACCTCACCCTGGTGGACCCGCATGGTTTCGAACAAGCCGTCGCCATAGGCGAGCGCGCGGTCGTCGGAGGCAATCGCCGGCATGAGGCGATCACCGATGAATATCCGCGACCCCCAAGCCATTCCCTTCGCGCTCGACGGCTGGGGTACGGATTCGTTCTCGCTACTCGGCGCCATGGTCGTGCGTATCGGTATCGGCTACGCTGAGCGCGCGCAACATTCCGCGCGCCTTGGCCCGGGTCTCGTCGAGTTCACGCTGCGGATCGGAGTCGGCGACGATGCCGGCGCCGGTGCGGAAGCGCAGCTCACTGCCACTGGACGCGCTGCGCTCGACCTCGGCACTGCGGATCAGGATGTTGAGGTCGAGGTCGCCATCGCGGTTGAGCCAGCCGATCGCGCCGGTGTAGGCGCCACGGCCCTCACCCTCCAACTCGGCGATGATCTGCATGCAACGCACCTTCGGGCAGCCGGTGATGGTGCCGCCGGGGAAGGTCGCGCGGATCACCTCACCGGGCGTGACGTCTTCACGCAAGCGCCCGCGCACGTTGCTGACGATGTGGTGGACATGGGCGTAGCTTTCGACCGTCATCAGTTCGTCGACTTCGACACTGCCGGGCGTGCAGACACGACCGAGGTCGTTGCGCTCCAGGTCGATCAGCATCACGTGCTCGGCGCGTTCCTTGGGATGGCCGACCAGTTCGCTGATGCGAGCGCTGTCGTCGTCGCCGGGCGTGCGCGGGCGGGTACCGGCGATCGGCCGGGTTTCGACCACGTCGCCGCGAACCGACACCAGCCGCTCCGGCGAGGCGCTGACCACGGCCCAACCGGCCCCGGCGGCGATGCCGGCGAACAGGCCGGCGAACGGCGCCGGGTTGTTCTCGCGTAGACGCCGGAACAGCGCGGCCGGCTGCAGCGGCGCGTCGAAGCGAGCGCGCCAGCCGCGCGACAGGTTGGCCTGGAACACGTCGCCGGCGGCAAGGTAATCGAGCACGCGGGTGACGCCATCGGTGTAGCGGTCCGGTGCGTCTTCTTCGAGGCTGGCCGGCGCTTGCCAGGCGGGCAACGGGGCGATATCGCCCGCGCACCCGGCATCGGCCTCGATGGTGTCCAGCAAGTCCTCGCGGTCGCGCTCGGCCACGGCGATGCACTCGCCGCTGACGTGGTCGCGCAGGATCGCGGCCGGGCAGCGCAGGGCCAGCGCCACCGGCAGTTCGCCCGGCGCCGGCGGCAGTTGCAATACCGGTTCGACCTGGGCGGCCAGCTCGTAGCCGAGCAACAGGGCCCAGCCACCGCGGAACGGCCAGCGCGGCTCGTCGCGGGCGGTGCGTGACGCCAGCCAGGCCGCGTCGAGCGCGCGCAGGAAGTCGCCGGCGTGTTCGCGGTCGTCCTGGTCGCGGGTCACGCCATCGGGGTCGAGCCGCAACGAGCCGCCATCGGCCATCAGCAGCAGGTCCCAGCGGCCCTGAGCGGTGCCGGCGGCGCTGGACTCCAGCAGCAACGGATAGCGCGTCGGCGCTTGCCGGTGGATGTCCAGCAGGTCGACGCCCGGCGGCAGTGCGCGGGTCAGCAGCATCGGTTCACCGCGTTGCCATCGCTGCCGCGGCGGTCAGATCCGCTTGAACACCAGGGTGCCATTGGTGCCGCCGAAGCCGAAACCGTTCGAAACCGCGACATCGACCTTCGCTTCGCGCGCGGTGTTGGGCACGTAGTCGAGGTCGCAGCCCTCGCCCGGCTCGTCGAGGTTGATCGTCGGCGGGATGATGCCTTCATGCAGCGCCAGCACCGAGAAGATCGCCTCGGCGCCGCCGGCCGCGCCGAGCAGGTGGCCGGTCATCGACTTGGTCGAGCTGACCATGGTCTTGTAGGCGTGGTCGCCAAGCGCGCGCTTGATCGCCAGGGTTTCGGCCAGGTCGCCCAGCGGCGTCGAGGTGCCGTGGGCGTTGAGGTAGCCGATCTCGTCCACGTTGATCCCGGCATCTTTGAACGCCATTGCCATGCAGCGCGCCGGGCCTTCGCCGTTCTCGCTGGGCGCGGTCATGTGGAACGCATCGGAGGTCGCGCCGAAGCCGGCCAGCTCGCAGTAGATGCGCGCGCCGCGGGCCTTGGCGTGTTCGTACTCTTCCAGCACCAGCACGCCGGCGCCGTCGCCGAGGACGAAGCCATCGCGGCCCTTATCCCAGGGACGCGAGGCCGCGGTCGGGTCGTCATTGCGGGTCGACATCGCCTTCATCGAGCAGAAACCGCCGACCGAGGTGGGCGAGGAGCCGCGCTCGGCGCCGCCGGCCAGCATCACGTCGGCGTCGCCGTACTGGATCATCCGCATCGCCATGCCGATCGAATGGTTGGAGGTGGCGCAGGCCGACACCGCGGAAAAGTTGGGACCCTTGATGCCGGTCAGCAGCGAGACCTGGCCGGGCAGCATGTTGATGATGGTGCTGGGTACGTAGAACGGCGAGATCTTGCGCGGGCCGCCTTCGAGGTACTTGGCGGTCTGCTCCTCGATGCCGAGGATGCCGCCGATGCCCGAGCCGATCAGCGCACCGATGCGTTCGGCATTGCCGTCGTCGATCTCCAGCCCGGCATCCTCGATCGCCATCAGCGAGGCGCCGACGCCGTAGTGGATGAAGCTGTCCATCTTCTTCGCGTCTTTCGCCGGCACCCATTTGGTGACGTCGAAGTCGCGGATCTCACCGGCAATCCGGGTGACGAAATTGGTGGCGTCGAAATGGGTGATCGGGCCGATGCCCGAGCGGCCGTTGACGATGCCGTCCCAGCTGCTGGCGAGGTCGTTGCCGAGTGGCGAGACGAGGCCGAGGCCGGTGACGACCACGCGTCGGTTGAAGGAGGCCGGACGATTGGACATGGAGGGCTCCGCTTGCGAACGCGACCGGATTGTCGACCGGCCCGCGCCTGAAGATGTACGACGGACGATACGGATTGTGAAAGACGCAGGGCCGCACGATGCGGCCCCGGGTCCATGGCTGGATACCGGCCCGGCGGCATCGGAATGCTCCGCGCCGCCGTGACCGTACCGCAAGCGGATTACGCCTTGACGTGAGCCTTGACGTAGTCGATCGCCTGCTGCACCGAGGTGATCTTCTCGGCTTCCTCATCCGGGATCTCGCACTCGAACTCTTCTTCCAGCGCCATCACCAGCTCGACGGTGTCGAGAGAATCGGCACCCAGATCGTCGACGAACGAGGCATTGTTGGTGACGTCTTCTTCTTTCACGCCCAGCTGTTCAATCACGATCTTCTTGACGCGCTCTTCGATGCTGCTCATTGGTTCACTCCTCCCGGACGGGATATTCGATGGAATAGTGTAGTGGAATCGAGGGCTTTGCGAGTAGCCGCAAAAGCCCCGGTGTCGCAGAAATGCCTGTGGCGGTCGACCGGGTTGCGCCCCGGGCTCAGGCCATGTACATGCCGCCGTTGACGTGCAGCGTTTCGCCGGTGATGTAGGCCGCCGACGGGCCGGCCAGGAACGCCACCGCGCGAGCGATGTCGGCCGGCTCGCCGAACCGGCCCAATGCGATCTGCCCGAGCATCGCGTCCTTCGCGTCCTCCGGCAGCGCGCGGGTCATGTCGGTGTCGATGAAACCCGGGGCGACCACGTTCACCGTGACCCCGCGCGAACCGATTTCCTTCGCCAGCGACTTGCTGAAGGCGATGATGCCGGCCTTGGCCGCGGCGTAGTTGGCCTGCCCGGCATTGCCGGTCACGCCGATCACCGAGGCGATGTTGACGATGCGGCCACGACGCGCCTTCATCATCGAGCGCATCACCGCCTTCGAGGTGCGGAACACGCTGCTGAGGTTGGTGTCGATGATCGCCTGCCAGTCCTCGTCCTTCATCCGCATCAACAGGTTGTCGCGGGTGATACCGGCGTTGTTGACGAGGATGCTGATGGCACCGATGTCCTTGCCGATGGCGTCGACCAGCATGGTGATCGAATCGGGATCGGCGACGTCGAGCACGCGGCCATGGCCGCCGCTCGCCGACAGGCGCTCGCCGATCGCCTTGGCGCCGGCTTCGGAGGTGGCGGTGCCGATGACGGTCGCGCCCTGTGCGGCCAGCTCGTCGGCGATCGCCGCGCCAATGCCACGGCTGGCGCCGGTGACGAGGGCGATCTCTCCGGTGAGGGGTAAGTTGCTCATGTAATTCCTTCCTGCATTTGTCCCCCGAGGGGACTTCCTTCGGGGCGTAGGAGCGGCTTCAGCCGCGATCGGATGCTTGATCGCTCGTACCGATTCCAGATCGCGGCTGAAGCCGCTCCTACAGGTTGTGATTATTTCCAGTCCGCCAGGGCCGCATCGAAGTCGGCAGGCGCCCCCAGCGCCCGCGCATCCACCGCCTTGTCGATGCGCTTGACCAGTCCGGCCAACACCTTGCCGGGGCCGCATTCGGCAATCCGGGTCGCACCGCCGGCCACAAGCGCTTGCACGCAACCGGTCCACTGCACCGGCAGATAGAGCTGGCGCACCAGCGCATCGCGGATCGCATCAGTGTCGGCCTGCACCTGGGCGTCGACGTTCTGCACCACCGGCAACCGCGGCGCCGACCATTCGATGGCGGCCATCGCTTCGGCCAGCTTGTCGGCGGCCTCGCGCATCAACGGGGTGTGCGAGGGTACGCTGACGGCGAGCTTGACCGCCTTGCGCACGCCGCGCTCGGCCAATTGGGTCAAGGCCTTGTCGACCGCCGCGGCATGACCGCCGATCACGATCTGACCGGGCGAGTTGTAGTTGGCCGGCACCACCACTTCCTTGCCCGAGACCGCTTCGCAGATCTCGCGCACCAACGTATCTTCGGCGCCAAGCACGGCCGCCATCGCGCCGGTGCCGGGTGGCGCGGCGTCCTGCATCAACTGCCCGCGCAGGCGCACCAGGCGGGCGGCATCGGCCAGACCGATCACGCCGGCGGCGACCAGCGCGCTGTATTCGCCGAGACTATGGCCGGCCAGTTGCGCCGGCTGCACGCCGCCGCGCACCTGCCACAACCGCCACACCGCGACCCCGGCGGCCAACAGTACCGGCTGGGTGAATTCGGTCTGGCTGAGCTGCGCTTCCGGCCCGGTCTGGCTCAGCGCCCACAGGTCGGCGTCGGTGCCAGTACTGGCCTCGGCGAAGGTCTCGGCGATGACCGGATGGTCCTTCGCCAGCTCGGCCAGCATGCCAAGCGATTGCGAGCCCTGGCCGGGGAACACGAAGGCCAGTTGTAGGCTGCGTTGTTGCTGGTCGGTGTGTTGAGGATCGCTCACACGACGGCCCCTGCGGAATGAACGCGCCATGATACGAGCGATCGCCCCGGGCCGTCTGTACCGCGGCGTACAGTCCAGCGCCACGGCAGATACGAAAACGCCCCCGGCGCGGAGGCCGGAGGCGTCAATTCATTGCATTGCGACGGGCGGATCAGTAGCGCAGCAGCGCCGAGCCCCAGGTAAAGCCGCCGCCAAAAGCCTCCAGCAGCACCAGTTGGCCACGCTGCACCCGGCCCGAACGCACCGCCTCGTCCAGCGCCAACGGAACTGAACCGGATGAGGTGTTGCCGTGCTTGTCGACGGTCACGATGACCCGCTCCATCGGCATGTCCAGGCGCTTGGCCGTCGCCTCGATGATGCGCAGGTTGGCCTGGTGCGGAATCAGCCAGTCGACATCGTGCCGATCCAGCCCGTTGGCCTCCAGCGCCTCCTCGACCACCGAATCCAGCGCCTTGACCGCGTGCTTGAACACGTCGTTGCCGGTCATCAGCACCTTGACCCCGGCGTTGTGCTCGCCGGGCTTGAAGCCGACCGAGACGCCCACCGGGTTCCACAGCAGCTCCTTCTTGCCGCCGTCGGCATGCAGGTGGGTGCTGAGGATGCCGGTCTCGGTATCGGCCTTGAGCACCACCGCGCCGGCGCCATCGCCGAACAGCACGCAGGTCGAGCGGTCGTTCCAGTCCAGCATCCGGGTCAGGGTCTCGGCCCCGACCACCAGCGCGGTCTTGGCCGCACCGCTGCGGATGAACTTGTCGGCCACCGTCAACGCATAGACGAAGCCCGAGCAGGCCGCGTTGACGTCGAATGCCGGGCAGCCGTTGGCGCCGAGCCGGTGCTGCAACAGGCAGGCGGTCGACGGGAAGATGATGTCGGGGGTGGTCGTGCCGAGCACGATCAGGTCGAGCTCGGAAGCGTCGACGCCGGCCGCTTCCAGCGCACGCATCGCGGCGTGATAGGCCAGGTCGCCGGTGGTCTCGCCTTCGGCGGCCACATGGCGCTCGCGGATGCCGGTGCGGGACGCGATCCACTCGTCGGTGGTGTCGACGATCTTCGACAGGTCGTCGTTGGTCAGCACTTTCTCCGGCAAGTAGCTGCCGGTGCCCGCGATGCGGGAATAGATACGATCGCTCATTGCAGCTCCGCGGCGAAAGGCCATTGCACGAACGCCAGCGTACTGGCGATGGAGGCTCCCCGCAGCCGGTCGCACGTCAATGACGACTGGCGGAACTGCGAGTCGGATCAGGCAACCGGGCTGTTCAACCCGGGGGCCTCGATCCGACCGGCGGCAACCGCGCGCGGGAGTACGCCCGCAAACGCGGACGCGACGAGCTTACTCCTCGTCGGCAACCTTCGACTGGGTCTCGATCACTTTCTTGCCACGGTAGTAGCCGTCGGCGGTCACGTGGTGGCGGATGTGGGTCTCGCCGGTGGTCGGGTCGGTCGACAGCTGCTTGCTCGACAGCGAATCGTGGGCGCGACGCATGCCACGCTTGGACGGGGAAACGCGGGACTTCTGGACAGCCATGGTCTTACTCCAGGAAAAACCTATAAACGTTTGGTTCGATGGACGGGTGCTATTTCGACCCGTCCGGGGTGTTCTTCAATGCCGACAACGCCGCGAACGGGTTGGCCCGCGCCGCCTCGCCTTCCTCGGCCGGCCAGTCGCGCTCCATCGCCTCGGTGCCCGGCTTCACCGGCATCACCGGCACGGCGAGGATCAACTCGTCCTCGACCAGCTCGACCGGCTTCACCATGCCGTCCCCGGGCAACAGCAACGCCTCGTAACCCGGCGGCAACGCCGCTTCATCAGCCTCGTTGCGGATCAGGCCGAGCCGCTGCTCGATCACGACCGGGAACTCGAAGCGTTCCAGGCTGCGTTGGCACAGCAGCGGCAACCTGGCCTCGGCCCGCAACTCGACAAAAGGCACCTTCAACTCGTCGGTGCCGAAGTCGAGCGAATAGACCACCTCGCCCTCGGTATCGACCAGACTGTCACGCAGCCGCGCCAGCGACGCCAACGGCACCCGGCCCCCGACGCCACGACGCGAAGCCACCATGCGCGAGGCGTCCAGAACTTCAGGCACCGGCACTTTGGGCACGTCAGCGGACATAAGCCGGGGAATGTTAAGGATCGGACGCAGGACTGTCAAACCTCGGCCAACCTCGCCGGCGGCGTGGCGACGCCGATCCGGCCGCCGCCACGCCGCAACGCCGGGCCGCAGCCACCCCGGCATTTGCCCGGCCCCGGCAGCCGCGGCAGACTGGCTGTTCATCCCCGCTCGTTGACCCCGTGAACGCTTCCCTGCTGACCGTACTCGGAGCCGCCGCCCTCGTGGCCGTGCTCCTGTTCATCGTCGTGATCGCGCGCCGCCGCGGCAGTCGCCGTCAACGTGCGATGCGGCAGTTGCTGGATTCCGCCGATGCGCTGGAAGCCCGTTTGCGGCTGGCCCGCTCGGAGATCGAAGCGGTCGCCGGCGATCATATCGAGGACCCCGTCCAGGACGCCATGCGCGAGATGCTGCGCCAACGCCTGTGGCTGCGCGAACATGGCGAACACGCCCAGATCGACGAACTGCAACAGGTGCGCATGTCGATTGACGAGGCCCGCACCCGGATCGAGCAGCAACTGCTGCGGATCGAGCGCGCCCGCGCGCCCGTGATCTGACACATGGCACACATGGCATCACCGCCACGCCTGATCCTGGCCTCCACCTCGACCTACCGGCGCGAGTTGCTGGCCCGGTTGCGGGTGCCGTTCGAAACCGCCCGACCCGAAACCGACGAGAGCCCCCTGCCTGGCGAGACCCCGAGCGAACTGGCCCGGCGCCTGGCAATCGCGAAAGCCGACGCGATCGCCGAACGCGAGCCCGAAGCCTGGGTGATCGGTTCCGACCAGGTCGCCGAACTCGACGGCCGCCCCCTCGGCAAACCCGGCAACCGCGAGGGCGCCATCGCCCAGTTGGTGGCGATGTCCGGCCGCACGGTCGCATTCCGCACCGGCCTGAGCCTGTGCCGCGGTGAACGCCGTCTGGTGGCACTGGACACCACGACAGTGCAGTTCCGGACGTTGCGCGCCGACGAAATCGCCCGCTACGTCGATGCCGAACAGCCGTTCGACTGCGCCGGCAGCTTCAAGTGCGAAGGCCTCGGCATCAGCCTGTTCGAATCGATCGATAGCCGCGACCCGACCGCTCTGGTCGGATTGCCATTGATCGACACCGCACGACTGCTGCGCGAGGCGGGCTTCGCGGTGCCCTGACCCGCTACTTCGACCCAGCCTGGGCGGCCCCGGCCGATTGCTCGAAGGGCGCAAACGACCAGACGTTCAGTTCCCGCAACCGTTCGCGCGCGACCTCCGGCTGTTCAAAGTAGATGCTTCGCAGCAACGCTTCATCCACGTTCGGATAGCTGTCACGCACCTGATTCGCCACATCCCGGGTTTCCGCCCCCACCTCGGCAGCCTGCTTGATCATGTGCAGGGCATTGGCGGCACCCAGCACCATCACCGTCACGGCAAGCCGCATACGCCATTTGCCCCAAGCCCCGGCTTCGATCCGCGATGCGATCACCACCAGTCCTGCCCAGCCCAGCCAGAACACCGAGGAGAAGCTGACGTAGCGCGTGACGAAGGCATGGTCGGGGCCAAACGCTTCGGCGCGGCCCAATGCGGTCAGCAATGCACTGAATATCCCGAACAGGAAGAATCCCAGCCAAGGCAGGCTTGCCCGCTCGCGTCGGACGACCAGGAAAGCCTGTATCCCGGTGGCCATCGCGATCAATGCCAACCACGGCGCAAGATCGGCGGCGAATCTCGATATTCCACTGCCTAGATAGTTCAGTACGTAATGGAGCAACAGCAGCAGGGAACGGCTCGCGGTGGTTCCGACCAACGAGGACTCCAGGTACCACCACAGGACGAGCAGCCCGAATAGCAACCATGGCGCGGCGAACCCGGCCAGCTGCAATGGCGAACGATCACGGCGCAGCAACAACATGGCCACCGCAACGGGGATCACCGCAATCCCGGTCGCAAAGCTCAGATATGACAAGACGGCGGCGGCCAGGGCCACGACGTTGTGCCACCACCGCAGTTCCTCCGCTGCCAGGCAGGCGACTGCGATCACCATGCCAAGCAGGCACAGGAATACCGCGACCTGCCATCCCCACTGCAGATTGGCCAGATGGCCGGGATACAACGCCAGAAAGGCGATGCACGATACCCACCGGCCCGACATGCGACCCGCAACGAAGGACGACCTCGCCAGACGGACCACGACGATCGCGTAGCCGATCAACAACCCCCAGCTTACGACGCAGTCCAACCACGGTTGGCCCCCGGACAATTCGGTGGTAACCAGCAAAACGGCGTAGGCGGCGGCATGCATGTGGCCGCCGTGGGTATCCCAGAAAATCGAACTCCACAGCGAACCGCCGTCCTGGCTGGCTCGATACATCTGCACCAGGTCCAGATGGTCCCAAAGCATCATCGGGATGTGCCAAGAAAGCGTCAGGCCGAGAAGGCCCAGCGCCACCGCACCGAAAACAATGTTCGGGGAATTGAATCCGGAATTGGCTTGCATGCGCTGATCAAGGCAAAGGCAAAAAGTGGCGCATTATCGCCCGATATCGACCGGCTGCTCGGCCCAGACTTCCACGCTGCCGTCGGCGCCATGCAGGGTGAGCCCCAGCCAGTGGCGGCCCGGTTCCAACGCCGAAGCATCGACACGTGCGGAAAACCCCACGTGCGGATGATTCGGATCGAGCGATCGCCCTTCCCAGAAGCCAGCGACCCATGCGTCCGCAGCGCCATAAGTGGCTTCTGCTACCGGCTCCCCATCCAGGGTGATCGTCACTCCGGCGATGCCGACATGATCCTTGATGGCCCAGCCACTGACTTCAAACTCGGCGGAAATCGCATCACCCGGGCGCGGCTGATTGATATGGGCCAATGCCGGTGTGACGCATGGACCTTGCCGCGGGTCCGGGTCAAGCGAGAACAAGGCGAATCGCTGCGCGCCATGGTCCACGTTGACCATCCTTGCAGGTGGCAATGGGCCGGCCCAGTTGCATAGCTGCTGGTAACGCATCAACAACTTGCTGAATTTCACATCGGTGGCACCGACCACCAGCAGCACCGGCGCGTCACCCCAGTCCTCGCGGCCCGCCGTCTCCAGCCCCCACAGCCGCAACTGCGGAGCGCGGCCATGCTTGTGGTTGAGGGGATGGTCGAGCACCGATATGCGCGGGTTGCCGAGGGCGAAGCCGAGTTCGGCACCGAGTTTGAAGTTGCCGGCGACGATGCGGGTGTCATCCGGCATCTGCGCGCGAACCAGGCGTACGGTCTGGGCCAGCTCGTCCCAACCGGCAAAGTTGGATGGATACCACTTATCCGTCGCGGCTCTCGCCCGCACCTCGGGAATCGAGACGGCAACGTAGTAGCCCAGCATCGCCAGCAACCCGAGACCGGCCAGCGCCCAGGTCGCCCGCCGCAACCAGCGCGGCCAGGCCGCCAGCACCGCCGGCAGCAATGGCAGCAGGGCCAGGTAACCCGGCAGCGGCCAATGGAAGCTGACCCGTTCGGTGTCGGCAAAGAACCCCAGCCCGAAGAAGCCCAGCACCACCAGCCCGCCCAGCAGGGCGAAGTAGCGCGAGGCCGGTGACGCGCTCTTGTTGCCATGCCACCCCGCCACGGCGAGCGCAGCGAACAGCAGCGGCGTCACCAGCAGGGCCTGGATCGCGATGAACCACAGGCCTTCGATGTGGAACGCCCACGGGTGGCGGTCGACCAGTTGGAAGCGCAGCCCGGCGTCGGCGTTGTCGAGGTTCCATGCGACCAGCGGCGTCCACGCTGCCGCGCCGATCGCGATGGCGGTCCACACCCGGGCGTCGCGCAGCAGCTTGCGGCCGTCGGCCAACAGCAACAAGGCGACCAGGCCGACCCCGATCACCGCGATGAAGCGGTAGTGGCTCAGCGCGCCGATGGTCAGGCCCAGCGCCAGTTCCAACGACGCCCCGGCGGATACCCGGCGCAGCAGCCGCGCGCCGGCGTCGACGCACAGCAGCGTCGCCAGCGCCATCGGCGCATCCGGCAACGCCAGCAGGCCGAGGGTACCGGCCAGCGGCAGCAGCAGGGCGAAGCTGCCGGCCTGCCAGCCGTATTCCTCGCCGTACTCGCGCGCGGTGACCTGCACCACCAGCCACGACACCACGGCGGCGACCAGCAGGAACGGCAACCGCAAGCCGAGCGCGGTGTCGCCACCGAGCGTGACCCCGAGCCGCGCCAGCCACGCGGTCAGACCCGGCAGGTCGGAGTACGCGGGTGCCAGGTGCTGGCCTTCGAGCCAGTAGAAGGCCTCGTCGACGAACACCGGCAAGCGCGCGGCAACCAGCAGCTTGACCGCCAACACCAGCGCGAACAGGATCCAGAACAGGCGACGGGCGTCCCGTAATTGCGCGGGTGGTTGCCAATCGGACGGTGGGGTTTGCCGCATGGACATGGGACCTCGGTAGACTCGGATGGAGCGCTCGCTGCGCCGGCTCGGCGCGATCTCGACAAGCGGTGCCCGCGCGCGACATCGACCGGCGATGCCGGCAAAGGTTCAGCGATGGCGACTGGCAACCTGGAGAAGAACGGATGGCGGTATCGCCCGCACCCCCCAATTCGGCAATCATGCTACCCGACCATCTGCGTGGCGCCCTTGACGGCGCGCAGGCACAGGTCAACTCGCTGGTACTCGGCAAGCCACACGAAGTCCGACTGGCGTTCGTCGCGCTGCTGTCGGACGGCCACCTGCTGATCGAGGACTTGCCGGGGCTCGGCAAGACCACCCTCGCCCACGCGCTGGCGGCGACGTTGGGCTTGCAGTTCCAACGCGTGCAGTTCACCTCCGACCTGTTGCCGGCCGATATCGTCGGCGTCTCGGTGTTCGACCCGCAGGCACGGCGCTTCGAATTCCATCCCGGTCCGGTGTTCACCCAGGTGCTGCTGGCCGACGAGATCAACCGCGCGCCGCCGCGCACGCAAAGCGCGCTGCTGGAAGCGATGGCCGAGCACCAGGTCACGGTGGATGGCAGCAGCCATGCGTTGCCTGCGCCGTTCTTCGTGATCGCGACGCAGAACCCGATCGACCTCTCCGGCACCTACCCGTTGCCGGACTCGCAACTCGACCGATTCCTGTTGCGACTGGCGCTGGGCTATCCCGGCGAGCAAGCCGAACACGACCTGCTGGCGGGCGCCGACCGGCGTTCGCTGATCGCCCAGGCGCGGCCGCTGCTGACCGCCGACGACGTGATCGCGGCGCGCGCGGCGGTCGACCGGGTCCATGCGAGCGAGGCCCTGATCGGCTACGTGCAGGCCCTGCTCGCGCGCAGCCGCAAGCACCCGGGGGTTCGCGTCGGGCTGTCGCCACGCGCCGGCCTGGCCTTGCTGCGGGCGGCGCGCGCGTACGCGATGCTGCTCGGCCGCGAGCACGTGCGCCCCGAGGACGTGCAGGCGTTGTTCACCGCGGTGGCCGCGCACCGGCTGGTCGCCGAGGCCGATGCCGGCAGCGATGCCGCGCTGGCCAAGGCGATCCTGCATTCGGTGGCGGTCGACTAGGCCGACGGGCGCCCACGCGATGCTCTCCCGAGGCAGGACGGCGCTGCAGCGGCTGCACGAGCTGACGCTGGTGTGGACGCGGCCGCGCGAACCCGAGGCGCTGCCGGCGCGATTCGATCGCCGCCGCGTCTACGTGCTGCCGACCCGCTTCGGCCTGTTCTACCTGGTGCTGTTGCTGGCGATGCTGCTGGGCGCGCTGAACTACAACAACAACCCGGCGCTGCTGCTCGGCCTGCTGCTCGGCGGCGCCGGCCTGGCGAGCCTGGTCGCCGCACAGTTGCAACTGACCGGGCTGGCGGTGGTCGCGATCGAGGCCGAACCGGTACCCGCCGGCGAGGAGCTGTTGCTGCGGCTGCATGCGCAGTCGAGCGATCGCCGGCGCCGGCGTGGGCTTGCGGTCGCGATCGAACCGCATCCCGAGCGATGCGCGGTGCTCCATCTCGAGCACGGCCACGGCGAAGCCGGGATCGCGCTGGCGACCCGCGAACGCGGCTGGCTCGACCTTCCGCGGCTGAAAGTCTCGACCACCCGCCCGCTCGGTCTGGCCCGCGCCTGGGCGTACGCATGGACCCAGGCGCCGCTGCTGGTCTATCCGCTGCCGGAGGCCGACGGCCCGCCGCTGCCCGGCGGCTCCGGCGACCGCGTGCAGGGTCGGCTGCACCCCAGCGGCGATGACGTCCACCACCTGCGCGGCTACCGCAGCGGCGATTCGCGCCGGGCAATCGCGTGGAAACCGTCGGCACGCCGCGACACCCTGCTGGTGCGCGAGTACGAACAACCGCTTGGCGCCGACATCGTGCTCGACTGGCATGGCTTGGGTCGCATCGGCTACGAAGCGAAGATCTCGCGGTTGGCGCGCTGGGTCGACGAGGCCGAACGCGACGGCCGGCGCTACCGTTTGCTGCTGCCGGCACAGGCCATCGGCCCCGGCCACGGCCCGTCTCATCGCCACGCCTGCCTGCGCGCGCTCGCGCTGATGCCGCATGGCTGAGCACCCGCCGACGCCGGCGCTGGATCCGGGCAGCCGCCGCTGGGCGCTCGCCGCGGCGGGCGCCTGCCTGTTGCCGTTGCTGTTGCAATTGCCGCCGACACTGTCGCTGGTGATCGGCCTGGGTGCGGTGCTGGTGGCGGCGCTGGCGTGGCGCCGGCCATTGCACGGGGTTCTGCGGCTGTTGTTCGGGCTCGGTCTGCTTGGCGCGGTACTGCTGCTGTCGGGCTTCGGCATCGGCCGCGACACCGGTTGTGCGGTGCTGGCGGCGATGTTGGCGATCAAGCCGGCCGAAACCTTCAGCCTGCGCGATGCCCGCAGCCTCATTGGATTTGCCCTGTTCGCCCCGTTCGGTACCTTCCTGCTCGACCAAGGACCGCTGCCGCTGGTGCTTGGCATCATCGGCGCGCTGCTGACCCTGTGCGCGCTGCAACGGCTGGCCGACCTGGAATCCGGTGACGTGGTGGCGACCGGCGCCGGCCGCCGCTTCATCGCCATCGGTCACCTGCTGGCGATCGGATTGCCGCTGGCGCTGGCGGCGTTCTGGCTGTTCCCGCGGCTGGGCTCGCCACTGTGGGGCGTGCCCGAACGTGCACTTGGCCGGACCGGCCTGTCCGGCTCGATGACGCCCGGGCAGTGGATCGATCTGATCGCCGACGACCGCCCGGCGCTCCGGGTGCGCTTCTTCGGCGAAACCCCGCCGACCTCGCAGATGTACTGGCGCGGCCCGGTGATGTGGCGCTACGACGGCCGCACCTGGACCCGCTCGAACTGGCTGCGCGACCTGCCTCCGGCATCGTTCAAGCCCGGTCCGGTGCGCTGGAACTACGAGGTCGAGATCGAGCCGACCGACCGCCGGCAGGTGGTCGCGCTCGACCTGCCGCTGGCAGCGCCCGACGGTACCCGTCTCGACCACGACCACGAACTGTTTACATCGCGTCCGCTGACTTCACTGACCCGCTGGCGAATGCAGTCGTCGCCGCCCCGGACCTACGAGGCCGAACTGCACCCGCTGCTGCGTCGCGCCGCGCTGGAACTGCCGAAAGGCTTCAACCCGCGCACCCACGCCCTCGCCAGCCAGTGGCGCGCCGCCACCGGCGAGCGCGACGAGGCGATCGTGCAGCGCGCACTGGACTGGATCCGGCGCGAGTTCGTCTACACCCTCGACACCCCGCTGCCGGGGCGCCACGCGGTCGACGAGTTCCTGTTCGACCAGCAGGCCGGCTTCTGCGAGCACTACAGCTCGGCATTCGTGGTGCTGATGCGCGCCGCCGGCATTCCCGCGCGGGTGGTCACCGGCTACGTCGGCGGCTACCGCAACCCACTCGGCGACTATTGGCTGGTGCGCCGCTCCGACGCCCATGCCTGGGCCGAGGTGTGGCTGGACGGGCGCGGCTGGGTGCGGGTCGACCCGACCGCGGCAGTCGCCCCCGAGCGCATCTACGACACCCTCGACGATCGCCGGCCCGGCGCCGGCGGCCTGCTCGGTGCCGGCGGCCTGCTCGACCCGGGCAACTACCTGTTCAACACCAGCGACTGGCTACGCCGCGGCTGGAACGACTTCGTGCTCGGCTTCGATGCCGAGCGCCAGGCGCGGATGTTGCGCCCGCTGGGCTTCGGCCGCCTCGACGGGCTCGGGCTGGGCCTGCTGTTCGCGCTGGCGGCGGTGCTGGCGTTGCTTTGGATGGCCTGGCTGAGCCGTCGCGGCGAACGCCAGCCCGACCCCGTCCTGCGCGCCTGGCACACTCTGGGCCGTCGCTACCAGCGCCTCGGGCTGGGTCGCGAACCGCACGAAGGCGCGCTGACCTGGGCGGAACGGGTCAGCCTGGCGCGACCGCTATCGGGCGCCGCCCTGCAACGGCTCAGCCAACGTTTCAGCGATTGGCGTTACGCTGACGGTCATCCGGGAGCGACGCCCGCGCGCGAATCGCGTCAACTGATCCGCGCGCTGCGCGCCCACCGTCCGGATTGACCGGCCCGTACTCGGGCACGGACCCGGTCCCAACAATGGAGCATGCCGATGAAGACCAAGCCAATGAAGATGCCGATCAAGACCGGCCTCGCCGTCGTCGCCCTCGCGTTGCTGGCCGGCTGCGCGAGCCAACCCAAACCGTTGCAGGGCGAGTTCGCCCAGATCACCTCGCGCGAGGCCGCGAACACCGACCGCACCGGCGCGATGGTGCGCTGGGGCGGTCGCATCGTGCAGGTCGAGCCGCAGGCCAACCGCACTTGTTTCGAGATGATGTCGACCCGCCTGAACGCCTACGCCCGGCCGTACTGGGCGACCGACGACGTCGGTGGCCGCTTCATCGCCTGCCGCGAGGGTTTCTACGACCCGGCGCTGTTCGAGACCAACCGCGAAGTCACTTTCACCGGCCGCATCGACGGCTACGAGAACCGCCGCATCGGCGAATACGACTATCGCTTCCCGCGGGTCGCCGCCGACGTGGTGTACCTGTGGCCGATCCGCGAGCGCGTCGATGTGGTCACCCGCCCGGCGCCGTGGCCATGGTGGGGCTGGTGGTAGGCCGACGCTGCAACGAAAAACGCCCGGTCTGACCGGGCGTTTTTTGTGGCCGCGTGCCGCTTTACTTCGGCGTGCCGAACCGCCCCAGTGGCGCCCCGGCCAGCAGGTGCAGATGGATCTGGAACACGGTCTGGCCGCCGTGGTCGTTGCAGTTCATCACCACCCGGTAGCCGTCCTCGGCAAAGCCTTCGCGCTTGGCGTATTGCGCCGCGGCATGGGCGAGCCGGCCGACGATCGCGGCCTGGTCCAGGGCCAGGTCGTTGAGGGTCGCGATCGGGGTCTTCGGCACGAACAGCACATGCACCGGCGCCTGCGGCGCGATGTCGCGGAACGCGATCAGGTGCTCGTCCTCGAACACGATGTCGGCGGGGATCTCGCGGCGGATGATCTTGTCGAAGATGGTGTCGGTCATGGTGGCTCCTGGTTGTCAGGGCTATGGCATTTCGCTGCGGCTGCCGAACGCGTGCGACAGGGTGCCGCGGTCGACGTATTCCAGTTCGCCCCCCAGTGGCACGCCATGGGTCAGCCGGCTCGGCCGCACCTTGTGCCGACGCGCGAGTTGACCGAGATAATGCGCGGTCGCCTCGCCCTCGACGGTCGGGTTGGTGGCGATGATCATCTCGGCCACCTCGCCCTCCGCCAGCCGCTCGCCGAGCCGGTCGAGTCCGAGTTCGGCCGGGCCGATGCCGTCGAGCGGGCTCAGCCGGCCCTGCAGCACGTAATACAGGCCGCGGTAGCCGGTGGCCTGCTCGATCGCCAGACGGTCGGCCGGGCTCTCGACCACGCACAACTGCTGCACGTCGCGCGCGGCGCTGGTACAGGTCGCGCAGACCTCGGCCTCGCTGAAGTCGCGACAGCGGCTGCAATGGCCGACCTTCTCGACCGCCGCGGCCAGCGCCTCGGCCAGCCGTCGGCCGCCATCGCGCTCGCGTTCGAGCACGTGGTAGGCCATGCGCTGGGCCGATTTCTGGCCGACCCCGGGCAGCACCCGGAAGGCGTCGATCAGCTGTTCGAGCAGTGGCGAGGTCATCGGCGGCGGGTCTCCAGTGCGCGGCCGATCAGAACGGCATCTTCATCCCCGGCGGCAACTGCATGCCGGCGGTGGCCGCGCCCATCTTCTCCTGCGAGGCGTCGTTGACCTTGTTGACGGCGTCGTTGATCGCCGCGGCGATCAGGTCCTCGGCCATTTCCGGGTCCGTGATGACACTGGGATCGATCCGCACCTTGCGGCATTCCATGCGGCCGGTGAGGGTCACGCTGACCATGCCGCCGCCGGCATTGCCGGTGACCTCGACCTTGGCCAGTTCTTCCTGCGCGCGCTGCATGTCGTCCTGCATCTTCTGCGCTTGCTGCATGAGTTGGGCGATGTTTCCGCGCATGTCGTTCTACTCGTTGGGGCGAAGGGATGGTCGCGCGGTGCGGCGCGACCGGACGGTCAAGGGATGATGGCGGCGGGTACCGGGTTCAAGCCCCCGGACCGCGCGCCGGCATTCAGGCGTCGAACGGACGGATCGAATCGGGCACGACCCGGGCACCGTGTTGTTCGATCAGGCGCTGCACCTCGGGGTCGCCCATGAAGGCCTGTTCGGCGGCGAGCTGGCGCTCGTCGCGCACCCGCTCGGTTCGCTGGCGCAGCGATTCGCCGGATCGGTCCGAGCGTTCGAAGCGGACCGTTGGCGGCGCGCCGAAATTCGGCGCCAAGGCCTGGGCGATCTCGTTGACCAGCGCCGGTTTGTTCAACAGCTCGTCGTCCTCGACCAGTGACAGTTCGAGCACGCCGTCGCGGCTGCCGACGAAGCCGGCATGTTCGGCCAGCACCCGCGCCGGGCCCTTGAGTTCACAGCGGCCGAGCCAGTCCAGCCAGGCCTCGGCATCGGCGATGGGCCCGCCGGCGAAACCGGGCGCCGATGCGGGCGGCCCGCGTCGGGCGTGTTCGGGTGCTGGCGCTACCGCCGCCGGAACGGGCGGTTCGGCGACGCGATGGCTTGAGCGGATGGGTGCCGGCACCGCCTCTTTCGGCACCGCGACCGCAGGCGCCGCATCGAGCGCGGCCGGGACGGCCGATGCGACGACCGGCGCCGGGGGCGCTTCTGCCCGCGCCGCCGGTACCGCCGCAGCCGGTGATGCCTCGGCCCGACGCGGGACCGGCACCGACCGGGACTCACCGCCGTCGCCGGCCGGGCGGAATGCCAGCATCCGCAACACGCTCATCTCGAAGCCGGCGCGCGGGCTCGGCGCCAGCGGCAGGTCGCGACGGCCGTGCAGCGCCATCTGATACCACAACTGCACCAGCTCGGGCCGAAGCTTTGATGCCACGGCATCAACATCGACCCCGTCGGCTTCGACCGGCGCGCCGGGCACCAGTTGGCGTACCTGGATCCGGTGCAGGGCCGTGGTCAACGCCTCCAGCACGCTGCCCCAGTCGGGCGAGAACTCGGCCAGCGCCGCGACCTCAGCCAGCAGCGCCTCGCCGTCGCCGTCGGCCAGCGCCTCCAGCAGCGCGCCGACGCGGGTGTGGTCGACCGTGCCGAGCATCGAGGCGACCGCAGCATCGGTCAGCTCGCCGCCGCCGGCTCCTGAACCGCTGTACGCGATCGCCTGGTCCAGCAGCGACAGCCCATCGCGCAGGCTGCCATCGGCGGCGCGGGTGAGCTGGCGCACCGCGCCGGGCTCGACCGCGATGCCCTCGGCTTCGAGGACCTTGTTGATCTGGCCGCTGATCTGGGCCTCGTCGAGGCGCTTGAGGTTGAACTGCAGGCAGCGTGACAGCACCGTCACCGGCAGCTTCTGCGGGTCGGTGGTGGCCAGCAGGAACTTCACGTGGCCCGGCGGTTCCTCCAGGGTCTTCAGCAGCGCGTTGAACGCCGCCTTCGACAGCATGTGCACTTCGTCGATCAGGTAGACCTTCATGCGCCCGCGCGACGGCATGTACTGGGCGTTCTCGATCACCTCGCGGACGTCGTCGACGCCGGTGTTGCTGGCGGCATCGATTTCCAGCAGGTCGAGGAAGCGCCCGGCGTCGATGTCGACGCAGGCGCTGCATTCGCCGCAGGGTTCGGCCGAGGTGCCACGCTCGCAGTTGAGCGACTTGGCGAAGATCCGCGCGATGGTGGTCTTGCCGACCCCGCGGGTGCCGGTGAACAGGAAGGCGTGGTGGACGCGGCCGCTGTCGAGGGCGTTGGTCAGCGCGCGCACCACGTGCTCCTGCCCGACCAGTTCGGCGAAACGCCGGGGACGCCATTTGCGGGCGAGGACGAGGTAGGACATCGGTACCTTATTGGAAGTCCGGCAAGGTCGACGGCAGCGGCGGTGGATCGCCGCGCGGCGGTTGCAGGCATTGTGCCACGGCGTACCGGCACCGCCGCCGGCCGCTCGCCGCGCTTGCCGCAAAGCCCGGCCACCGCTAGACTTTGCGGCCCCGCAGGTGGCACGACGCCATCTCCGGGGGCCTGGTTGTCCAGGTGCTGCGTCAAGGTGCGGAGAGGTGTCCGAGTGGTTGAAGGAGCACGCCTGGAAAGTGTGTAAGCGTCTAAACCGCGCTTCGGGGGTTCGAATCCCCCTCTCTCCGCCAGATGACGTCAGGACCGGGGGCTGAATTGCCGGCGTCGAAAACCACCTCGAACGTTGCGCCTGGCATGTCGCCGTTGTTCCGCACCTGGATCGTCCAGCCATGCGCGCAGGCGATCTCGGCACAGATCGGCAAACCGAGGCCCGCCCCCTGCGTCACCCGCCCGGGCCCACGCCAGAACCGCTGGAAGATGTTTTCCATGTCCGCCCCGGGGATTCCCGGCCCCGCGTCATGTATGGCCATTGCGCCCGACGACAGGCGTACGCGCACCACGGATTCCGGCGGTGCATGCAGGATCGCGTTCTCGACCAGGTTCTTCACCAGGACGAAGAAGGCGCCCCGGTCTGCGCGCAGGACCGCCGGCGCTGAATCCAGCGTCTGACTGAGCAGCACATTGCGTCCACGGGCAAGCGGGTCCAGGTAAGCCAGCACCACCTGCACCTCCCTTCCTGCATCGAGTTCCTCGAACGCGTAGTTCTGGGTCTCCCTCACTTCGGCCAGGTGCAGCAGTTGGTGAACCTGGCGGCTCATGAAATCGATACCGTCCAGAAGTACCTGGTCTTCGGGCCGATCATGGATCTCGATCTCCGCGCGCAACAGCGCCAACGGCGTCTTCAGCTCGTGCGCCGACGCGGCCAGGAACTCCTGCTGGACCCGGAACCCTGTTTCAAGCCGCTCCAGCGCGCCGTTGAAACCGTCGATCAGTGGAACCAGTTCCGTCGGCAACCCTGACGCGGGGATACGTTCGGTCAAGTTGCCAGGGGTGATGCTGGCCGCGATCGTCGATACCTTGCGCAGAGGAACGACCACCCTGCGCACCGTGAGTGCCAGAACGATACCGAACACGAGCACTGCGAGCAGGAATGCGACCAGGATCACGCGCATTGCGATGCGGCCTTCATGCCGCTCGTTGAGGGCCACCAGACGGTCGCTGTTGGCAACCTGCAGGTAGTAACTGCGGTCGCCATGCGTCACCCGCGTGGTGTGCACGCGCAGCGCAGGGGTTCCGGAGGTGGTGCCGACGCTCGACTGTACCTGCTCGAAGGGAATCCGGTTGAGCATCCCGATAGCCGGTCCCGAACGCGATTGGAGGATCGTACTGCCCTGCTGATCCAATACCCGATAAGCGGCGTCGGACGGGAGGCTGTCGAAGACGAATTCGGGCATGGGCTCAACGGTCAACCCTGCAAGCTGGCCTGCCTCGTCGAGCTGCAGGGATATTGCCAGCAGCTCCGCCTCCTCCTCCAGCATCTCCGCCGTACGGGCGGCAGCGCCCCCTTGCTCTTGATAGAGCATGACGCCGAACGAGAATGCGAACAGGAACAGCAGGCTCCCCAGGCACCAGAGCACGATGCGGCTGGCGAGACTGAGCCTCAAGCACTGCCCTCCGGGTCCGATGCGGTGCGCAGGGCGTAGCCGAGGCCACGCACATTGGCGATGCGGACACCCGAACCGATGGCCGCGAGTTTCCGGCGCAACCGATGGAGCGCGACATCCAGGGCATTGGGGGTTACCGAGACTTCAGCGCCCCAGGCCGCATGCTCCAGCGCGGAGCGCCTCAACGTCTGTCCGGCGCGAGCCACCAGGACCAGCATGATCTGCAGCTCGGCGGACGCCAACGGTACCTTGTGGGTGCCGCTGGTCATGCTGGCGTCCGCTGCCAGAATGCGGATGCCGGAAAACTCGGGGACAAGCGTCCTGATTTCCGCGGGGCGGCGCATCAGGACGCGTACGCGCGCGACCAGTTCCTCGAATGCGAAGGGTTTGGTCAGGTAGTCGTCGGCACCGGCATCCAGGCCCGCCACGCGATCATGCAAGGCGTCGCGTGCGGTCAGGAACAGGCAGGGGATGCCGTTGCGCGCGGCACGCAGGCGCTTCAGCAGTTGCAGGCCATCGCCGTCAGGCAAACCCCGGTCGACGATCAGTACGGCGTACTCCCGGGTGGAGAGCGCGTCCCAGGCCGCCCCCGCGCTGGTGAACCCGTCGACTTCGATCCCCGCCGCCGCGAGCCGCGTCGTGAGCAGTTGGCTAAGCCGGAGATTGTCTTCGACGAGTGCAATGCGGTTCATGGATTCAACGCATGCGGCAGGATCTGGCGAACGATAGCGTACCGGTGCTGCCCCGGCGTTTTCAGGATCTGGCGTGTCGCGGGTCATCCGTCACGGTGGACGTGGAACGCTTACGGGCGCCTTACCGCCAGATCGCCATCGCGCCTTTTCGCAAGCGCAAGCGTCCCGTCGATCCGCTTCCGTAAGTCGCTGGTAACCCAACGGGTTGCATAGTCCGCCGCCGTCGGGCACCGACTTGATGGGTGGGTCCGATGACCGCCCGCGCCTTCCTCTCATCGTCTACAGGACCCCCACGATGGCCCTCTTCGGCTCCGTCCATGGCCTCCACCACTTTGCGGATATCGGCTCACTGCGCAAACGAATCAGTGGGCGGCGCCGCCGGTTGCGCCAAACCGGCATTGCCCTGTTGGTACTGGCCGTCGTCGTGCTGGTGTTGATCGTACTCGCGCGTCGGCAACCGCCCGCTGGCCCGGAAGCGTCCGGGCCAGCGGCGATTGCATCGGGGTCCCCGCCTGCCCCCGTAGCCATGACCGTAACGACGGCCGTGGTGACGCGGCAGTCATGGGAAGACACGATGACCGCCACCGGCTCCGTGTTGCCATGGCAGGAGGCCGTCGTGGGCGCCCCGCTCAGCGGGCTGCGCCTGGCCAGTCTCGAGGCCGACGTGGGCGACCGGGTCAGGCGAGGAGAGGTCCTGGCGCGATTCGATGACGCCCTGCTGCGCGCCGAGGTGGCCCGCCTGCATGGCGACCTCGCACAAGCGCAAGCCCAGGCCGCCGCGGCGCGCCGCGACGCGACGCGTGCGGAGCAGCTGCGCGACAGCGGCGCGATGAGTGAGCAGTCGATCCTCGCGGCGCTGACCAAGTCGGAGGTTGCGGCCGCGGCCGTGGTTGCTGCGCGGGCGACTGTCGAGGCCAAGCAGGTGGAACTGTCCTATACGCTGTTGCGGTCGCCCGATGACGGCGTGATCAGCGCCCGCACGGCCACCCTCGGCGCCGTGCCGGCCAGCGGCGAACCGCTATTCCGGCTCATCCGCCAGGACCGGCTCGAATGGCGCGGTGAAGTGACGGCCCGGCAACTCGGAGATACGGCCGTCGGACAGCAGGTGGAGCTTTCGCTGCCCGACGGTACGGTGGCGACGGCCACGGTGCGGCAGGTCGCGCCCAGCGTGGAAATCGACTCGCGGATGGCGTTGATCTACGCCGACGTGGACCCGGGCAGCACGGCCCGCTCGGGGATGTACGCCAGCGGCCGCATCACCCGGGGCACCCGTTCGGCCGTGGTCGTACCGGCGGAATCGGTGGTGGTCCGCGACGGCAGGAACCGGGTCTTCCTGCTCGCTGCGGACGGCGATACCGGTGAAGTCGAGGCGACGCGCGTCGAGGTCGGGCGCCGACAATCGGGCTTGGTGGAAATCATTGACGGCGTGGCTCCCGGCACACGCATTGTCGAAGGCGGTGCCGCCTTCCTCGCCGATGGCGACCGGGTGCGCGTGGTGCCCGCGACGGGCGGTCAGGCGCCAGCGACGGCCAGTCGATGAACCTTGCCACCTGGGGCATTCGCAACCCGGTTCCGGTGGTGCTGGTGTTCGTGCTTCTGGCCATCGCCGGGGTGCGCGGGTTCCTTCAGCTGCCCATCCAGGACCTGCCCGACCTGGCGCTGCCCGTCGTCAACATCGTTCTGGAGCAACCGGGAGCGGCGCCGGCCCAACTGGAAACCGAGGTCGCACGCAAGGTGGAGGATTCGGTCGCCGACGTGGTCGGCGTGCGGCATCTGCGCACGACCATCACCGACGGAGTCGTACAGGTCTCGGCCGAGTTCGAGATCGACAAGCCGCTTTCCGAAGCATTGGCCGACACCAAGGAGGCGGTGGACCGCATCCGCTCGGACCTGCCGGAAGATGTACTGCAGGCGGCCGTCAGCGCCGAGTCGACCAACGGCGACCCGATACTGACCTATGCCGTGCAGGCCGCGGGAATGGACGAGGAGGCCTTGTCGTGGCTGGTCGACGACGTGATCGCCAAGGCCCTGGACGCGCTGCCCGGCGTGGGTCGCGTGCAACGCGTGGGCGGTGTCGAACGCGAAGTGCGGATAGAGGTCGATCCCGCCCGGCTGGACGCGCTCGGAATCACCGCCACCGACGTGTCCAGGGCACTGTCGCAAATGCACCAGGACGCGTCGGGCGGGCGGGCGCAGATCGGTGGCGCGGAGCAATCGGTCCGCACCCTGGCCACGGTCAGGCAGGCCGCCGAGCTGGCCGAGCTGCCGATCACGGTGGCGGGCGGGAGGCACGTCCGCCTCGGTGACATCGCCACGATCGCCGATGGCCACGCCGACCGCTCGCAGGCCGCGTTGCTGGATGGCAAGGCCGTCGTCGGCTTTCGCCTCTACCGCGCCAGGGGCAAGGACGCGACGGTCATCGCCGAGCAGGCTGCCCGGGTACTGGACGACATCGCGCAGGCCTATCCCGGGCTGCGCATCACGTTTGTCTCCGGGACCGTCGCCAACATCCGGGAACAGTTCCACGGCTCCATGCAGATGCTGCTGGAGGGGGCGTTCCTGGCGGTCCTGGTGGTGTGGTGGTTCCTTCGGGATTGGCGCGCCACGCTGGTCGCGGCGACCGCGCTGCCGCTGTCGATCCTGTCCGTGTTCGCGCTGATGCCGTGGATCGGGTTCTCGCTCAACACATTGACACTGCTCGCGCTGGCCGTCGCCACCGGGATACTGGTCGACGACGCGATCGTCGAGATCGAGAACATCGAGCGCCATCGACGGCTGGGTAAATCGATCCGCCAAGCGACCAGCGACGCGGTGACCGAAATTGCCCTGCCGGTATTGGCGACCACTTTCACCCTGGTGGCGGTGTTCGTGCCCACGGCGATGATGCCCGGCGTCCCCGGGCTGCTGTTCGCGCAATTCGGGTGGACGGCCGCCATCGCCATCCTGGCGTCGTTGCTAGTGGCCCGCCTGTTGATTCCGCTGCTGGCAGTGCATTGGCTGGACGCCGCCCCGGCCAAGGCAGGCCCACCCGGTCGCGCGATGGAGTTCTACCTGAAAGCGGTCGCATGGAGCCTGGCCCACCGCAAGACGACGACCGCTTTGGCGGCGGTTTTCCTGATTGGCTCGGCCGGGTTGCTGCCGCTTTTGTCCACCGGCTTCCTGCCCGCGTCGGACGACGGCGTCGTGCAGATCGGTGTGGAGCTGCCGCCTGGCACCTCCCTGCAGACCTCGGTTCGTACCGTCGAGCGCGTCCGCTCCGAAATGGTCGACCTGCCCGGGGTGGCGCATGTGTTCGTCGCCTTGGGCGGGCCGCAGGGTGACGGCGGGCAATCGGCGGACGTACGGCGGTCGACGCTGACCCTGTCGCTGGAACCGCGCGGCGAGCGGCCCTCGCAACAGGATGTCGAGCAGGCAGTATTGACCCGCCTTGCCAAGGTGCCCGGCGCCCGGTTCACCATCGGAGGCGACGACGGCGGTGACGGATTGTCGTTGATCCTCGCCGGCAACGATGCGCGGGTACTGGAGGCCACAGCGTTGACGCTGGAGCGACAGATGCGCGGCATCCCCGGGCTCTCCAGCGTGCGCTCCACCGCGAGCCTGGAACGTCCGGCGTTGACCATCCGTCCCGACGCGCAACGTGCGGCCGAGCTGGGAGTGGACACGGCCGCCATCGCCGAAACCGTACGCATCGCCACCCGTGGCGACTTCGACACCCGGCTGCCCAAGTTGAACCTCGACAATCGCCAGGTGGCCGTGCGCGTGCGCCTGCCTGACGCCGCCCGCAACGACCTGGAGCAACTGCGCAACCTGCGGGTACCGTCGGCCGTGGGCACGGTGCCGCTGGGCAACCTCGCTTCGCTCACAATCGAAAGCGGCCCGCAGCAGCTCGACCGCTACGACCGGCAACGCTACGTGACCGTGAGCGCGGGGCTGGGGGGCATCCCACTGGGCGATGCGAACGCCGCCGTCGCCGCGTTGCCGGTCATGCAATCCCTTCCGGCAGGCATCAGGGTCATGCCGGCCGGCAGTTCGGAGTTGGCCGCGGAACTGTCCGATGGCTTCGCCACCGCGCTGGTCACCGGCTTGTTGTGCATGGTCTGCGTCCTGGTCCTGCTGTTCAAGGACGTCTTCCAGCCGATCACCATCCTGTCGGCCGTCCCCCTTTCGATAGGCGGAGCCTTCCTTGCGCTGCTGTTGACCGGCAGTTCGCTGGATGTCCCGGCGCTGATCGGATTGGTGATGCTGATGGGCATCGTGACCAAGAACTCGATCCTGCTGGTGGAGTACGCGGTGCTGAGCATCCGCGCAGGCATGACGCGGCAAGAGGCATTGGTCGATGCGTGCCGCGCGCGCGCGCGACCCATCGTGATGACCACCCTGGCCATGATCGCCGGCATGGCGCCGATCGCGCTGGGTCTTGGCGCGGATGCGAGTTTCCGGCAGCCGATGGCCATCACCGTGATCGGCGGGCTGGTGACCTCCACCCTGCTCAGCCTGCTGCTGGTGCCGGTGGTGTTTACCTGGCTGGACGACGCGGAGGCCGGGCTCGGCCGCGCGTGGCAAAGGCGCCCCGGCACCCGGCGCCAGATTGACGAGCCCGTGTAAGTAAACGGTAAGTCGTCAACCGCAACAATACCGCTCCCCCAAACCGTTAGGACACATCAACGCATGAACAAACTACTCGTCGTCGCGCTCCTCGCCTGCCCCGCCACGGCACTGGCGCAGCAGCAGGAGCCGATCATCGGCAACGTGGCCGCGGAGGGAGAATTGCAAAGGTGGCAACTTGGGATCGCGGCGGGCGCCAGCGAAAGCCCCTATGCCGGCGAAGGCACGAGGGTTACCCCGTTCCCGCTGGTCGTCTACGAAGGCGACAACATCTTCTGGCGCGGTACGTCTGGCGGCTATCACGCCTACCAGGGTGACGCCTTCAGTGTCGATCTGATCGTGTCGCTGCGCGGCGGTTTCGACATCGAGGATCTCGGCACCGTCGAGCTTGCGAACAACGGCCTTGACGCCGAGTTGCTCGAGGACCGTGACCTTGGCCTGGACGCCGGCGTGTCCGGACGCTGGCGTGGCGACGCTTCCGAAATCACTCTCGACCTGCTCAGCGACGCGAGCGGGGCAAGCGAAGGGCATAAAGCCAATCTCGAATATGGCTACAGGTTTACTTGGGGCAAGACGTCGATCACGCCGGGCGTCGGGGTGACGTGGCTCTCCGACAAGTCGATGCAGTACGCGTACGGCACGCTGGAGGAAGAAGAAGCCCGTGGCGTCGCATCCTACCGGCCGGATGCCGCGATCATCCCCGAGGTGAGCGTGGGGTTCGCACGGCAGATTGGCGAGAAATGGGGCCTCTTCGGATCGCTGGGTTACGCGTTCCTGCCGGACGAGGTCAAGAACAGCCCGTTGATCGAGCCCGACACCGATGGCGAAGCAACCATGGTCATCGGCATCGCCCGCGGATTCTGAGGCAGGCAGCGCCCCCGGAGCGGCACAACCGGTCCGGGGGCTTGCCGAATCATGGTCAATCGCAGCAGGGCATGCGATCATTGGCGGCTGGCGCGAGTTTCCGCCAGTTTCCAGCAAGCCAGCAAGTCTCTGTGGTGGCCCCGTCGGCCCCTCGCGACGCTAGGTCGAAAACTCCGCCAGGGCCGGAAGGCAGCAACGGTATCGACTGACGCGGGTGCCGAGGTCAGCCGGCGGGGTCATCGCCTTTTCAGGCTTCGTCCGGATCCACCTGCGCCGCGCTGGTGTCGGCCAATTCGACCCGTTCACCGCGATGGCCGACCCGGTAGCCGCGCGCGGCCAGGGCTTCGCCGTCGGCGGCGCTGGCGTAGTGGTAGAGCAGGCAGCGCTCCAGCAGTTCGCGCGGGTACTCGCGCTCCAGGTCGTCGATGCCGCTGTGCGACGGGTTGCCGTGCAGCGCGCAGTCGTGGGCGACCAGTTCGCCGGCGTCGGCGAACCGGGCCAGCACTTCCGGGATCGGCCGGGTGTCGCCGGTCCAGACCAGACTGCCTTGCAGGCGCAAGCCGAACGCGGTGTCGGGCCAGTGGTGGCGGGTCGGAAATACCTCCAGTCGCACGCCCTCGTGCCAGAACGCCTCGCCCACCGGGATCACCTGGAACGCATCCCAGAAATTCGCGCCGCCCTCGGCCAGCGGATTGGGGTAGTCGCCGACGCGCTGGTGCAGCAGCGGCACCAGTTTGGCCGGCACGTACAGGCGCACCTTGCCGCGTCGCGCGGGGTCGAAGTAACTGCCGACGAACAGGCGCTCGAAACCACCGATGTGGTCGAGATGGGTGTGGGTGACGAACAGCGCGCGCGGCATCTCGTCGTATTGCGCGAGGTAGGCGGTCAGCCCCTCGCCGCCGCAGTCGATGGTCAGCCACGGCGCGCCGTCGCGCTCGATCGTCGCCATCGCCGAGCCCAGCTCGACCGCCGAGGAGTTGCCGACGCCATTGAGTCGCAAAGCCCAGGCCATCTCAGTATCCCCGCGCCCAGATGCGGTCGTAGGCATCGCGCAGGCGGGCGAAGTCGCGTTCGACCGCATCGACCTCGCGCTTGCCGCGCAGTTTCAGCAGCGAGCGCTTGAGCCGGCCAAGGTTGCGCTCGCGCCAGCCGGTCGCCGGGATGTGCAGCCGCCCGCGGTCGAGGTCGATCACCCAGCCCTGCCCCGTCGCATCGAACAGCAGGTTGTGGGCGTTGAGATCGGCGTGGTCGAGGCCGGCGCGGTGGGCGCGCGCGACCAGCCGGCCGGCCTCCTCCCACGGCGCGCCGTCGCCGGCAACCGCGGCGCGGTCGGCCAGGGTGCGCACATCGGGCAGTCGCTCGATCAGGATCGCGGCGCGGTAATGCAAACCTTCGCGGCGGTAGTAGGCGGCGATCGGCCTGGGCACCGGCACGCCCTTCTCGGCGGCGGCACGGGTCAGGCGGAACTCGGCGAAGCTGCGGGTGTGCTCCGCGCCGCGCCACAGGTAGCGGTCGCGATTGAACTGGGCGACCAGGCCGCCGCGCAGGTAGCGCCGCAGCACCGCCTGGCCGAACGGCGCGTCGATGAACCACGCACCGCCGCGGCCGCCGCTCTCGACGGGCCGCGCCTTCTCGTCCCAGAATGCCGGGGAGAACCACTCCGGTTCGGCTTGCCGCACCCGTGTCAGGTCGAACAGAATCGCGCCGTAGCCGCTGTCGTCGCGGAACGGCGTCAGTCCTTCGGTCGCGTCATACCCCGTCATCACCCGGAGTCTAGCAATTACCGTCCTGCGCGCACCTGCCCATGCTTCCGGTTCGGCTCCCGTTTCGGCCCCCGGCTCGATCTGCCTGCTGCGACTGTCCGCGCTCGGCGACGTCACCCACGTCGTGCCACTGGTGCGCACCCTGCAGTCGGCGTGGCCCGAGACCCGGCTGAGCTGGGTGATCGGCAAGGGCGAGCGACGCCTGTTGCATGGCCTGGCGGGCGTGGAATTCTTCGAATACGACAAGAAGGCCGGCCTCGCCGGCATGCGCGGGTTACGCCGCCAGCTGCGCGCCGGCCCGACCGCGTCGGGCCGGTTCGACGTGCTGATGCAGATGCAGGTCGCCGCCCGCGCCAACCTGCTGTCGGCCTTCATCCCCGCGCGCACCCGGGTCGGCTACGACCGCGCGCGCTCCAAGGACGGCCACGGCCTGGTGGTCAACCGGCGGATCCCCGACCGTCCCGGCATCCACGTACTCGATGCGATCGGCAGCTTCTGCGAACCGCTCGGCCTGCGCCAGGACGAGGTCCGCTGGGACCTACCGGTGCCCGACGATGCGCGTGAGTGGGCCGCGGCACAGTGGTCGACCGATGGCACGCCGACCCTGATGGTCTCGCCCTGCTCCAGCCACGTGCGGCGCAACTGGCATGCCGATCGCTACGCCGCGGTGGCCGACCATGCGATCGATCGCGGCTGGCGGGTGGTGCTGTGCGGCGGCCGCAGCGAACTGGAGCGCCACACCAGCGATGCGATCATCGCGGCGATGCGCGGGCCGGTACTCGACCTGGTCGGCAAGGACACCCTCAAGCAACTGCCGGCGCTGCTGGAACGCGCCGAGCTGGTGATGACCCCCGACTCCGGCCCGATGCATATCGCCAACGCGATGGGGACCAAGGTGCTCGGCCTGCACGCGGCCAGCAACCCGGCGCGCAGCGGGCCCTACAGCGACCGCCGCTACTGCGTCGATCGCTACGACGACGCCGCGCGCAAGTACCTCGGCAAGCCGGCCAGCGAGCTCAAGTGGGGCCGCAAGATCGAACACGACGGAGTGATGGACCTGGTCACGGTCGCGGACGGTATCGCCGCGTTCGAACGTTATGTCGCCGACCATCCACGCATGACCGCGTAGGCTTGCGGCAACGCATTCTTTGAGGAGTCCCCCGATGGCAGCCTGGCTCACCGCGGTCGCACCGTTCCTGCCCGACATCATCCAGATGGCCAAGCCGATCTTCACCCGGGCCAAGGGCGAGGAAAAGGCCCCCGACCTGGTGCCGCAACAGATCACCGAACTGCAGGACGCGGCCGCGCAGAACGCCGAGTCGGTGCGGGTGCTGGCGGCGGAGATGCAGCAGACCCTGACGGCCTTGCAGCAGGCCTCGGGCGCGCTGGAACGCAAGCTGGAGCGCGCCAACCGGTTGTCGCTGGTGGCCACTACCGTCGCTGCCTTGGCCTTCGGGGTGGCCGCCTACGCCTTGGCGGCGTAGCGCGGCCGGCTTCCAACGGCCTACTTGGCCGCGGTGTAATCCTCGTACGACTTTTCCTCGACGTAAGCCGAGCCCAGCGCGGTGTTGATCTCACGCTTGAGCCGGGCGCGGTCGTCGTTCTGGAAATAGACGCTGCGGGCCAGCTGGATGAAGCCGTCGTCGAAGGCCTGCGCCTTCTCCTTGACCCGGATGTCGTCCTCGATGTCCCACAGGCGCTCGTTGACCGCCTTGAGGTCGGCGCGCAGGCGGACGATGTCGGTGCTGGCGGCCGGGTGCGCCATCCAGGTCTTCTCCAGCGCCGCCAGCTCGTTGCGGACGTTGGCCAGCTTGGCCGGATCGCTCATGCGCTCGGACTTGATCTGCAGGATCGCGATCTTGTCGAGCAACTCGCCAAAGGACACCGGAACCAGGATCTCGGACATGACGCCGCCGCTGAATCGAAGGGGCGCCCAGTGTACCGCCGTGGCGAAAGATCTTGTCGGCCGGGCCGCGGCCCCGTATCATTTCCGGCTCGACTGCAACCGGAGAGGTGGCAGAGCGGTTGAATGTACCTGATTCGAAATCAGGCGTACGTTAATAGCGTACCGGGGGTTCGAATCCCCCCCTCTCCGCCAGTTGTTTGCGAAAGGGCTGCCTCGGCGGCCCTTTTTTTTTCGCCTTGCCTCGCGGCCGTCCGCTCGCGATGATCCCGTTATCCCTTGGAAGAGCCCGACACCCCACTGGCATGATCGCCCCATGATCGAATTCGGACACCTGACCCACGTCGGCCTGCGTCGCGAGCTCAACGAAGACAGCTATTACGGCGACAGCGAGCTGGGCCTGTGGCTGGTCGCCGATGGCATGGGCGGGCACGAGTACGGCGAAGTCGCCAGCGCGATCGCGCGCGAGGCGATCGTCCGCGAGATCCGTGACGGCACCCCGCTGGCGCAGGCGATCCGGGTCGCCGACGAGGAGATCATGCGCACCTCGCGGCGCCGTCACGACGCCCTGCCGATGGGCACCACCGTGGTCGCCGCGCGGGTGGTCGAGGGCAACCGCTTCGAGGTCGCCTGGGTCGGCGACAGCCGGGTCTACCTGTGGCGCGACGGCCAGCTGGCGCAGCTCTCGCAGGACCACAGCTACGTGCAGGAGCTGATCGCCAACGGCGCGATCACCCACGAGCAGGCCCGCAGCCACCCGCATCGCAACGTGGTGACCCAGGCGCTGGGGGTGACCGACCCGCGCAACCTCAATGTCGAGACCATGACCGGCGAACTGCGCTCGGGGATGCAGTTGCTGCTGTGCAGCGACGGCCTGACCGAGGAAGTCGACGACCGCAACATCGCCCGGGTGCTGGCGCAGTCCGATTGCAGCGCGCAGGAGTGCGTCGACAGCCTGGTCGCCGCGGCCCTGGATGGCGGCGGCTCGGACAACGTGACCGTGGTGCTGGTGCGCAGCCACTGAACGGGCAACCCCGCTTTTTGTAGGAGCGGCTTCAGCCGCGATCGGATGCTTGGTCGCTCGCGCCGATTCCGGATCGCGGCTAAAGCCGCTCCTACAAGAGGCCGACCCGCCAGCCAGGTGCCATCTCAGGCGGTCAGTACCGCGCTTTCGTCCGCGACCGCGACATCCCACACCGCGTGCCCAGCCCTCTTGCGCAGACTCGCCAGTCGCGCCTCGTGGGCGGCGCGCTCATCGTCGGCAACCACGATCCGCGGACGCGGGCGGCCCGTGTCGATCCGCAACGCCGTCGCCAGTGCTGCCTCCGCTTCGGGATCGGCTGCGGAGGCGAACCCGATTTCCTCCTGCCCCGAAGTCAGGCCGATGTAGACCTCGGCCAGCAGCTGCGCATCGAGCAGCGCGCCGTGCAGCTGGCGATGGGCGTTGTCGACGCCGAGCCGCTTGCACAGCGCATCCAGCGAATTGCGCTGCCCGGGGTAACGCTCGCGGGCCAGGCGCAAGGAATCCTCGATCGCGCAGCGGTCGCGCAGGCAGCCATGTTGCGGCCCGGCCATCCGCAATTCGTTGTCGAGGAAGCCGACGTCGAACGCGGCGTTGTGGATCACCAGCTCGGCGCCGTCGATGAACGCGAGGAATTCGTCGACGATCTCGCCGAAGCGCGGCTTGTCGGCGAGGAACTCCAGGGTCAGGCCGGTGACCTCCTGCGCGCCCTGCTCGAACTCGCGGTCGGGATTGAGGTAACGGTGGAACGTACGGCCAGTGGGGCGGCGCTCGACGAACTCGACGCAGCCGATCTCGACCACGCGGTTGCCGCGCTCCCAGCTCAGGCCGGTGGTTTCGGTATCCAGGATGACTTGGCGCATGCGACCAGTGTACTTATCGACGCAGCTTCAGCGCCTGGTCGCGCGCCAGCACGTCGACCCGGTCGTTGTCGACGTTGCCCGAATGGCCCTTGACCCAGCGCCAGTCGACCACGTGGCGTTGGGCGGCGGCATGCAGGCGCTCCCACAGGTCGCGGTTCTTGACCGGGGCGCCGGCGGCGGTCTTCCAGCCGCGGCGCAGCCAGTTGGGCATCCACAGGGTGATGCCCTGGCGGACGTACTGCGAGTCGGTGTGGAGGGTGATCGCGCACGGCTCGCTGAGCGCCTCCAGCGCGGCGATCGCGGCCATCAGCTCCATCCGGTTGTTGGTGGTGTCGGCCTCGCCGCCGGCCAACTCGCGCTCGCGGCCCTTGCAGCGCAGCAGTGCCGCCCAGCCGCCGGGGCCGGGATTGCCGAGGCAGGCGCCATCGGTGTGGATTTCAACGGTCTTGCCGGGTTCGCTAGTCATCCAGCCATTATTGCCGACCCGCACCGCGATCGTCCCCATCAACGTGCGCTGTCCAGCGGCGAACGTCCGGCCTGCCAATGCAACCGACGCAGCCGCGCCGGTGGAATCGCCGCCCACACCCGCTTGCTGACAGTCAGCGCCAGGCCCGCGCGCAGGCGGTCGGTCGCCCCGACGCCGGCATCGCCATGGCCGACTCGCCAGTGCGGTCCAAGCCACTGCATGCTGATCGAGTCGGCGGCGAATCCGGCGCGCCGAAGCGCCGCCTGCCATCGCCCCGGGTCGCGCGTGCGCAAGCCGCTGCGGGCCCAGCGCGCGCGGTAAGGGGTCCAGGGGTTGAGCGCCGCCAGCCACAGGGTGCCGCCCGGGGCGAGTATCCGTGCGCATTCGCCCAGCAGACCGTCGGCGTCGAAGTCGTCGTCGAGCACGTGTTGCAGCAGGACTGCGCCGAAGGTTTCGCTGGCCAGCGGCAACGGCAGGCCGCAACGCAACGCCCCGTCCCAGCCGCGGCGATCACGCCGCAGCAACAGTCCGCGACCGGCGACCGACGGCGGACTGGCCGCCGTCGTCCCCATCCAGACCCACGGCAACGCCGGACACCCGGCCAGCGTCCGCTGCACCGCGCTGGCCTCGGCCGCGAGCAGTCCCTGGCCGGCCTCGCTGCCGAACCAGTTCAGGGCGGTCGGTGACGACTCGGTTTGACGCTGGGGCGCGATCGCGGGCATGGTCGGGAAATTCCGCCGGAAGGCCGGTGCAGGCTTGATTCTGCGCCAAGCCGCGGCGCAGCCCAAGGAACGTCGACATGCGCCTGCAGGCCCTGCCCGCATTCAACGACAACTACATCTGGCTGTTGCACGACGACAACGGCGGTGCGCTGGCGATCGACCCCGGCGAGGCCGCGCCGGTGCTCGCCGCCGCCGACAGCGACGGGCTGCGCCTCACCGCGATCCTGCTGACCCACCATCATCCCGACCACATCGGTGGCGCCGCCCACCTACAGGCGCACTGGCCCGGGGTGCCGGTGTTTGCCCCCGAGGACCCGCGGATCGACTGCGCGACCACTAGGGTCGCCGACGGCCAGCGGGTCGCCGCCGGCGGGTGTGAATTCGACGTGATCGGCGTCCCAGGTCACACCACCAGTCACGTGGCGTTTCATCTCGATGACGGCGACGAGAGCGTGCTGTTCTGCGGGGACACCCTGTTCAGCCTCGGCTGCGGACGCCTGTTCGAGGGTAGCGCCGGGCAAATGTACGGGTCACTATCCCGCCTGGCCGCGTTGCCCGGGCACACCCGGGTCTGTTGCGGCCACGAATACACCCTGTCCAACGCGGCGTTTGCGCGCGTGGTCGAACCCGACAACCTGGCGCTGCGGCGCCGCACCGAGGAAGCCCAGGCCATGCGCGATGCCGCACTTCCGACCTTGCCCAGCACGATCGCCGACGAGCGTGGCTGCAATCCGTTCCTGCGCTGCGACCAGCCAACGGTGATCGCCGCGGTCGAACGGCGCCTCGGCCACCGGCCGGCCGACGCCATCGAGGTTTTCGCCGAGTTGCGGCGCTGGAAAGACGGGTTCGTTGCATGACCCGCCGACCGCGGTGCCTCGTGTTGCGAGGCCTGGTCGGCGCGGTGCTGGCGACCGCGCTGGTCACCCCCGCCCTGGCCAGCCCGGACGATGCCGGCGGCGCCACTCGCAACGGCCGGCAGATCTACCAGCAGTTCCGCGACGGCCTGTCCGACCCGGACTGCGGGCCGGAGGTCAGCCAACGCTGGAGCAAGCACTTCGCCGCCGCGCCCAAACGGCTGGCCGCCGCCGACGAGAACACCCTGGCGCTGTTCGGCTACGTGGTCGACGCGCTGCACGCCTCCAGCCTGCCGACCGAGTACGCACTGATCCCGTTCGTCGAGAGCGGCTACAAGCCCGACGCACGCAGCCCGCTGGGCCCGGCCGGCTTGTGGCAGATGATCAAGCGCACCGCCCGCGACCACGAGGTGCCGATCCGCAAGGGTTACGACGGCCGTCTCTCGCCGGTCGACTCGACCCGCGCCGCGGTGCGCTACCTCAAGACCCTGCACGGCATGTTCGCCGGCGACTGGCGGCTGGCGGCGATGGCCTACAACGCGGGCGAGTACCGCATCCTCGGCGCGCTCAAGCGCAGCGGCCAGGTCGCCCGCGACGCCCGCCCGGCCGAATTGCCGGGGTTGTCCGGTATCACCCACGCCTATGTGCGCAAGCTGCACGCCCTGGCCTGCGTGCTGGAGCAAGCCGAGGGCCGCGAGCAATGGCTGGATGCCCTCGACCGGCCGGTGCCGCGGCTGCAGGCGGTGACCGTACCGACCGATGTCGGGCGCATCGAGGAATGGGCCAACGCCAATGGTCAGGACGCGGCGCGCCTGCGGCAGCTCAATCCGGTGTTCGCCGGCGGTCGCATCGATCACGGTAAAGCGCCGGTATCGTTGCTGGCCGTGGCTGGCGCCGATGACGCGACCGGCGCATCCGCAACAGGTACCGCCAGCGCCGCCGGCAGCGACTAATCCCGCCGCCGGCATCGCCGCGCGACTCGACGGATCGACGCGCGGGTACACTTGTGGTTTGCCCGGCCGAGCCCAGCGTCGCGGCACCCACCACCGAGGAGCACCCATGGGTTTCCTGCAAGGCAAGCGCGCACTGATCACCGGCATCGCCAGCGAGCGTTCGATCGCCAGCGGCATCGCCGAGGCGATGCACGCCCAAGGCGCCGAACTGGCGTTCACCTACCAGACCGACAAGCTGAAGTCGCGCGTCGAGAAAGCCGCCGCCGCGTATGGCAGCGACATCGTGCTGCCGCTGGACGTCGCCGAGGATGCCAGCATCGCCAATTGCTTCGAGCAACTCGGCCAGCGCTGGGACGGCTTCGACATCCTCGTCCACGCGATTGCCTATGCCCCGCGCGAGGCGATCGCCGGCCAGTTCCTCGATGGCCTGACCCGCGAGAACTTCGCGATGGCCCACGACATCTCGGCCTACTCGCTGGCGGCGTTGGCCAAGGCCGCACGGCCGGCGATGGCCGGTCGCAAGGGATCGATCCTGACCCTGTCCTACCTCGGCGCCGAGCGCGCGCTGGAGGGCTACAACGTCATGGGCGTGGCCAAGGCCAGCCTCGAGGCGACCGTGCGTTACCTCGCCTACAACCTTGGCCCCGAGGGCATCCGGGTCAATGCGGTATCGGCCGGCCCGATCAAGACCCTGGCCGCGGCCGGCATCGCCGGTTTCCGCAAGATCCTCGGCCACGTCGAGGAGAACGCACCGCTACGGCGCACCGTGACCATCGAGGACGTCGGTGGCGTCGCTGCCTTCCTGTGCTCGGACCTGGCGTCCGGTGTCACCGGCGAAGTCACCTACGTCGATGCCGGCTACAACATCCTGGGCATGACCGGACTCGGCGGAGACGACGCTTAACCGGTCGACAACAGCGGAAGTCGCCGACGGCGGATACGAAAAAGCCCGGCTTCGAGCCGGGCTTTTTCGTGCAACGGTTCCGCCTCGGCGATCAGACGATCAGAGATTGCCCTCGACCACCTCGATCTCCATCGCGCTTCGCAGCGCCGACACCAGCGCCTGCGCGTCATCGGCACCCGCGATCTGCGACAACTGTTGCTGCAGCATCTGCCGTTGCGGTGCCGGGATATCGTCAGCGCTGCCCGGAGCGACGCGGTCGACCGTGAACAATACGATGGTGCCGTCGGCAAGCACCTGCTGGCCCGCACTTGCCTCGCCCTCCGCCGGAGCCTCAACCGAGAACACCGCCTCCGACACCGACGCGTCGACCAGCGGTGCGCCCCGCGGCACGTTCGGCACCGCCTGCGGCGCCGGCAACGTTTCGGCGATAGCGAGTTCGACCAGCGTCTTGCCACCACGCAACTGCGCCACCAGCGCCTCGGCGCGCGTGACCGCCGCCTTGCGCGCGCGGTCGGCACGGATCGCGACGACCACCCGGTCGCGAACCTGCGCCAAGGGCTGCGTCCGCTCGGGCGTGTGCTCGGTCACCCGGATCCAGACGTTGTGGTTCGGCGCGATCTCGATCGGATCGCTGACGATGCCGTCCTGGATCAGGGTCTCGGAAAACGCCGCGCGCCTGACCGCCGGATTCGCCGCCAGGCCCTCGGTTGCCTGCGCAGTGACCGGCCCGAGCGTCTGCACCGCCACCCCGGCGGCCGCCGCGGCCGGAGCCAGCGCGCCCGGGTTCTGCAACACCGCGTCGACCACCGCGCTGGACACCTCGTTGAACGCACGCTCGCGATCGGCTTCGGCCTGGCTCAACGCCAGCGACTCGCGCACCTGCTCGAACGATTCCTGCGCGCCGGCCTTGACCTCACGCAGGGCAATCACGTGCCAACCGAAGTCGCTCCTGACCGGGTCGCTGACCGTGCCGGGCTGCATCGCGAACAACGCGTCCGAGAACGGCCCGGGCATCATGTCCTTGCTGATCCAGCCGAGGTCGCCGCCGCTCGCCTTGGAGCCGACATCGTCGCTGTGGGCGGTGGCCAATGCGGCGAAGTCGGCGCCTTCGGCCCGGGCCTGCGCGGCCAGTGTGTCCGCCTCGGCCTTGGCCGCCTGCCACGCGGCCTCGTCGGCACCCTCTTCCACCCGCACCAGGATATGCGACGCCAGGCGTTGGGCCTCCTCGGTGTAACGCGCCTTCTCCTGCTCGAAGCGCGCGCGCAACGCGGCCTCGTCGGCCACCGGCGGCGCCGGCATGGCGCGGGCGTCAAACTCGACATACTCGAGGCTGACGCTCTCGGGCGCGAGGTAATCTGCCTGATGGCTCTCGTACCAGGCCTGGATTTCCGAATCGTCGATGGCCGCGACGGTGTCGACCTCGGCCGGCGGCACCACCACCAGGTTGACGTCGCGGCGCTCGCCCATCAGCCGGATCAGGCGCTCCATTTCGGAAGCGGTGACGAAGTTGCTGCCGGCCACCGCGCTCGCTACCAACGAGTTCTGCAACCCTTCGCGCACCAACTGGTCGAACTGCGCCGGACTCTGCGCCGGCACCTGCGAGGCCAGCGCGAGCTGGTAACGCTGCAGGTCGAATTTGCCGTCGATCTGGAACGCCGGAATCGCCTGGATCGCTTCGCGCACCATCGCATCGCTGACCACCAGCCCAGCCTGCTCGGCGGCCATCGCCTGGACCTTCTGGTCGATCAGCGAGTCGAGTACCGCGCGCTTGTTCTCCAGGCTCGCGAACTCGCTGGCGTCGAACGCCTCGCCCTGCTCGGCACGCTGCTGCTGGCGCACCTGTTCCAGGCGCTGGCGGAACTCGTCGACGCTGACCTGATCCTGGCGCCACAGCACCGACACCGGCCAGAACGACGGCGCCGAGGACCACCAGGTCGGTGGTGCCTTGACGGTCGCGGCGGTGGAGGCACTGCCCTGGACCATGTACTGGTCGAGCCCGAACAGGGCGAACGGAATGATCAACAGGCCGAGGATCGTCATGGCGATCCAGCCGGAGGTCTTTTCGCGGAGTTTCTGCAGCATGGTTCAGTCGCGTCGAAAGGCGGAAGCCGCACAGTCTAACGCGGTTGGGCAGGCACGGAGGACCGACCAAAAAAAGCGCCGGGAGATCGGATCTCCCGGCGCCTGCAAATCCAGAACTGGCGGAGTGGACGGGACTCGAACCCGCGACCTCCGGCGTGACAGGCCAGCATTCTAACCAACTGAACTACCACTCCGCGCTTCTGCAACTTCGGCCAATGGCGACCGCGGCACGCCGCGTGAAAAACCATTGCCCTCACTTAAAGCAAAGGCGCCGGGAGATCGGATCTCCCGGCGCCTTTGGTTACAACTGGCGGAGTGGACGGGACTCGAACCCGCGACCTCCGGCGTGACAGGCCAGCATTCTAACCAACTGAACTACCACTCCGCACTTTGAACTGTTTTACCTTGCTGCTGCCCGGTGCCTGGTGGGTGCTGAGGGTTTCGAACCCCCGACCCTCTCCGTGTAAAGGAGACGCTCTACCACTGAGCTAAGCACCCGGAGTGCAGTGCCGATGCGATGTTCCGCATCGGCGGGCGAGCTGCTTAGTTTACAGCGTCCTTCAGGGCTTTGCCAGCCTTGAACGCCGGATTCTTCGAAGCCTTGATCTTGATGGCCTCGCCGGTCTTCGGGTTGCGACCCTGGCGCGCAGCGCGCTTGCGGACCTGGAAGGTGCCGAAGCCGACCAGCGTCACCGTGTCGCCCTTCTTGAGGGCCTTGGTGATGACACTGACCATCGCGTCTACTGCATTGGCGGCGTCGGTCTTGGACAGCTCTGCAGCGTCGGCGACGTTGGCAACAAAATCAGCCTTGTTCATTCGTTTGGACTCCCTGTGCGGATTGGCCCGCATTGTTCTGAGAATCGAAGCGCCCTCCGCGCACGGCGGGCCTTCGACCGACCTTGCCGCAATGCAGGGCGTGGAAGCCACTGCAGTGCGGTTGCCGTTGTTATACCAGCGGCATTTTGGGGGTGCAAGCCGGAAACCCAGCAATGACGCGGGTTTCAGCGGATTTCAGCGCGTTTTCGACATTTCCGCCGGATCGCGCCAATTAGTGCTTGACGTCGACCTGCGAAGCCGGTTCGCTTTTGTCGTGGACCGGCAGGGCGCCGCCGCCCGAGGCGGGCACGGGGGCCAGCGGTCGCTCCAGCGCCACGTCCAGCACTTCGTCGATCCATTTGGCGGTCACGATCTTCAAGCCCTGGGTCACGCTCTTGGGCAGGTCGACCAGGTCCTTCTTGTTCTCTTCCGGAATGACGACCGTGGTGATGCCGCCACGCAGCGCGGCCAGCAGCTTCTCCTTCAGCCCGCCGATCGGCAGTACCCGCCCACGCAAGGTGATCTCGCCGGTCATCGCGACCTCCGCCTTGACCGGGTTGCGGGTCAGGGTCGAGACCAGCGCGGTGGCCATCGCGATGCCGGCACTGGGGCCGTCCTTCGGCGTCGCACCTTCCGGCACGTGCACATGGACGTCCTGTTTCTGCAGGAAGTCCAGGTCGATCCCGAGCCGTTCGGTGCGTGCACGCACCACCGACAACGCCGCCGACGCCGATTCCTTCATGACGTCGCCGAGCTGGCCGGTCAGCATCAGCTGGCCCTTGCCCGGCACCAGCGTGGTTTCGACCTGCAGCAGTTCGCCGCCGACCTCGGTCCAGGCCAAACCGGTAACCAGACCGATCTCGTTCTGCTCCTCGGCGCGACCGAAGTCGAACCGGCGCACACCGAGGTACTTCTCGAGGTTCTTGCCGGTCACGTTGACCGCCTTGGCCTTCTTCGCCTTCGGGCCGGCCAGGGCAATCTCCTTGACCACCTTGCGGCAGATCTTGGAGATCTCACGCTCGAGGTTACGCACGCCGGACTCGCGCGTGTAGTAGCGCACGATGTCGCGCACCGCCGACTCGGCGACCTTCAGCTCGTCGTCGTGCAGGCCGTTGGCCTTGATCTGCTTGGGCAACAGGTAGCGCATCGCGATGTTGACCTTCTCCTCCTCGGTGTAACCCGGCAGCCGGATCACTTCCATCCGGTCCAGCAGCGGGCCGGGGATGTTGAGCGAGTTGGAGGTGGCGACGAACATCACCTCGCTGAGGTCGAGGTCGACTTCCAGGTAGTGGTCGTTGAACGCGCTGTTCTGCTCCGGATCGAGCACCTCCAGCAACGCCGAGGACGGGTCGCCGCGGAAGTCCATCGACATCTTGTCGATCTCGTCGAGCATGAACAGCGGGTTCTTGGTGCCGGTCTTGTTGAGGTTCTGCACGATCCGGCCCGGCATCGAGCCGACATAGGTGCGGCGATGGCCGCGGATCTCGGCCTCGTCGCGCACGCCGCCGAGCGACATCCGCACGAACTTGCGGTTGGTCGCCTTGGCGATCGATTGGCCAAGCGAGGTCTTGCCCACGCCCGGCGGCCCGACCAGGCACAGGATCGCGCCCTTCATGCGCTTCACCCGGGTCTGCACCGCGAGGTATTCGAGGATGCGCTCCTTGACCTTCTCCAGCCCGAAGTGGTCGGCGTCGAGCACCTCCTGGGCGGCGTTGAGGTCCTTGCGGACCTTGCTGCGCTTCTTCCACGGCACACCCAGCAGCCAGTCGAGGTAGTTGCGCACGACCGCGGCCTCGGCCGACATCGGCGACATCTGCTTGAGCTTGTTGAGCTCGTTCTTGGCCTTGGTTTCGACCGGCTTGGGCATGCCGGCCTCCGCGATCTTGCGGGTCAGCTCCTCAATGTCGTTGGGCGCGTCATCGATCTCGCCCAACTCCTTCTGGATCGCCTTCATCTGCTCGTTGAGGTAGTACTCGCGCTGGCTCTTCTCCATCTGGCCCTTGACCCGGCCGCGGATGCGCTTTTCCAGTTGCTGGACGTCGATCTCGCCATCGACCAGGCCGACCAGTTGCTCCAGGCGAAGGCCGATCTCGTGGGTTTCCAGCAGCTTCTGCTTGTCGCTGATGCGCACGCCGAGGTGGGCGGCGATGGTGTCGGCGAGACGACCGGGCTCCTCGATGCCCGACAGGGTCTGCATCAGTTCCGGCGGCAACTTGCGATTGGTCTTGACGTACTGCTCGAACAGGTCCATCAGCGAGCGGGTGATCGCCTCGAGTTCGCGCTCCTCGCGATCGATCACCGCGGCGGTCACTTCGGCCTGGCCGGCCAGCGCGCCATCACGCTCGACCACCTTGGCCAATTGCACCCGCGACACGCCTTCGACCAGCACCTTGATGGTGCCGTCGGGCAGCTTCAGCAGTTGCAATACATGCGCCAAGGTGCCGACCTGGTAGAGGTCGTCGGCTGCGGGATCGTCGGTTTCGGCCGACTTCTGCGCGACCAGCAGGATCCGCTTGTCGGCCTCCATCGCCAGGTCGAGCGCGCGGATCGACTTGTCGCGGCCGACGAACAACGGGATCACCATGTGCGGGAACACGACGACGTCGCGCAGCGGCAGCACCGGCAGGTCGAGGGTCTCGCGCTCGATGGACTCGCGGTGGGTGGATTCGGTCATGGGAGCTCCGGGGACGATCAGATGGCCGGGTGCGCGGAGCCCGGCCGGAAAACGGGGAGAGCGCCGGCATCGCCGGGGCCTTGGCCACGGTTATGGGGGTCTGCGCAGGAGGATGCAAGCGGGAGCTGTGACGAGAGTCCGACGACCGCCAAATTCACCAACGAAATCAGCCGCTTGCAATCGCAAGCGGCTGATTGGGTGGAACCTCGGCCGGGAGCGCCGTTCAGTCGCCGGAGGCGGCCTTCTGCGGGGCGACCGCCGGGGTCTGGTAGATCAGGTACGGCTCGGTCTTGTGGTCGATCACCGACTCGTCGACCACCACCTTGCTGACGTTCTCCAGCGACGGCAGTTCGTACATGGTGTCGAGCAGCACCGACTCGACGATCGTGCGCAGGCCACGCGCGCCGGTCTTGCGCTTGAGCGCCTTGCGCGCGATCGCGACCAGCGCGTCGGGGCGGAACTCCAGCTCCACGCCCTCCATGTCGAACAGCTTCTTGAACTGCTTGGTGATCGCGTTGCGCGGCTCGGTCAGGATCGTGACCAGTGCCTCCTCGTCCAGTTCCTCCAGGGTCGCGACCACCGGCAGGCGGCCGACGAACTCGGGAATCAGGCCGAACTTGATCAGGTCCTCGGGCTCGACCTCGGCCAGCACCTTGCCGATCTCGGTCTTGCGCTCGGAACTCTTGACCTTGGCGCCGAAGCCAATGCCGCCGGCCTCGGTGCTGCGCTGCTGGATGATCTTGTCGAGGCCGGCGAACGCGCCGCCGACCACGAACAGGATGTTGCGGGTGTCGACCTGCAGGAACTCCTGCTGCGGATGCTTGCGCCCGCCCTGCGGCGGAACGCTGGCGACGGTGCCCTCAATCAGCTTCAGCAGCGCCTGCTGCACGCCCTCGCCCGACACGTCACGGGTGATCGACGGGTTGTCGGACTTGCGCGAGATCTTGTCGATCTCGTCGATGTAAACGATGCCCTGCTGCGCCTTGTCGACGTCGTAGTCGCACTTCTGCAGCAGCTTCTGGATGATGTTCTCGACGTCCTCGCCGACGTAGCCGGCTTCGGTCAGCGTCGTCGCATCGGCCATGGTGAACGGCACGTTGAGCATGCGCGCCAGCGTCTCCGCCAGTAGCGTCTTGCCCGAACCGGTCGGGCCGACCAGCAGGATGTTGGACTTGGCCAGTTCGACGTCGTCGTTCTTCTGGCGGCTCTCGATGCGCTTGTAGTGGTTGTACACGGCGACCGCGAGCGTGCGCTTGGCGCGCGCCTGGCCGATCACGTACTGGTCGAGGACCTCGAGGATTTCCTTCGGCTTGGGCAGATGGCTGCGGGCCGACTGCGCCTTTTCCTCGAGTTCCTCGCGGATGATGTCGTTGCACAACTCGACGCATTCGTCGCAGATGAACACGCTCGGACCCGCAATCAGCTTGCGGACCTCGTGCTGGCTCTTGCCGCAGAACGAGCAGTACAGGATCTTGGTGCTGTCGCCGGTGCTGCGGCCTTGTCGGTCGTCGGTCATGCGTTTGCCTGAAGGTTCATTTGCCGAACCCACCCTGCGGGGGCGGGTCCGTGTGTTGCGATCCGAGAATAGCACAGCGTTCCGGGCGGCCACGAAGCCGCGCCGGAACCTCGAAAACAATCATGGAATCAATGATTTGGACGGAAATCGCGGACCCCGGAGGCGGCGCGATCAGGCCACCGGTCAACCGGCCTGGATCGACTCGTCCGGGCGCCGCTCCAGCACCTGGTCGACCAGCCCGTACTCGCGGGCGGCCTCGGCACTCTTGAAGTTGTCGCGCTCGGTGTCGCGGGCGATCGTCTCCAGTGCCTGGCCGGTGTGCTTGGCCAGCACCTCGTTGAGCTTCTGCTTGAGCGCCAGGATCTCGCGGGCGTGGATCTCGATGTCGCTGGCCTGGCCCTGGAAGCCACCCAGCGGCTGGTGGATCATCACCCGCGAGTTCGGCAGCGCGTAACGCTTGCCCTTGGCGCCGGCCGCCAGCAGCAGCGCGCCCATCGAGGCGGCCTGGCCGACGCAGATCGTGCTCACGTCCGGCTTGATGTACTGCATGGTGTCGTAGATCGCCATGCCGGCGGTGACCACGCCACCGGGCGAGTTGATGTACAGGCTGATGTCCTTCTCGGGGTTTTCGGCCTCGAGGAACAGCATCTGCGCGACGATGACATTGGCCACGTGGTCGTCGATGCCGCCGACCAGGAAGATCACCCGCTCCTTCAACAGGCGCGAATAGATGTCGTACGCGCGCTCGCCGCGGCTGGTCTGCTCGACCACCATCGGTACGAGGTTCAGGGCTTGGGTTCGGTTATCCATCTGGAACGGCACCTATGGCTGATATGGGTTGGCGGGTCGGCCAATGATGTACTGGATCTTGGGCCGACCCGGCCGAAGCGCAAGAGACGCCGGTCGACCCGCCACGTGGACGGGCCGGTTTGCGCAGCTTACTGGCGGATCGCGTCGCTGAACGACATCGCCCGCTCGGTGTGCTGGGCGCGCTCGGCGATCCAGTCGATCACCTGCTCTTCCATCACCCGCCCCTGCAGGCCCTGCATCAACTGCTGGTCCTGGCGGTACAGGTCGATCACCTGCTGCGGCTCCTCGTAGGTCGAGGCGATCAGCTGCAAGGTCTCGTTGACGCGCTTGGGATCGAGCTTGAGCTCGTTGCGGCGCGCGACCTCGCCGACCAGCAGGCCGACCAGCACGCGCTTGCTGGCGACGTCGAGGAACTGCTCGTGGGCGTTGGCCGGCATCTCGACCTTGCGGCCCTGGCGGCGCGCCTGCTCGGCGGCCTTGGCGGCCATGTCGCGCGCTTCGTTCTCGACCAGCCGGGCCGGCATCTCGACCTCGGAATAGGTCGCGATCAGCTGCTCACCGACCTCGCGACGCAAGCGGGTCATCAGCGCGCCCTTGAGCTCGCGCTCCAGGTTGCTGCGGATGTCGGCGCGGAACTGTTCGGCATCGCCGCTCTTGATACCGAAGCTCTTGATGAAGTCAGCATCGACCTCCGGCCGCACCGGCTCGGACACCTTGGTCGCCTTGACGTTGACCGTGACCGTCTTGCCGGCGAACTGCGGCGCCCGCCATTCGGCCGGAAACTCGACCTCGACATCCTTGGCCTCGCCGACCTTGAGACCGGCCAGCGCCGACTCGATCGCCGGGAACATCGACCCGGAACCGATCACGGTCGCGCCGCGCTCGGCACCTTCGGCCGGCAGGCGCTCGCCATCGACGACCGAGAAGGTCTCGACCTCGACCGCATCGCCTTCCTTCGCGCCGCGCTCGACCGGGTTCCAGGTCTGGCGCTGCAGGCGCAGGTTGTCGACCATGGTGTCGATGTCCTCGTCCTTCACCTCGGCGGTGTCGCGGACGACCTTGAGCGCGGCGACATCGACGTCACCGAAGTCCGGCACCACCTCGAAAGTGGCGACGTAGGCCAGGCCTTCGCCTTCGCCGGCCGGCTCGATCTTGGGGTTGCCGGCGATCTGCAACTCGTTGTCGCGCACCGCGCTGCCGAAGCTCTCGCGCAGCAGGCCGTCGAGCACCTCGGCGCGGACCTGCTGGCCGAAACGCTGCTCGATCACCTTGGCCGGCACCTTGCCGGGGCGGAAGCCCTTGATCTTGGCGCCGCGGGCGATCTCGCGCAGGCGGCCACCGACCTGGCTCTCCAGGCGCTCGGCCGGGAGGCTGAAGGTCATGCGGCGTTCGAGGTTGCCGATCGACTCGACCGACACGGGCTTTTCTACGGCTGCCATATCCACTCCTGCAACCACGGCGACGACCGCGGCACGATGATTTGATGAACGAACTGTCGCTGGGCCGGTGGACCACGAGGCCACCCCGCACCCGCGGCGGAACGCAATAGTTTGGCCGATTCGGGCCGCCGCTACCAGTCTGGTGCGTCCGGTGGTGCGAAAGGCGGGACTCGAACCCGCACGCCTTGCGGCACTGGCACCTAAAGCCAGGGCGTCTACCAATTCCGCCACTTTCGCGATGCCGGGCCGACCGCGGCCGGCGCGAGGCGATTCTAAGGCCGCCAGCCCCCTTGCCGCCACGCCCAGGGGCGCGCGGACAAGAAAAAAGCACCTGGCGCGAACCAGGTGCTTTTCCGATTTGGTGGGCCGTCAAGGATTCGAACCTTGGACCTATTGATTAAGAGTCAACTGCTCTACCAACTGAGCTAACGGCCCGCTAAGCGGTGAATTGTAGCAGGAAGACCCTGCCTGGAATCAACACTTGCGCTGAACTGCAAAGTGGGGTGGAAGACGGGATTTGAACCCGCGACCCCCGGAATCACAATCCGGTGCTCTAACCAACTGAGCTACATCCACCACGGAAAACAACCACAACCACAACCACATGAAGCATTGTCGCATCGACTGGCGCGCCCGGCAGGACTCGAACCTGCAACCACCGGCTTAGAAGGCCGGTGCTCTATCCGGTTGAGCTACGAGCGCCTGTAGACATCTTACCGGCGCCGCTAGATGGTCGGGGCAGAGGGATTCGAACCCCCGACCCTCTGGTCCCAAACCAGATGCGCTACCAGACTGCGCTATGCCCCGATCCGGGCCCTCGTTGCACGCCAGTGCCGCGAAAGGCCGGTCATTTTGGGCGCGTGCCGCTCCAGTGTCAACGAGTTCGAGCGCAGACATCCGGCCCGTGTATGCTCGCCGCCAGAACCCATTCCAAATCCTCAGGGGAATCCCATGATCCGCAGCGGCAACCCGGCTCTCAAGGAGTCGACCTTCCTCGACCTCGGCACTGGCAGCATCGTGCGCGACGACGGCAACGTGATGACCCTCAACGGCACGGTCAACAAGACCGGCTTCATGTTGTTGCTGTGCGTGATGACGGCCGCGTTCGCCTGGAGCCAGGTGTCGACCCCGGCCGGCATCGTCGGCGCGGCTCCGTACATGTGGGGTGGCCTGATCGGCGGGCTGGTGCTGGCGCTGGTGACGATCTTCAAGAAAGAGTGGTCGCCGGTCACCGCGCCGATGTACGCCATCGTCGAGGGCCTGTTCCTCGGCGCGATCTCCGCGATGTACAACCACATGTACGACGGCATCGTGATGCAGGCGGTGCTGCTGACCTTCGGCACCCTGTTCGCGATGCTGTTCTGCTATCGCTCGGGCCTGATCAAGGCCACCGAGAACTTCAAGATGGGCGTGGCGGCCGCGACTGGCGGCATCTTCCTGGTCTACCTGGCGAGCATGGTGCTGGGCATGTTCGGCATCCAGATCCCGATGATCCACGAGTCGGGCCTGGTCGGCATCGGCTTCAGCCTGGTGGTGGTGGTGGTGGCGGCGCTGAACCTGGTGCTGGACTTCGACTTCATCGAGACCGGCGTCGAGAAGGGCGCGCCCAAGTACATGGAGTGGTACGGCGCGTTCGGCCTGATCGTCACCCTGGTGTGGCTGTACATCGAGTTCCTGCGGCTGCTGTCGAAGCTGCAGTCGCGCTGATCCGCGGCTTCTGTCGATACGAAAAGGGCGCTTCGGCGCCCTTTTTCATGCGCTTCCGGCACCCTTTGGCGCAGCCCCGGCAAGGCGCGATGCGCGGGTCGGCCACAGCATGAAGCCGATCGCGACCAGCGCCAGCAACCAGCAGTACCAGACCTTGCCGGCGATCAGCAGCGGCGACAGCCCGGCCAGCGAACCGGCCAGCAGGATCTGCGCGCCGTAGGGCAGCACGCCCTGGACCACGCAGGAGAAGATGTCGAGCACGCTGGCGGCGCGGCGCGGGGTCACGCCGTGGCGCTGGGCGATGTCGCGGGCGAGGTCGCCGCCGACCAGAATCGCCACGGTGTTGTTGGCGGTCAGCGCGTCGCCACCGGCCGCCAGCACGGCGATGCTGATCTCGCCGGCGCGGCGCCCGCTGCGGCCGCGGGCGAAGCGGGCGATGGTCGCGGCCAGCCAGTCGAGGCCGCCATTGGCCTTGATCAGCGCGGCGAGGCCGCCGATCAGGATCGACAGCAGAGTGATCTCGACCATGCTCTCGAAGCCCGCATAGATGTCGCCGGCAAAACTGATCACGTCGTAGCCGTCGGCCAGCACGTAACCGAAGCCCCCGGCCACCAGCAGCCCGAGGCCGAGCACCAGCACCACATCGAGCCCGAGCAACGCCAGCACCAGCACCACCAGGTACGGCAACACCAGCCACGCCGAGGCCGCCTCGGGGGCGCTGACCGGGGCGGCATCGCCGAGCGCTGCCAGCAGCGCGACCGTCGCCAGCGCCGCCGGCAGCGCGATCTTGAAGTTCTCGCGGAACTTCTCGTTCATCCGGCAGCCCTGGCTGCGGGTCGCGGCAATGGTGGTGTCGGAGATGATCGACAGGTTGTCGCCGAACATCGCCCCACCGACCACCGCGCCGAGCACCAGCGCCTTGTCGAGCCCGGCGGCATCGGCCAGACCGATCGAGATCGGCACCACCGCGGCGATCGTGCCCATCGAGGTGCCGATCGACAGCGACACGAAGCCGGCGACCAGGAACAGTCCCGGCAGGATCAGTGCCGGCGGCAACGCACCGAGGCCGAGCGCGACCACCGCATCGACCGCGCCGATCGCCTTGGTCACGGTCGCGAAAGCGCCAGCCAGCAGGAACACCAGCACCATCAGCATGACGTTGCTATGGCCCATGCCCGACAGCAGCGTCTCGACCGGCTTGATCCCGCGGCGCCAGGCCAGCCACGCACCAAGCGCCAGCGCCGGCAGGATCGCGACCGGCGCGCGCAGCTGGTAGAAGCCCATCGCCTCGCCCTGCGCGGTGAAATACAGCCCGGCGCCGAAGAACAGCAACAGGAACAACAGCAGCGGGGTCAGCGCGATGGCGCTGGGGCGGGGGCTGGAATCTGGAACTCGCACGTCATTCATCTCTTTATTCGGATGAAAGGAAATAAAGACGCGATTGTGCCGGGCTGCCGGGCGGCTGTCGAGCGCGCCGATGGAACACTGTAGGAGCGGCTTCAGCCGCGATCTGGAGTCGGTATGGGCGAACGATTATCCGACTCGCGGCTGAAGCCGCTCCTACGACCGAAGGAAGTCCAGTCGGACAAGAGCCCGAAACCGCCGGGCCCACGCCCCGGCGGCAACGAAGTCCCCAAAAAAACGGGGCGCTCATGGCGCCCCGTCGGGTATTGTGAAGGACTGCAGCCTCAGACCCGGCCGGCAATCGCCTTGGCGAAACTCATAGTGTTGCCCTGCCCGCCCAGGTCGGGGGTCAGGTTGTCCTTGGCGTCCAGCGTGGCGACGATCGCATTGCGCAGGCGGGTCGCCTTGTCGGCCATGCCGAGGTGGTCGAGCATCTGCGCGGCCGCCGACAGCAACGCGCACGGGTTGGCCTTGCCCTGCCCGGCGATGTCCGGGGCGGTGCCGTGCACGGCTTCGAACATCGCCGCGTCGGTGCCGATGTTAGCGCCCGGGGTCAGCCCCAGGCCGCCGATCAGGCCGGCGCACAGGTCGGAGATGATGTCGCCGAACAGGTTGGTGGTGACGATCACGTCGAACTGCTCGGGGCGCATCACCAGCTGCATGCAGCAGTTGTCGACGATCATCTCGTCGCACTCGATGTCCGGGTACTCGGCGGCGACGGTACGCGCGGTCTTCAGGAACAGGCCCGATGTCGACTTCAGGATGTTGGCCTTGTGCACCACGGTGACCTTCTTGCGGCCGGTCTTGCGGGCCAGCTCGAAGGCGTAGCGGACGATGCGCTCGGAACCGCGGCGGGTGGTCTTGGTGATCGAGGTGGCGGTCTCGCCATCCTCCGACACCGCCTGCCCCTCGGCGCTGTACGCGCCCTCGGTGTTCTCGCGCACGGTGACCAGGTCGACCCCGGACGGGAAGCGCGACTTGGTGTTGGGGAACGACTTGGCCGGGCGCACGTTGGCATACAGGTCGAAACGCTTGCGCAACTCGACGTTGATCGAGGAGAAGCCGCCGCCGACCGGGGTGGTCAGCGGGCTCTTCAGCGCCACCCGGTTCTTGCGGATCGAGTCCATGGTCGCCGCCGGCAGCAGCTCACCGGATTTTTCCAGCGCGACCAGGCCGGCGTCGGCGAATTCGTAGTGCAGGCCGACGTCCATCGCGTCGAGCACGTGCAGGGTGGCGTCCATGATTTCCGGGCCGATACCGTCGCCACGGATGACCGTGATGGTCTGCGTCATTGGGGGATTTTTCCTGCTGGGGGCGCGGAACGTGGCGGCAAAGGCCCGTACGGCGCCGTGTGTGAACCGTGGAATTATGCCGCGCCGCGGCTCGACTTCCCAGCCCCGGCAATCCCGCGCGCCCGGAAATCCGCCTGAAACCGCCCTACGGATGCTCGTGGGTTGCGGGTGCCGCGGTCTCGCCCTGTTCGAGCCGGTCGAGGAAATCGACGGCCCGGCGCAGGTGCGGAATCACGATGCTGCCGCCGACCACCAACCCGACCGAGAACGTCTCGAACATCTCGTCGCGGCTGACTCCCGCATCCCGGCACTGGGCCACGTGATAGCTGATGCAGTCGTCGCAGCGCAGCACCAGGGATGCGACCAGACCGAGCAGCTCCTTGGTCTTCACGTCGAGCGCACCGGCTTGGTAGGCCTGCGTATCGAGCGCGAAAAACCGCCGCACGACCTGGTTCGGTTCGGCCAGGATGCGCTCGTTCATGCGCTTGCGGAACGCGGTGAACTCGCCGATCCGGTCGGTCTCTGACGGGCCGCTCATGCCGCGCCCTCCAGCAACGGCTCCAGCTTGCCCTCGCGATGCAGCGCGATCATGTCGTCATAGCCGCCGACGTGGGTATCGCCGACGAATATCTGCGGGACGCTGGTACGCCGCGTGCGCGCCATCATCTTCTCGCGCTCGGCGGAATCGAGGTCGATCCGCACCTCCTTCCACGCCTGTCCCTTGCTCTTGAGGAAGTTCTTGGCGGCAACGCAATAGGGGCAGATCGCCGAGGTGTAGATCACGATCTCGGGGGTGGCGGGCGCGGTGTCGCTCAAGACTTTCTCCTGCGTGGGGCTACGTTAATGAACTCGGACGGCCGGGTATGGTCGAATGGGGCTGCCGAACAAACCTTGCCGGGTGAATATGGGTCTTGCCCCCCGGCATTTCCAGCCCGCCCGGAGTCATCTTGCGCCGCATCGTCCTGCTCTCCGCCGCCGTCACCCTCGCCCTGGCCAGCGTCTGCGCGCCGGCGCAGGACACGCTGCCGGACATCGGTTCGTCCGCCGGCGAGCTGCTGACCCCGCACCAGCAGGAGCAGTACGGCTCGATGATGCTGGCGCAACTACGCCACTACGAGTACGTGCTGGAGGATCCGCTGGTCGAGAGCTGGCTCGACGCCCTCGGTTCGCGGCTGGCCGCCAACAGCGGCGCGCCGCGGCAGCGGTTCACCTTCTTCATGCTGCGCCAGCGCCAGATCAACGCCTTCGCCACCCTCGGCGGCTACATCGCGGTCAACGCCGGCCTGGTGCTGGCGGCCGAGCGCGAGGACGAGGTCGCCGCGGTGATGTCGCACGAGATCGCCCACGTCACCCAGGAACACGTGCTGCGCGGGGTCGAACGCGCCCAGCGCGACCAGTTGCCGATCCTGCTGGCGATGCTCGGCGCGGTGGTGGCGGCCCAGTCCGCCGGCGGCGACTCCCGCGACGACGCCACCCAGGCGGCGATCGTCTCGGCCATGGGCCTGATGCAGCAGCGGCAGATCAACTACACCCGCTCCAACGAACAAGAGGCCGACCGCCTCGGCATCCAGACCCTGTCGCGCAGCCACTACGACACCGACGCCATGGCCGACTTCTTCGTCACCATGCAGTCGCGGTCGCGGGCCAATGGCGCCGGTGCCTACGATTCGCCCGACTACCTGCGCACCCACCCGGTCACCACCAGCCGCATCAGCGAGGCCAAGGCGCGCGCCGCCCGGTTGCAGGAGTCGCCGGCCGGGTTTTCGGTCGCGCCGCTGGCTACCGACAACCCGTTGCTGCCGAGTGGCCTGACCATCTCCAGCGGCGCGCTGCAACGCGACGGCACCGGCCTGTTCGAGCTGGCCCGCGAGCGCCTGCGGGTGCTCAGCGCCGAGAGTCCGCATGCGGCGGTGCGCGAGTACCGGCAGATCGCCGACAGCGGCGCCCTGAACGAGGCCCAGCGTTACGGCCAGGCGATCGCGCAATTGCGCGCGAACGAACACACCGCGGCGATGAAGGCGCTGGCATCGCTGCTGGAAGCCCGCCCCGGCGACCTCTGGATCGAGCTGGGCCTGGCCGAGGCCGAGGCGCGCAGCGGCCATCGCGAGGCTGCCGACGAGCGTTTCACCAAGCTGCTCCGGCGCGCCCCGAACAATCGCGCCGTCGCCCTGACCTATGCCCGGGTGCTGTCGGAGCGCAATACCGTCGAGGCCGGCAAGCAGGCCCAGGCGGTACTGCGACCGCTGCTGGCACGGTCCTCGGCGGACGCCGCGTTCCAGCGCACCTACGCGCGGGCCAGCGAAATCGCCGGCGAACCGATCCGCGCCGGCGAGGCCTATGCCGAGGCGGCGTTCCTCAGCGGCCGCGCCGAGCAGGCGCTGGTGCAGTTGAACACCCTGAAGAAGCGACCCGAAGTCGATTACTACGCCCGGGCCCGGATCGAGGCGCGGATCGCCCAGATCACCCCGGTAGTGCTGGAACTGCACCGCCAGGGCATCTACGACGAGGTGCTGGACCGGCGCTAAAGGCGGCCGCGTCGCCGGACCCCTGCTCCGGATCCCCTGCTAGTGTCCGGCGGGACTTCCTGCGGTCACAGGAGTTGTCGGACATGTGACGCGCTCGTTGCGCTGTCACCGTCATGTCACAAAACGGTAGTGTACTGGGGCGGCTTCGGACGACGCCGAAAGGCGGCTTCCGCAATGGCCTCCCGCCCATGCCCCCGGTGACCCCGTGCAGAAACGCATCCTGATCGTCGAAGACGAGCCCGCCATCCGCGACATGGTCGCCTTCGCCCTGCGCAAGGGCGAATACGAGCCGGCCACCGCCGGCGACGCCCGCGAGGCCCAGGCGTCGATTGCCGACCGCGTGCCCGACCTGATCCTGCTCGACTGGATGCTGCCCGGCACCAGCGGCCTGGAACTGGCCCGGCGCTGGCGCAAGGAATCGCTGACCCGCGAGATCCCGATCATCATGCTGACCGCCCGCGGCGAGGAGAACGATCGCGTCGGCGGCCTTGAGGCCGGGGTCGACGACTACGTGGTCAAGCCCTTCTCCGCCCGTGAACTGCTGGCCCGCATCCGCGCGGTGCTGCGACGCTCGCGCGAAGACGACGAGGACGGCAGCATCGACGTCGGCGCCCTGCGGATCGACGGCGCTGCCCACCGCGTGTATGCCCGCGGCAATGGCGCGACCAATGGCGACGGCACGCGCGGACAGGACCACCCGGTGCAGATCGGCCCGACCGAGTACCGGCTGCTGCATTTCTTCATGACCCATCCCGAGCGCGTGTATTCGCGCACCCAGTTGCTCGACCATGTCTGGGGCGGCAGCGTGTACGTCGAGGAACGCACCGTCGATGTCCACATTCGCCGCCTGCGCAAGACCCTGGAGCCGTATCAGCTCGACGGCATGATCCAGACCGTGCGCGGCTCCGGCTACCGTTTCTCGGCGTCGATGAACGATTGAATTTCGGCGATCACGCCATTTGCCGGATACTGAGTCGATGCCACCGCACGCCCGCTCCGCCTGGTTCCGCACCCTCGGCCTGCTGCTGTTGATCCTTGCCGGCGCGGCTGCGTTCGGCTTCGCCATCGGCCACCCGTGGCCGATACTGACCATCGCCGCGCTGGCCGTGGTCGGCTGGCACTACTGGCGCCTGCGCCAGGTGCTGGAGCGCCTGACCGCGCGTCGGAGGGTCGTCCCGCCGGCCGGGGTCGGGGTCTGGAACGAACTCGACCGCCTGCTCCACCGTGGTCAGGCCGAGATGCGCGGACGCAAGCGCCGGCTGGTCGAGATGCTGCGCGCCTACCGCGCCGCCGCCGCCGCCCTGCCCGATGCGATCGTGGTGGTCGACCGCAACAGCCAGCGGATCCTGTGGTTCAACGAGACCGCCTCGCCATTGCTCGGCCTTGGCTACCCCGACGACATCGGCGCCCCGCTGGTGCAACGCCTGCAGCCGCTGTCGCTGGCCCATTGGCTCGCCGCCGGTCGCAACGCCGAACCGCTTGAGACGACCTCGCCGCTCAACAGTTCGACCACGCTCAGCCTGCGGCTGATCCCGTACTCGGACCACCTGTGGCTACTGGTCGCGCGCGACGTCAGCCGCTTGTTGCAACTGGAGCAGATGCGTCGCGATTTCGTCGCCAACGTCTCCCACGAATTGCGCACTCCGCTGACCGTGATCCACGGCTACCTCGACATGATCGACCAGGACGAGCACCCCGGATTGACCCCGATGCTCGGCGAGATGCAACACCAGTCGCAGCGCATGACCCAGCTGGTCGAGGACCTGCTGACGCTGTCGCGACTGGAATCGCAGGACAGCCTGGCCGGCGAGGAAACCGTGGCGATGAGTTCGGTGCTCGACACGCTCCGGCGCGAGGCGCTCGCGTTGAGCCAGGGCCGGCACCGGATCAGTGTCGAGGACAGCGCGATGGTCGACCTGTTCGGCTCGAGCAAGGAACTGCACAGCGCGTTCTCTAACCTGGTCAGCAACGCGGTGCGCTACACCCCGGCCGGCGGCGAGGTCGCCATCCGTTTTCGTCCCGATGCCCGCCCCGAGGGCGACGGCGTGGCGCTGGAGGTCAACGACAGCGGCTACGGCATCCCCGCCGCGCACCTGCCGCGGATCACCGAGCGCTTCTATCGGGTGTCGACCAGCCGCTCGCGCGAAAGCGGCGGCACCGGGCTGGGCCTGGCGATCGTCAAGCACATCCTCAACCTGCACCAGGCGCGGCTGGGGATCAGCAGCGAAGTGGGTCGCGGCAGTACATTTTCCTGCCATTTCGGCAATGCACGCGCGCGCCCGCGGGAAGCGGGCGGCAGCGGCGCCAGCCGCGCGGAGGCGCATGCATGAATCGCTCCAGTTCAACGGATTCCGAACCGGCAACCCCGACGATCGACCCGACCGGGCGCGCGCCGCTCGACGCCGGGCTGTACAGCGACATCGCCAGCGACAGCGCCAGCGACAGCGACCTGTTGCGCGACCCGTCGCTGTACTTCAACCGCGAGCTGTCGCAACTGGATTTCAACTTCCGCGTGCTCGCCCAGGCCGTGGACGCGCAGGTGCCGTTGCTGGAACGGCTGAGGTACCTGTGCATCAGCTGCACCAACCTCGACGAGTTCTTCGAAATCCGCGCCGGCACCCTGCGCCACGCCCAGGACCTGGGGCTGGTCGCCGGCCCCGACGGCCTGGCGCCCTCCACCGTGCTGACACGCATCCACGACCGCGCCGCCGAACTGGTCGACGCCCAGTACGCCTGCTGGAACGACATGCTGCGCCCGGCCCTGAACGACGCCGGCGTGCGCGTGCTCGGTCCGGACAGCTGGAACGAGGCGCAGACCCGCTGGCTGCGCGACTACTTCCGCGACGAGGTCATGCCGGTGCTGTCGCCGCTGGGGCTGGACCCGGCGCATCCGTTCCCGAAGATCCTCAACAAGTCGCTCAATATCGTGGTCGTGCTCAGCGGTCGCGATGCGTTCGGCCGCGACGGCAACCTCGCGATCGTGCGCGCGCCGCGCTCGCTGCCGCGGATCATCCAGATCCCGGAAGAGGTCGGAGGCGGGCCGACCGACTTCGTGTTCCTGTCGGCGCTGCTGTCGACCTTCGTCAATGAACTGTTCCCGGGCATGAAGGTCGAGGGCGCCTACCAGTTCCGGGTGACCCGCAACTCCGAGTTGCTGGTCGACGAGGAAGAAGTCGACAACATCGCCCTGGCCCTGCGCGACGAGCTGGTCGGGCGCGGCTACCTGCGCGCGGTGCGGCTGGAGATCGCCGAGAAGTGCCCGGCGCCGATCGTGCGCACGCTGCTGGACAACTTCGACCTGCAGGAAAACGCGGTCTACCGGATCAACGGCCCGGTCAACCTCAACCGGGTGATCCAGGTGTACGACCTGGTCTCGCGCGGCGACCTCAAGTTCCCGCCGTTCCAGCCGCGCGTACTGGCCGGCAGCGACACCATCTTCGACACCGTGGCGCGCGGCGACGTGCTGCTGCACCACCCGTTCGATGCATTCACCCCGGTGCTGGAGCTGCTGCGCCAGGCGGTCGACGATCCCAACGTGCTGGCGATCAAGCAGACCCTGTACCGTTCCGGCAAGGACTCGCAGATCGTCGACGCGCTGGTCCAGGCCGCGCGCAAGGGCAAGGACGTGACGGTGGTGGTCGAACTGCGCGCGCGCTTCGACGAGGAGGCCAACCTCGGCTTCGCCGACCGCCTGCAGGAGGCCGGGGTGCAGGTGGTGTACGGCGTGGTCGGCTACAAGACCCACGCCAAGATGTTGCTGATCGTGCGCCGCGAGGGTCGCGTGCTGCGGCGCTACGTGCACCTGGGCACTGGCAACTACCACGCCGGCACCGCGCGCCAGTACACCGACCTGGGCCTGATCACCGCCGATCCCGAGATCGGCAACGACATCCACCTGATCTTCCAGCAGCTGTCGGGGCTGGCGCCACAACTCGAACTCAAGCGCATGTTGCAGTCGCCGTTCACCCTGCATGCCGGGGTGCTGCAGCGGATCGAACGCGAAGCCACGTATGCGAAGGCCGGCAAGCCGGCACGCATCGTCGCCAAGATGAACGCCCTCAACGAGCCGCGGGTGATCAGCGCGCTGTACCGCGCCTCGCAGGCCGGGGTGCAGGTCGACCTGATCGTGCGCGGCGCCTGCACCCTGAAGCCGGGCGTGCCCGGGGTCAGCGACAACATCCGGGTGCGTTCGATCGTCGGCCGCTTCCTCGAACACAGCCGGATCTACTGGTTCGGCAATGACGGCGCGCCGGAGCTGTTCTGCGCCAGCGCCGATTGGCTGGAGCGCAATTTGCTGCGGCGGGTCGAGACCTGCTTCCCGATCCTGGCCCCCAAACTCGCCACACGCATCCACGAGGAAGCGCTGGCCAACTACCTGGCCGACAACCTCAACGCCTGGGAGCTGCAGGCCGACGGCAACTACGTCCAACTGACCCCGCAGGCCTGCGCCGAACCGCATTCGGCGCAGGCCTGCCTGTTGGCCAAGTTGTGCGGATGACGGACCATTCGGCGATGACCGACATCTTCCCGACTGCCGCGCTGCCGTTGCAGGACGGCGACCTGCTGGCCGCAGTCGACTTGGGCTCCAACAGTTTCCACATGGTGGTCTCGCGTTACCTGCTCGGCCAGTTGCGGGTGGTCGACCGCTTGCGCGAGCAGGTGCGGCTGGCCGAGGGTCTTGACGCTCGCGGCGGCTTGTCGCCCGAAGTCCGCCAGCGCGCGTTCGAATGCCTGTCGCGGTTCGGCCAGCGCATCCGCGACATCCCGCCGCAGCAGGTACGCGCGATCGCGACCAATACCGTGCGCCGACTGGCCGCGCCGCAATCGTTCCTGATGCCGGCCGAGAGCGCGCTCGGCCACGCCATCGAAGTGGTCGCCGGCCGCGAGGAGGCGCGCCTGATCTACCTTGGGGTGGCCCATGCGCAGCCATCGAAGCCCGATGAGTTGCGCCTGGTGATCGACATCGGCGGCGGCTCGACCGAGTGCATCATCGGCAGCGGCTTCGAGGCGATCGAGCGCGAAAGCCTGCAGTTGGGCTGCGTTGCCAGCACCATGCGCTTCTTCGGCGACGGCAAGCTCAGCCAGCGACGCTGGCGCGAGGCGTTGACCGAGGTCACCGCCGAGTTCCAGCAGTTCGCCGCCGGCTACCGCGCGCTCGGCTGGGACGATGCGATCGGCGCCTCCGGCACCAACAAGGCGATCGGCGAGGTCTGCGCGGCGATGAAGCTGACCAAGGGCGCGGTCACCGCCGAAGCGTTGCCGCAGGTCCGCGACCGGCTGTTGCAGGCCGGTCGGATCGATGCGATCGACCTGCCCGGCCTGTCCGCCGACCGCCGACCGATCATCGCCGGCGGGGTGCTGATCCTGGAGGCGGCGTTCGACGCGCTCGACCTGCAGCGGCTGATGATCAGCAAGGCGGCGATGCGCGAGGGCGTGCTGTACGACATGCTCGGCCGCGGCGGCGTCGACGATCCGCGCGATGCGGCGGTCGCCGCACTGATGCTGCGCTACGGCATCGACAGGGTCCAGGCCGCACGCGTCGAGGGCACCATGCTGCGGCTGTTCGACCAGGTCGCCGAGGCCTGGCAGCTCGGCCCCGACGACCGCCTGATGCTCAGCCGCGCCGCGCGCCTGCACGAGCTCGGCCTGACCATCGCCCACAGCCAGTACCAGGTGCACGGCGCCTACGTGGTCGAGCACACCGACATTTCCGGTTTCTCGCGTCAGCAGCAGCAGTTCCTCGCCGCGCTGGTGCGCACCCATCGCCGCAAGGTCCCCAAATCCGCCTTCGACGCCCTGCCCGACCGCCTTCTGCCGGCGGTGCGGCGCAGCGCCGCGCTGCTGCGGCTGGCGGTGCTGATGCACCGTGCCCACGAAGCAGACCCGATCCCGCGGCTCGATGCCCGCGCCGACGGCGACCGCCTGACCCTGACCCTCGATGAGCGCTGGTTCGAGGCTCGGCCGCTGCTGAAGACTGACCTGGAAGGCGAGCCGCACGACATCGTCGCGCTGGGCATCAAGCTGGCCTTCGAAACCGCCCGGTAGCCTGTCATCCAGCGGTCATCGTCCTGCCATCACAGCTAAACCCGGCGCTCGCACACTCTCCCAAACGGGAGAGCCGCGCATGCGCTACGCGATCGTCAGCGAGACCTACCCGCCTGAAGTCAACGGCGTTGCCTTGACCGTGCAATCGCTGGAGCACGGCCTGCGGGCGCAAGGCCACACCGTGACCGTCGTCCGCCCGCGCCAGCCCGACGAGCGCCATGGCCACGCCGGCGAGTTGCTGGTCCGCGGTGCCGCCCTGCCGCGCTACCCTGGCCTGCGCTTCGGCCTGCCGGCCACCCGCACCCTGCAGGCACACTGGGCCGCCGTCCGTCCCGACGCGATCTACGTCGCCACCGAAGGGCCGCTGGGCTGGTCGGCACTGCGCGCGGCGCGGCGGCTGCACATTCCGGTCGCGACCGGCTTCCATACCCGTTTCGACCAGTACATGCGCAACTACGGCGCGGGCTTGCTCGCCAGCCCCGCGCTGGCGTGGATGCGCCGCTTCCACAACAGCGGCACGGCGACCCTGGTGCCGACCCGCGAGCTGGCCGGGTTCCTGCAAATGCATGGCTTCGACCACGTGGTGCAGTTGCCGCGTGCGGTCGATACCCGACGCTTCAGTCCCGACCGGCGCGACCCGGACCTGCGCGCGCAGTGGGGCATCGGCGAGCACGACCTGGTCGCCCTGTATGTCGGCCGGATCGCGCCGGAGAAGAACCTCGAACTGGCCGTGCGCGCGTTCCGCCGCCTGCAGCACGTCCGCCCGGACGCGCGTTTCGTCTGGGTCGGCGACGGCCCTTCGCGGCCGCAGCTGCAGCGCGATCATCCGGACTTCATCTTCGTCGGCGTCCAGCGCCACGATGCACTCGCGCGCCACTACGCCAGCGGCGACCTGTTCCTGTTCCCTAGCCTGAGCGAAACCTTCGGCAACGTGACCCTGGAAGCGATGGCCAGCGGCGTGGCCACAGTCGCGTTCGACTACGGCGCCGCCGGCGAGCACCTGCGCGACGGCGTGAACGGCGCCGCGGTCGCGGTGGATGACGACGAGGGCTTCGTCGCCGCCGCATCGCGCATCGCCGGCGACGACGCGGGTCGAACCGCGATGGCCCACGCGGCCCGTGACGCGGTGGGCCGGCTGCAACCGGAACAGGTCGCCGCCGATTTCGACGCCGTGCTACGCAACCTGTCAGGAGCAAGCGATGAATCGACCGCCTTGGCATAAACGCCTGGCCGCCGGCGAATCCGGCTGGTGCCTGCGGGCCAACCGGGTCTGCCGGGGCGGCCATCAGCGCACGTACTTCGCCGCGATCAGTCGGCTCGGCGACGGGGTGTTCTGGTACGGGTTGATGGCGGCGATGATCGTGTTCGACGGCTTCGCCGGACTGGTCGCCTCCGCCCACCTGGCCGCGACCGGGGTGATCGCACTGAGCCTGTACAAGCTGCTCAAGCGCTGGACCCGGCGACCGCGGCCGTTCGCCTCCGACCGTCGCATCCAGGCCTGGATCGCACCGCTCGACGAATTCAGCTTCCCCTCCGGGCATACCCTGCATGCGGTCGCTTTCAGCCTGGTGGCGACCGCGCACTATCCGGCGCTGGCCTGGCTGCTGGCACCATTCACCGCCAGCGTGGCGGCGTCGCGGGTGGTGCTGGGCCTTCACTATCCCAGCGACGTGCTGGCGGCGAGCGCGATCGGCGTGGTGCTGGCGACGCTGTCGATGCGGTTGGGCTCGGCGCTGTCGCTGCTGGCCTGAAGCGAAGCGCCGGATCAGCGCGACCGTTCCAGCGGCCGCAACCAGCCGGTCAGGTGGTGCATCACCTCACCGGCGTCGACCTCGTTCCATGCCAGCGCAACCTGCAGATCCTCGCGCGGGCGATAACCACGCTTGCGCCAGAACGGTTCGTAGCCGCGGCCGAACGGCGGCCGCCGCGGATCGTCGGCGGCACGCTCGACCGCACAGAAGGCGGTCTCGTCGAAACCACCGATCAGACGCGCATGCGACTCGCGCTCGTCGAAGAGCCGATGGCCGAGGCCACGACCGCGGTAGCCCGGAAGCAGCACCGACTCGCCGCACAGGAACACCTGCGTGGCCTCCAGTCCGGCGCCGACGAATCCCCGCTGCACCGGTCCGGGTGCATCGACCAGCGGCAGCCCCGTCGCGGCGCCGACCAGGCTGTCGCCATCGAACGCCAGCACCGCAACGCTCCGCCAGGATTGCGCGCAGGCCCGCAAGTGCGGCAGCGACAGATCGGCACCATGTTCGGCATGTCCGTCATACAGATAGGGCCAGTCGCGCAGGACCACGCTCCACAGGCCGGCGATGTCGTCGACATAGGCGTCGATGGCCTCGCCGACCACGGTGCGCACGCTCACCGACTGGTTCGCGGGGTGTCCTGCACTGGCGGATTGAAATGCGGTGACGGGAGTCATGGCGGTACGCACGGGTGGAACTTCCTTGTCGGGTTGCGGCCACGGCGATGGCCACGACGGCGAGCCTCTGGTCGCCGGGCAAGCCGTGGTAGCCGAAAAGTGTGGCCCCTCGCGAACGATGAACGCAATTTCCCGGATACAACGGTCGGAAATCGCGACCGTCTGTGCGACGACCGCGCCACCTCTTCCATCAAGGCTCCGACAAGGTCGGTTCGCGCCGCACCGGCGACGACGTCGCACGGCTGCCCAACTGGTACCAGTCGACCTTGCGGGTCACCACCATCAGCGCCGCCAGCACCACGAACAGCAACCCGGCGCCGAGTACCAGCGCGTTGTCCTCCGACACCAGCAGCCCGTACAGCGCCGCATACAGGGTCGACAGCATCGCCGCGAAGCCGAGCGCGCGCATGACGCTGCGCAGTACCGCACTGAGATAAAAGGTGATCAAGCCGATGCAGGCGATGCCCGCGCCCAGATACGACCAGCCGAACGCGAAATGCTCGCTGAGGCTCAGCAGCAGCAGGAAGAACATCGCCAGCGCCAGCCCGACCAGACCGTACTGGATCGGGTGGATCGGCAATGACTTGGTCAGCTCGAAGATGAAGAAGCCGATGAAGGTCAGCAGCACGAACAACAGCCCGTACTTGGTCGCGCGGTCGGTCTTGGAATAGACGTCGACCGGATCGACCAGCGACACGCTGACGGTGTCGATGCCGGCCGATGCTTCCGCCACGCGTGCGCCATCGGCGAATCCAGCGCCGGACAGATAGCGCTGCTGGGCGTTGCTGGCGACGCCAGGGATGTCCCAGGTCGCGCGGAAGCCATCGGCCTCGATCACCCGGGTGCGCGGCGAACTGCCGTCGAAGCGCGGGTGCGGCCAGCTCGACGACAGCGAAAAGTCGTTCTGATCACCCAAGGGCACCAAAGCGAACCGCTCCGTGCCGGCCAGGGTCAACTGCAACTCGGTTTGCACGCTGAGCTTCTGCCCGGGCCGCAACGGGTCGAGCAGCGCGTGCAGGCCTTGGCCGCCGTCGTGGCCCGGTGCGCCACCCTGCTCGAGCGCGCGGCTGCGCTGATCCACGCGCAGTGTCGGGGCGCGCACCCCGCGCACGTCGGAGATCGAATAGCTCAGGTAAGGCTGGCCGACCCGGCGCACGTTGCCGTTATCCGGATCGCCGGGAATGGCAACCTCGAACCCGGCCCTGGCCGTGCCGTCCCACGTGTACACCCGGACTTCGTGCAGGCCGAGGCGACGGATGCCGGGCGTCAGCCCACCCTCGACCTTCAAGACTTTCGGGAAGAACGTCCATTGTCGCCGCACCGTCTTGTACACGGTTCGGACGAGGCCGCCCTCGCCCTGGTCGCTCTCCGCGACCTCGATCACCTCCTCGTATGGCACCACCAGCACAGGCCCGGCGAACGTTTGCGCCCCGCCATAGCTGCGGGCGATATCGGCCACCACCTGGCGCCGGTAGTCCTGCCGCTCGTGCACCACCCCGCGGACCATCGTCAACGGCACCAGGATCGCCAGGGTCAGCCCCAGCACCATCGCTATCCTCATCCAAAGTCGCATCTCGCACTCCTGTCATGGCAACTGCCGGCAGGATCGGCGGCGGCGGTGCGCGGACGATGGGGCGACGGTGAAGCGAGGGTGAAGCGAGGGTGAACTACGATGCGAGCGGCACCACCAGCCGAGCCACCGCACCGCCGCCGTCGCGGTTCCCGAGCTCGGCGCGACCGCCATGCAGGGCCGCGACCTCGGCGACGAAACACAGGCCCAGGCCACTGCTGCGGCTGCCGCCATCGGGGCGCGACAACGAGTAGAAGCGCTCGAATACTCGTCCCAGCGCATAGTCGGGGATGCCCGGGCCGCGGTCGGCGACTTCCAGCACCGCCTCGTTACCGGACTGGCGCAGCGTCACTTCGACCACGCTCGCGGCCGGGGCGAAGTCGATCGCGTTGCCGACCAGGTTTTCCAGCGCCTGCCGCAGCAGGAACGCGTCGCCGCTGACCGGGCCGACCACGGCCAGCTGCAACTGCAGCTCGACCCCGGCCGCGGCGATGGCCGGCGCGCACAACTCCGCGACCTCGGCTGCCAGCGCTGCCAGGTCGATCGGCATCGGTTGTTCGATCCGTTGCCGATGCTCCACCGCGGCGAGTGCCAGCAGCTTGTCGATCATCTGCGCCAGCCGCTCGCTCTGGACCCGGATGCTGTCGGCAAAGCGCACGCGATCGGCGTCGGGCAGCGGCGCTTCCAGCAACTCAGCACTGCTGCGGATCGCCGCCAGCGGACTCTTCATCTCGTGGGTCAGGCTGTGCACGTACTGCTCGACGTACTGCTTGCCTTCCAGCCGCACGCGCATGGTTTCCAGCGCTTGACCGAGCTCGGCGAACTCGCCGGCCGCGGCCGGCAGGCTGGCGCGCTCGCCGGCGGTCACCGCGTGCGCGTAGCGGCGCAGGCCGCCAAGCTGGCGCGACAGCCACCACGCCGCGACCAGACCGACCAGCAGCGCCACCCCCAGCAGCACCGCGCCCCAGCGCAGCACCACCGCCTGGCTGCGCTCGATGAACGGCTGCAGCGCGCGGTTGGGCTTGGCCACGGTCAGCACGCCGATGATCTCGCCTTGGGTGTCGCGGATCGGCGCGGCGACGTGCATCACGGTGGAGTCGGGATCGTACGGATTGGAGGGGGTCGAGCGCGCGCCATATTGACCGCGCAAGGTCAGGTAGACATCGTTCCAGCGCGAGTAGTCGGCGCCCAGCGCCTGCCCGCTGCTGTCGAACACGACGATGCCGCGGGCGTCGGTGACGTACACCCGATAGCTGGCGCCGCGCTTGTCGAAGCCCCAGATCTCGGCGCCGAAATCGCGCCCGGCGACCTCGCGGACGCGACGGGCGAATGCGCCGGTCGCGATCCGCCCGGCGACCAGATCGTCGGTCGCCAGTTCGGCCAGCACGTTGGCGGTGTCGACCAGGGTGTCCTCCATCGCCTGGCGCACGCCCGGCTTGACCTGGGCGACGAACACCTGGGCCAGCAGCAACGCCGCCAGCGCGACGATCAGGAAGTAGCCGAGGAAAATCCGCAGGCCAATCTTCAATCAAGTGTCCTCACGGCACGTCCAGCGAATAGCCCAGCCCACGATGGGTGCGGACCGGGTCGGCGGCGGCATCGACCTCGCGCAGCTTGGCCCGCAGGGTCTTGATGTGGGTGTCGACGGTGCGGTCGCCGCTGTCGAGTGCGTTGCCCCAGACCCGATCCATCAGTTGCGCCCGCGACAACACCGCACCGGGCCGTTGCAGCAATGCGGCCAGCAGGCCGTACTCGTAGCGGGTCAGCTCCAGCGTCCGGCCGCGGAAGCGGATGCGCTTGCCATCGGGATCGTGCTCGAAATCATGGGCGACGCCGACCGCGACCGGCGCCGTCGCAGCCTGCACCCGCCGCAACACCACCCGCACCCGCGCCACCAGCTCGCGCGGCGAGAACGGCTTGGTCACGTAGTCGTCGGCACCGATCTCCAGGCCGAGGATGCGGTCGGCCTCGGCGCCCTGCGCGGTCAGGAAGATCACCGGCAACTCGCGCCCGCGGCGCAACTCCCGGCACAACGCGAAGCCGCCGATGTCCGGCAGTCCGACGTCGAGCACCGCCAGCGCGAAGTCTTCCGTCGCCGCCCGCCGCAGCGCCTCGCCGCCGGTCAGGCAATGCACCGGCTCGAAGCCCTCGACGCGCAGCGCGTACTGCACGGTGTCGGCAATCGCCGGTTCGTCTTCGACCAGGAGGATGCGGGTCATGGCGGCCGGAGCACAGGAAGGTCGCCACAGGATAAGCCAGCCGCCGCAGCCATCGCCGGGCTACCCTAGGCCCCCGCCGGGCTAACCTAATGCGATGAACTACCGCCACGCCTTCCATGCCGGCAACCACGCCGACGTCCTCAAGCACGTCGTGGCGCTGGCCGTCTGCGACGCCCTGACCGCCAAGCCGGCGCCGCTGTTCGCGCTCGACACCCACGCCGGGCGCGGCCTGTACGCGCTCGACGGCAACTCCGCGCAGCGCACCGGCGAGGCCGAAGGCGGCATCGGCCGGCTGCTGGCGGAGGCACCGAAGCACCCGGCCATCAGTCGCTACCTCGCCGCCGTCCGCGCTTGCCGCGCCGAGCACGGCCATGCCAGCTACCCCGGCTCGCCATGGCTGCTGGCGCACGCGCTGCGCGGGGACGACCGCATCGCCGCCTGCGAACTGCTGCCCGAGGAGGCCGCCCAGCTCAAGGCCAACTTCGACCGCGACCCGCGCGTCGCGGTCCACGCGCGCGATGGCTACGCGGCGATGAAGGCACTGCTGCCGCCGAAGTTCGGCACGACCCGGTTCAACCGCGGACTGGTGTTGATCGACCCACCGTACGAGGCGCAGTTGGAGGAGTTCGACCACATCATCGGCGCGGTGCGCGAGGCGCTGACGCGCTGGCCACAAGCGACCTATGCGATCTGGTATCCGATCAAGCGGCGACGCTCGTTGCAGCCGTTCCTGCGTCGCGCCGCCACGGTCCCCGCGAAGTCGTCATTGCTCGCAGAGCTGATGATCCACCCCGACGACTCGCCGCTGCGCATGAACGGCAGCGGCATGTTGCTGTTCAATCCACCGTGGCAGCTCGACCAGACGCTAGCCTCGGCGCTGCCATTGCTGCAGGGCGCGCTGGGCGAAGCCGGCGCCTCGTCGCGGGTGGAATGGCTGAAGCCCGCCGCCTGAGCGCCCGCTTGCCCGGCGCCGCTTGCCTCAGCGGCGCGACTCCAGTCCCAGCCGCGCAACGAACGCGTCGCCCTTCTGTCGCAGCCAGCCGGACATGACCGACGTGGCGGTGAGCGCCCATTGCGGCAGCTCCGGCAGCGGCGGTCGCCCGAGCCGGCGCGGCCGCACCCATGGACTGCCACGCAACGCCTGGGCGCGGGCGAGCACCGGCGGTGGCGCGGTTTCCTCCGGCGTGCGGAATACGCCGACCTCGCGCAACCAGCGCCCCGGCGCGGGCGCCGAGGTCACAGCCACCAGCGGGATCGACAGGATCATGCCGGCCAGTACCGGGCTCATCCACAGCATCAGCGGCGGCGACACCAGCCACGCCCCCGCCGCCAGGACCACGCCGCCCGCGGTGACCCAACCGTAACGCTGCACCAGGCCCGACCACGGCAGGGTGCCGTCGTCGCGCCGCTGACTTTCCCAACCCGAGTCGCGGCCAGCCAGCACCTCCAGCACGCCGCGTGACTGCACGTACATCGTCACCGGCGCCATCAGCGTGGTCAGCAGGGTTTCCAGCAACAGGCCGGCGAGCATGCGCCAGGCACCACCGCAACCCCGCCGCGCCCAGGGATCGACGAAGTTCAGCACGAAGCCGAGCAACTTCGGCCCGAGCAGCAACGTCATGGTCAGGCCGAACACCCACAGGAACCGCCCGGCCGCTTCGCGCGCCAGCCACGCCTGGCCGTTGCCGGCGGCATCGAGCGCCTCGACCGGGACGCCGCCGCTGGACATCGTCATCAGCACGCCGATCACGATCAGCATCGCCCAGATCGGCGCGGTAATGTAATGGCCGATACCGGTCATCAGGTGCCAGCGGCTGAGCCAGTGCAGTCCCTTGGCCGGCACCACGCCGGCGTGCTGCAGGTTGCCCTGGCACCAGCGGCGATCGCGCACCAGCATGTCGGTCAGCGACGGTGGGCCCTCCTCGTAGCTGCCGCCGAGGCCGGGCACCAGGTGCACGGCCCAGCCGCCGCGACGCAACAGCGCCGCCTCGACGAAATCGTGGCTCAGGATCGCACCGCCGAACGGCTTGCGACCCGGCAACGGTGGCAGACCGGCCTGGGCGGCGAACGCGCGTGTACGGATGATCGCGTTGTGGCCCCAGTAGTTGCCATCGGTGCCGTGCCACCAGGCATTGCCCACCGCCAGCACCTGTCCATACACGCGGCCGGCGAACTGTTGCATCCGGGCGAACGCGGTGCTGCCGTTGACCACTACCGGCAGGGTCTGGATCAGCCCCACGCCCGGGTTGCGCTCCATCGCCATCGCCAGCCGGACGATCGACTTGCCGGTCATCAGGCTGTCCGCGTCCAGCACCAGCATCTGCGGGTACGCCGCACCGAAGCGCCGCACCCACTCGGCGATGTTGCCGGCCTTGCGCTCGACGTTGTCGGGCCGGTGCCGGTAGAACAACGCGGCGCCTTCGCCGACCTGCCGTCGCAACGCATTGAACGCCACCAGTTCGCGATCGCGAATCTCCGGCTTGGTGGTGTCGCTGAGGATGAAGAAGTCGAAGTCGGCCAGCCGATGGGTACGCGCCAGCGATTCGTGGATCGCCTGCACGCCCGCCATCAGCCGGTCGGGGTCCTCGTTGTAGGTCGGCATCAGCAACGCCGTGCGGGTCTGCAGCGCCGGCAGCGGTCCGCCATCCACCAGGCCAAGCCGCTCGCGGCGGCGATAGCCGTGCACGATCCGGCCGAATCCCGCCAGCGCGCTCATGAAGCTCTGCGCCACGAACACGAACAACACGGCGAACAGCGCCAGGCCGAGGTACTCCAGCGGCGCCAGGCCGTTGCCGCGCAACGCCCAGCACAGTTGTCCGGTGGCGGTCGCGGTGAGCGCGGCGGTGCCGCCGAATATCCACAGGCGCCGCCACGCGATGTTGTCGGGCGTGCCCGGCAGTCGACGCGGCGCCGAGTCGCTGTCCTGCAGCGACTGCAGCGGCATCGCCATCGGGGCCTCCGGCGGCAGCATGGGCACATCCGCGCGCGGGACAGGTGTTTCGTTCATCGGATCCATCGATACAACCAGGTTTCGGAAAGGGGTGCGCCGTCAGCGGCGACGATGCGCAAGCGCAACTCGACGAGCGCGACGTCGGCCGGATCAAGCAGGAATGTCGTGCGCCAGCCACCACCGGGGCGTGCATCGATCACCGGGTTCTCGATGCGGCCGGCATCGCTGGCCACTTCGATGCGGGCGTCGGTCGCCTTGGCACGACCGCCTTCGAAATCGACGACGAAGTGACGGCGACCCTCGGCCCCGGCGCCGGCCCGGGTCTGCACGACGCGGGCAAGACTGGGTTGCCACGGATGGGATCGGCTCCAGTGCAACCGATAGGCGAAGCGGTGTTCGGCGCCGGCCTTCAACGGTTTGCGCGGGCGCCAGAGCGCAACGATGTTGTCCTGGTACTCGTCGGCGGTCGGCAGCTCGAACAGGTGTACCCGACCGTCGCTCCAGCCCCGGCCCGGCTCGACCCACAGGCTCGGCCGGTCGTGGTAGCGCGCCTCGCTGTCGCCGAAATCCTCGAACCGGCGCTTGCGCTGCATCAACCCGAACCCGCGGGCGCCGTCGAACGTGCTCTCCTGCAGCGTCGGCGGATTCTGCAGCGGCCGCCACGACAGCGAACCGTCCTTGCCGTACAGGGCCAGCCCGTCGGAGTCGTGGACCGCATCGCGATAGTCGTCGATCCCGGCGCGATCGGCCGAATCGAAGTGATACATGCTGGTCAGCGGGGCGATGCCGACCGCGTCCAGTTCGACCCGCGGATACAGGCGCATGTCGACATCGAACACGGTCTCCTCACCCGGCCGGACCACGAAGCGGAAAGCGCCGCTGGCCGACGGCCCGTCGAGCAGGGCGTGGATCACCAGTTGAATGGCGTCGGGCGCGGGGCGCTCGATCCAGAACCGGGTGAAGCGCGGGAACTCCTCGCCGCGCGGGTCACCGGTCCGCAACGCCAGCCCGCGTGCCGACAACCCGTACACCTGCCCGCGCGCGACCGCGCGGAAATAGCTCGCGCCGAGGAAGGCGCAGACCTCGTCGAGATACTCCGGCGTGTTCAGCGCGGCATGCGCGCGGAACCCGGCGAAACCGAGCGAGGGGTCCACTGCGATGTCCGGCGCCTCTTTGCCGAAGTCGAACTGGCCGGGCCGGTAGCGCACCTGGACCACCTTTCCATCGACCACCTCGTCGATGCGGACGCGTTCGCGATGGAGGTAGCCGCGATGGAAGAACTGGAGTTCGAAGCCCCGATCCTGCCCGCGCCACAACGCCCGACTGGGGCGGAAGCGGATGTCGCGCCAACGGTCGTAGTCGGCCCCGGACAGCCACGCCGGGAGATCGTCGGGCGCCGCGACGTACGGGGCGGACGCCAGCCCGCGAGCCAATTGCGTAACCACACCCGCGCTGAACGCTCCGGCATCGCCCGCCGTTTGCGCACGCGCCGCCCACGGCATGGCGCCCCCGGCCCAGGCAAGGGGAGACCACAAGGCGGCCTTGATGAGTTGGCGTCGGTGCACGGAGGTCCTGTGAGGTCAACGGGAAAACCGGCAATCATGGAGACCTGCCCGTTAACGTCACGCAAACCGCGGATTGTCCCCGGCGCTGCCGAGCCGCCGGGGTCGCGATCAGGGCGCGGCCGCGCCGCCGCGCGATTCGGGTTCGAAGAAGCTCCAGCGCACTTCCGGGAACGCCTGTTTCATTGCGGTTTCCACCGTGTTGATCTCCTCGATCAACACCGACGCGCGCTCGCTCTCGCGCATCCGCGCCTGCACCGACACCATCACGTCGTTGCCCAGTTGCAGGGTCAGCACGCTGATGGTCTCGGCGACCTCGGGGCGGCCGTCGAGGAACTGGTGGATCTGCTGCTGGCGTTCAGGGTCGACGCTCTGGCCGATCAGCAGCGCCTTGACCTCGATCGCCACGAACACCGCGACGATGATCAGCAGCGCGCCGATGCCGATGGTGCCGATCGCATCCCACATCGGGTCGCCGGTGATCATCGTGGCCGCCACCGCGACCAACGCGAACACCAGGCCCAGCAGCGCCGCCAGGTCCTCGCCGAAGATCACCACCAGTTCGGCCTGGCGGCTTTCGCGGAACCACTGCCACATACCGCGATCGCCACGGGCCTTGTTGACCTCCTGCACGCAAGCGCGCATCGAGATCGACTCGACCACGATGCCGAACACCAGCACCGCGACCGCCCACCACAGCTTGCCGGTATCGACGGCTTCGGGTGCCTGCAGTTTGTGGATGCCCTCGTACAGCGAGAACATGCCGCCGACGGTGAACAGCATCAGCGCGACCAGGAACGACCAGAAATAGATCGCCTTGCCGTAACCCAGCGGATATTCCGGGGTGGCCGGGCGCTTGGACTGCTTCATCCCGAGCAGCAGCAATCCCTGGTTGCCGCAGTCGGCGAACGAGTGCACGGTTTCGGCCAGCATCGCGCTGGAGCCGGTGAAGAATGCGGCCACGCCCTTGGCGACCGCGAGCGAGAAGTTGGCACCGAGCGCGAAGAAGATCGCGCGGGTCGAATCACCGCCACCGGCCATGTCCAGAATCCCTGTCGTTATGAGCCGCGCGAGTCTAGCACCGGCCCATGCGACTGCCGTGTCCGACGGCACCGGCGGGCGTGACCGTCGAATGAAGAGGCCGTTTACATCCGGTATGCCACTATCGCCGCCATGACCGCGCGCGAACGTCTCCCGCCCTGGCACGAACGCCAAACGCTGCCCAACGGCCGTGAAGTCCTGATCCGTCCGATCCGGCCGGAGGATGCCGGGCCGCTGCGTGCCGGCTTCTCGCTGCTGCAGCCCGACGAGGTGCGCCAGCGCTTCCTGCACTCGATGCAGGAGATGAGCCCGGAAATGGCCGAGCGCTTCAGCAAGATCAACCCCAAGACCGAGTTCGCCCTGGTCGCGGCCGAACCGCTGCCGCCGGGCGAGGCGCTGGTCGGCGCGGTCGCCCGGATCGTGGTCGACCCCGACGGCCGCGCCGGCGAGTTCGCGATCCTGATCAGCCGCTACATCAACGGCATGGGGCTGGGGCGCTACCTGATGACCCGTCTGGTCAAGTGGGCCCGCAGCAAGAAGCTCGAACGGGTCTACGGCGACGTGTTCGAACACAACCAGCCGATGCTGTCGCTGGCCCAATCGCTGGGCTTCGAGCGCGAGTCGCAGCAGAACGGGCTGGTCAGGGTCGTGCTGCACCTCAAGAAGCCCCTGTAGGAGCGGCTTCAGCCGCGATCGGGAACCGTTCGCCCGCGCCGATTCCAGAT
>JBOHYB010000004.1:0-96598 GCA_050737695.1 Lysobacter sp. | reverse complement strand
AAGTGCGCCAAGGTGGCCCTGGTCGCCTGCATGCGCTCTTTCCTGGGACGACTGAACGCCATGATCCGCGATGGCGCACCTTGGGTCCCGCAGCCGATTTGAAGAAGACAGTTGCTCCTACAAGAGCGGCTTAGCGTTTGCCGCGGCGGCGACGCCAGAACAAGAAGCCGGTGACCAGCCCGAACGCCGGCAGCAGGCCGCCGAACGCGGTCAGCCACTTCATCGGCGATCCGCCGACGGCGCCGATGTGCAGCGGGTAGATCGCCTCGGTCACGCGCGCGCCGAGCGCTTGCGCGGTGGCGTCGTGACGCAGCAGGACCGTCGAGCCGGCGCGGTCGACTGACACCAGGCTGCGGCCGTTGGGGTGCCATTCGCCGGCGGCGCGCGCGCGGAAACCGATCACGTCACTGCCGGGTTGCGGCGGCGCGGTGCGGGTCAGGTGGGCGCCGGGCGGCAGCCCGGCGGCGGCGCGTGCCAGTACCTGCGGCCAGTCCGGTGCCTGCTCGATCGCGATCTTGCGCGGCGATGCCTTCGGCGGATCCTCGCCGCCGAGTAAGCCGGTCAACAGGCTGCGCGCACCGGCGTGGTAGATCATGCCGACCCCGGTCAGGGTCAGCAGCAGCACCAGCGGCAGGGTCAGCACGCCGCTGCTGCGGTGCCAGCTCAGCCAGCGCCGCACCGGCGGGCCGTTGTACATCCGCAGGTGGGCGAGCATGCGGCCGAACTTCGGCCACCACAGGTACAGCCCGGTCAGCAGCAGGCCCAGCGCGATCCAGCCGACGATGCCGAGTATTTCGTGGCCGATCTCGCCGGCGAGCAGGTCGACGTGGAATTCGTGCAGCCACAGCAACCAGTCGTCGTCGACGCTGCGGCTGAGCAGCAACGCGCCATCGCCGGGGGCGAAATAGGCGCGGTGCCCGTCCTCGAAATAGCCTTGCCAGACCGGCAGTCCGTCGCGTTCCGGCAGCTGGATGCTGCGCAGACCTTGCGGCTGCGAGCGCCGCAGGATCCCGCCCAGCACCTCGCCATCGACCACCACCTCATGGCCGGCCAGTTGCGGCTGTTGCCACTGCAGCAGGTCGTCGTGGAACACCAGCACCGAGCCCGACAGGCCGACCAGCGCGAACATCGTGCCGACCGTCAGGCCGACCCACAGGTGCAGCCACGACAGCGCCGCCCGCAGGCGACGCTTGAACGCGATCGGCGCAGCCCCGTGCATCGCAGGCCCGCTCAGAACCGGTGCGACCAGCTGGCGCTGAACACCCGCCCGCGGCCGGCGAAGTAGTCCTCGTCGGACGGCCGGACCTGCGAGCTGTAGTGGATGTACTGCTGGTCGAGCAGGTTCTCGATGCCGAGGTTGAGGCTGCCGACCGGCAGGCCGACGCTGGCCTGCAGATCGACCGTGGTGTAGCCGTCGAAGCGGCTGTCGACCACGCCGCGGGTCTCGAACTCGCGATCCTGAGCATGGCTAGCCTGCAACCGGGTCGACAGCCGTGGCAACCACTGGTGCTGCCAGTAGGCGGTGATCCGGTCCGGGGCGATGTTGGCGCCGGGCAGGTCGCTGTCGATGCGGCCATCGGCGTTGCTGTCATAGCGGCCTTCGCTGCGGGCGTAGCCGACGCCCAGGCGCGCGGCCTCGCTCAGCTGCATCGCGAGATTGGCTTCGATGCCGTTGATCTCGGTCGCCTCGCGCTTGACCTCGTAGCTGCCGGTGGCGGTGTTGAACGACAGTCGCGAGCCATAGTCGGAATCCGACCAGTACGCGGCGACGTGGGCCAGCCAGCGACCATCGTCGTAGTCCAGGCCGATTTCGCGGTTGTCGGCGATCACCGGCGACAGCGACACCAGGGTGTCGACACTCTGGCCCGGCTGGTCGACCGCGCGCAGCACCCGGCCGACGTCGGCGACGGTGTAGCCCTCGGCGTAGGAGGCATACAGCTTGAGCGCGCCGGTCAGCTCCCACACCGCGCCGAGGTTCGGCAGCACTTCGGTGAACTCCGGGCTGCCGCCGGCCACCCGCTGGGCGCCGTACTGCGGCAGGGTCACGAAGTCGTCGACTTCGAGTTTCGCGCTCTCGTAGCGCAGACCGCCGGTCAGCAGCACGTCACCGAGCCGGTACTGTGCCTGCAGCAGCGGCGAGAGGCTTTGGTAGGTGGTCGGCGGCACCCAGCCCAGATCGCTGGCGAGCTGGCGCTGCTCGGTGGTGTCGCGCAGCACGTCCAGGCCGAGGGTCAGACGCAGCGGCAGGTCGGCGACGTAGCCGCGCGACCAGGTGAACTTGCCGCCGAGCTTCTCGGCCTCGATCTGCGACTGGTCGTACCAGATCTGGTCGCTGCCGGTGTTGAAGAAGTCGACGTAGGCACTGCTGCCGTAACGGCCGTCGAAGCGGGTCCAGAACAGCTGGCCCTGGAACTGGCCGCCGGCGAGGTCGTGGTCGCGGTAGTCGAGGCTGGCCGAGGTCGATTCGTTCTGCGGCGGCTCCAGCGGCTGGTCGCCGCGCACCGCGGTTGCCGGGGTGCCGAGCTGGTAGTCGCCGTCGACCACCGCGTAGTGGCCTTCGCCCTCGAGGCGGAAGTGGTTGGCGCTCAGCTGCAGCCGGCGCTGGTCGTCGAGCGCCCAGCCGGCCTTGGCGAACAGGTTGCGGCTGTTGGCATCCATCAGGTCGCCCTGCACCGGTTCGGGGGCGATCGAGTTGCCGTCGGCGTCGTAATACAGCCCTTCCTGCGCGTACGACAGGCCGCCGACGAAATCGAACGCGCCCTGCTTCGTGCCGAACAGGTAGGAGCCGCGGTAGCCGGCGCCGTCGTCCTCGCTCGGCAACGCCGTGCTGGCGCCGATGCTGATGTCGTGGAAGGTGGCCCCGTCCTCGCGCGGCGCGCGCTTGGTGATGATGTTGATGATGCCGCCGGAGGCACCGATGCCCTGCAGCGCGTTGGCGCCGTGGATCACCTCGATCCGCTCGATCATCGCCGGGTCGATGGTGTGGGCGTCGCGCGAGCCGTCGCGCAGGGGGGTCGATTGCGGCACGCCGTCGACCATGTACAGCGGCTGGCGACCGCGCACCGACTCGCCGGAGCTGGTCATCTTCTGCCGAGGCGGCGCGAACGCCGGGATCAGGTTGGCCAGCACCTGCGAGATGTCCTGGGTCACCGCGAGCTGCTGCTGCAACTGCTGCTGGTCGATCACGGTGATGGTGTTGGGCAGCGCCGCCTCGGAGTCGGGGATGCGACTAGTGCTGGCGGACACTACGACGCGGTCGAGGTCGGTGGCGCGGTCCGTGCGCGAAAGGGAGCCATCCTGGCCGGTGGCGTCCTGCGCGAAGGCGGCAGGCGCGGCGAGCGCGGCGAGCAGGGCGCAGGCGAGGGCATGACGGGGCATCAAGGGGTCCGGGTTCGAGGTGGGTCGCACATGTTAATGCGAATCACTTCCATCTTGTAGCGAGTCATGGCAAAGCTGTTTGTCCCTCCCGTTTCGGGGAGGGACATTGAGAATGAGACTGGTGTGCTCGGTGCCGTCCGCACGTCGGCCGCGTGTGCGGCAGTTATCTACTAAACGATTAGTAATTCGGGGCAAAATAACGGGTTCTGCTATTGGATATCCAGGGTCACGAGCGTCCAGATGTCGTTCCGCCGCAATGCCTTGACGTTCGCCACAGCACGACCCTTGGGGCCACGAAGGTCGAAGCGAAGGTCGGCTTGACCATGGGCGCCAGAGCCCTCGACGTTGCCTTTCGCCGTATCGACCATGACCTGCACAGGTGTCCCGAGCTTCGCCATCACGCCCGGGTCGGCGGCAACTAACCGGGCGAGTGCGTTGAGCTCGGCCAAGTGGGCCGCCTCCGCCGACCTTGCTTCCGCCTCCGCCGACAACGCCTCCGCCTCCGCCGACTTGGCATTCTGCTCCGCCGTCGTGGCCGCCACCTTGGCCTCGTTCGCCGCGGCCTCGGCGTCCACCGCCGCCGCCCTGGCCGCCTTTTCGGCGACCCCTGCTTCCGCCTCCACCTCTGCTATCCAGGCGCGCACACCGCGGTCGATCGGATGCGGCTGGCCATCTTCCTTGTAGGTCTCAATCAGTCGACCTTGCGCGTCGACGCTCGCGCGATAGGAGCGTTGCTTATCGTCACCGCTACTGGTGATTTCGCGAACGTCGCCGGGGCTCAGCGCGGCGTTGCTGGCCAGCGCGCCGTTGGCGGTGGCCATGATGTGCAGGTTGGGCTGGTTCGCGCTCACCTGCGTGGCGATCAACACCCCCGAGGCCAGCAGGATTCCGAGCGCCACGCGCGCGCCCCAGCGTCCGCGCGACGGCGGACCGGAAAGCAGTCGAGTAATACGTTGCATGAGTGAGCCTCCATGGGCTGCCAGAACGAGACGCGGGGAAGGGTGCCGTTGGCATTCGAGTGCCGTCAGTGCCTCGGCCAGCGCGATGGCGTCCCCGCACGCCGCCACCGCGAGATCGTCGCAGGCGTGTTCGCGCTCCTGCCGGACACGCCGGCCGAGCCACCACACCGCGGGATGGAAGAACAGCAGCGACTCGATCACGCACTGCAAGCCGTTCCACAGCCAGTCCTTGCGGGCGATGTGCGCCAGCTCGTGCGCCAGTAGGGCTTCGAGCTGCGCCACCGGCGTGCGGCTCAGCAGCGAGAGCGGCAACCAGATCACCGGACGCACAAGGCGTGCGGCAAACGGCGTCACCACCTCGTGCGAAAGCCGTACGAAGACCTCGCGGGCGATTCCCATCGCGCCTTGCAGCTCGCGTACACGCTGCTGCCATTGCGACGGCAATGCGTGCCACGTCCCGCGCTCCATCCTATTGAGCATGCGCAGGCCAACGACGTGCCGCGCCAACATCCAGCCCGCGCCCAGCAACCACAGCACCACCACGATGCCGGCTACCGGTTCCGATTCCTGCACAAATACGCCGAGAGCCGGACCAAATTCCGGCAACGTCACGGCCGCCAGGTCGGTGCTTACGCTCGCGACCGGCTGTTGCCACAACAGCAGAAACTGCGCCGCCGGCACCAACAGCATCACCACCAGGAACGCCATCGCCACGGTATGCCGCCACGCGGCGCTCGAGCGCGTCAGCAGTGCCAGGGTGAATGCGGCGGCGATCGCCAGCAGCGTGTCCTGCCATAGCGAATGCACCAGCGCCGATGCAAGCGCCGATGCAACCCCGTATTCGCTGAAGACCAGCGTTTCCATCAGCGCGGCTTCCGCTTCGCCTTGGCATCGGCGATGAGCTTGGAGATCGCATCAAGTTCGTCCGCGCTGGCGATCTCGTCATCCAGTGCCCGCTGCACCAGTGTCAGCGTCGAGCCTGAAAAGGCCCGGCGCATCAGGTCCTTCAACAACGACGCTTGCACCACCGGTTCGGGATATACGGCCCGATAGGTGTGGCTACGCTCGCTCTCGTCGCGCCGCACCAGACCTTTCTCGGCCATGATCGTGAGCATCTTCAGTACTGTGGTGTAGGCGGTGTTCTTGTTGTGCGACAGCACGGTGTGAACTTCGCGCACGGTCATCGGCCCACTGCGCGACCACAGCACGTGCAGGATCGCCAGTTCGCCTTCGGTAGGGTGGGGAGCAGCCATATGGAAATGCGTCAGAGTGTGTACGTACCCATTAGTACTAATTTATTAGTACTAAGTCAATAGGGGCCAAGCTGCCGCTTGAACTCCACCGGAGAGATGCCCCGGGGCGGCTCAGTGTTCGGTCAGTTCGGCCAGGTGCGGCATCGCGACCGCAGCGCCGGACCGCTCGGTCGAGCGGGCCGCATAGCGACTGGCGAAGGCGACGTGGCGCGCGAACGGCTGTCGCGGATCGCGCGCGATCGAGGCGGCCAGTGCGCCGTTGAAGGCGTCGCCGGCGCCGGTGGTATCGACCGGATGCGCCGGGCTGGCTGCTACGCGATAGCTGGCGCGGCCATCGCCATGGTGCGCAGGCGGGGCATGCGAGACGAAACACCCCTGCGCGCCGAGCGTAACCACGACGGTTCCATGCGGCAGCAGGCGGCGGCAGTGCGCGTGCAGGGTGGCATCGTCGAGCATGGCGACCTGGTCGGGGTCGCAGGCCTCACCCGCATGGCGACCCAACTGGGCGCAGAACTCGGATTCGTTGGGTGTGATCACATCGCTCAGCGCCAGCAACGTCGCGGGCAGCTCGGCATCGGCGGGGGCCGGGTTGAGCATGGTCAGCGCGCCCGACTCGCGGGCCAGCGCGAACGCGGTGGCGATCGCCTCCAGCGGTGATTCCAGTTGCGCCAGCACCACCGCCGATTGCGACAGCGCGTCGACATGGCGCTGGATGAAACCGGGTGACAGGCCGGCGTTGGCGCCCGGGCCGATCACAATGCTGTTGTTGCCCCCGTGGTCGACGTAGATGCCGGCGGTGCCGGTGGGCGCCTGCATCGGGTCGGCGCGCAAGTCGATGCCGTCCTCGCCCGCGAGCCTGCGTGCAAGTTGGCCACCGGCGTCATCGCCGAGCGCGCAGATGAAAGCGGTGGCCGCGCCCGCCCGCGCCGCCGCGGTGGCCTGGTTGAAGCCCTTGCCACCCGGGCCGGTGCGATAGCTGCCGACGCGGGTCTCGCCGGCGCGCGGCAGGCGGGCCAACGTCCACACGTGGTCGACGTTGAACGAGCCGACCACCACCACCTGCGGTGCCTGCGTCATCGAGTTGCGTTCAGGCGTCAACGCGATGCGGGTCCGTGGCCGCGGCCGCGGCCGGAGCGTGCTTGTGCTTGAACAGCAGCACGAACAGCACCGCGACCACCAGCGAGTACAGCGCAAAGGTCACCCAGATGCCGTGCCAGTCCTTGCTGTTGTCGGCATAAGTGAACCAGTGCTCGATGACGAAACCGCTGGCGACGCTGCCGAACACCGCGCCGACGCCGTTGGTCATCATCATGAAAAGCCCCTGCGCGCTGGCCCGGATCTTCGGGTCGCTCTGGCCCTCGACGAACAGCGAGCCGGAGATGTTGAAGAAGTCGAACGCCATGCCGTAGACGATGCACGACAGCACGATCATCCAAAGCCCCGGGCCCGGGTCGCCGTAGGCGAACAGCCCGAAGCGCAGGAACCAGGCGAGCATGCTCATCGTCATCACCGCCTTGATCCCGAAGCGCTTCAGGAAGAACGGGATGGTCAGGATGAACAGCGCCTCGGAGATCTGCGAGATCGACATGATGATCGCCGGGTAGCGCACCGCCAGCAGGTCGGCGTAGCGCGGGTCGGCCGCGAAGTCGTGCAGGAAGGTGTCGCCGTAGGCATTGGTCAACTGCAGTGCCGCGCCCAGCAGCATCGCGAAGATGAAGAAGATCGCCATGTTGCGGTTGCGGAACAGCCGGAACGAGGTCAGGCCGAGTACGTCGACCAGCGAACGTTTTTCGCCCCTGCCCAGCTTCGGCGGACACGGCGGTAGGGTGAACGCATACAGACCGAGTAGCAGCGAGGCGCCGGCGGCGACATGGAACTGGCCGGCCGAGGTCTCAAGCCCCAACAGGCTCACCGTCCACAGCGCGGCGATGAAACCGATCGTGCCCCACACCCTTATCGGCGGGTAGTCGCGCACCACGTCGCGACCGTCGTTCTTGAGCGCGTTGTAGGCCACCGCGATCGCCAGCGCGATCGTCGGCATGTAGAACACCATGTTGAGCAGCATCACCCAGAACATCGTGGTCGGGTCGTCGACCTGTGGCAGCATGAACAGCACCACCGCGCCGCCGATATGCAGCAGACCGTACAGCCGCTCGGCATTGATCCACTTGTCGGCGACGATGCCCATCAGCGACGGCATGAACAGCGAGGCGATGCCCATGGTGGAGAAGATCGCGCCGAAGCCGGTGCCCGACCATTGCTTGTTCTGGAACCAGTAGGCGCCGATGGTCAGCAGCCACGCCCCCCAGATGAAGAACTGCAGGAAGTTCAGCACGATCAGGCGGAGTTTGAGGTTCAAACGGGTAGCTCCAGGGTGGGTGTCAGCCATCGCGCGCGATGACCCGGTTGCGGCCTTCGAGCTTGGCCATCTTCAGGCGCCGGTCGGCGCGACTCAACAGCCGCGATAGGTCGTTGCCGTCATTCGGGAAGGACGCGATACCCGCGCTGAAGGTGATCCGCAACGGCTCCATGTTGCCGCGCTCGGGATCGAACGGATGCTGGGCCAGCATCCGCCGGATCGAATCGATCCGCTCCCAGGCGGTGCCGACCGGCTGCGGCATCACCAGCGCGAACTCCTCGCTGCCCAGGCGCAGCAGCCATTCACCGGGTTCGGCCATGCTCCGGAGCACGTCGACCACGTGGCGGATCGCGCGGTCGCCGGCGTGATGGCCGGCCTCGTCGTTGATCCGGCGGAAATGGTCGAGGTCGATCAGCGCCAGGCTCAGGCTGCCGCCATCCTCCTCGGCAACCTCCAGCAGGCGTGGCATCCGGTGCATCAGCCAGCTGCGGTTCGGCAACCGGGTCAGGCCGTCGGTGCCGGACAGCTCGACCAGCCGCTGGGTGCGGTAGACCACCGCGGCGGTGATCAAGGTAACGATCGCCAGCAACACCATGCGCTGGATCTGGCTGCTGGCGGTGACCGCGCCGTAGTCGCTGGACATCAGCTGCTCGGGCGAGGACACCGAGGCGAACACCACCGCGTTGAGCACGCCGTATTGCAGCAGCGCGAGGGCTCCGGCGAACACCGTGGTGCGGCCATCGCTGCGTAATGCGGTCAGCAGGATCGCCAGCAGGTAGCAGCACCAGACGATCATGCTGTTGAGCGCTGCCGGCAGATGGTTGATGGCGAGTACGATCAGCACCAGCGTGGTGGTGGTGACGTCGAATGCCGCGGTTGCGAACGACAGCCAGCGATACCGCCGCCGCCGCCGCGCCAGTTGCAACCAGACTTGGGCGAACGCGTTGACGAAGACCGCGCCGGCCAGTCCGATCAGGGTTTCCCGGACCCGGCCGCCACTCAGCGCGTTGACCAGCGGCAACAGCAGCAGCAACGCGGCGATGATCACCCGCATGCGGGCGACCAGCAGCTCGCCGCCGGCACCGACCTCGAGCAGGATCTCGTCGGGCCGGGCCAGCAACCGGGTGACTATCTCGCGGGCACTGCGAATGCTGTCCATGGTTCCCCGGGGCCATCGCGGCACCATCCGTCACCGGCAGGATAGCGCGGGCGTTGCAGGCGCGTTTGGACTCAGCCCAATCCCTGCCATGCCACCCAGATCGCCAGGCCGAGGAACACCGCCGCGGCGACCAGGCGGGCCGCCCGCAGCGGCAAACGGTCGGCGAAGCGGCTGCCCAGCAGTACTACCGGGACGTTGGCCGCCAGCATGCCGGCGGTGGTGCCGACAATGACTTCCCACAGCGGCGAATAGCGGGCCGCGAGCAACACCGTCGCCACCTGGGTCTTGTCGCCGATCTCGGCGATGAAGAACGCGACCGTGGTGGCGATGAAGGCACCGCGCGCCGGCAGCCCGCCGCCGTCGTCATCGAGCGAGTCGGGCTTGAGCGTCCACAGCGCCACTGCCAGGAAGCTGCCGGCGACGACCCAGCGCAATACCTCCGGCTGCAACCATTGCGCCACCAGTGCGCCGAACCATGCGGCCAGCGCATGGTTGAGCAGGGTGGCGACGAGGATGCCGGCGATGATCGGCCCGGGCTTGCGATAGCGCGCGGCCAGCAACAGGGCGAGCAACTGGGTCTTGTCGCCGATCTCGGCGAGGGCGACGGTGGCGGTCGACAGCAACGCGGTCGACAGCGGCAGCGCGGAAAAAACGTTCGGGTCCATCGGGCGTGTTCCGGGGGCCGGGCAGGGTGGTGACGACGAAAGCAGACGCGCGCGGCCCGGCCCCGGGACGGATCCCAAGGGTCATTCGCACGACGCCTGCCTTCGGTCTCGCCCAGAGTCGCGAATGCTCGCGGCTCCCCGTGCGCCATGGCCAGCGGCCAAGTGTGTTGACGCACGATCCCGGTCGATGCGATGCAGCGTTGCAGTCGGTGCGCGGGCGGGCTACTCCCCGGAGGAACAGCGACGCCATTCTACCCCGGCCTTACACTGCCGGCACCCCCGTCAGGAGCCCGTCCCATGCAGTACCGCCGCCTCGGTTCATCCGGCCTGCAGTTGTCCGCGCTGTCGTTCGGCGCCTGGGTTACCTTCGGCGACCAGATCGGCCGCAGCGTCGCCCGCGAGCTGATCGCCACCGCCTGGGACCACGGGATCAACTTCTTCGACAACGCCGAGAGCTACGCCAACGGCGCGGCCGAGTCGGTGATGGGCGACGTGATCGCCGACCTGCGCTTGCCGCGCGACGGCTACTGCGTGTCCAGCAAGGTGTTCTTCGGCGCCGCCAGCGAGCCGCGGCCGACCCAGAAGGGGCTGTCGCGCAAGCACGTCACCGACGCCTGCCACGCCGCACTCAAACGCCTGCGGGTCGATTACCTCGACCTTTACTACTGCCACCGCCCCGACCCGGAGACGCCAGTCGCCGAAACCGTGTGGGCGATGGACGCGCTGGTGCGCCAGGGCAAAGTACTCTACTGGGGCACGTCGGAGTGGTCGGCCAGCCAGATCCGCGACGCCCACAAGGCCGCCCGCGCCCACAACCTGCACGCGCCGACGATGGAACAGCCGCAGTACAACCTGCTGCACCGCGAGCGGGTCGAGCTCGAGTACGCGCCGCTGTATGCCGAGTTTGGTCTCGGCACCACCACCTTCTCGCCGCTGGCCTCGGGCCTGCTGACCGGCAAGCACAACGACGGTGTGCTCGAGGATGCGCGGTTCGGCGCGCTCGGGCCGCACCTGCAGCGCACCATCGTCGGCACCGAGAGCGAGCGACGCTTGCAGCGCACCCGCAAATTCACCGCGCTGGCCGAGACTCTTGGCGTCGCCCCGGCGCCGCTGGCGATCGCCTGGTGCCTGCGCAACCCGCACGTGTCCAGCGTGATCCTCGGTGCCAGCAAGCCGGCGCAACTGGTGCAGAACCTCGCCGCGCTGGAACTGGTCGAGCAACTGGACGAGGCCTGCTGGCACAAGGTGCGGGCCGCGGCGGGCTGAGCGTGACGGGGCATGGCGAGCCGCATGGTTGACTCGGTAATGAGAATCATTATCATCTGACATTCGTCCCAACGAGTGCCGCGATCATGTCTGCCCAGATGTCCGCCGCTGTTGCCCAGCTCCAACCGAACCGGCTCCAACCGACCCTGTCCCGGCCCGTGCTGCGCCTGGCTCAGCCGGTGGCCCCCGGCGCGCTCGACAGCAACGCGCTGCTGCGCGGTACCCGTGAAGTGCTGATCCAGCACGGCGGCGAAACCTATCGCCTGCGCCACACCCGCAACGACAAGTTGATCCTCACCAAATAAACGCATCGATGCCGGCTGGCGGGGGGCTGCTGCGCACGGATGCCGGCGCTCGGGCCGAGACCGCGCCGGCTTCGAGTGCCGCCATCCGGAATCCCTGCAATGCAATTGAAACGCCTGACCCTCGCCACTTCGGTGGTCCTTGCCATGCCCGCGTTCGCGTCGGCCCAGGTGGTCGCCGTGGCCACGGGCGAATCGGTACCCGCCCACGATTTCGAGCAGATCACCGTCACCGCCACGCGTACCGAACAGGCCATCAAGAACGTGCCCGCCACGGTCAACGTGATCGATCGCGAACGGATGGACCAGACCCTGGTCCGCGACCTGAAGGACCTGTTCCGTTACATGCCGGGGGTATCAGTGACCTCCGGGTTCGGCCGGTTCGGCATCGGCGACATCCGCATCCGCGGCCTGGACGGCAACCGGGTCCGGATCGAGACCGACGGCATCGCGATCTCCGACGCCTTCGCGATCGGCAGCTACTCCGACGCCAATCGCAACTTCGTCGACATGGACACACTCAAGCGCGCCGAGGTGGTGCGCGGGCCGGCCAGCGCGCTGTATGGATCCGACGCGCTCGGCGGCGTAGTGAGTTTCGTGACCAAGGACCCGGCCGATTACCTGGCCCCGGGCAAGGGCGCCTACCTTGGTTTCAAGCTCGGCTACCAGAGCGACTGGCAGGGCCTGTCCGCTGGATCCACCGCAGCGTTCGGCGGTGAGCGCTGGTCGGGCATGGCGGTGGTCACCCATCGGCAGGGACGCGAGACCGACAACCAGGGCGACAACCGCAGCCGCGACGCCACCCGTACCGCCGCCAACTCGCAGTCGCGTGACGGCCGCAGCCTGCTGTCCAAGCTGGTCTACACGCCCAGCCTCGACCAGCAGGTCACCCTCACCGTGGAAGGCAACGAGGATCGCGCCGAGACCGACGTGATGCACCTGCGCGGGTTCCAGCCGTTCACCGGCGCAACCACGCTGTTGCTGACCGGCGACGACCTGCAGACCCGCGCCCGGGTGTCGCTGGAGCACGAACTCTCCGGCCTCGACGGCAGCCTCGCCGACTCGCTGACCTGGCGTGCCTACCGTCAGGACAGCGAAACCACCCAGGACACCATTGAGGAGCGCATCGCCCGCGGGCAGCCGCAGCGGCGCGAACGCGAGTTCAATTTCGACCAGCGCGTTTACGGGCTGGAACTCGAGGCGCACAAGGCCTTCGCCACCGGCAGCGCCGAACACCTGTTGACCTGGGGTGTCGAAGTCAGCCGCACCGACCTGGCGCAGAAGCGCGACGGCCGCGTCATCGATCTGCTGACTGGTGAGTCCAGCAACGTGGTGATGCCGGATGTGTTCCCCGTGCGCGACTTCCCGCGCAGCCGGATCGACAACGCCGCGCTGTTCGTGCAGGACGAGATCACCCTGGCCGACGGCAAGCTGACCCTGCTGCCGGGCCTGCGCGTGGACTACTACGCGCTGGAGCCGCAGGACGATCCGATCTTTGCCGAGGACAACCCGACCATGCAGGCGGTCGAGGTCACCGAGAGCAACGTCTCGCCGAAGCTGGGCGCGGTCTGGCATTTCAGCGACGACTGGTCGACCTATGCCAGCTACGCGCGCGGCTTCCGCTCGCCGCCCTACAACGACGTCAACCTGGGCTTCACCAACCTGCAGTTCGGCTACGCCGCCATCCCCAACCCCGACCTGCGGCCGGAGACCAGCGACGGCGCCGAACTAGGCCTGCGCCATTCCGGTCGCGTCGCCTACTTCGGCCTGGCCGGGTTCTACAATCGCTACGACGACTTCATCGAGTCCGCCGCCATGGTCAGCCGTCCGCCTGAAACGCCGTTGGTGATCTTCCAGTCGCGCAACGTCGCCGAGGCGGAGATCTACGGCGTCGAGCTGCAGGGCGGTGTCGAACTGGAAGGGTGGAGCCCGGCACTGCAAGGATGGTCATTGCGCGGCGCCGCCTCCTGGCAGCGTGGCCAGGACCTGACCGCCGACCAGCCGTTGAACTCGGTCGACCCCGCTCGTGCCAGCATCGGCCTCGCCTACGAGGCGCAGGACTGGGGCGTGTCGTTGCATGGCCGCTTCGCCGCGGGCAAGGAGCGGCTGGCAAGCCCGGAGGATTTCGCACCGCCGGGCTACGGTGTGGCCGACCTGCTCGCGCACTGGGATTTCGCCCCGGGCGCCAAGATCAATGCCGGCGTGTTCAACCTTACCGACCGCAAGTACTGGGACTGGGCCGACGTGCCCGGCGTGGCCGCCGACAGCACGGTGATCGACCGTTACACCCGCACAGGCCGCAACATGGGCGTCAGCCTCGCGGTGTCCTGGTGATCTGCAACCAACAAAGGAGCGCGACATGAAACGATTCACGATGACGGCGATGGTGCTGGGGCTCTCGCTTTTGACCGCATGCGCCACCACGCCGCGCGACACGGCGACGCCGCAGGCCGCCGACGCCGGCGACGACTTCGGCGTGCTGCTGATGGCCCACGGCGGCATCGACAGCTGGGAGCGCGAGGTGGCCGACACCCTGGCGCCGTTGCAGCAGGAGTTTCCGATGGAGATCGCCTGGGGCATGGCCGACGCGGCCAGCCTGCAGCGCAGCGTCGATGCGCTCGAGGCACGCGGCGTGGAGCGGATCGGCGTGGTGCGGTTGTTCGTCAGCGGCGAGAGCTGGTACGAGCGCACCGGCCAGATCCTCGGCATCGTCCCGGGCGCGCCCGAGCGCTCGGAGGTGCCCGCCGATGCGCACGCCGGCCACCACGGCATGAGCATGGAGTTCTGGCAGCTCGACACCGACGCGGTGTTCGCGATGAGCCGGCAAGGCTTGTCGGAAGCGCCGGAGATGGGCGAGGTGCTGGTCAAGCGGGTGAAGGCGCTGAGCCGGGAGCCGGCGCGCGAGGACCTGCTCGTCCTTGCCCACGGCCCGGCCGACGACGCCGAGAACCGGCGCTGGCTGGCCGACATCGACCAGCGTGCCGACGCCGTCCGCGCGGCGCTGCCGCTGCGCCGGGTCAAGGTGATGACCCTGCGCGAGGACTGGCCGGAGGAGCGCGAGGCCGCCGTCCAAGCGATTCGCACGTTCGTCGAACGCGCCGCCGACGAGAACGGCGTGGCCATCGTGATCCCCTACCGCGTGCAGGGCTTCGGTCCTTACGAGGAGGTGCTCGAAGGCCTGGATTACCTCTCCGATGGCCGTGGCCTGGTGCCGCATCCGCATGTCACCGAGTGGGTGCGTCGACAGGCACTGGAGTTGCGCGACGGTGGGTTCGAGAATCCGGATGCCACCTCCCAGGCCAGCGCGGGCTGAGGGCGCGCCCCGCCACTGCAATGGCCGTGCCTATACTTCCTCCCTCAACAAGGGAGGGGGTAGGGCATGGGGACGGAAATCTTCGTTGGCGTGTTGCTGGTATTCGTGGTCATCACCGTGCTCAAGGGGGTGCGGGTGGTGCCGCAGGGCTTCGAGTGGACGGTCGAGCGCTTCGGCCGTTACACCCACACGCTGACGCCGGGACTGGCGTTCATCATCCCGTGGGTCGATGGCATCGGCCGCAAGATCAACATGATGGAACAGGTCATGGAGGTCCCCGGGCAGGACGTCATCACCATGGACAACGCGGTGGTCAAGGTCGACGGCATCGTGTTCTTCCAGGTGCTCGACGCGGCCAAGGCGGCCTACGAGGTGGCGCAACTGGAGGTCGCCATCATCAACCTGGTGATGACCAACATCCGTACCTCGATCGGCTCGATGGCATTGGATGAGTCGCTGTCCAAGCGCGACGAGATCAACGCCAAGGTGCTGGTCGCGGTCGACCTGGCGACCCATCCCTGGGGCGTCAAGGTCAACCGCATCGAGCTCAAGGACATCCAGCCGCCGCGCGACCTGATCGACGCGATGGCCAAGCAGATGAAGGCCGAGCGCGAGAAGCGCGCCAACATCCTCGAGGCCGAAGGCTTCCGCCAGGCCGCGATCCTGCGCGCCGAGGGCGAAAAGCAGTCGGCGATCCTCGAAGCCGAAGGCGAGCGCGAGGCCGCGTTCCGCGAGGCCGAAGCCCGCGAGCGCCTGGCCGAGGCCGAGGCCAAGGCGACCGAGGTGGTCTCCACCGCGATCGCCCAGGGTGACGTGCAGGCGATCAACTACTTCGTCGCCCAGAAGTACGTCGAGGCGCTCAAGGACTTCGCCGCCTCGCCGAACCAGAAGCTGCTGATGCTGCCGATGGAGACCACCGGCGTACTCGGCTCGCTGGCCGGCATCGCCGAGCTGGCTAAGGCGGTGCAGGACAAGGCCGGCGCGACGTTGCCGCCGAGGGCCTGAGCATGGCCGCGATCATGCAGTCGCCCTGGTTCTGGTGGGGCGTGGCGCTGGTGCTGTTCGCCGCCGAGGCGATCCTGCCCGGCAGCTTCATGCTGTGGCTGGGGCTGGCCGCGCTCGGCACCGGGCTGATCGACCTGGCGGTGCCGATGTCGGCGAGCGCGCAGTGGATCCTGTTCGCGGTGCTGGCGCTGATCGCGGTCGCCGCCGGCTGGCAGTACAAGAAGCGCAACCCCATGCAGGCCAGCGACCAGCCGTTGCTGAACCGGCGCGGCGCGCAACTGGTCGGCCACGTCTACCCGCTGGAAAGCGCGATCGTCGATGGCCGTGGCCGACTCAAGATCGGCGATGCCTTCTGGACTGCCAGCGGCCCCGACCTCGCGATTGGCACCCGCGTCCGGGTAGTCGCGGTCGACGGCACCACGTTGCGGGTGGAGCCGGCCGCCTAGGCCAATCGCGCGGGTCCGTCGTCCGCGCGCTTCTGGGATAATGGCCGTTTCCCCCACGGAACGGCGCTCCCCATGACCCAGAAGACCATCCTCAACGACAGCCATCGCGCGCTCGGCGCCAAGATGGTCGACTTCGGCGGCTGGGACATGCCGATCCACTACGGCTCGCAGATCGACGAACACCACGTCGTCCGCAAGGACGCCGGGATGTTCGACGTCAGCCACATGACCGTGGTCGACCTCAAGGGCGACCGCGTCCGCGAGTTCCTGCGCAGGCTGGTCGCGAACTCGGTCGACAAGCTGCAGAAGCCGGGCAAGGCGCTCTACACCTGCATGCTCAACCCGCAGGGCGGCGTCATCGACGACCTGATCGTCTACTTCCTCGCTGAAGACTTCTTCCGGCTGGTGGTCAATGCCGCCACCCGCGAGAAGGACCTGGCGTGGATCAACGAACAGGCCAGGGCGTTCGACGTCAGCGTCAGCGAGCGTCCCGACTTCGGCATGATCGCGGTGCAGGGCCCGAACGCGCGCGAGAAGGTGCTCGGCCTGCTGCACGCCGACGACCGCGAGCGCGTCGGCAAGCTCGGCAAGTTCGCCGCCCGCGAGGCGCGACTGCAAGACGGCACCGTCTTGTTCATCGCCCGCACCGGCTACACCGGTGAGGACGGCTTCGAGATCGTGGTGCCGCAGGACAAGGCCGTCGCGCTGTGGGACGCGTTGCTGGCCGCCGGGGTGAAGCCGGCCGGCTTGGGCGCGCGCGACACCCTGCGCCTGGAGGCCGGCATGAACCTGTACGGCCAGGACATGGATGACACCGTGTCGCCATACGAGGCCGCGCTCGGCTGGACGGTCGCCCTCGACGCGCTTGCCGATTCAGGGCCGCGCGACTTCATCGGACGCGACGTGCTGGAGCAGCAGAAGGCCGTCGGTGCGCCGCGGCAGATGATCGCGCTGGTGATGGACGACAAGGGCGTGCTGCGCCACGGCCAGAAGGTGCTGACCCCGAATGGCGACGGCGAGATCCTGTCGGGCACGTTCTCGCCGACCCTCGGCAAGGCGATCGCGTTCGCCCGGGTGCCGACCGGCGCGATTGCGCTGGGCGCGTCCGGCAACGTCCGGGTCGATATCCGCGGTAAGGAAGTGCCGGTGCGGGTAGTGAAGTTCCCGTTCGTGCGCGACGGCCAGGCGCAGGACGGCGTGCTGGCCTGAGTACCCGCCCGCGGGAGCCGCCCATCGGTCTGGTTCCCGTGGTTAAACTATTGCCCTTCCCACCACCACCCGTAGCAGCGGAGCACCCCCATGAGTGAGATTCCCGGCGACCTGAAGTTCCTGAAGTCCCATGAATGGACCCGCGTCGACGGCGACGGCAAGGTCACCGTGGGCATCTCCGACCACGCCCAGGGCCTGCTCGGCGACCTGGTGTACGTCGAACTGCCGAACGTCGGCGACCGCATCGAGGCGGGCAATGCCTGCGCCGTGATCGAGTCGGTCAAGGCCGCCTCCGACATCTATGCACCGGTCACCGGCACCGTGGTCGAGGTCAACACCGCCCTGAACGACAAGCCGGAGACGATCAACGAGGACGCCTACGGCGACGGCTGGATCTTCACCCTGGAGATCGAAGAACCGGAACAGCTCAACGAGCTGCTCGATCCCGATGCCTACGCCGAGTTGCTGGAAGAAGACGATCACTGATCGCGCGTCGGGCGACAGCGGCCGTTGAACATCGGCCAGGACAACAACCCGCGTCATTGCCGACGCGGGTTTTTTTTCGCCCGCATCGGCAACCTCATTGTCCTTCGACGACCGGATCTCCGGCGAGAAGTTCGCGCAAAAGCCGCGCACTTGCTGTTGTGCAACGCGATAGACGGCGGTCGGTTGCAGCTTTCGCGACCGCACCGGCATGGTGAAAAATTCACCATGTCGTTTCGCCATGGTTCTGCGCGCATGTGTTCGGGCGCAACCACGACACGCCCACGCGTTGACCGCAAAGCCCTGCAATTACTGGCTTTCAGCGCATCGACAGATTCGCGTTGAAGTGTTGCCGTTGTCGTTGACGGCGATCCCGCCTTGCCTGTCGCTACACCATGGCCATCGCACGCCCTGCGATCGTCGAAAAAAAATCGCGAACACTTGTTGACACTATGAAAAACCGTGATTAGGTTTCGCCCAGCAGACCTTGACTGCGGAAGCGAGTGAGCAAATACAACGCGACAACGTGCAGTACAAACCGAACCTCCGCCCTGACGGTCGAAATGGTGGACGCGGATTTCTTTTCCCCGGTGAAATACTTCACGCAGTCGCAAAGGCCGGATGCATGCAACCCGGGTCGCCATTGGCGGGTCGGGTTTTTGTTTGCCCGCATGCATCGGTCGTTCCGAATCCGTTCCGGCGAGAGTCGCGCCGGCGGTTGGTCGCGGGGCCGTTCCCCGTGGCATTGCTTGGTACTGGGCTGTACACCCCGATAGACCACTGACGAGGAGCCATCACATGGCCACGAAGAAAGCTGCGAAGAAGAAGCCCGCCGCCAAGAAGGCGGTGAAGAAGGTCGCCAAGAAACCGGCGGCGAAGAAGGTCGCCAAGAAGGCAGCTGCCAAGAAGACCGTGCGCAAGTCCGCGGCCAAGAAGGCGGTGAAGAAGCCAGCAGTGAAGAAGGCGGCAAAGAAGACGGCGAAGAAGGCCGCCAAGAAGACCGGCGCCAAGAAGGCCGTGAAGAAGACGGCGAAGAAGGCCGCCAAGAAGACCGTCCGCAAGTCGGCGGCGAAGAAGGCCACCAAGAAGACGGCCAAGAAGACCGTCCGCAAGTCGGCTGCCAAGAAGACCGCGAAGAAAGCGGCCAAGAAGCCGGCCGCGAAAAAGGCCGCCAAGAAAGTAGCCAAGAAGAAGCCGGCCGCCAAGAAGGCCGCCAAGAAGGCGGTGGCCAAGAAGCCGGCCGCGAAGAAGGCGGCAGCCAAGAAGCCGGCGGCCAAGAAAGCAGCCAAGAAGCCGGCCCGCCGCGCGGCCAAGAAGCAGGCTCCGACCGCGATGCCGGTGACCCCGGCGCCGATGATCTGAGTCACCCGGTACCGCAACACCGCAATACGACTCCCTCCCGCAGCCCAGGCGGGGGGGAGTTTTTTTATTGGGGGCGGGTGTTATTGGGGGGCGGCGGTCGCACTGGCGGCATTGCTGCCGGCGGCGACATCCTGCTCATCGTCGTGATCGGCGTCGGCGTAGTACGCGTCCGGCCGATCGAAGTCGATGTCGACCCAGGCGGTCAACTCCGACGGGATGCCGATCGCGCGGTCGATCATGGTCGGCAGCAACCCCGAAGGCAGCGAACTTTCGCCGTTCCACATCACCGCGATGCCGAGGTCGCGGTCGGGCAGCATCGCGATCATGCCGCGATATCCCTGCACCGCGCCGGCATGGTAGACGAGGCGGTGGCCGGAGTAGTCGTACACGCGCCAGCCCAGCGCATAGCCGGCCGAGTCCAGGCGCGCGCGACGCCACGACGAACTGCGGGTCTGGTATGGGGTATCGACCAGCGGCTGGTGCAGGGTCGCCAGCAGCGGCGCCGGGATCACCTCGGGGCGATGGCCGGTCTGGGCGATCAGCCATTGCGCCATGTCGCTGGCGCTGGCATTGACGCCGGCGGCCGGCGCGACTTCGTAGTAGGTCGGCTTGGGCATCAGCGACACCCAGCCGCCACGGCCGCGCACGTGTGGCTTGGCCCAGCGCGCGCTCGACTCGATGCCTTCCAGGCCGAGGCTGGCGTCGTTCATGCCGAGCGGCTTGAACAGGCGGCTGCGCACTTCCTGGCCGTAGAAGTCACCGGTCGCGGCGAACACGATGTCGCCGATCAGGCTGAAGGCGACGTTCTGGTAGGCATAGCAGGTGCCGGGGGCGCACTTCAGCGGCACGTCGGCGAGCTTGTGGGCCAGGGTGCGGTAATCGACATAGCGCTCGAGGCTGCGGTCGTAGGCGTTGTGCGGCAGGCCGACGCGGTGGCTGAGCAGGTCGGCGACGGTGATCTTCTGGGCGGCGCCTGGCGTGCTGAGCTGGAAGCCGGGCATGTAATCGGTGAGCCTGCTGTCCCAGCGCAGGGTGCCGTCGTTGACCAGCAGCCCGGCGACGGTGCCGGCGAAACCCTTGGACAGCGAGGCCAGGCGGAACACGGTATGGCCGTCGACCGCCTCGGCATCGCTGACATCGGTGATGCCGTAGCCGCGCGCGCTGAGGACCTTGCCGTCATGCACGATCGCCATCGCCAGTCCGGGCACGCGCTGGTCGGCGACGATCATCTGCGCCATCGCCTCGAACATCTGGACATCGAAGTCGCCCGGCAACGGTGGTGCCGTTGGCGGTGCCGACACGGCGGTCGTCTCGATCGCGACGGTACCGGCGCTGGCCGGCACGGCGGTCGCAGCCGCGATCGCGGCGTCGGAGGGTTTCGCGACGGTGCCACTCATCGGCGCCTCGGCGGCGGTCCCCAGCGTCAACGTAAGCAGGAACGCGAGTGCCACGAGGCGCCCGCCGATGCTTGGGAGCCGGTTCGCGTGGTCTTTCATCGGTCGCAGGGCCTGCGTATGCTGGAGTTCACCCGATCATAACGCCGTTTTTCAGGGCTTTGCGAGCAATTATGTTCAGCTTCCTGATTCTATTAGCTTTAGTACTCCTGTTCATGTTCTGGGCGGTCGGCCTCTACAACGGGCTGGTGACCGCGAGAAACGCATTCAGGAATGCTTTCGCCCAGATCGACGTGCAGCTGCAGCGACGCTTCGAGCTGATCCCCAACCTGGTCGAAACCGTCAAGGGCTACCTCGCCCACGAGCGCGAGACCCTGGAGGCGGTGATCGCGGCGCGCGGCGCGGCGATCTCGGGGTTGTCGGCGGCCAAGGGCAGCCCGGGTGATCCGGGCGCGATGGCCCAGCTCGAGTCCGGCGAACGTCAGCTCGAAGGGGCGCTCGGCCGATTGCTGGTGGTTGCCGAGGCTTACCCGGACCTCAAGGCCAACCAGACCATGATGCAGCTCACCGAAGAGCTCACCAGCACCGAGAACAAGGTCGCGTTCGCGCGTCAGGCCTACAACGACGCGGTGATGGCCTACAACAACAAGCGCGAGATGTTCCCCTCCAGCCTGGTCGCCGGCAACTTCGGTTTCGCGCCGGCGGCGATGGTCACCATCCCGGCCGACCAGCCGCAGATGCGGCAGGCGCCGCAGGTGAAGTTCTGACCGGGCAGCGTGACCGAACCTGCCGATGAACTTCTTTGAACGTCAGGCCGCGGCGCGGCGCAGCTCCTCGCGGCTGGTGCTGTTGTTCGGGCTGGCGGTACTCGCGATCGTGCTGGCGGTCGATGCGATCGCCTGGCTGCTCAGCGGCGGCAGCACCGGCGTGTTGCTCGCGGTGACGCTGGTGACGCTGGCGGTGATCGGGTTGGGCTCGTTGTACCGGCTGGCCAGCCTCGGCGATGGCGGCGATGCGATCGCCGCCCAACTGGGCGGCGAATTGCTGCTCGACGATGGCGGCGATCTCGACCTGCGCCGCCTGCGCAACGTGGTCGAGGAGATCGCGATCGCCTCCGGCGTGCCGGTGCCGAAGATCTACGTGCTGGAGTACGAGTCCGCGATCAACGCCTTCGCCGCCGGCTACTCGACTTCCGATGCCGTGGTGGCGGTGACCCGCGGCGCGCTGGACCGGCTCAACCGCGACGAACTGCAGGGCGTCATCGCGCACGAGTTCAGTCACATCCTCAACGGCGACATGCGGCTCAACCTGCGGCTGGTCGGAGTGCTGTTCGGCATCGCCATGATCGCCATCGCCGGGCGCAAGGTGATGGAGTTTTCCGTCGTCGGCCGGCGCGGGCGCAGCGTCGGCGTGGTGGTGTTCGCGGCCGTGGTGGCGCTGGTGGTCGGGTCGATCGGCCTGTTCTGCGCGCGCCTGATCAAGGCCGGCGTGAGCCGCAACCGCGAACGCCTGGCCGACGCCAGCGCGGTGCAGTTCACCCGCCAGACCGCGGGACTGGCCGGCGCGCTGAAGAAGATCGGTGGCTTGCCCGACGGATCGAGGTTGGCGTCGGCCGGCAATGCCGAGGAAGTCAGCCACATGCTGTTCGGCGAGGGGCTGGGTTTCGATGGCCTGTTCGGCGGCTGGCTCGCGACCCATCCGCCGTTGGTCGAGCGGATCCAGGCGCTGGAGCCCGGGTTCCGCGCCGAACAACTGGATGCCTTGTCGCGACGCTGGCTGCAGGCGCCCCCCAGCGGCCTGCACGAGGACCTGCACCTGGGCCTGCATGCGCCCGGTGCGCTGCCGGCGGCGAGTGCCGAACATGCGATCACCGGCGCGATGGTGGCCACCCAGGTCGGCAACCCCGGCAACGACGACTACCGGCGCGCCGATGCGATCGTCGGTGGACTGACCGACGACCTGCGCGCGCTGGCCGCCGATCGCGAGCGGGTGCTGCCGTTGCTCCTCGGGTTGTTGCTGGATGCGCGCAAGGACGTCGCCGCGCAACAGGCCTTCGAGATCGGCGCACGTCTCGGGAAAGCCTCCGCGATCGAGGCCGCGCACCTGCGCGAGCAACACCTGCTCAACCTGCACCCGATGCTGCGCCTGCCACTGGTCGCGCTGGCCTTCCCGGTCGCGCGGCGGCGGCCGCGGCCCCAACTGGAAGTGTTCCTCGACGCCGTCAATGCACTGGTACTCGCCGACGACCACGTCTCGCTGTTCGAGTACTGCCTGAGCCGGTTGTTGACGGTGCAGTTGCGCGAATCGCTGGATCCATCCCGGCATGTCGCGTTTGGCCGGCGCAAGGTGACCGAGCTGAAAGCCGAGATCGCGACCCTGCTGGCGGTAGTGGCGGAAGCCGGCCATGCCGATTCGAGCGCCGCGCAGCACGCCTACCTCGCCGGCATGCAGCGGATCCTGCCGCGCGAACACATCGCCTACCGGCCGCCGGGAAGTGTCGCGCTGGCGCTGGAGGATGTATGGAAGCCGCTGGACTCGCTTGATCCGCTGGCCAAGCAGGTGCTGGTGGAGGCGGTGACCGTCGCTGCCAGCCACGACGGTCGCATCAGCGTGTCCGAGGCCGAATTGCTGCGGACCATCTGCGGCGTGCTGCACTGCCCGTTGCCGCCGGTGCTGGACCCCGCCTGAGGTGGCCCGCCTACGACGATGACGCCGCGTCCAGTCGACCGCCTTCGCGCCTTCCGCCTCGCCCTCGCGGAATCGCCACCGTTGTGGTGGTCGCTGTTGTATTTCTTCAGCCTGCTGTGCGGCTACTACGTGCTGCGGCCGGTGCGCGACGCGATGGGCGCCTCGGGCGATGTCGCCGCTATTTTCCCTCGCTGGCTGGTCGACTGGACTGGCCGGCTCGGCATCGCGCTGGACGAGTACAGCCTGCAGCTATTGTTCAGCGTGACGTTCGTGGTGATGGTGCTGTTGCAGCCGCTGTATGGTGCGCTGGTATCGCGATTCCCGCGGCGGGTGTTCCTGCCGCTGGTGTACCTGCTGCTCATCGCCTCCCTGCTCGGCTTCCACTGGCTGTTCGACACCGGGGTGTCGGGGCGCGGGGCGATGTTCTTCGTCTGGGTCGCGGTGTTCAACATGTTCGCGGTGACGGTGTTCTGGAGCTTCATGGCCGACGTGTTCGACAACGACCACGCCAAGAAGCTGTACGGCTACATCGGCGCCGGCGGCACGCTGGGCGCGCTGGTCGGTCCCGGCATCACCCGGTTGCTGGTGGAGCCGTTGGGCGTGGCCAACCTGCTGCTGGTGTCGGCCGGCTTCATGTCGGTGTGCCTGCTGTGCATCCTCAAGTTGCGGCCGTGGGCGATGCGGCGCGAACGGCTGCACGGTGATGCCACCGGCGAAGCCGCGATGGGCGGTTCGGTATGGGCCGGAGTCCGGCTGGTGTGGCAGCGTCCGTTGCTGCGCGCGTTGGCGGCGTTGCTGTTCTTCGGGGTGGGCGTCGGCACGTTGCTGTACAACGAGCAGGCCGCGATCGTGCGCGAGTTCTACCCGGACGCGGAAGCCGCGACCCGCTATTACGCGATGATCGACTGGGCCGTGAACGGCGTGACCCTGCTGGTTCAGTTGCTGCTGACCCGCTGGCTGCTGCGTCGCTACGGGGTCGCACCCGTGCTGCTGGTACCCGCGCTGGCGATCCTGCTGGGTTACTGCCTGTTGGCGGCGTCGCCGTTGCCGCTGCTGGTGGCGATCGTGCAGGTGGTGACCCGCGCCGGCGAGTTCTCGCTCGGCAAGCCCGGCCGCGAAACCCTGTACACCCGGGTCGACCGCGAGTCGCGCTACAAGGCCAAGGCGGTAGTCGATACCGTGGTCTATCGCGGCGCCGACCTCACCTTCGTCTGGCTGCACAAGGCGGTGGCGTTGCTTGGCTCGACGATGGTGTTCGCCACCGGCATCGCGGTTGCCGCGGCGATGACGGCCGCCGCCTGGAGCGTGGTGCGGGCACAGCGCGAGTTGCCGGACGATCCAGCCGGCCCAACGCCGGGTCGCTGAAACGACAACGGCGGACCGAAGCCCGCCGTCGCCCTGTTCGTTTGCGGGACGATCACGCCACCGCGCGATTGTCCTCCTGCAGGTTTCGGTAACCGGCCGAACGCAGTTCCTCGGTATCGAAATCGTCGACGCTGATCGCATCGACCGTCATCTCGCGCAACGCCTCCAGCTGCCGGCGCTCGTCGGCGCTGATCCAGCCCTCGCGCACGCCCTCGTCGAGCTGCTCGGTGAAGCTCAGCGCTTCGATATGGCTGCCCTTGAGCGCCTTCAGGAACTTGCGCTCGACCGGCTCGGCCAGGATCACCGCCTGCAGATAGCTGTTGATGCGGCCGGCCGGGTTGTTGGCGGTCGGGGTGGTGAACACGCCCTCTGCGAGGCGGTCGCGCGCCTCGTTGGGCGACATCAGCAACGACGCCGCGCGATGGCCGAGGCGGTCGCCCGGCGGCGTGGCACGACGGCCGAACGGGAAGATCAGCGCCCACAGCAGCCAGCCGACCGGGCGCACCGGGAAGTTGCGCAGCGCGCCCGACAGCGCGACCTCGATCTTGTGCACCGCGTTGAGGATCGACCAGGCCAGCAGCGGCTGGTCGGTCTCCGGCCGGTCCTGGTCCTCGTAGCGCTTGAGCAGGGCGCTGGCAATGTAGAGCTGGCTGAGCACGTCGCCGAGCCGGCCCGACAGCGACTCCTTGAACTTCAGCTTGCCGCCGAGCAGCAGCATCGAGGTGTCGGCGCACAACGCCAGCGCCGCCGAATAGCGGTTGAGCTTGCGGTAGTAGCGGCGAGTGTAGGCATCGCCCGGCGCCGTGCCGAACCGCGCCGCGGTCAGGCCGAACCACAGCGAACGCACCGCGTTGGAGATCGCGAACCCGATGTGGCCGAACAGGTTGCGGTCGAACTCGACCAGGCGCTGCTCCTCATCCTCCAGTGTCGCCGCCTTCATCTCCTTGAGCACCCACGGATGGCACAGGATCGCGCCCTGGCCGAAGATCATCAGCGAGCGGGTCATTACGTTGGCGCCCTCGACCGTGATCGCGATCGGCGAGGCCTGCCACGCGCGGCCAAGGTAGTTCTTCGGCCCCAGGATGATGCCCTTGCCGCCGTGGATGTCCATCGCGTCCTGGCAGACCTGTCGGCCCAGCTCGGTGCAGTGGTACTTGGAAATCGTCGAGGGCACCGCCGGGTTCTCGCCACGGGTCACCGCCGCGGCCGTCGACTCGGCCAGCGCACTGATCGTGTAGGCATTGCCGGCGATCCGCGCCAGCGCCTCCTGCACGCCCTCGAAGCGGCCGATCGACAGCCCGAACTGCTTGCGGATGCGCGCATAGGCACCGGTCACCACCGCGGCGAGCTTGGAGCCGCCGCTGGCGGTGGAGGGCAGGGTGATCGAGCGGCCGATCGACAGCACCTCCACCAGCATCTGCCAGCCCTTGCCGGCGTACGCTTCGCCGCCGATCAGCTGGCTCAGCGGAATGAACACCTCGCGACCGTGCAACGGGCCGTTCTGGAACGGGCTGTTGAGCGGGAAATGGCGGCGGCCGACTTCGACCCCGGCGGTGTCGCGCGGCAACAGCGCCAGGCTGATGCCGATGTCGCGCTGCTCGCCGAGGATGCCGTCCGGGTCGTACATGCGGAACGCCATGCCGATCAGGGTCGCGACCGGCGCGAGTGTGATGTAGCGCTTGTCGAAGGTCAGCTTGACGCCCACGACATTCGCGCCGTTCCAGTCGCCCATGCAGACGATGCCGAAGTCGGGGATCGAGGTCGCATCGGAACCGGCCCATGGCCCGGTCAGGGCGAAGCACGGCACCTCGCGGCCGTCGGCCAGGCGCGGCAGGTAATGGTCCTTCTGCTCCTGGGTGCCGTAGTGCATCAGCAACTCGGCCGGACCCAGCGAGTTGGGCACGCCGACGGTCGAGCTGACCACCGACGAGATCGATGCCAGCTTCTGGATCACCTTGTGGTTGGCCAGCGCACTGAAGCCGAGACCGCCGTATTCCTTCGGCACGATCATGCCGAAGAACCGGTTGTCCTTGATGAACTGCCACATTTCCGGCGGCAGGTCGGCGCGCACGTGGGTGATGTCCCAGTCATTGGTCATCGCGCACAGCTCTTCGCACGGGCCATCGAGGAACGCTTGTTCCTCTGCGGTCAGCGTCGGCGCCGGCTGGTCCAGCAGCACCCGCCATTCCGGCTTGCCGGAGAACAGTTCACCCTCGAAGCCGACCGTGCCGGCCTCCAGCGCCACCCGCTCGGTTTCCGACAGTGGCGGCAGGATCTTGCTGTAGAAGCCCAGCAGCGGCGCGGTGACGAAGGGCAGGCGGATTTGCGGCAGCAGCAATGGCACCGCGATCAGCGCCGCAACGACACCGGCGACGATCGTGGCGGCGCCATTGGCGTCGAGCAGCCAGCAAGCGATCAGCGCAACCGCGGTAATCGCGGCCCAGACCGCAAGCCGCAGCCGGTGGTACGCGGCGAATGCGCCGATCAGCAGGAAAACGATGAAGGGAAGCACGATGCTCATGATCAATGGACTCCAGCGAGCTGCTTGAACAGGGAGGGTAGTCCGTGCGCTCGGCAACAAGCGACTCAACCACCATACGCAAAAGTATGGATGCTTGGCTTGCAAAGTCAATGTTGCGATGCAGCGGAAATTGCATGCCTTTGCAAGGCCTTCTGAATCCGCGGGGTTTCGCACCGCAGGGGTTCAGACGTTGATGTGCGGGGCGTTCCCGCTTCTGCCGTAGCGCAAAAGTTTCGGTGTTGGGCGACAGTGGACCCGTCCTCCAAAGGTAAGAATCCGGCAAGAGCTTGTTAACGATTCGTTTTGCGATTTATAGTCGATTCAGTCATGCCATTCGGGCCTTGACTACAGGCGGACGATCCAGCAGCACCTGCGGCTTCAGCCGTATGCCACCTGTTTACTTGCAACTTGTTCCGGGGAGGGTACAAATCAGATGGGGTCCAACAATCAATTCGTCAGAACTCTGAAGCGCAACGCGCTCGCTGCAGCGCTGGGCATGTGCTTCATTGGCGCAGCACTGGCAGCCGAAACCGGCGGCCTGCGCATCACCATTACCGGCAGTGACGGCCAGCCGGTTGCAGGCGCCACCGTGAAGGTCAGTTCGCCAGACAGCCTGGTGTCGAAGTCCGCCGTGACCGCGGCCGATGGCAGCGTTCGCCTGGCCGGCCTGGACCCGGCGACGAACTACACCGTTGAAGTGGGGGCTTCCGGGTACGACAACTACAGCACCGACAACGTTGCCGTGGTCAGTGGCAAGAACCTGAGCCTGGGGTATGCCCTCGGCGCGACGACCTTCGACACCGTGATCGTGACGGGCGCGTCGCTGGCCGCGGTGGACACCACCTCGGCAACCGTCGGCACCACGCTCAATCTCGATATCGTGGAATCGCTGCCGACCGGTCGCAGCTACCAGAGCTATCTCCAGCTGGTTCCGGGCGTCAAGCCCAGCTCGGGAAACAATCCCTCGTCGAAGTCGGGCATCAACTACTCCGACGTGGGCGGCGACATCGGCGTGTCGACCGACAACGTCTACTATCTCGACGGCGTCAATGTCACCGACCCGTTGACCGGCACGTTCGGCGCGAACTTCAACTCCGAGATCATCCAGGAGCAGCAAGTGCTGACTGGTGGCATCCCGGCCGAGTACGCCGGTGGTTCGGGCCTGGTGTCCAAGGTGCTCACCAAGTCCGGTAGCGACCAGTTCCACGGCTCGATCAACTACTACCTGCAGAACGACAGTCTGGTTTCCGACGACAAGCACGGCGAGTCCGCCGGCTTCTCCACGTTCGATACCGCCGTCACCCTCGGCGGGCCGATCGTCAAGGACAAGCTCTGGTTCTTCGGTTCCTACCAGATCAAGAACCGCGAGGACGACGTCATCGATCCGGTCACCGGCGACGCATTGCGCACGGTCAACACCGACCAGGACCTGGCATTCTTCAAGACCACCTGGCAGCTCACCGACGACGACCGTCTGACGGCGACGTTCTTCAATGACCCGTACGAGCGCGATGGTTCGACCGACGCGACCGTCCTCAACAACCGCGACACGGCCCGTGAACAGGGTGGCGACAACTACAAGATCGAGTACACCCACGACTGGGCCAACCTGCGGTTGAACACGTACGGCTATCGGCATGAAGCCCAGTTGTCGACCCGGGGCGCGAATCCCGACACGCGCAACGACGTGGCCTATTTTGGCGGCGATCCGACCAACGCGGACCTGCAGCAGGGTGGGTTCGGCACCAACACCGAAACCTGGCGCAACCGTGACGAGTTCGGCCTGAGCCTGGAGTACTGGTTGGACACCACGTGGGGCAGCCACACCTTCAAGGCCGGCTATACCCAGAGCGACAACGACTACACCGAGGATGCGCGCTATACCGGTGCGGACAGTGCGCTCTACCGTTCGATCGCTCTCGAAGACGCCGGCGTGACTTTCGACCAGTTCACGGACAGCGAGCTCGACTGGACCGGCACGCGTTCGATCGTCGGTGGCGATGCCACACGTATCATCAACGCGATCAGCAGCAGCCCGGATAGCGCCTACTTCATGGGCCTGCTCGACGCCGATGGCGACGGCGCGATCTCGCCCGAGGAACTGGGCGCATACCAGTTCAACAGCACCGCGGGCAACCCGACCGAGCAGGTGAACAACTACCGCATCCAGCAGTCCGGTCCGGCGCCGTACACGGTGACGACCAAGGGCAAGACGTTCTACCTCCAGGACACCTGGACGTTGAACCAGTGGACGGTCAATGCCGGCGTCCGTGCCGAGCAGTGGGGGCATTTCGACTCCTTCGGCCAGGAGGTCTTCACTTTCGACTGGGAACTCGCGCCGCGTCTGAGCGTGGTCTACGACCTGATGGGTGATGGTCGCAGCAAGGTCTGGGGCTTCGTTGGTCGTTACTACGACCCGATCCGCAACGACATGACCGACTTCGCCGGTGCCGGTGCCGGTCCGGTGTACGACGAGCAGATCTTCCTGGGCGACCGCTGGTTGACCTTCCGTTCACGCGGTCCCGGCGACGCGATCTTCGCGCCGACCACCGAGACCCCGTACACGGACGAGTTGGTGCTTGGCTATGAGACCACCTTCGGCCAGGACATGAATCTGTCGGTGATCTATACCAAGCGTAAAACGACGGACATCTTCGAGGATTACGACCTGGGCCTGTACTCGAACCCGAATGGCAACACGGCCGGTGGCCAGGCAGACGAGAACTCGGACTTCTACCTGCCGTACTCCTACTTCGGCTACGACTCGGCACCGGATTTCAACTACGTGATCGGCACGCTCAAGGGCGGCGAGCGCAAGTACCAGGGCCTTGAGGTCACCCTGCAGAAGTACAAGCGCAACAACTGGCAGGGCATGCTCTCGTACACCTACAACGACGCCGAGGGCAACTCCAACTCGGACGGTAACGCGGACTTCCAGGGCGACTGGATCGCACTCGACCCGCGCGCGCCGAACCAGTGGGGCCCGCAGCCGGGCAACATCGAGCACCAGTTCAAGGCGTTCGGCACGTACTTCTGGGACTTCGGGCTCGAGCTCAGCGGCGTGTTCAACTGGAACAGCGGCGCGAAGTACAGCCGCACGTACTCGTTGTATGGCCGCCACCTGCCGGAAATGGGCGAGGTGTACGAAGTGGGCGGCGTCTCCGACAGCTGGATCCTTCCGGGTGCGGTGGGCGGCGAGACCGGGCCGGCGTACTACACCTTCGACGTGCGCGCCAAGTACACCAAGGAACTTGCGGCCGGCCAGCTCGAGTTTTTCCTAGACATCTTCAACGTCTTCGACAAGCAGTCCGCAATCTCCGAGCAGGACCTGATCGGCGGTGACGGCGTTTACGCCTTCGGCGAGGCCACCGACTGGGTCGAGCCGCGTCGTGCCTATGTGGGCGTGCGCTACTCGTTCTGACCCATCGTTTTAGTTGGCGGTACCACTCGATGCCGGCGCGCAAGCGCCGGCATCTTTCGTTTTCCTGAAGTCAGCCGGGGCCGGACCCCGCTTCGGGAATGCTCCGCTGCGAATACCTGCGCTGCTCCAGCGACAGTGCACGGTTGCGGGTTCGCTGCGCGGCCCGGTCCTTGCCCAGCTTCTGGTAGGCCTCGGCCAGGCTCCGGTGGAACTTCGGCTGGTTCGGCAACAGCCGGATGGCACGCCGGTAATGCGCGGCTGCCAAGTCATAAGCTTCCAGCTGCATGAGTTCCCGTGCCATCAGGAACTGCGAGAACGGGTCCGACGCCTGCGCGCGTTGCAGCCGCTGGTCGTACCTGTCGGCGCGCCGGGTCGCACCGGTGGTGCGATACATCCCCACCAGGTTGCTCAGGGCGCCGACATGGCCCTGCTCCAGTTCGAGTGCCTGCAGATAGGCGTGTTCCGCGGCATCGCGCCGTCCCGAGCGCCAATGGATCACCCCGGCATTGCTCCAGATCGTCGCGCTGTCGGGATCCAGTGCCATGGCCGTCGCGATCTCGTTCGTGGCCTCCGTCTTGGCGCCGCGGGCCAGGCGTTCCACCGCGTTGTTGTTGTACAGCAGGGCCACCAACTGCACGTCGGAGATTCGCCGCGGGTTGCGTTCGACGACGACCGATCTCCACCCCACGTCGACGGTGTATTGCGCGCCGTCGATGTCGATGCCGGCCTTCACATGCCTTGCGCGGAAAAGGGTGTTGTCGACCACGCGCATCGCGAGTGCGTCCTCCGAGGCCTGCGCATAGGCGTCGACGCCCGTCGCGCGGGCCAGGGCGATGAACATCATGGTGAACGAGAGGCAGTTCACTTCACGCCGCGCATAGCTTTCTGCGATGCCGTAAGTGGGCTGTTCCCGGTAGCGCAGGGCCAGGCCGTCTTCGGCGACCATGAATTCGAACAACCGCCGCACCCGATCGAGCTTGGGGATTCCCCCGCGATCCAGCTCCAGCGCATCGACCGCCTGCCGCAGTTCCTCGGGCACGGCCATGACAACCGTCGCCTGCGCGTCCGGAGACGGCGTCGACACCTGTTGCGGTGCCCGGGCGTGGGCATGGACGCTACCGAAACAAGCAAGCAGCAGGAGCATCAAGGTCCGTAGCACGACCCTCTCCGTCGCGAAGGCCCGTCGCGAAGCCTCGTCGCCCCGCGATATCAAGCGATACCGGCAGTATGCGCCAGAACACCCACAACCGATGCTGCAGCGCACAGCAAGCCTCGGCGAACGATACTGTTCCGGGCGGCGGCGTATGGATACACTGTAGCGATGATGTCGACCATAACGACACCGGCATCCGAGAAGCCGGAACGCAAAGGGCGCCTGAGCGCCGAGGACTGGGCCCAGGCTGCGCTCGACCTGATCGCTGAACAGGGCGTGGCCGCCGTGGCGGTCGAGCCGCTGGCGCGCCGGCTCGGAGTGACCAAGGGCAGCTTCTACTGGCATTTCCCCTCGCGCGACGCCCTGCTGCAGGCCGCGCTGGAGCGCTGGGAAAGTGTCGAACAGCAAGCCGTTTTCGGGACGCTGGAAGCCATTTCCAATCCGCGCGAGCGCCTGCGCAACTTGTTCCAGATGGTTGCCCACGAGGCCAAGTCCCACGTGATCTACAGTGCGCTGCTCAGCGCGCTGGACCATCCCACGGTGCAACCGGTGATGGAGCGCGTCTCACAGCGCCGGCTTGAATACCTCACGGCTTCCTTCCGCCAGGCGGGCCTGGGACGCAGCGACGCCCAGCACCGTGCCAGGCTGGCCTACGCCGCTTATGTCGGCTTCCTGCAACTGCAACTGCAGCTGCAGACCTCGCGCCCGCCGCGTGAAGAGTTCGAAGCCTACGTCGAGCACATGATGGACACCCTAATTCCACCCCTTCCAATGCAAGAGAGCAGTCGATGAGCGCGATTCCCCATCCTTCCTCGTCTCCCAGTTCGCAGGAGGCCCTGAATGCGTGGATCGCCGAGGTCGCCGCACTGACCCGCCCCGACGCGATCCACTGGTGCGACGGCAGCGATGCCGAGAACGCCGCGCTGACCGCGAAGATGCAGGCCGACGGCACCTTGATCAAGCTCAACGAGCAGACCCACCCGGGCAGCTGGCTGCACCGTTCCGACCCCGACGACGTCGCCCGGGTCGAGCACCTGACCTTCGTCTGCACCAGCGAGCGCGACGCCGCCGGCCCGAACAACCACTGGATGTCGCCGGCCGACGGCCACGCCAAGGTCGACGCGCTGTTCGACGGCTGCATGGCCGGCCGCACGATGTTCGTGGTGCCGTACTGCATGGGCCCGATCGGCTCGCCGCTGTCGCGTTGCGGCGTGGAGATCACCGACAGCCCGTACGTGGTCGCCAACATGCGGATCATGACCCGCATGGGCGCGCCGGCGCTGGCCCGGATCGAGAAGGAGGGTGCGTTCGTCAAGGGCCTGCACTCGACCGGCGAACTCGACCCGAATCGCCGCTTCATCATGCATTTCCCCGAGGAGCTGACGATCAAGTCGTACGGCTCCGGCTACGGCGGCAACGCCCTGCTGGGCAAGAAGTGCCACGCCCTGCGGATCGCCAGCCACCAGGCGCGCAGCGAAGGCTGGCTGGCCGAGCACATGCTGATCCTCGGCCTGGAGAATCCGCAGGGCGAGACCCACTACATCGCCGCGGCGTTCCCCTCGGCCTGCGGCAAGACCAACCTGGCGATGCTGATCCCGCCGGAGGGCTACCTCAAGGACGGCTGGAAGATCACCACCGTCGGCGACGACATCTGCTGGATGCGTCCGGGCGCCGATGGCCGGCTGTACGCGATCAACCCTGAAGCCGGATTCTTCGGCGTCGCCCCAGGCACCTCGAACAAGTCCAACCCGAACGCGCTGAAGTCGATCCAGTCCAACACCATCTTCACCAATGTCGGTGTCACTGCCGACAACCAGCCGTGGTGGGAAGGCCTGGGCGAGGGCGAGCCGGTCACCGACTGGCGCGGCGAACCGTACGACGCCGCCAAGCGTCCGGCTGCGCATCCCAACTCGCGCTTCACCGTCAGCGCCAAGCAGTGCCCGAGCTATTCGGACGAAGCCGAAAATCCGGCCGGCGTACCGATCTCGGCAATTGTCTTCGGCGGCCGCCGCGCATCCCTAGTGCCGCTGGTGTTCGAGGCACGCGACTGGACCCACGGCGTGCTGGTCGGCGCCGCGATGGGCTCGGAGACCACTGCCGCCGCCACCGGCGCGGTCGGAGTGATGCGCCGCGACCCGATGGCGATGAAGCCGTTCTGCGGCTACAACTTCGCCGACTACTTCAGCCACTGGCTGTCGTTCGACAAGGCCGATGCCAAGCTGCCGAAGATCTTCCACGTCAACTGGTTCCGCAAGAGCGACGACGGCAAGTTCATGTGGCCGGGCTTCGGCGACAACCTGCGGGTGCTGGAGTGGATGATCGGCCGGGTCAAGGGCGAGGCCGGCGCGGTCGAGACCCCGATCGGCCATCTGCCGACCGACGCCGACCTCAACCTCGACGGCATCGAGCTCGACGACGAGGCTCGGGCCAAGCTGTTCGGCTTCGAGCAGGCCGGCTGGCAGGCGGAATTCGCCAGTATCGGCGAGTACCTCGACGAATACGGCCCGCGCATGCCGCAGGCGCTGAAGGACGAGCAGCAGCGGATCGCGGCGAAGCTGGCCGACTGAGGCTCGGCTCGCAATGACGAAAGCCCGGCTGGTCCGGGCTTTCCTTTTTCCGGGAACCGCTACAGCTGGTCGGCACTCAGATCGCCGATCGCCGCGACCAGCTCGGTGATGGCGATGCGCTCGGCTTCCGTCAGGTACGGGTTCCAGACATCGAACAGCAGGATCACCCGGGTCCGCTCGCTGCGGTTCCAGGCCTCGTGTTCGAAAGTATCGTCGAACGTCACGCAGCGCCCTTCCTGCCAATCGTGGCGCTGGTCGGCGACGCGCAGCGTGCACTGGCCGGGAACGATCAGGGGCAGGTGGGTGACCGCGCGCGTGTTGGTGACGCCGTGGTGCGGCAGGATGTGCGAGCCAGGCCCCAATACCGAGAACAGTGCCTCTGGCGCATGGTCGCGGATGTGCACGATCGAAGTGGATTCGAGCGCCGCGACGGTTTTCGGGCTGCGCCGGCAGTTCTCGTCGTAACGGCGGCCGTGTCGATAGAAGAAAAAACCGTCCCACTGCGGCGTCGCCGTGTCGTCGCCGCCGCCCAGGTAGCTGGACTTCATTCCCGGCGGCGGCTCGCCGAGGAACGGCTCCAGCTGCGGCCTGGCGTCGAGCAAGCCGACCAGCTCCTCGCGCAATGCAGGCGTCCGGGCCTCCAGCGCTTCGTACCAGGGAAACGCCTGGCGCGGCAGGAACGGTTCGCTCGGGAGGTCGGGAAAATACAGGAACCCCGGTTTCTGTCGGGCATCGGGTGGGGGACAGCTGATCTCGCCGAGGTAGACGGCGAGGCAACGGTCCACCCGCTTCATCGCATCACGGCCGAAGCGGGCGTGCAGCGGCGCGAGCACCGCGTCCAGCAACTGGCGCCGCGCGGCGCGGGTGAACCGGATCGCATGCTCGACGTTGGCGCGCAAGCCGCCGGGGGTGGTCCCCGGGGAGGTCCAGAGTCCCTGCGCCTGCGCCGTGCCGATGGCCTTGAAATAATGGACGCAGGCGTCGCGCCCACGGCCTCGGCGTTCAAATGCGAGTCCCAGGTACAGGCGGGCGACGAAGTAATCGGGGTCGTCGCGCACGGCATCAAGCAGTAGGTGTTCCGCCGCTTCGGGATCACCCGATTGCAGCAGCACCACGCCGAGGTTCTTGCGGGTGGGGCCGTCGTCCGGCGCTGCGTTGCGTGCGCGTTCCAGCAGTTCACGGGCCATCGGCAGTTGCTGCCGCGACATCGCGAGCATCGCCACGAAATTGAGCGCCTCCACATCGTCCGGAATTTGCTTGAGCAATGCCAGGTAGGCGGCCTCGGCGACATCGGGCCTGCCATTTTCGGCGGCGCGGTGGGCGTTGGCGCGAAGTTCGGTGGGTTCAGGCTGCGGCATCTGGGGCGTCGCGGATGGGCGTGAACCGATTCTACCCAACAAAATAGCGGCCCCTTTTCAGGGGCCGCTTCTCACACTATCGAGTGTTCGCTACAGGAGCCGTCGATCAGAAGCGCTGACGGTATTCCACGTAGTAGAACTGCCCCGGGGTGTCGTACTGGTAGTCGAACGAGTTGGAGTTCGCCTGCTGGAACGAGCGCGGCGGATCCTTGTCGAACACATTGTTGACACCGACCGACACGGTGGCGTTCCAAGGCGTGTTGTAACGCGCCTGGACGTCGTGATAGGTGGTGGCGCCAATGTGGTTGCGCGGCTCCTCGCCGGCTTCGACGACGCGATCCGGATCCGAGCACAGCGACAGCGCGAACGTCGGGCAGTCCTCTTCCATGCCCGAGAAGTAGCGCGTGGTCCAGTGCAGGCCGAAATCACCCATGGTCCAGTCGGCGCCCAGGTTGGAGCGGATACGCCAGGTCGGCGCACCGCCCGTGTACGTGCCGACCAGGTAGTCCCAATCGCCGTCGGGGGTGGAACGGGTCTCGAAGTTGGAGATGTACGAGCTGTCCCACGAGAACGCGAAGCGACCGATGGAGGTCTCGGCGGTGCGGTAGCGCGCCGCGACGTCCCAACCCTCGACGTTCCGCTGGGCCAGGTTGCGCAGGCCACGGGCGAGGTAGTTGATGGTACCCAGCGGGTCGCGGGTCAAGCCACCATCGACGTACAGGATGTCGCAGAAGCCCTGGTCACCCTCGACGAAGCACTGGTCGAGCATGTAGGTCGCGGTCGGACGGCTGATCGCGTCCTCGATCTCGATCGACCACCAGTCGACGGAGATGTCGAAACCCGTCAGGAACTCCGGGCTGAAGACGAAGCCCAGGGTCTTGTTGGTCGCCGTTTCCGGCCCGAGGTCCACATTGGACACCCAGTCGAACGGATAGGCGGTCTGACCGAAGTAGCCCGGGCCCGAGTTGGTGCGCTGGACGTAGCTCGGCGAGATGCCGGCGTCCGCACAACGCTGCGCCACTTCGGGACGCGAGGCGTACGGGCTGTCGGACGAGCACGGATCACCAAAGGTGTCGTAGCTGGCCGCGGCGCCACCGAACAGGTCGTTGATGGTCGGAGCGCGGAAGCCCTGGGCCCAGTTGCCGCGGACCAGCAGCGAGTCGACCGGCTTCCACTTGAAGCCGAACTTGCTGTTGGTGGTCTCGCCGAAGTTGCTGTAGTCGGAGTAGCGGCTGGCGATGCTGAACTCGAGCAGCTGGGCGCCCGGCACGTCGGACAGCACCGGCAGCAGCAGTTCGAGATAGTAATCATCCAGCGAGTACGAACCCGACGTCGGCTGACGCGCGTTGCCCGAGGACAGACCGGCGGACACGAATGCATCCGGAATGTCGTAGCCCGCTTCCTTGCGATGCTCGTAACCGGCCGCGAAGCCGGCCATGCCGCCCGGCAGCTCGAACAGGTCGCCGCTCAGGTTGGCGGTGTAGCTCTTGGACGTGTTCTGGAACTTGTCCTTGGCGGTGAACAGCACGTAGCTGAGCATATCGCCCTGGATCTCGCCCGGCGAGCTGAACGGGTTGAACGGGGTGCAGCCCTCGATGACGGCACCGGGGGCTCCACACAGGATGTCACCGGTTTCCGGGTCCATGAAGGACGGGCCGGTGGCATTGCGCAGCGCCTGCATGTTCAGGTCGCCGGTCTGGGTGTCGACCTGGTCGTTGCGGTTGAACGCGTAACCCACGTCCCAGTTGAAGCCGCGGTCGCCGATGTCGAAGAAGCCTTCGAAACCGCCGTAGAAGTGCCAGGTCTTGACGTCCTGCTCGTAGAGACGCGGGGCCTCGACCAGGCGACGGCTGTAGCTGACGTCACGCTGGTTGGCGGTTCCCTTGGTCGGGTTGTAGTAGCTGTCACCCGACAGGCCCTGGGCGCCCGAAAGATAGGCACCTTCGCCGACCGGGAAGCCGGCCAGACGCTGGGCCGACAGACGCTCGTTGTACAGGGCGTCGGTCTTGAACGAGATGTTGTCGGTGATGTCGAAACGGCCCTGGACATACAGCGAGGTACGCTCCTGCGGGGTGCGCAGGTAGTTGTCCTTGGCGAAGTTGTAACCGTCGCCAGCCGCGGGGCTGAACGGGTGGTAGTTGGCCAAGTCGGTGCCATCGGCACCTTCGTTGACGACCAGGCGGTTGAGCCCGGCGCGATCACGCTCTGCCTCGCTCTCGGAGCCGGCAAGCGCCGCCCAGGCGTCGTAGTCGCCGGTGGGGGTGCCATCGATTGTCATGTCCCACAGCTGGCCGTTGTCGTCGAACGAGCTCCAGCGCTGCGAGCCGAAACCGCTGACCGGGTGCTCGGAGATCTCGCGATCGCCGGCCATGACCGACTCTTCCTTGTGGTGCGACACGCCCATCACGATGTTGCCGCGATCGCTGTTGGCACCGAGGGTGAAGTCGGCCGAGGTGCGCTGGCCGTCGCCTTCCGAGAACTGACCGGTATAGACGTGGGCTTCGGCGCCTTCGAAGTTTTGGCGGGTGATGACATTGACCACGCCGGCAATGGCGTCCGAACCGTAGATCGAGGAAGCGCCGTCCTTCAGGACTTCAACGCGCTCGACCATGGACGAGGGAATGGTGTTCAGGTCGACGCTGCCGCCGAGGCCAGTCACCCAACGGCGTCCGTTGACCAGCACCAGGGTGCGGTTGGAGCCGAGGCCACGCAGATCGACGGTGGAGGAACCGTCGCCGCCGTTGTTGACCTGGGTGTTGGTCGGTGCGCCGTTGACCGCGATGTTCTGCAGCAGCTCCGCGACCGAGGTGCGGCCGGACTGCTCGATGTCGTCGCGGCCGATGACCAGGATCGGCTGCGAGGTTTCGGCATCGACCTGACGGATGCGCGAACCGGTGACTTCGATGCGGTCCAGGGTGGTGGCTTCCTGAGCGGGAGCCTCTTGTGCCGGCGCGGCATCCTGCGCGAACGCAGTGCCGGTGACGGCGGTGGCGCCCACGACGAGCGCGAAGGAAATCGCGTCGCGGAGCTTGGTGGTCTTAAGGGTCATCTCTCTCTCCAAGTGAGTCTTGGTAATTCCCATGGGAACCTTGCCGATAGCGTCAAGGGAGACGCCAAATACGGCAAGGTCGACCGATGGTAGCCCCCTGCGGAGAAAAATTAAAGTGTCGTTAACTTTTCGGGTCGTTTGCGTTGACAGGTATTTTTATTTCTTATAAATCAGCCACTTGGATTGATGCGGGAACCCCCATTCATGATCTCGGACCGGACTTCACGGAAAAATCCGTCGCGGAAGACAGATGAACAGGGCGGCGAGGCGGTCGGCGCGGTACCGGCCGATGCCTTCGTCTCGCGGCGGGTTGCTGCCGCGCGCAGTCCGGCGCCTGCCACATCGAGTCGGGGGAGTCAAGACAGGCGTCGCCGCCACGCCGACTGGCGTCGCAGGGTGTCGTCAACAGTCGGATGATCTGCGGATATCATCCGCAGCGTGCGAGAGACCCTTAGAGGTCCTGCTCGTAGCGCACGTAGGGCACGGTGCCTTCGTCGCCGTCGGAGTTGCCGGGCGCGAACGGGTTCTTGCCGCGGGTGACCACGTTCTCGGCGCCGACGGTGAGCTTGCCGCTCCACGGGGTACGCCAGGTCAGGCCGATGCCGAGGCCTTCCCAGTCGTCGGCCGCGCTCGCCGAGTCGACCACGCGGCCGACGATGCTGGCCGAGAAGTCGCCGATGCCGGCACCGACGGTGATGCTCTTGGTGCTCCAGCGATCGGCCAACGCCGGGACGTCGCCGGCGGGAATCAGGCGCGCGCGCGCCCAGGTGCCGCCGATCGAGACGGTCGCCTCGCGGCCGATGTTCTGCTGGCCGTAGACGGTGAGGCTGTTCTGGTCGACTCGGGTATTGCGGCCGTTCGGGCTGAGCCACGCCGGGAGGGTATCGCGGCCTTCGCCAATCGAGAGGCCGAGCCTGGTGTCGGCGCGGCTGAGGCTGGCGCCGGCCGAGACCTGCCGGCTGCCGTTCTTGCCGTCCTGATCGAGGGCGGCGAGCAGGCAATGGTTGGCGAGGTTGCCGATGGCGCCGGCCAAGCCGTTCTTGCGATCGCAGACCAGGCCAAGGTTCTCGCCGGCGGCCAGGCCGAACGCGGCGTCGAGGCTGGTGCGGCCGACCCGCCAGCGCGCGCCGGCGCTGGAGGTGCCGGTGGGCTCCAGCAGCAATACCGCTTCGAGCTTGCCGCTGCTGTTGTTCCACACCGGCAGCACCGTGGCGTCGCTGCGGTCCGCCGGCTTGCCGGTCTGCTGTGCATGCGCGCCCGCGGCCACGCCAAGGGCGAGGAGCAGGGCAAGCGGCAGGCGTAGCAGGCGTGTAGGCATCGATGTCGAATACGACCGGAACGGACCGGCGGAGTTCCCCCAACTAATGATTCGATACTAGGCCGTTTATGATTATTTAACAATCAACGCAGCGTGAAGACGGTCGCATTGCCGCCAATTCATTGCAGGCGGTCCGGGGCCTCCAGTTCGGCGGCGGAAACGGCCAGCAATCCGCGAACCTGCGCCTCGTCGAAACGATAGTGCTGGCCACAGAATTCGCAACGGATGTCGGCTTCGCCATCGGCCACCGCGGCCAGCGCTTCCGGCTCGCCCAGCGAGGCCAGCATCGATTCGACCCGTTCGCGCGAGCACGAGCAGGCGAACCGCAGCGGCTTGCCGCCGACCAGCCGGACGCCGTCCTCGTGGAACAACCGGGTCAGCAGGGTCGGGGTCGGCAACTCGAGCAACTCATCGGGGTCGAGGGTGTCGAACAGCGCGCCGGCACGCAGCCAGCCGTCGTCGTCGCCCTCGTCGCCGGGCAGCTTCTGCAGCATCAGGCCGGCGGCGCGTTCGCCGTTGGCGGCCAGCAGCAGTCGGGTCGGCAGTTGCTCGGATTGGCGGAAGTAATCCTCGAACGCGCCCGACAGCGAATCGGCCTGCAATGACACCAGGCCCTGGTAGCGCATCGGTTCGCGGTCGCCGCGGGCTGGGTTCTCGATGGTGATCGCCAGCACCGCGTCGTCGCCGAGTTCGCGCAGGTCGCGCGAGACGGGGCCGGCGCCCTCGTCCAGTTGCACGACGCCGCGCAGGGTGCCGGCCGCGGTGCATTCGACGAACAGGGTGCGCAGGGCGCCGGCGCCGCGCAACTGTACCGACAGGCGACCGTCGACCTTGGCGTGGCCGGTGAACAGCGCGGCGGCGACAGCGGCTTCGCCCAGCAGTTCGACCGCGGCCGGCGCCTGCTCGACGGCATCGACCGCGCGCTCGCGGATCTGCTGCCAGGTGTCGTGCAGGTGCACCAGCACGCCGCGCACGCCGGCGCCTTCGATCAGGAAGCGGTTCAGCTGATCGCGGTCGGAGTCTGTGGGGTTCGGGGCGGTCTGGGGCATCTTTGCGGGTCGGTCGGGTCGAATGGCGTCAGGGGAGAGCCCGTTTGGGCCGCAGGCATGGCGGAACCTGCGCCAGCCATGCTTCCATGGTGATTGTCTGACAAGCGCGAAGATGGGGGCGCAGCCCGGCCGGTGCAAGACACTATCGACAACCCGAAAAAGCCCCGCCGTCGACGGCGTCGCCGCTGGCTGCGCTGGTTGCTGACCCTGCCGCTGCTGTTCGTGCTGCTGACCACCTTGCAGGTGGCGGCGCTGCGCTTCATCGACCCGCCGTTCAGTGCGTTCATGGTGGCGCGACAATGCGATGCCTGGCTCGCTGGCGACGGCGGCTTTCGGATCGCCTACGACTGGCGCGACCGCGACGAGGTGTCCTCGCACTTGCCGGTAGCGGTGATCGCCTCGGAGGACCAGCGCTTTGCCGACCACCACGGGTTCGACCTGGAGGCGATCGCCAAGGCGCGACGCAACAACGCGCGCGGCGGCAAGGTGCGCGGGGCCAGCACCATCAGCCAGCAGACCGCCAAGAACCTGTTCCTGTGGAGCGGTCGCAGTTGGCTACGCAAGGGCGTGGAGGCCTGGTACACGCTGCTGATCGAGACGCTGTGGCCGAAGGCGCGGATCGTCGAGGTCTACGTCAATATCGCCGAGTTCGGCGACGGGGTTTACGGCGCGCAGGCCGCCGCGCGGACCTATTTCGGCAAGGACGCCTCCCAGTTGGCGCCGGCCGAGGCGGCACGGTTGGCGGCGGTGCTGCCCAGCCCGAAGCGTTACAGCGCGGCGCGGCCGGGACCGTACGTGCAGCGGCGCACCCGTGCGATCCAGCGGCAGATGCGGCAGATCGGTGGGACTGGGTATCTGGAGCGGCTGGAGTGAGGCGGGCTGAGAGCTTCTGTAGGAGCGGCTTCAGCCGCGATCGTGGAATCGGTTCGCCGACGCGATGAATGGTCGCGATTTGATCGATCCCGGAAAGCAGTTGCTCGCGAGCGTGGAGCTTGGCGAATAAACGATTCCGGTTCGCGGCTGAAGCCGCTCCTACAAGAGGCTCGGTTGCTACCATGCGCGGATGAGTGCCATCGCCCCGCACGATCGCCTGACCGTCGTCATTGCCGCTTTCAACGAGGGCGACAGCTTGCCGTTGCTGCAGCCACGGATCGCCGCGGCGCTGGACGCGGTGGCGGCTGAGTTCGGCATCGAAAGCCGGGTGTTGTTTGTCGACGATGGCAGCTCCGACCACACCTGGGAGGTGATGCAGCAGCTAGCTGCGCGTGACTCGCGCATCGCCTTGTTGCGGTTGTCGCGCAACTTCGGCAAGGAACTGGCGCTGACCGCCGGACTCGACCACGTCGAATGCGGCGCGGCCTTGATCCTCGACGCCGATGGCCAGGACCCGCCGGAGCTGATCCCGCAATTCGTCGAGCGCTGGCGCCAGGGGTTCGACGATGTCTACGGGACCCGGCTCGAACGCGAGGGCGAAGGCTGGCTCAAGCGCAGCACCGCGCATGCGTTCTACCGGGTGATCGGCCGGCTGTCGAAGACCCCGATCCCGGCGGACACCGGCGACTTCCGCCTGTTGTCGCCGCGCGCGCTGCAGGCCCTGCAGCAGCTGCGCGAACGCCACCGCTTCATGAAGGGACTGTTCGGCTGGGTCGGCTTCAATCGCGTTGCCATTGCCTACCACCGGCAACCGCGCGCGGCCGGCGCCAGCAAGTTCAATTTCTGGCGGCTGTGGAACCTCGCGCTGGAGGGCATCACCAGCTTCTCGACCGCGCCGCTGCGGCTGGCGACCTACCTGGGGCTGCTGACCGCGTTGGTGGCGTTCGCGTACGGCGCCTGGGTCATCGGCAAGGCGTTGCTGTGGGGCGACCCGGTGCAGGGCTGGCCGACGATGATGGCGGTGATCCTGTTCCTCGGCGGGGTCCAGTTGATCGCGCTGGGGCTGATCGGCGAGTACCTGGGCCGACTGTACGAGGAGTCCAAGCAACGACCGCTATACCTCGTTGACGCCTGGCAGCCGGCGACGGGGGTATCCTCGGGCCACGTCCACGTGGTCGAGGGAGACAGCCATGCGCAGCGTCCGCCATCTGCTCGAAGCAAAAGCGCCTGAGATCCATTCGATCGGCCCCGACGCGCCGGTGATCGACGCGATCCGGAAGATGGCCGAGAAACACATCGGCGCCCTGGTGGTGATCGAAGCCGGCCGGCTGGCGGGGATGGTCTCGGAGCGCGACTACGCCCGCAAGATCGTGTTGCAGGGACGCTCGTCGGCCAACACTCCGGTGCGCGAGATCATGACCAGCGACGTGCTCAGCGTCGGTCCGGACGACACCGCCGACCACTGCATGCAACTGGTCACCCACCGGCGCATCCGCCACCTGCCGGTGGTGGTCGATGGCGAGGTGATCGGGCTGGTATCGATCGGCGACCTGGTCAAGGCGGTGATCGAGGACCAGCAGCTCGAACTGGACCAGTTGCAGCGCTATATCGCGAGTTAAGGGTTGGGTCCGGTCGCGCCAGACTCACGTCGCTCCTACTTCGCATATTGGCCGCCGCAGTTGGCGTTCTCGCCCGGGCCGAGTTCCAGCGTCGCCAGCAACGCCGCCGGCGGGGCGATGCTGCCCAGGGTCAGTGCGATCGCCGCGCGAAGGCCGATGCGACTGGCGTCGGGTTGGAACGTGGGGGCCTTGAACGTACCGCCCACCCGCAACGGCGAGCGGAACGAGAACAGGCTGCGATCCTTCGGGCGTGGCTGGATGGTCAGGTCGAAACGCTCTTCCCCAAGGTCGATCGTGCCTTCGCCGATCAGGATCGTGTCGGTGGTGTCGAACGCCAGCGAGCGGGCGGTCATCACCCCGTCGTCGACCTTGAAGTCGCCGAACGCGCAGCGGATCGGGATCGGTCGGTCCTCGGTCAACTTGAACTTGATGATTTCGGCGACGTCGATGCCGGCCATCTCCATCAGCAGGTTGCTGATCTTGCCGCGGCCGATGCCGAGCGCCACCTCGCCATCGCTGCTGCCGAGCATCTCCGCGACCGAGTTGCCGCTGCCGGCCAGTTGAACGTGGCCGCCGACCTTGCCGATCGCGTTCTGAGCCAGTTCGACCTTCGGCAACAGTTGCGACAGGTCGAGTCCGCGTGCGGCGATGTCGGCACGTGTGCGGATCGGCGACTGCCGTGCATCCATCCGGATGGTCGAACGGACGTCGCCGTCGGCCACGCCGAAGTTCAGCGGGTCCAGTCGCAGCACGCCGTTTTCCAGCAACAGGTGCGCGTCCATGTCGTCCAGCGGTAGCGACGGCGCATTGATCCGTTGGGCTCGCAGGCGCACGTCGGCGTCCATCGCGCGCAGTTTGTCGAGCTCGTACGGCGTGTCGGGCAGCACCCGGGCGCTGGCATCCGCACGGGCGGTGCCGCGGGCGTGCGCGCGGGTGGCGCCGGCGCGCGCCTGTAAGTCGATGCGGTAGGGACTGTCGGCATCGCGCAGCGCCATCGGCGTTTCGGCCCGGCCCTGCAGCGAGAATTCGTTGCCTTGCCAGCGCCCGCCGCCTTCGACGGTGATCGGTGGGGCGGAGGGGACATCGTCGGCCCTGGCGTCCGCGGGTTCGGCGGTGGCGACATCGACCTGGATGTCGGTGTCGTTGGCGGCGTCGAGGAAGCGCAACTGGCCGGCATCGATCCGTACCCGGCGGAACTGCACATCGCCATCGCCCGGCTCGCCGAACTGCCAGTTGCCGCCGCCGTCCGGTCCGGTTTCCAGGTGCAGCCGCGGCGCGATGAGGTGCAGAGTCGGAATGCGCACGTCGCCGCTGAACAGCGGTTTCAGCGCGAGGCTGAACTCGAGCCGCCGCGCCTCGGCCATGGTCGGCACCTTCGACCACACGGCATTGCCGAAGCGCAGGTCGTCGGCGCGGATGGTCGGCGTCCGGGCGAGGCCAAGCAACACCAACCCCGCGATGCCCAGCCACAGACGGCGACGGCGCATCGCGACCTCCGAAGTGTCGTGGTTGGCGACAGCTTCGGCAGCGGGCGGTAAAGCAGGGGTGAACGCGTCGCCGCGGCCTCAGTCGACCGCCACCGCGTGCGCATGCTCGCGGGTGGCGAGGAACTCGACGTCGGGTGCGCGCTCCTGCGCCAACTGCAGGTTGATCCGGGTAGGCGCCAGGTAGACCAGCTGGCCGGCGGCATCGAGCGCGAGGTTCATCGCGTTCTTGTCGCGGAACTCTTCGAGCTTTTTGGCGTTGTCGCAGCGGATCCAGCGGGTGGTGGCGACAGCGACCGGCTCGAAGATGGCGTCCACGCCGTACTCGTCCTTGAGCCGGTAGGCGACCACGTCGAACTGCAGCACGCCGACCGCGCCGAGGATCAGGTCGTTGCTCATCAGCGGCCGGAAGAACTGGGTCGCGCCTTCCTCGCTGAGCTGGGCCAGGCCCTTCTGCAACTGCTTGAGCTTGAGCGGATCGCGCAGCCGCGCGCGGCGGAACAGCTCGGGCGCGAAGTTGGGGATGCCGGTGAAGCTGAGCTTCTCGCCCTCGGTGAAGGTGTCGCCGATCGATACCGTGCCGTGGTTGTGGATGCCGAGTACGTCGCCCGAATACGCGGTCTCGGCGATCTCGCGGTCGCTGGCCATGAAGGTCAGCGCGTTGGCGAGCTTGAGTTCCTTGCCGCTGCGCACATGGAACGCCTTCATGCCGGCGCGGAACTTGCCCGAGCAGATCCGCATGAAGGCGACCCGGTCGCGGTGCTGCGGATCCATGTTGGCCTGGATCTTGAACACGAAGCCGGTCAGCGGTTCCTCGGTCGGCGCCACCTCGCGGGTGGTGGTCGCGCGCGGTCGCGGGCTCGGCGCGTGCCTGACGAAGAAGTCCAGCAGCAACTGCACGCCGAAGTTGTTGACTGCCGAGCCGAAGAACACCGGGGTCTGTTCGCCGGACAGGTACTTGTCGAGGTCGAACGAATGGCTGGCGCCCTGCACCAGATCGAGTTCCTCGCGCAGTTCGGCCAGCGCCTGCGCGCCGATCCTCTGCTCCAGCCCGGGATCTTCGATCGAGCCGAAGATGGTCGAATCGTGGCGGGTGAAGTTGCGGCCCTGTTCGTACAGGTGGACTTCGCCGCTGACCAGGTGGACCACGCCCTTGAGCCGCTTGCCCATGCCGATCGGCCAGGTGATCGGTGCGCACTGGATGCCGAGCACGCTCTCGACCTCGTCGAGCAGTTCGATCGGGTCGCGGCCTTCGCGGTCGAGCTTGTTTATGAAGGTCATGATCGGCGTGTCGCGCAGCCGGCAGACCTCCATCAGCTTGATCGTGCGCTCCTCCACGCCCTTGGCGACGTCGATCACCATCAGCGCCGAGTCGACCGCGGTCAGCACCCGGTAGGTGTCCTCGCCGAAGTCGGCATGGCCCGGGGTGTCGAGCAGGTTGACGATGCGGCCGTCGTACGGGAACTGCATCACCGAGGACGTCACCGAGATGCCGCGCTCCTTCTCCAGCGCCATCCAGTCGGACGTCGCGTGGCGCGCGGCCTTGCGGCCCTTGACCGAGCCGGCCATCTGGATCGCGCCGCCGAACAGCAGTAGCTTCTCGGTCAGCGTGGTCTTGCCGGCATCGGGGTGGGAGATGATGGCGAAGGTGCGGCGGCGCAGGGCTTCGATGGAAACGTCGGACATGGCGACGGCGCGCGCGATCGCGCCAGGCAGCGAGGGGAGGGCGCGGATTATAGCTGGCCGCGGGCCGGGCCTTGCCAATCTGCGGCGGCAGTCACAGAAGCGGCGGTTCAGTCGACGCGCTCGTGGCCGATATCGCCTGGGAGGCGGTGCATCCGCGACGTGATACGAGGAATCAGGTGCATATTGTCATCGTGGGGGACGAGGGTGGACGCGCAGCCGGGCTGGAGCTGGAACTGAACCAGGCGCTGGCGGATTTCGGCCTGGCCTGGGACGTGCGCTGGACCGGGTCGGCCGACGATGCCCTGGCCGACGATGCCGCCGTCGACGTGCTGGTGTGCGAACTCGACCCGGGCGCGCGGCGCGCCACCGCGGTGCTGTCGCAATTGCGCAGCCAGCGTCCCGAAGTCGTGCGGATCCTGCTGCTCGACAACAACCAGGATGCCGAGGCGCTGCAGGTACTCGACTGCGCCCATCGCCTGTTGCGCAAGCCGCTCGATGCCGGCGAGCTGATCGAGGCGGTGGAAAGCGTGATCGAGCTGCGCGAACTGCTCGACAACGCCGAACTCAACCAGGCGATTGGCCGGATCGGCGCGCTGCCGCCGCCGCCCAAGCTCTACATCGACCTGACCCAATTGATGCGCGACCCCGACACCAACACCGCCGAGGTCGGCAACCTGCTGTCGCAGGACCCGGTGCTGGCGGCGAAGGTGCTGCGGCTGTGCAACTCGGCCTATTTCTCGGCCGGCCGCGTGGTCACCGACATCCGCGCCGCCGTCACCCGGCTGGGCCTGCAGAACATCCAGCGGCTGGTGTTGGCGACCGAGGCATTTGCCGGCACCGACGAAATCGACGGCGTCGACCGCGAGGCGATGCAGGCTCGCGCGCTGCGCACCTCGCGCCTGGCCGGGCAACTGCTCGGCGGGCCGAGCGCGGAACTGGCGGCCACCGCCGGATTGCTGGCCGAGGTCGGCAAGCTGTTGCCGGGCGTGCGCTTCGCGCTGGACGACGGCACCGAACAGAATCCCGATGGCCCGCACTATGCCGAGGCCGGCGCGTACCTGCTGGGCTTGTGGGGGCTGCCGATGCCGATCGTCGAGGCGGTCGCCAACCACCAGCAACCGGCGCGGATGCGGATGTCCGGGTTCTGGGTCGCCGGTGCGGTGCACGTGGCGTCGGCGCTGGTCGCCGACACCCCGGTCGACGAAGCCTACCTGCGCGCGGTCGGCCAGATCGACAAGCTGCCGAAGTGGCGCTCGATGGGCGAGCAACTGGTCGAGGCGGCCTAGGGCTGTGCCCTACAACTGCTCGGGCGTGGGCGAACCATCGTCGATCTGCAGCGGCCCGACCGAGCCGCTCATGCGGAACGGCAGCGACACCAGCCGCATGCCGCGGTTGACCTGCACCACGAAATGCAGGTGCGGGCCGGTGGTATAGCCGGTGTTGCCGGACAGTCCGATCTGCTGCCCGCCGCGCACGCGCTGGCCGATGCGGACCAGCACGCCGCCCGGCTTGAGATGGGCGTACAGCGTCATCGCGCCATCGTCGTGCAGGATCCGCACGAAGTTGGCGCGCGCGCTGAATCTGTCGCGGTCCAGGCCGGTGCGATCGAAGTCGGACTCGACCTGCATCACCACGCCATCGCGCGCCGCCAGCACCGGGGTGCCGATCGGGGTGGCGAAGTCGACCGCGTAACGGTTTTCCGGATCGTGGTGACTGAACCGGCCGCCGTAGCCCTGGTCGATCCGCGGGCGGGCCCCGGTTACGGCAGCAACCTGTAGCGGCAAGCGGTACTGCACATCCTGCGGCGCCGCGCTGGGGTTGCCCGGCAAGCTGTCCATGCGCAACTCGAACGACACCGGCTGCATCGGTTCGTGGGCGCGCAGCACCGCGACCAGCGCGCTGCCGTCGGCGGCGACGGTGGCACGCGCCGGCAGCGTCGGGTCGCCGACGGTGTTGCTGTGGCGGGCGAAGTCGAGCCTCACCTCGATCGGCCCGGGCAGGCGGTTGTCGGCCCAGACGCGATAGCGGTCGCCGACCGGTTCGATCCGCATCCGCGCGATCGCGGTCGGCTCGACGAACACCGGGATCGTACTGACCTCCGCGCCGGTTTGCCGCGGCGGCTGGTCGCCGTAATGGGTGATGCCGTCGGTGTCGGTCCAGCGGTAGACCTGGCCCGCCTGCGCCATCGGCGCCAGCGTCAACCAGATTGCGAGCAGGACCACGGGCAGGGCGGTCGGAAAGCCCGCGCGTGTCGCCAGTCCGGCTGGCGTCGGGCGAGAGGATCGGGACGTCATGGCCGGAAGTCTATCGCTCGGGCGCGACCCGCCACGGCGGCATCGCCGTTTTCGCGATAACCGTTGGTTATATCAATCGCTTCATTCGGATAAAGCGATTGACAATCGCAAAATGCCGCGGCAGACTGCGGGCCATCCATCGAGACCGGCTGAGGGACAGGCCCTTTGAAGCCGGGGCAACCCAGTACTGCGCAAGCGGTGCAAAGGTGCCAATTCCTGCGGCCCGGTTACAGATCGGATCCGAAAGATGGTTGCGCCATGTGTCTCCGAGAGGGCGCATGCGCATCCGTCAGCTCGATGGCCCACCGTCACTTCGGATGCCGCCATGAGCCTGCAAACCAGCCCCGCTTCCCGTCCTGCCCTCGATCCCGCCTGTGGCCATGCCCTGGTTGGCGCCGCGTTCGAATGCCACCCGCCCGGCGTCGCCCGTGATGCCGTGCCGACGGTGCGCGGCGAGGTGCGGATCGACCTCGACTTGCGCCACGCCGGCCGCCGCGCACTCGTCCTGCGCTACGAGCGCGTCGGCGACCCGTCGCTGCCGGTGGTGTTCGTCGCGGGCGGCATTTCCGCGGACCGCCATGTCGGCGCGAACGACGCGTTCACCGAGGGCGGCTGGTGGAATGCGCAGGTCGGCCCGGGCCGCGCGCTCGATCCGCAGCGTCACTGCCTGCTCGCGTTCGACTGGATCGGCAGTGACGGCAGCCTCGACGTGGCGATTGATCCCGCCGACCAGGCCGATGCGATCGCCGCGCTGGTCGATGCGTTGGGCGTGGTCCGGTTGCATGCCTTCGTCGGTTGCTCGTACGGGGCGATGGTCGGCCTGCAGTTTGCCGCGTTGCACCCGTCGCGGCTGCGGCAACTGGTCGCGATCAGCGGCGTCCATCGCGCCCATCCCTACGCCAGCGCCTGGCGCGCGTTGCAGCGTCGCGCGGTGGCGTTGGGTGCGTTGCAGTGCGACGACAGCCATGGCCTGGAGCTGGCGCGGCAGTTGGCGATCCTGAGCTATCGCAGCCCCGAGGAGTTCGACGGACGCTTCGACGCCGCCGAGGTGCTCGACGGCCGCGTCCGCGTCGGTGCCGAGGATTATCTCGACTACTGCGGCGGCAAGTACGCCGGTCGCACGTCGCCGACCGCTTTCGTGCGGTTGTCGGAATCGATCGACCTGCAGGCGTTGCAACCCGAATCGGTGCGCGTGCCGGTGACCGTGGTCGCGGTGAACGGCGACCGGGTGGTGCCGATCGGTGATGCCCGCGAGCTGGCCGAGCGACTGGGCGGCGACACCCGGCTGCACGTACTCGACTCGATCTTCGGGCATGACGCCTTCCTCAAGGAGGCGGCGGTCATCGGCGGCATCCTCGCTGATGCGCTGGGCGAAGCGGAGGTGGCGGCATGAGCGTCCATCTTCAGGCCGCCCACGATCCGGCATCCATCGCGCGCAACCGCTGTACCAGCGCGGTGCGCGCCGGCATCGACCGCGACAGCGCATTCGGCGCCGTCGCTCCGCCGATCGTGCTGTCGTCGAACTTCAGCTTCGCCGGCTTCAACGACAAGCGCACCTACGACTACACCCGCAGCGGCAACCCGACCCGCGACCTGCTGGCCGAGGCGCTGGCCGAGCTGGAAGGCGGCGCAGGCGGCGTTGTTACCGCGACCGGCATGGCCGCGATCACCTTGGTGCTGCACGCGCTGCTCAAGCCCGGCGACCGCTTGGTGGTGCCGCATGACGGCTACGGCGGCAGCTGGCGGCTGTTCAACGCGCTGGCGGCGAAGGGCGCGTTCGAACTGCTGACCGTCGACCTGACCGATCCGCGTGCATTGAGCGAAGCACTGGCGCAGGAGCCGGCGGTGGTGTGGATCGAAACCCCGTCCAACCCGCTGCTGCGGATCACCGACCTGCGTTTCGTGATCGACGCCGCACACGCCGCCGGCGCGCTCGCGGTGGTCGACAACACCTTCCTGTCGCCGGCGCTGCAACAGCCGATTTCGTTCGGGGCCGACGTGGTCGTGCACTCGACCACCAAGTACATCAACGGCCACAGCGACGTGGTCGGCGGCGCGGTGGTGGCGAAGGACACCGACGTGCACGAGCAACTGGCGTGGTGGGCCAACTGCCTCGGCATCACCGGCGCGCCGTTCGACAGCTTCCTGACCTTGCGCGGCCTGCGCACGCTGGGTGCGCGGCTGCGGGTGCACCAGGAGAACACCATTGCGTTGGCAGAGTTGCTCGATGGTCACCCGGCGGTGCGTGCGGTGCATTACCCCGGCTTGGCGAACCACCCCGGCCATGCGATCGCCGCGCGCCAGCAGGATGGCTTCGGTGCGATGCTGAGCGTCGATCTGGAAGGCGGCGAGCCGGCCGTGCGCGCGTTCCTCGACGGCCTGCAGTGCTTCACCCTGGCCGAATCGCTCGGCGGCGTCGAAAGCCTGGTCGCGCATCCGGCGACGATGACCCACGCGGCGATGTCGGCCGAGGCGAGAACCGCCGCCGGGATCGGCGACGGGTTACTGCGGCTGTCGGTCGGGATCGAGCACGTCGACGACCTGGTTGCCGACATCGCGGCGGCGCTGGAGCGCGTGCAGGCGACCCGGGTCGACAGCAAACGCGTGGCGAAATGAACGCGGTGGCAGTCACTCGCGCACGCGCAGGCAGTCCGCGCGCGATACCGCCGGTGCAGGCCGCATCGACGCCGGCCCGGCTGGCCCTGCTCGGGACGGGTACGGTCGGTACCGCGGTGATCGAGCGGTTGGCGCAATGGGCGGGCGCGCCACTGGGTGCGCGGGTGTCGCTGGTGCACGTGGCGAACTCGCGTCGCGCCGCCAGCGCAGTGCTCGGCATTGCGCCAAGCGAGGCGTTGCGGCTGCTGCAAGACCATCCGCAACCGAGCCGGCTCGACGCGTTGCCGGTTGCGCTGCGCGGGGGCGGCACACAGATCGTGATCGATGCGACCGCCAGTGCCGCGGTGGCCGAACGGCATGCCGAGTGGCTCGCGCAAGGCATCCACGTGGTGACCGCGTGCAAGCTCGGGCAGGGCACCGACCTCGCGCAATGGCGTCGCATTCGGGCCGGCTGCACCCATGGCGGTACGGCCTACGGCGACAGCGCCACGGTCGGCGCCGGGTTGCCGTTGATCCGTTCGATCCGTGAGTTGCAGGCCGGTGGCGATCGCATCCACGCGATCGCCGGGGTGCTGTCGGGTTCGCTGGCCTGGCTGTTCAACCACTACGACGGCCTGCGTCCGTTCTCCGGCTTCATCCGCGAGGCGCGCGACGCCGGTTACACTGAGCCGGATCCGCGCGAGGACCTGTCGGGCGAGGACGTGCGCCGCAAGATCCTGATCCTCGCCCGCAGTGCCGGGGTGGAACTGGACAGCGACGAGGTCGACGTCGAGTCGCTGGTGCCTGCGGCGCTTGCGAGCCTCGCCCGCGACGGCGTCGATGCCGCGTTGCCGCTGCTGGACACGCCGCTGCGCGAGCGGTTCGCCGCCGCGCGCAAGGATGGTTGCCGGCTGCGCTTCATCGCCCGGCTCGAAAACATCCGGGACGGTCGGGGTGACGCGCGCGTCGGCCTGGAGGCGCTGCCCGAGGATCACCCGCTGGCCGGGGGCGCCGGCACCGACAACAGGGTCGCGATCTGGTCCGACCGCTACCGCCAGCAACCGCTGGTGATCCAGGGCCCGGGCGCCGGCGCCGAAGTCACCGCCGCCGGGCTGCTGGACGATGTGCTGCGGATCGCGACCGGCGGCTAACCCGCGCTGGCCGCGACCGTCCTCGCCCTGCATCACGTCACTTCGTGCAATCCACCTTGAGTCGGAGCGCGCTTGCGATATCGCGCCAGTCGAACGCACCTACACCCTGGTCGTCGTTGACCGCATAGAACACGCCGGCCGGGAAGCGCGCGGTCGGTGCCTGCTGCAGCCACACGCCATCGGTGTTGGCGACGGTGTTGCCGGCGAACGCGCCGAGGTGCTCCAGGCTGGCGCGATCGAACACATGGAACAGGCTGCGGTCGGCGAACTGGTCGGTGGCGATCCAGTAGCCGCTGCCATCCTCGCACTGCCACAGCGCGATGCCCTCGGCCTGGGCCTGGAACACGTCCGCGCCGATGTTGCGGCCGCGGAACTTGCCGTCCAGACCGTACTCGCGCAGCAGGGTGCCGCCGGCCTGGTCTTCCTCCGAAATCAGCAGGCGGCCGTGCGCCGGGTCGCCCAGCAGCGACTCGGTGATGCGGATCGCGCCTTCTGCCGTGGTGTCGCCGAACATGCCGATCAATTGCGCCTGTACCAGGCCATCTTCCAGTGCGGCTGGATCGAGGCGGTAGCGCTTGATCCGTTCGTCCAACTCGGCCAGCGGCGGCGGCAGGTCTTCGTTGCTCGGCGACATGTAGTTGTCGCTGACCAGCACTTCGATGCCGCCGTCGGCGAGGCGATTGACCCAGAGTCCGTAGGGCTGGCGCAGTTGCTCGTCGCCGAACGCACCCAGCGATTCGAAGTCGGGCAGTGCCAGCACCTGCACCCGGCGGTTGTCGCGCTCGACCACGAACAGCAGATCATCGAGCACGGCGATGCCGTTGGGCCGCCGGAACTCCCTCAGCGCCGAACCCTCGCCCCCGACATCGCGGATGTGCGCGCCGCTGTCGCCGTCGTACACCGCGAGGCGATGGGTGTCCTTGGCGGTCGCGACCAGCCAGGTCTTGCCGGCATCGTCGGTCCAACTGGCCGGCGAGTCGATGTTCTCGGCCGGCGTGTTGGCGGTCAGGAAGGCTTCGGCGACCGTGCTGTAGCCGGCGGTTGGCGCAAGGATGTCGTCGCCCTCGTCGGGCTCGCGTTCGCCGGCGGCGGGCACGCTGGTGCAGGCGGCCAGCAGCAGGGTCGAGGCGAGGACGGCGGCAAGCGGGGTAAAGCGCAGTTGCATCGGGAAGCTCCGGTTGGGTGCGGCGTCGAATCGCGCGCGCTGGCGAAGGCTTGTACCAGCGCAATGCGTCATCGCGATGACAGCCGGCCGTCATCGCAGTGCCATGAAACGGCCGTAGAAATCACGGTTTTAACAGGCACCGGAACCCCGAATGAAGAAGTCTCCCCTGGCGATTGCACTCTCGCGCGGCATGGCGGTCATGGCGATGGTCGCCGCAGGTGGCGCGTTCGCCCAGGCCGCTCCTGTATCTGTCGCCGCGCCTGCGGCGGCACCCGCGGCGGAGGCCGCGATGAAGCAGCTCGACACGGTGGTGGTGCAGGGCGAGATCGTCTACCGCAACCGCACCCCCGACATTGCGCCGGTGTTGAGTTACGACCTGGAATACTTCCAGCGTTTCGAGCCGTCGACCGTCGGCGACATGCTCAAGCGCGTGCCCAGCGCGGTGTTCGTCTCCGACGTCCTGGAATACGACGGCGTGCAGCTGCGCGGCCTGGATCCGGGTTACACCCAGATCCTGATCAACGGCAAGAAGGTGCCGGGCGCTGGCGACGACCGCTCGTTCTGGGTCGACCGCATCCCCGCCGAGATGGTCGAGCGCGTGGAGATCCTGCGCAGCAACAGCGCCAACCGTTCCGGCGACGCCGTGGCCGGCGCGATCAACATCGTGCTGCGCGACGCCTACGAGTTCGACGGTAGCTACATCCGCATCGGTGCGATGCGCTATGACGACGGCGAGATCCAGCCGACCTTCGGCGCGGTGGCGTCCGGCGAAGCGCTCGGTGGCCGCCTGCTGGCCGGCATCAACGTGCAGGACCGCTACAACCCGAAGATCAAGCGCAGCGACCGCTTCAACGATCCCGAGGATCCCGAACTGGTCAGCTACGAAGACCAGACCGACACCCGCGACGGCCAGGACTACTCGGGCAACGTCTCCTATACCGCCAACGTCGGCGACACCGGGCGCCTGTCGATCGACGGCTTCTACGTCAAGACCGACCGCGAGCAGGTCGAGATCTCGCACGAGGTCGAGTTCGACGGCGACGAAACCATCGTCGCCGACGTCCCCGGCCTGGTCCTCAACGACCAGGAGAACTGGGGCGTTGGCGTGGAGTACCGGTTCGACATGGCCGGCGGCACGACCGAGTTCGACGTCGACCATGCGCGCTTCGAGGACGGCAGCGTCGAGAGCGAGGAATCGCACGCCTACGTCGATGGCGAATGGGACGAGTCCGAAGCCGAACGGCTGGCCATCGACGCCAGCGACACCGAAACCAGCTTCAAGATCGCGCACAAGCGCCCGCTCGGCGCGACCGAGATGGAGTTCGGTGTCGACTACCGCGCCAAGGAGCGCGACATCAACCACAGCTACTTCGAGTTTGCGGCCGAGGCGGAAGGCGACCCGGTCGTGTACGCGCCCGATACCGTCATTGGCAGCCTGATCGAGGAAACCCGTGTCGACCCGTACCTGATGTTCTCCGGCGATGGCGATGCGTTCTCCTGGGAAGCCGGCCTGCGCTACGAGACCACCGGTTCGGATATCGAATCCAGTCAGGACGACGAGTCGGTGCGCGTCTCCAAGGACTACAACGTGCTGTTGCCGTCGCTGCACCTGAAGTGGGACATCGGCGAGGCCAGCCGCATCAGCTTCTCGGCCGCGCGCAGCCTGCGCCGCCCGAACTTCAACCACGTCATCCCGGCGCTGCTGAACGAGGAGTACGGCGACAACGACTTCATCGGCAACCCGCAGCTGGAGCCGGAAACCGCCAACGGCTTCGACCTCGGTTTCGAGCGCCGGCTCGGCAAGCGCGGCGTGGTCGGCGTGAACCTGTTCTACCGCGATGTCAGCGACCTGATCGAGATGGTCAACACCGGCGAGGCGAACGAGACCGCCTATGACGACTGGGCTGACGACATCGAGGCGTACATGGAGGACAACGGCGTCAGCGAAGCCGAGGCCACCGCCGCGGTGCCGTTCGAGCCCAACAGCTTCATCTACACCATGGACAACGTCGGCGATGGGGAGGTCTGGGGCGTCGAGTTCGACCTATCCACGCCGCTGACCGCGCTCGGCCTGCCCAATACCGGCGTGTTCGCGAACTACTCGTGGCTGGACAGCAAGGTCGAGGATTTCCTCGGCGAGCGCCGCTTCAACAACCAGGCGGAGAACGTCTACAACGTCGGCTTCATCCAGGATATGCCGATGCTGGCCGCGTCGTTCGGTGCCAGCTACCGCAAGCAGGGCGACGCCTACAGCCGCGTGCTGGCCGAAGAAGTGCTGACCACGTACGACGGCGACCTGGAAGTGTTCGTCGAGAAGCGCTTCGGCGACAGCATCTCGGTGCGCCTGAGCGGCACCAACCTGCTCGACGCGGACAAGACCGAGGTCTTCGACAAGTTCGACAACCTGGCCGACCAGCTCGACCGGGATTACGACGAATACGAGATCGAAGCCGAGCACGCCGGTCCGCGCTACCAGTTGGTCATGCGCTACGCGTTCTAAAGGTCACGGGGCTGGGCACTGCCGCGGCCCCGAATCGGGCTGATGTTTGCGCTTCGTGTTCGCTTCGCGAAACCGCGACCCATGCAGACATCGGCCGCGCGTCCATTCCCTACTATCGGTCGAGGTTCGGCTTCGACAGTGGGTGATTGTCCCGATGACTCCGACGGCCCCCGATACCAGCGGCCTGCATATCGCGCTGCTGGAGGATGACGCGATGCTGCGCGATCGGATCCTGTTGCCCGGGCTGGCCAATTTCGGGTTCAGGGTGGATGGCCTGGCGACGGCGGCCGGTTTGCGAGAACAGATGCGATCGACCGTCTTCGATATCGTCGTGCTCGATGTCGGCCTCCCTGATGCCGATGGTTTCAGCCTGGCAGGCGAGATCCGCGCCGGCCATCCGGATATCGGCATCATGATGCTCACCGGTCGCGGCGACACGCCGGACCGCGTCCGCGGCCTGAGCCAGGGAGCGGATGCCTACCTGTCCAAGCCGGTCGAAATCGAGCTGATGGCCGCCACCCTGCACAGCCTGGCGCGCCGGCTGCGGAACACACCGACGACGACGGACAGACGTTGGCGCCTGGACGCCAACGGTTGGTGCCTGATCGCGCCGACGGGCCGCTCGGTGGCGTTGACCCGGGCCGAACGCCGGGTCGCGGAATGCCTGCTGCGGGTGCCAGGGCAGTTGGTCTCCCGCGACGCATTGATCGCGGCACTGACCGACAACGTCCATGATTTCGACCCGCACCGGCTGGATTCGCTGATCCATCGCCTGCGCCGCAAGGTCGCCGATGGTTGCGGTGAACCGTTGCCGCTGCTCGCGGTGCACGGCGAGGGCTATGTGCTCAACGACGGGACCTGATCGTTCCGGGATTCCCGGGCCACCGCCGTCGATGCGACCACCGGCAACCGGATGCGGAACTCCGACCCTTCGCCGACCACACTGGCGACATCGATCTCCCCGCCGGCCACTTTCACCAGGTCGCGGATCACCGCCAATCCCAGGCCGGTCCCCTCGGCCGCGCTCTTGGTGCTGAAGAACGGCTCGAAAATGCGCTGGCGGACCTGTTCGTCCATGCCGTGGCCGCTGTCGGTGAGCGTGATCTCGACACGGTCGTGTGCCGCGTGCGCCATCCGAACCTGGAAGCTACCGCCATCGGGCATGGCATCGCGGGCATTGGCGGCAATGTTGAGGACCATCAACTCGAACCCGCTGCGATCCAGCCGGACCGGCGCCGGTCCCGGGCCGGCCTGCAGGTCGAAGCGGACCGTCGGCGGAAACAGCTGCCTCAGCATCGGCTGCAACTCCGCCAGCGCCTGGCCTGCATCGAATACCTCGATCTTCAGTACCTCGGCGCGGCTGAAATTCAGCAGCTTGCGGGTGATCGCGGTTCCGCGGTGGGCCGCAAGCTCGACGCCGTCGAGTGCATCGTCGAGTGCCGCGGCCTGTTCGCCCACGCCACCGCCATCGCGCAGCGCATGGCGCTGGCGGGCGAAGCCGATGATGACGTCGAGGATGTTGTTGAAGTCATGGGCAACGCCGCTGGCGAGGCGGCCGCTGACCTCCATTTTCTGCGAGTGGATCAGCTGCGATTGCGTGCGCTCGCGCTCGGCCATTTCGCGCTGCAGCTCCCGCCCCCGTGCATTCGACTCGGCCAGGCTCTCGCGCAGCGCGGTGATGGTGCGGTCGAGGATGACGGTGATGATCAGGTAGCTCAGCAGCAGTGACGGCGCGTTTCGCAGTGCGTTGGCGATCCACTGTTCGCTCCTGCTGACGTTGAGTGAGTCGGTGGCGAACCCGATCGCGAATACCAGCATCAGCAACACGAATACCACCCACAGCGCTTGCCGTCCCAGCACCAGTCCGGCGATGGCCAACGTCAGGATCAGCGCGGTCTGGTCGATCAATTGCGCCTGCGCGCCGAGCTTGTGGAACGCGAGCGCCAAAGACGCCAGCAGCGCGCCAAGGAACAGCTTGATGGCGGGACGGAAGCGTCCATGCCGGATCATCGCGACGCACGCCAACGCCAGCAGGGACGTCGCCAGGTCCAGCAACAGCACGATCGTCCAGCCCTGGGGGATGGGGCGCGAGGACAGGTGCCAGGCCCAGTTGGCCGGCAGCGCGAGGCCGTAGAACAGCAGCAATACCTGCATCGCCGGCGCATTGCGGCGATCGACCGCGTCGGCGATGGGCGCGCCACGCAGCCAGTTGAGCACTCGGTTCCACATTTCGCTGCTCGCCTTCCATGCGGGTCGCCCCGCGGCCCTGTGATCGATTCCCCGGAAAAGACGGGCCGGGAACGCCGTTCTCCCGCATACGGCGAAAACCCGAACCGTACGGTGAGATTCCCGTGAGTATTGAGTGAGAAGGCGAGCGTGACAAGGACGCAGGTGCCCTTCTAGGTTCATTGACGGCGCGAAGCGGTGATTGTTGACGTAACAGGTCAGCTCCGTGGCGCGATCACCGACGTCCACCCCGGGGCAAGAGGGCGGACATGAACAAGCGACAGCGAGCCGGCCGAGCCCCAGGGCGACGCCAACGGCCCGGTGTGCCTTTGAACGCAATCTCGGGAGAAGTGGGTCGATGAACAAGATCTTTGGTCTGGTATGGAACGTGTCGTTGCAGGCAATGGTCGTCGTGTCGGAACTGGCGTCTTCGCACGGCGGCAAGGCGGCGCGGCCGCGTCGCCCGGGTCACGTCGCTCTGGCCATGGGAGTGCTGTCGGCGAGCTTGGCATTGGCACCTCCTGCGCTGGCCACCGATGGCACCCCGGGAAGCACGGTCGAGGGATCGGCCGGTACCTGCGTGGTGGCCATCCCTGGCCGGACCAAGGTGATGGTCGACTGCGCGCAGTTGGCGAACATTCCCGCGGTCGCCACCGCGGTGGCGCGGAAGAAGCCGCAGGCCGGCAGGTTCGATCGGGACTATTTCAAGGCCAACGATGCGGACCAGCAGGGCGGCGACGCCAGCGCCGAGGGTAATGGCTCCATCGCCATCGGCGCCGGCAGCGCGACCACGCAGAACTCCAGCACGGCCATTGGCTGGAACAGCTTTGCCGACGGCATCGGTGCCAGCGCCTTCGGGCAGGGGTCGCGGGCCTTCGGTGACGCCAGCACCGCGATCGGCCAGGGTGCGGCCACGTTCGGATTCGGCAACACGGCGGTCGGCGCGCACGCCGTGGCAAGCGCCGCGCAGGCGGCCACTGCGCTCGGCGCGCTCAGCGAGGCCTGGTCCAACGGTTCCACGGCCGTGGGTGGCCTGGCGATTGCCGCCGGTGAAGGCAGCCTCGCGGCAGGCTTCGACGCCCAGGCGGGCGGCTACGAGTCGGTCGCGCTGGGCGGCCATGCGCGGGTGGGCAACGGCGATTCCGGCGTCGCCGTCGGCGCCTACGCCGCCGCGCTCGGCGAAGGTGCGGTGGGTGTCGGCAAGAACAGCCTGGCCAACGGCGCCAATTCGGTCGCCACTGGCCGCAATGCCGCTGCGAACAGCGAGGGTGCGATTGCCATCGGCGGCAGCGAATGGACCGACCTCGACGGTGACGGCATGCCGGACATCGGCGAAGCCACGCTGGCGGAAGGCCAGAACGCCATCGCCATCGGCAGCTACGCCGGGGCCAGTGGCGCCCATGCGCAGGCGATCGGTTACAACGCCAGTGCGCTTGCGGCCAATGCCACCGCCAGCGGCGCGATGAGCCTGGCGAGCGGCGAGTCGAGCACCGCCACCGGCGCCAACAGCGTCGCCAACGGCATCGAAAGCAGCGCCTACGGCTTCCAGAGCGATGCCGAAGGCGATTACGCAACCGCCGTCGGCAGCGGCAGTCTGGCGCTGGGTACCGGCTCGTCGGCATTCGGCACCGGGGCCACGACGACGGCCGATTACGCGACCGCTGTCGGCTACGGCAGCGTCGCCGATGGCGAGTCGGCCGTGGCGGTCGGCGGTTACGCCCTCGTGCCCGATCATCAGGGCGATGAGCTGGTCGAGATGCAGACCAGCGCCAGCGGCCATGCGGCCACCGCGATCGGCCCAGGCGCGACCGCGCTCACCGACTACAGCTTCGCCGCCGGTGCGGGTGCCGCAGCCCTCGGCGGCCAGGGCGTTGCGCTGGGCTTGCAGTCGCAAGCCCTTGGCAACGCCTCCACCGCCCTGGGCGCCTACACCACGGCCGATGGTCTCTGGGCCTCGGCCGTAGGCTACAACGCCGAAGCGTTCGGCGAACGCGCCACCGCCTACGGCGTGAGCAGCAGCGCTTACGGCGAAGGCAGCACGGCAATCGGTGATGTCGCCGCCGCTGGCCTGGAGGGTCAGGACAGCACCATCTACGGGTTCGATACCGCGGTCGGCAGCAATGCGCGCGCCACCGGAGGTTCTTCCACCGCACTTGGCGCCAACAGCTTCGCCTATGGCTATCGCGCCGTCGCGCTGGGCAACGGCTCCTACGCCAACGACGAGGAATCGATTGCCGCCGGTTTTCTGTCCAACACCCGCGGCGAGGGCAGCATCGCCCTCGGCAGCTGGGCGCAGACGGGCGGCCAGCGTCCCGGTGACCCCAATCCGGGAGACGACGATGAGCCGTGCTGGATCTGCAGGACATCCGCCGACAACGGCGACATCGAGGATGCCGCCTATGCGATCGCCCTGGGCAATCGCTCCCAGGCGTTCGGAAACGGCGGAATCGCCATTGGCCAGTACGCCCTGACCACCGGCGAGAACAGCGTGGCGCTGGGTGCCGGCTCGCTGGCCGACCGCGACAACGCGTTTTCGGTGGGAGCGGGCAAGAGCCGGGTAACCCGTTCCGATGGCACGGTACATGAGCCCTTCAGTCGCCAGATCATCAATGTAGCCGCCGGCACGGAGGCGACCGATGCGGTGAACAAGTCGCAACTGGACGAAGTGGCGGCCGGGGCCGGCGAGGCCAACCACTACCTCGCCGCCAGCGGCGCGCAGGATGGCAGCGACGATGCCGTGGTCAATGGGCAGGGCGCACTGGCCATGGGCAGCAACGCGATGGCCAATGCCAATGGCAGCACGGCCGTGGGTGCCAACAGCCGGGCGACGAAGGTCAGCGGCGCGGCGTTCGGCAGCAATGCCCGGGCCACCGGAACCAATGCCACCGCGGTCGGTGCCAACACCCAGGCGCTGGAGGCAACGGCGTCGGCGATCGGTTCCAACGCCCAGGCCCGGTCGGCGGGCGCGGTCGCGCTCGGCTACGACGCCCGCGTGCTGGATGCGGCCATCGATGGCGCGGCGTTTGGCGCGCGTGCGCAAGTGACGGCGGCCAACAGCGTCGCGTTGGGCGCCGGGTCCGTTGCCGATCGCGCCGACAGCATCTCGGTGGGCGTGGCGGGGGCCGAACGACAGATCACCAACCTTGCCGGTGGCGGCCTGTTCGCCGGCAGTACCGATGCGGTCAACGGTTCGCAGTTGTTCGGCCTGGGCGATGCGATGGCGCAATCGCTCGGCGGTGGTGCGTCGATGGGGCCGGGCGGCTTCATGGGGCCGATGTTCTCGATCCAGGGCGGTAACTATTACAACGTCGGTGATGCGTTCAGCGCGGTCGACGGTGCGATCAATGGACTCGACAGCCGACTCTCGGCAGTCGAGTCCGGCAATCCGGAAGCCGATGCATCGGTCGCGGTGACCACGTCCGAACCGGTTGCCGCCACGGAGGAGGCGGCGGTCGCACAGGCGACATCCGCGGAAGAGGGCAACGTCATGACCCCTGCATCGGTCGATGCCCCGCGTCAGGTGGCCGCGGCCCCGGCCAGCGCGAACGCGGCCGATGCCGTCAACGTCCCGGTGCAGCCGGCCGATGCCGCCACGCTGGCATCGGCCAATGCCTACACCGACACCACTGCGACGAAGACGCTGAGCTCGGCCAACGCCTACACCGACAGCCAGATCACGATGCTGGACGACCGCTTCACCGAACTCACCGACAACGTCGGCGCACGCCTGAGCGAGCAGGATGAGCGGATCGACCGCCAGGGCGCGATGAACGCGGCAATGATGAACATGGCGATCAATGCCGCCAACAGCCGCAGCCCGCGCGGTCGCGTGGGCGTCGGTGCCGGTTGGCAGAACGGCGAGAGCGCGTTGTCGGTCGGCTACTCCAAGCAGATCGGCGATCGAGCGTCCTTCAGCATCGGCGGTGCCTTCAGCAGCGACGACCAGTCCGCCGGCGTCGGCTTCGGCTTCGACCTGTAGTCCCCCACGTCACTGTCAGACAGCGAAGGGCGCCGGGTGACCGGTCCCCCCATGCCGCCCCGGCGTCCTTCGCACCCGTCATTGGAGAGAGAAGATGAAAAAAAGCACCCGCATCATCGGTTGCGGTTCGCTGGCCACTGCGGTGTCCGTGGCATTGGCGGCATTTGCGTCCGGCCACGTTGGCGGCGGCGCCATGTTGTCGGCCGCGGCGACGGAGGTCGCCGGAGTGGCAACCGCCGCATCGCCGGTCCTGGCCGGTCACGGCGTTCCGTCGCTGCCGGGCAAGGTGATGCCTGCCAGCGCGCCGGCACCGCAGGTACGGTTCGACCGTTTCATCGTCAAGTATCGCGATGGCGCGGCAGCGCTGCGCAGCACGGCGGCGACCCTGAGCGCGGTGAACGCCGCCGCCATCCGTGCCGGCGTTGCCGGAATGCGGACCGCGGCCAATGGCTCGCGCTCGGCACTGGTCCTGGAGCATGTCCGCACGCTGGCGATGGGCGGCGACGTGATCAAGCTGTCGCACGGCCTGGGCAAAGCGGAAGCCGAAGCGTTGCTGACCCAGTTGCGCAACGATCCTGCGGTCGAATACGCGCAGCCCGACTACATCAAGCGCGCCCTCGACGTCACCCCCGACGATCCGAACTTCAATCTGCAATGGCATTACACCCATCCCACCGCGGGCATCCATGCGCCGGCGGCGTGGGATACCACAGCCGGCGCGGGGGTAGTGGTCGCGGTGCTCGACACCGGCTACGTCGACCATGCCGATCTCAACGACAACATCGTTGCCGGCTACGACTTCATCAGTCTCTACGGCCAGGACGCGCAGAGCCCCGACGTTGCCGGTGACGGCGACGGCCGCGATGCGGACGCGCATGACCCCGGCGACTGGACCGACAGCAGCATGAGCTGGTGCGGCCGCGTCAGCGACAGCTCGTTCCACGGCACGCACGTGGCCGGGACGGTCGCGGCGGTGACCAACAACGGCACCGGGCTGGCCGGCGTGGCCTACGACGCCAAGGTGCAGCCGGTACGCGTGCTCGGGCACTGCGGCGGCCTCACCTCCGACATCGCCGACGCGATCGTCTGGGCCTCCGGCGGCACCGTCGACGGCGTGCCCGACAACACCACGCCGGCCGAGGTGATCAACCTGAGCCTTGGCGGTAGCGGTTCGTGCAGCAACGATCCGGTGACCCAGGCCGCGATCGACGGTGCGATCGGCCGCGGTACCACCGTCGTGGTGGCCGCCGGCAACGACAACGACAACGCCGCGAACCATTCGCCGGCCAGTTGCGACGGCGTGATCACGGTCGGTGCCACCGGCATCGACGGCGCCAAATCGTGGTTCTCCAACTACGGCCCGGCCGTCAGCATCAGCGCCCCGGGCGGCAACGCCACCAGCGGCTCGGCGCCGGACGATGCCTGGGTCTGGTCGCTCGGCAACAACGGCACCAAGGAGCCGATTGCCGGGCCGGATGGCGACGCCCTTGTCGGCATGATAGGCACCTCGATGGCCAGCCCGCACGTGGCCGCGGTGGTGGCTTTGATGCAAAGCGCCGCGGTGACCATAGGCAAGCCGGTGTTGACGCCGGCCCAAGTGCGTACCTTGCTGCGCAACACCGCGCAGCCGTTCGTGGTGGCGCCGCCGATGAGTACACCGATCGGCGCCGGAATTGTCGATGCGGCCGCCGCGGTGGCTGCCGCGACCCAGCCGATCGACGACGAGCTGGCCACCTTGCTGGTCAACCTGCAACCGCTGAAAGCACAAACCGGCGCCGCCGGCGAAGGCCTGCTGTACGAGATCACTGTCCCAGTGGGAACGCGTAGCCTCAACCTGCGCAGCTACGGCGGCAGTGGCGAGGTGTCGCTGTACGTCGCCCGCGAATCGATCCCGACGGCGGATCTGTACGACCGCAAGTCGACCAGGCCCGGCAACAGCGAGGCGGTGGTGATCACCAGCCCCGTCGCGGGCACCTACTACGTGCGCATGGTTGGCGAGCGGGCTTTCGCCAATGTCACGGTGCTGGGGCTGTATCGCTGACGCGGAATGCCTGATGCGGGAAGTAAAAAGGAGGCGGGGAAACCCGCCTCCTTCCGTTTCGGCCCGGCACGTTCAGCTCAACACTCGATGACGTTCACCGCGAGACCTCCGCGCGAGGTCTCCTTGTACTTGTCCTGCATGTCGCGGCCGGTGTCGCGCATGGTCTTGATGACCTTGTCGAGGCTGACCTTGTGCTTGCCGTCGCCGCGCATCGCCATGCGGCTGGCATTGATCGCCTTGACCGAGCCCATCGCGTTGCGCTCGATGCAGGGGATCTGCACCAGCCCGCCGATCGGGTCGCAGGTCAGGCCGAGGTTGTGCTCCATGCCGATCTCGGCGGCGTTCTCGATCTGGCTGGGGTTGCCGCCGATCGCCGCGGTCAGGCCGGCGGCGGCCATCGAGCAGGCCACGCCGACCTCGCCCTGGCAACCGACCTCGGCGCCGGAGATGCTGGCGTTCTCCTTGTAGAGGATGCCGACGGCGGCTGCGGTCATGAGAAAGTCGCGCACGCCCTGCAGGGTCGCGTTCGGCACGAAGCGGTCGTAGTAGTGCAGCACCGACGGGATGATGCCGGCCGCGCCATTGGTCGGCGCGGTGACCACGCGGCCGCCGGCGGCGTTTTCCTCGTTGACCGCGAGCGCGAACAGGTTGACCCAGTCGAGCATGGTCAGCGGATCGTCCTGCGGCGCGTCGCGCGCGGTCAGCTCGGCGTGCAGCAACGGCGCGCGGCGGGTCACGTGCAGGCCGCCGGGCAGGGTGCCGGCGGAGCGGATGCCGCGCTCGACGCAGGACTTCATCGCCGCCCAGATCTCGTCGAGGCCGGCATCGATCTCCACGCGCGGACGCCACACTTCCTCGTTGGCGTACATCAGCTGGGCGATGGAGATACCGTGGTCGGCGACCTGCTGCAGCAACTCGTCGCCGGAATTGAACGGGTACGGCACCGCGGTGGTATCGGCGACGATCCGGTCCTCGGCTGCCTCGTCCTCGTTGACCACGAAGCCGCCGCCGACCGAGTAGTAATCGCGCGTGGCGATGACATCCCCATTCGCGTCGAACGCGGTGAAGCGCATGCCGTTGGTGTGGAACGGCAGCTTCTGGCGCTTGTTCATGATGAGGTCGTGCTTCTCGTCGAAGCCGATCTCGTGGCGCCCGAACAGGTTGATGCGCTTGCTTGAGCGGATCCGTTCCAGCGCCGCGGGGATGATGTCGGGGTCGATCAGGTTCGGCCAATGGCCTTCCAGACCCATCAGCACCGCCTTGTCGGTGCCGTGGCCGCGGCCGGTGAGGGCGAGCGAGCCGAACACCTCCGCGCGCAGGCGGGCGGTGCGCTCCAGATCGCCGTTGTCGATCAGCCAGCGCTCGATGAAGCGCGCCGCCGCGCGCATCGGCCCGACGGTATGCGACGAACTCGGCCCGATGCCGATCTTGAACAGGTCGAAGGTGCTGACAGCCACGTATTGCTCCTGCCGAGGTTCATCGGCATCCGGTCCGGTGCCACGCGGAAGGCGCGGCCTGAGGCTATTCTACGGCGCCCAGCGATGCGCTTCAGGCGCCGATGGCTCGCCGATGAATGACGTCGATGAATGATTCTGCCGCCGACCGCGCACCCACGCGCCTGACCCTGTTCCAGCGCGACGACTGCCATCTTTGCGACCTCGCGCTGGAGGTTCTCGCCGCGGCCCGGGTGCCGGAGTTCGACAGCGTGTTCATCGACGAGGACGAGGCGCTGGAGCAGCGTTACGGGGTGAGCGTGCCGGTATTGCGCGACGGGGCCAGCGGCGCGGAACTGCAGTGGCCGTTCGATGTCGAGGGTGTGCGGGCGTTCCTGTCGCGCTGAGTCGCGCTGGCTTTTGGTAGGAGCGGCTTCAGCCGCGATCGGAGATCGTTCGTCCGCGCCGATTCCAGATCGCGGCTAAAGCCGCTCCTACAACAGTGCGTAGCAACGCGACCTGCGATCAACCGGCGAACAGCGTCAGTCCACCGGCTGCAGGTTGACCTTGGTGCTCACCGCCACGGCATTCGGGATCAGCGACAGGTCAGCCCAGTCGCCGCCGCCGACATTGAAATCGAGCCGCTGTACGGTCGCCTTGCCGCTCAGCACCGGGTTGGCGCCGTCGGTCCAGCTGAACGTCAACGTCACCGGATGGCTGACGCCGCGCAGGGTCAACGTACCATCGGCGGCGTACATGCCGTCGCCGAGTGCGCGGAACCCGGTTGCGCTGTAGCGCGCCTGCGGGAACTTCGCGGCGTTGAAGAAATCGGCGCCGAGCAGCGTCTGGTCGCGGTCGGGATTGGCGGTGCCGGCGCTGGCCAGCGGAATCACCACGTCGAGTTTCGCCGCCTCCGGGCGCTGCGGGTCGAAGCTCACCGTGGTGGTGAACTGGCCGAAATGCCCGCTGAACACCTCGCCGTCGTATTGGGTCGCGAATGCCAGGGTCGAGCCCGGCGCCTGCACGTAGTCGGCGGCGAACGCGGGCGCGGCGGCCAGCAGCAGGGCGCCGGCGAACACGGCGGTGGCGGGGCGGAACTCAGGGAACATCGCGGGTCTCCGGTGGCGAGGCGCGGCGACCGCGCGGCAGCATCCGCAGCAGGGTCGCATCGCGCTGGAAGATGTGATGGTAGAACGCGGCGGCCACATGGCCGATGACCAGCACGACCAGCACCCAGAACAGCCATTCATGCGCGGTATGGCCCAGCTCGCGCAAACCTTCGTCGGGCGCGCTGAGCTTGGGCACTTCGACCAGGCCGTACCAGCGCAGCGGTCGCAGGCCGCTGGCGGAGTCGTACAGCCAGCCCGACAGCGGCATCGCCAGGATCAGCGCGTAAAGCAGCCAGTGGGTGACCGAGGCGGCGCGCGCCTGCCAGGTCGGGGTGCCGGGCAAGGGGTCCGGTGCGCCGGCATACAGCCGCCAGCCGATCCGCACCAGCACCAGCGCCAGCAGGCTCAGGCCGGTCGACTTGTGCAGGTCGAACACCCAGAAGTACTTCGGCGACACCGGCAGGCTGTCGAGCAGCAGGCCGATGGTCGACAGCATCAGCAGCAGCAACACGATGAGCCAGTGCAGCAACTGGCTGACGGGGCCCCAGCGGTCGGCGGTGTTCTTCAGGGTCATGGGGTCGGTTCCATGGACGGTGGTTGCGCGGATGGGTGAAACAGGCGTTCGGCGAACTCGCGGCTGGCGCGGGTCGCCTCGGCCTCGATCCGCAACGTGACCTCGTCGCCGATCATCGACGACCAGGCATCGACGCCGTAGTCGCTGCGGCTCAGGGTGGCGGTCGCGGAGAACCCGGCGGTCAACCGGAACGGCGGCATCGGGTGGCGCTCGACCGCGTTGACGGTGACGTCCATGCACAGCGGTCGGGTGACGCCGTGCAGGGTCAGCTCGCCGCAGACCTGCGCGTGCTGCGGATCGTGCGGGGTGACCGTGGTCGAGACGAAGCGCGCGGTCGGGAAGTCGTCGCCGTCGAGCAGGTTGCCGGCCAGCGCCGCAGCGTTCCAGTCGGCATCGCCGAGGTCGAGCCGGGTCAGCGGCACCTCGACCACCAACCGTGCGCTGCCCCAGTTCCCGGGCTCGAACAGCAGGCCGCCGTCGCTGCCCGACACGGTGCCGATCGCCTGGGAGAAGCCGGCGTGCGAGACCGCGAACGTCACCCGGGTATGCACCGGGTCGAGCTTCCACGCCGGTGGCGGATTGGCGGCCGCCAGCGCCGGCGACAGCAGCAGCGTCGCCGCGAGCAGCAGGCCGCGGCCGGCGGCGGATGCGTGTACGGGTTTCAATGGCATGGCCGGATTCTAGGCGCAGACGGCCGTTGCTGCCGGCGACGGCCGATACGCAGCGTTGCGCGGGTGCTTGCGTCGCCATCGCACTTGCTCCCCCCGCCGCGATCGCCGAGGCTTGGCCCCGGGGAGGCCGACACTGCGCCGGCCGTGCAACGCGAAAACCAGGGAGGGACGATGCGCAAGTTGACCAGGATGGTGATGGCCGCGACGTGGCTGCTGGTGGCCGGCATGGGGTGGGCGGCACCGGTGGGGACGGTTTCGCCGATGCCGGGTGCATCGCCGGCAATCCCGGAGGTTCCGACCCTGCGTCACATCGGTGTCGCCGACGGCCTGCCGTCGAGCGACGTCCGCGGTCTGGCGTTCGACCCCGATGGTTACCTGTGGCTGGCCACCGTCGATGGCCTGGCGCGCTTCGACGGCATCGGCATACGGGTCTGGCGGCACGTGCCCGACGATCCCGGCTCACTGCCGGGCAACTACATGACGGTGATGCATGTCGATCCGCAGGGCCGGGTCTGGGTGGCACCGGAAAGCCGCGGCCTCAGCGTGCTCGACGCCGATCGCCAGGGCTTCCGCCACTACCGCAAGGCCGAGCATCCGCAGATGGGCAGCGACGACGTCTGGGCGATCGCCAGCCACCACGGCGCGCTGTGGTTCGGTACCTACGGCGGTGGCCTGCACCGGCTCGACCCGGACGGCACCATTACCCGTTTCATGCCGCGCGACGGCGACCTGCGCAGCCTGCCGGCGGACACCGTGCTGTCGCTGGGCGTGGACGCGCGCGATCGTCTGTGGGTAGGCACCACCGCCGGGCTGGCGCGCTGGACCGGCCGCGATTTCGAACGGGTGGCGCTGCCCGGCAATAGCCCGGCGCCGATGGTGTTCTCGGTGTCGCCGGTGCCGGACGGCATCTGGATCGGCGCCAGCAGCGGCGTGTTCCGGCGCGGCCCCGACGGCGACTGGCTGCGGCCGGAGTGGGCGCCGATGTTCGAGTCGCCCAACACGGTGTTCGGGGTGCTGGCCGAACCCGATGGCGAGTTGTGGCTGGCCAGCAGCCGGCAGCTGTGGCGGGTGACGCCCGGGACGGTGCCGGTGCCGGTGCCGATCGGAGCCAAGGGGCCGGTCATCCCGATGTTCCAGATGCTGCGGCAGGCCAACGGGGCGATGTGGTTCCCGGTGCCCGGCGTCGGCCTGGGCTACCTGCAACCGGACTGGCGCCGGATCGCGCAGTTCGACCACGAGCGCGATGGCCTGTCGTCGGAGTTCTACCGCGATGTCGCGATCGCGCGCGACGGCGGGGTCTGGCTGTTCGGCGCCCGCGGCGAACTGGAGCGGCTCGCTGCCGATGGCAGCGTGCAAGCGATCGACGAGGCGCTGGGTGATCGCATCACCGGGGCTTCGGGATTGTCGGTGCTGGAGGACACGAACGGAGGCCTGTGGCTGGGCCAGCGCCGGGCGCTGTCGCGGATCGACCCGGCGACCGGCGCCGTGCAGCGCTGGGATCGCGACAGCGCCCGCGACAGCCCGCTCGACGGCGCCGCGGTGCTGCTGGCGCAGGCGCCCGACGGCGACGTCTGGGTGTCCTACAACGGCGTTGGCCTGCAACGTCGCGATGTCGACAACGGCAAGGTGCTGGCGACGATCCTGCCGGGCACGGAGCAAGGCCTGGGCATCGGCGACATCGAGGCGATGGAGTTCGACCGTGACGGCCGGCTGTGGATCGCCGATGGCCGCGGCATGCGGCGTTGGGACGCGGTCACCGGGCGCTTTGTCGCCGCACCGGGAATCGCGGTCGACGACCGGGTGTTCGCGTTCGCCTTCGACCGCGACGGCGGGATATGGCTGCAGCACCTGGCCGGGCTGGAGCATTACCGCCGCGCCGATGGCCGCTGGCAGCGCGACGCCGGGGTCGGGGCCGCGCAGGGCATGCCATCGCTGGAAGGTGCGGGGCTGGAGATCGACCCGCACGGCCGGGTCTGGCTGTCGAGCCGGCGCGGCCTGTTCCGCTGGGATCCCGCCAGCAGCCAACTGCGCCGCTTCGGAATGGCCGACGGCCTCGGCAGCCAGGAGTTCGTCGACCGCGCGCTGGTCATGACCGATGCCGGCGTACTCGCGGCGACCCTCGCCGATGGCGGCGTGGTGATGCTCGACACCCTCGCGCCCGACCCGCCGCCGATGCAGCCGAAGCTGCATTTCGACCGGATCGAGGTGCGCCGCGGCGGGCGCTGGGTCGCGGTCGACGATGACCGTTCCGCCGGCGCGCCATTGCAACTGGCTCCCGACGACCGCGAGCTGCGGGTCCAACTGCGCCTGCTGTCCTACGACGACCCGCAGGCGAACCGCTACTTCACCCGGCTCGACGGCTACGACAGCGATTGGATCGAGCAGGGCGCCGCTGGCGAGCGGGTGTTTGCCGGTTTACCGGCCGGTGATTACACCCTGCGCGCGCGCGCGGTCGACGCCGCCGGCAACGCCGCCGCCGAGCAGATGCTGGCGTTCGCGGTGCAGCCGCCGTGGTGGCGCACGCCGGCGGCGCTGGCCGGGTTCGCCGGCCTGCTGGCCCTGCTGCTGTGGTGGGCCGCCGACGAATACCGCGACCGGCTCAAACGCCGCCAGGCCCTGCAACGCGCGCAACACGAGAACGAGGTTGCGCGCGAGGCGTCATTGGCCAAGACCCGTTTCCTCGCCACCCTCGGCCACGAGGTGCGCACCCCGATGACCGGTGTACTCGGCATGAGCGAGCTGTTGCTCGACACGCCACTGGATCCGCGCCAGCGCGGCTACACCGAATCGATCCGTGGCGCCGGCGAGCACCTGCTGCGGCTGGTCAACGACGCCCTCGACCTGGCCCGGATCGAGTCGGGCAAGCTGGAACTGGCCGAGCAGGCGTTCGACCTGCGCACGCTGGTCGACGAGGTGGTCGCGCTGATGGCGCCGCTGGCGCAGGCGCGCGGATTGACGTTCACCCTCGACTACGGCGACGACGCCCCGCATGGCCTGCGCGGCGACCCGGTGCGCCTGCGGCAGATCCTGCTCAACCTGCTCGGCAACGCGATCAAGTTCACCGAACACGGCACGGTGACCCTCGGGGTGGCGCGCGATGGCGAGCGCGGTATCCGCCTGCGGGTCGTCGATACCGGGCCCGGCCTCAACGCCGAGCAGCAGGCCCGGCTGTTCCGGCGCTTCGAACAGGCCGAGGGCGAGCGCACCGCAGCGCGCTACGGCGGCAGCGGCCTCGGGCTGGCGATCTGCCAGGAACTGGCGGCGGCGATGGGCGGCACGATCAGCGTCGACAGCACTCCCGGCGCCGGCACCCGGTTCGATGTCTGCCTGCCGTTGGCCGATGCCCTGGTGCCGCGGGCACCCGCGTCGGCGGCCGCACCCGGCACCGGCATCTCGCTATCGCTGCTGCTGGTCGAGGACGACTCGATCGTGGCCGAGGTCATCGGCGAACTGCTGCGAGCGCAAGGCCACCGCGTCCGCCACGCCGGCCACGGCTTGGCGGCGCTCACCGAGATCGCGACCGGGCAATTCGACGCGGCGCTGCTGGACCTCGACCTGCCGGGAATGGATGGATTGGCGCTGGCCCGCCACCTGCGCGCACAGGCGTTCGGCGGCCGGCTGGTGGCGATCACCGCCCGTGCCGATGCCGACGCCGAGCCGCAGGCGCTGGCGGCCGGCTTCGACCGTTTCCTGCGCAAGCCGGTAACCGGGGCGATGTTGCGCGCGATGCTCGACGACGAGCGGGAAACGACGGGCTGATCGACCGGCCGGCCCGTCGCCGGCCGTTTACGCCTGGCGCGCGCTGAGCGTGTGCACCGCGTCGACCAGCACCGCCACGTGCTCCGGATCCATGTCCGGCGACATGCCGTGGCCGAGGTTGAACACATGGCCCTCGCGCGAACCGCCGTTGCCGTCGCGGTAGCTGTCGAGCGCGCGGCCGACCTCCGCCCGGATCGCGTCGGGATTGGCATACAACGTGACCGGGTCGAGGTTGCCCTGCAGCGCGACCTTGCCGGCGGTGCGGCGCGCGGCATCGCCGAGGTCGATGGTCCAGTCCACTCCCACCGCGTCGGTGCCGCTGTCGGCCAGTTCGGCGACGTAGGCGCCGTTGCCCTTGCCGAACAGGATCAGCGGCGCGCGCAGGTCGCCTTCGCCACGCGGCAGTTCGCGGGCGATGCGGGTGAGATAGCGCAGCGAAAACTCGCGGTACATCGACGGCGACAGAACCCCGCCCCAGGTGTCGAACACCTGCAGCACCTGTGCGCCGGCCGCGCGTTGCGCCGAAAGGTAGGCGATCACCGCGTCGGTGGTGACCTCCAGCAACTTGTGCATTGCCGCCGGGTCGTTGAGCGCGAGCGCCTTGACCCGCGCGAAGTCCTTGCTACCGCCGCCCTCGACCATGTAGCAGGCCAGCGTCCACGGGCTGCCGGAGAAGCCGATCAACGGCACGCTGCCGTCGAGTTCGCGGCGGATCGTCGACACCGCATCCATCACGTAGCGCAGCTCACTGGCCATGTCCGGCACGCCGAGGCGGGCGATGTCGGCGGCATTGCGCACCGGGCGCTCGAACTTCGGGCCTTCGCCCTCGACGAAGTACAGCCCGAGTCCCATCGCGTCGGGGATGGTCAGGATGTCGGAGAACAGGATCGCCGCGTCCAGCGGGAACCGGCGCAACGGCTGCAGGGTGACCTCGCAGGCCAGCTCGGGGTTCTTGGCCATCGCCAGGAAGCTGCCGGCGGCCTTGCGGGAGGCGCGGTACTCCGGCAGGTAGCGGCCGGCCTGCCGCATCAGCCAGACCGGGGTGCAGTCGACGGGTTCGCGACGCAGTGCGCGCAGGAAACGGTCGTTACGGGGCTGGCTGGTCAAGTCGGGGTTCCTCGGTCGGGGCCATGGTCGCGTGGCGCCGGCGGCATCGCCGCGGGCGTGCGCATGGTAAAGGTTCGGCCGGCACGGCGGGCCGGCTGGAGCGGGACGGTCCGTCCCGGGACGTGGCTAAGCAAGGCCGCGTCAGCGGGGAGCGTCGGTGCCCTGGCTGAACATCAACTGGAAGCCGCGCTTGAGCTGGGCGTCGCGTGCGGCTTCCAGCGCCGCCAGCGCGCTGTCGTGGTCGGGAAACTGCTCGCGCCGCAGCTGGCTGCGGCCGCCGATCTGGCCGGATTCGCGCACCAGGGTCCAGCCGCCGAGCAGGTCGCCCTGCAGCATCAGCTGCACGAAACGCGGGGCCTCGGGACCGTCGGGACGTTGTTGCAGGAGCAATCGCATGGTGCGGATTGTACGGCTTGGCCGGGCGCGGTTGGCGGACGGCTCTGGAAGCGCCTCGCTTTTGTAGGAGCGGCTTTAGCCGCGATCGGAAACCGGTCGCTCGCGCCGACTCCAGATCGCGGCTAAAGCCGCTCCTACGAAGAGCGGGTGTCGGCGAGCGTGGCCAAGACTTCGGCGTCACCAACACCTGCCACCAGTCGCGCGCGGCCGGCGCCATCCCACAGCACGAAGCGGATGCCGCCGGCGTCAGCCTTCTTGTCCAGCCGCATCCGCGCCAGCAGCCGTTCCGGGGTCAACCCGGCCGGTACTGCGGTCGGCAGGCCGAAGCGCCGCAGCAGCGCCTCCAAACGTCCGGCGTCGGCCATCGGCGCCAGCCCGAGCGCCGCCGCCAGCCGCGCCGCCAGCACCATCCCGACCGCCACCGCCTCGCCGTGGTTGAGGCCGTCGCCGGTGGTGCCGGCATAGCCCTGTTCGGTCTCGATCGCATGGCCGAAGGTGTGGCCGAAGTTGAGCAGGGCACGGTCGCCATGCTCGCGCGGGTCGCGTGCGACCACGCCGGCCTTGAACTCGCACGAGCGGGTGATGGCCTCAGCCAGCGCGGCATCATCGCGGGCGAGCAGGGCGTCGGCGTGGGCATCGAGCCAGTCGAGGAAGCCGGCGTCGAAGATCGCGCCGTACTTGACCACCTCGGCCAGCCCAGCGCGCAACTCGCGTTCGGGCAGGGTGCGCAGCGCGCGGGTGTCCGCGATTACCGCGCGCGGCGGGTGGAAAGCGCCGACCAGGTTCTTGCCGGCCGGCAGGTCGACCGCGGTCTTGCCGCCGACCGAGGAATCGACCATCGCCAGCAGTGTGGTCGGCAATTGCACCACGTCGATGCCGCGCATCCAGCAGGCCGCGGCGAAGCCGGTCAGGTCACCGACCACGCCGCCGCCGAGGGCAATCACCGCCGCGTCGCGGGTGGCGCCGAGCGCGGCCAGCGCGTCCAGCACCTCGCCGAAGCGGGCCAGGGTCTTCTCGTGCTCGCCGGCCGGCATCACGAAACGGGCCGTCGCCAGGCTGGGGCGGGCGCTGCGCAATGCGGCCTCGACCCCGTCGGCATACAGCGGCGCGACGTTGGCATCGCTGACCAGCAGCGCATGTCGGCCACGGATGCCGGTGGCGAGGCAGTTGCCGTCATCCAGCAAACCGGGGCCGATGACGATGGTGTACGGCACCGCACCGCCGACCTCGACCGCATGCAGCGCGTTCAAGCGGCTACCCCGCGTTGCCAGTGGCGTCCGAGTTGGGCGATCAGCCGCGCCGTGGCGTCGGCGGCGACCATGCCGTCGGTGTCGAACTGCAGGTCGGCGACCTCGGCATACAACGGCGCGCGCGCCGTGGCCATCTCGTCGAGCACCGTCTCGCGGTCCTCGCGCTGCAGCAGCGGCCGGGTGGTATCGCGCGCCAGCCGTGCCAACTGCTGCGCGGGGCTGACCTGCAGGTGGACGACGAAGCCGCGCGCGCGCAACAGGCGACGGTTTTCGGCATCCAGCACGGCGCCGCCGCCGGTGGCCAGCAGCAGGCCGTCGGCGGCCAGCAGCTCGGCCAGCGCTGTGCGCTCGCGGCTGCGAAAGCCGGCTTCGCCCTCGCACTCGAATATGGTGGCGACGCTGGCGCCGGTGCGCTGCTCGATTTCGCGGTCGGCGTCGACCAAGCGCAGGTCGTAGTGCTCGGCGAGGCGGCGGCCGATGCAGCTCTTGCCGGCGCCCATCGGGCCGACCAGGATCAGGTTCGCGGCGGGATTCATCGGTCGATTGTAGGTCGCCGTCGCCGTCGAGGGCGCGCTCGCTTGCAACTTCTTAACATCCGTCCGCCTAGGGTTGGCTGCCGGCCGCATGAGGCGCGCCGGACCCACCAAGGAGAGAGTCATGACGGTTGCGAAGATCATCGAACTCAATGCCTCGTCGAAGAAGAGCCTCGAAGACGCGGTGCAGGTCGGCCTGAAGAAGGCGTCGTCGTCGGTGAAGAACATCCAGGGCGCCTGGGTCAAGGAGATCAAGGTGTGCACCGACGCCGACGGCAACATCACCGAATGGCGGGCCGACATGAAGGTGACCTTTATCGTTCAATAAGCCCCGCCGCGGGCATTGCGTTCAGTCGACGGGCCGGCGATGGGCATCTAACCGCACGGTCCGGTCGGCGATCGCGGGCAACAGCCGCCAGCCGTGGCGGCTGACCCGTTCGAAGAACTGCACGAAACGCATCACCTGCGGCCGGGTCATCGCCGCGCGGTCCGGATGGGCGGCCTGCAGCGTGCATTCCTGCTGCCAGCGCCATTCGGGGACCTGGTCGAAACCGGGACCCTGCAGGAACAGCAGGCGGTCCAGTCGCGACCACAACGGCGCGTAATCGCGCGCCAGCGCATCGTTGCACCAGGTCCGCCAGGTGCCGTGCGGGTCCTCGTCGCGTTCCAGCGCATTGACAGGTTCCGCCAGCGCCTCCGGCGACTGCGCCGGCACCTTCTGGAACCAACCTTCGAACAGCACCAGGTCGGCGCCGTCGACCACCGGCCACTCCGCGGTGGGCAGGCGGCGGTCGGCGATCTTGTCGAAGCGCGGCAGCCGGGTGCTGCGTCCCTCGCGCAGCGCATCGACCACCTCGCAGGCCAGGGCGACATCGTGCGAGCCCGGCGGGCCGCGGGTGGCCAGCAACGGATGGACCTCACGGCCAAGGCGGACGCGGGCGTCGTGGTCGAGGTAGAAGTCGTCGATCGACAACGCCACCGCACGCAGGTCGCGCTCGCGCGCCAGCTCCACCAGTTGCGCGGCGATCGTCGACTTGCCGGTGCCCTGCAGACCGGTGATCGAATACACCCGGCAATCGTGGGCGAGGGCGTCGTTGAGCACCGAGGCGACGAACGCCGGGGTGTAGCCGGCGGCCTGGGGGGCGGTGCCCGGCGGGGTAATCTGTGGGCTTGATGTCATCGGATCAGAATATCGCAATGAGCCCTCCCGACCTGCTGTCCGAAGCCCACGCCACCTTTGCCGAACTGTTCGAGCAGGCGCGCGCCGCCGGCGAACCCGACCCCACCGCGATGACCCTCGCCACTGCCGGCCTCGACGCCCGGCCGTCGGCGCGCACCGTGCTGCTGAAGGCGCGCGACGCGCGCGGTTTCGTGTTCTACACCCACCTCGACGGTCGCAAGGGGCGCGAGCTGCAGGCCAACCCGCACGCCGCGCTGTTGTTCCACTGGCCGCGGGTCCGCGATGGCGTGCAGGTGCGGATCGAGGGGCCGGTCGAGATCGTCGGCGACGACGAGGCCGATGCCTACTTCACCAGGCGCCCGCGCGGCAGCCAGATCGGCGCCTGGGCGTCGAAGCAGTCGGAAACGCTGGAGTCGCGCGAGCAGTTCCATGAGCGCGTGGCCCAACTGGAACAGGAGTTCGACGGCCGCGACGTCCCGCGCCCGCCGCGCTGGACCGGGCTGCGGGTGCGCCCGCGGATGATCGAGTTCTGGTACGGCGCGCAGTTTCGCCTGCACGAGCGCTGGCTGTACGAGAGCGACCTCGCCGGCGAATGGTCCAGGCGGATGCTGTACCCGTGAGGTTCGCCGTCAGGCCGTCGAGCTTTGTCGGCTGATCGCAGGCGCCTCGCGCAACGCGAAATAGGCCAGCAGGCCGCTGTAGATGTCGATCAGCACATGCAATGCGATCGCGGCCCAGAGACTGTCGGTGGCGAGGAAGACGCCTGCCAGCAGCAGGCCGAGCAGGGTGGTGCGCGTCACCGCTTTCCAGCCAAGGTAGGCGTGCCAGAGACCGAAGCACAGGCTGCTCGCCAACACGGCGGCGGCAAGGCCGAGGTGTTCGCGCAGCAACGGCAACAGGTAACCGCGGAACAGCAGTTCTTCGCAGAAGCCGGCCGAGGTCGACACCATCAGGCAGAACACCAGGGCTTGCTCGCGGGTGGCGGGCAACAGTTCCCGATGATCCTGGAGCTTCGCCGCCACCAGTTGCGCCGTCTCCCTGTCGGTGGCAACCGCGCGCACCGCCACCAGGATGTAGCCGGCAAGCAGGAGCAGGGCAGCGATGCATGCGAGCAATGGCCAGCCTTGCGGAAGGCTCAAGCCGAGATCCGGCACCGATAGCTGGCGGTTGGCATACAGGACCAGCAGCCACACCGTCGGCAGCCACAAGGCCAATACGGTGCAGTAGTAGCCATGGAGCGTGTTGCCGCGGCCGATGCGCGCCAACCCGTTGTCGAGCAGTGGAAACGCGAGGATCAGCGCCAGCAACAGCATTTCCGCGACGTGCATTCGATTGGGCTCCATGCGCCAAGCAGGCACAATAAACGAATGGGCCCCCAACGCATCGTCTGCCTGACCGAGGAACCGACCGAGACCCTGTACGCGCTTGGCGAGCAGGACCGCATCGTCGGCATCAGCGGTTTCACCGTGCGCCCTGCGATCGCGCGCAAGCACAAGCCCAAGGTCAGCGCGTTCACCAGCGCCAGGATCGGCGAGATCCTCAAGCTCGAACCGGACTTCGTCATCGGCTTCTCCGACATCCAGGCCGACATCGCCGCCGAGCTGATCCGTCACGGAGTCGAAGTCTGGATCAGCAACCACCGCAGCGTCGATGGCATCGTCGACTACATCCGCCGGCTCGGCGCGCTGGTCGGCGCGGCGGAGAAGGCCAATGCCTACGCCGACGATCTGCGACGCGGGCTCGATGGCATCGCCGAGGCGGCGTCGCGGTTGCCGCGGCGACCGAAGGTCTATTTCGAGGAATGGGACGAGCCTTTGATCAGCGGCATCCAGTGGGTCGCCGAACTGGTGCGCATCGCCGGCGGCGACGACATCTTTCCCGAGCGCGCCGCGGAATCGCTGGCGAAACAGCGCATCCTCGAAGACCCCTCCGAAGTTGTCCGGCGTGCGCCCGACATCATCCTCGGCTCGTGGTGCGGCAAGAAGTTCCGCCCCGAGAAGGTCGCCGCGCGGCCCGGCTGGGAGGCGATCCCGGCGGTGCGCGATGGCGAGCTGCATGAAATCAAGTCGCCGATGATCCTGCAGCCCGGCCCGGCGGCGTTGACCGACGGGGTCGGCGCGATCGCCGCGATCGTGCGCGACTGGGCGGTGCGCCACGGCTGATCGGCGGTTTCGTGAACGCACGCAAGACCGCCTTCACGCCGGTTGTGGCATATCTCCGACATCCATGAGTTCCGTACTCAAAATCAGGGAGTTGCCCATGTTCCGCAAGTACGTAGCCACGCCTTTGCTGATCGGTTCGCTGGCGTTGTCGATGGTCGTCAATCCCGCGACCGCCAGCGTCATCAGCACCCAGCAGGCGCTGTCGGCGGAAATGCGAGCCAGCACCGAAGCCGACGTCCGCGCCTCGCTCGCGCGCGACGACGTACGTCAGGCGATGCGCCAGCTGGGTGTCGACCCGGCCGATGCCGACACCCGCATCGCCGCGCTCAGCGACGCCGAATTGCTGCGCATGCAAGGTGAATTGGAGCAACTGCCGGCCGGTGGCGGCGCGCTGGCGGTGATCGGCGTGGTGTTCGTGGTGCTGCTGATCCTCGAACTGGTCGGCGTCATCAACATCTTCAACCGGGTCTGATGCCGCCAGCTGGCCTTCCGCGCCGCTCGCCATCCCGCGCGGCGGGCCTCGTGCTCGCCGTCGCGCTGCTGTTGCCGGCCTGCGCGACGATCAACCCGCCCTGGCAGCTGGCGCACTCGGGCTCGTCGGCCGGAGCGCCGGTCGAGCCGGTGCGGCTGGCCGACGTGCCGTTCTACCCGCAGGACCAGTACCAGTGCGGTCCTGCCGCTTTGGCGACAGTGCTGGTCGACAGCGGCGTGCAGACCAGTCCCGAGGCACTGGTGCCGCAGGTTTACCTGCCCGGTCGCGAGGGCAGCCTGCAACTGGAATTGGTGGCGGCGACGCGCCGAGCCGGCCGCATTCCCTATGTGATCGAGCCGACCACCGACGCCTTGCTGGCCGAGCTGCAGGCCGGACGCCCGGTGCTGGTGCTGCAGAACCTGTTGGTGCGCAGTGCACCGCGCTGGCATTACGCGGTGCTGGTCGGCACCGACCCGGCGCGCAACGAGGTGATCCTCAACAGCGGCACCGAGCGCGGCCTGCAGGTGGCGGCGCCGAAGTTTCTGCGGACCTGGGACTGGGCCGGACGCTGGGGCTTGCTGGCGTTGCGGCCGGGCGAACTGCCCGCACGCGCCGAGGCGCCGAAGTACCTCGCTGCGGTGGCGGATTTTGAAGCCGTGGCCGGCGCCGAGGCGGCTGCGCCCGCGTACCGCGCAGCGATCACGCGCTGGCCGGACGACCCGCGTACCCATCTGGCGTTGGGCAACCACGCCTACGGCATTGGTGAGCATGTCGACGCCGCATCGCACTACCGCGACGGTCTTGCGCTGGCGCCGGAAGACCCGGTGCTGGGCAACAATTACGCGAGTGTGCTCGGCGAGCTGGGCTGCAGCGCCGAAGCGCGCGCGGCGCTGGAGATTGCGCAAGCCGGTGCGGTCGAGGATTGTCGCTGGCACGAACAGCTGGCCCGAACGGCGGCGGAACTGGCATCGAGCGAGACCCAACGCAGTGCGACCTGCAACAAGCTCACCCGCCCCCCGTAACTCCTGCTTCGGTTTTTGTAGGAGCGACGTAAGTCGCGAACGCGCGAACGATCGGGGCGTATGGAAGTCGCGACTGACGTCGCTCCTACGACCGAAGGAAGTCCAGTCGGACAACCGAGGGGGCCTGCTGGACAACGGAACCGTCCGCTACTGCGGGAAAAACTCCCTACTGAACTGCATCGTCGAGGTCGGCTTGCCCTCGCGCGCGATCGACAGCTCGAACGCCAGCGTGTCGGGCAACGACACCGCCACCGTGCCGACATAGTCCACCAGCTCGCCGCTATGCAGCTCGCGCATCTCGATCACCTGCTTCTGCCCGCGCAGGTCGGTCACGGTCGCGGTGACCGTCGCCGCCACCGAGGTTTCCTCGGCCGCCGGCCCTTGGCGCAGGCCCACCAGCAGCATCACGATCTCGTCGTCGCGCTCGATCCCGTACTGGCGGGCGACCGCGTTGTTGAGCGCCGAGGTCTGGACCACGCTGGCGCGGATGGCGGTGTCGCCGGCCTGCAGGGTGGCTTCCTGCGGCGCCGTCAGCGGGGTCGCGACACGCGGCGCGGGTTCGCTGTCGCAGCCGGCCAGCGACAGCATGGTCAACAGCAACGCGCCGGCAAGCTGACGGGGGGTAATGCGCATGGGATCTCCTTGGGTTGCGATCGGGTGGCGATCGAGTGCGATGGTCGGCTTAGTCGTCGTTCGCCGCCGACAACTCGCGGCCACGCTCGGTGGCGGCGGTGATCGCGCGGTCGACCAGCTCGCGCAGGCCGCCGGCCTCGAAGGTCTCGATCGCGGCCTGGGTGGTGCCGCCGGGCGAGGTGACTTTCCGGCGCAACTCCGCGGCCGTCTCGTCCAGCTCGGTCAGCATCTTCGCCGCGCCGAGCAGAGTCTGGCTGGCGAGCTGGCGGGCGGTGTCGGTCGGCAGACCCTGCTTCACGCCGGCGTCCTGCATCGCCTCGGCCAGCAGGAACACGTAGGCCGGTCCGCTGCCGGAAACCGCGGTGACCGCGTCCATCTGCGCCTCATCATTGATCCATACGACGGGCCCGACCGCGTCAAGCAATGTCGCCGCCTGCTCGCGCTGGGTGGCATCGGTGCGGTCGTTGGCGAACAGGCCGGTGATGCCGGCACCGAGCAGGGCCGGAGTGTTCGGCATCGCCCGCACCACCGCGACGTCGCCGCCGAGCCAGTTGGACAACTGCGACGAGGTGATGCCGGCGGCCACCGAGATCGCGACCGGCCGGGTGGCCTGGGCGACCGGCGTCAGTTCGCCACAGACCGTGCGCATGACCTGCGGTTTGACCGCCAGCAGCCACACCGACGCGCCTTCGACTGCCTCGCTGGCGGTGGCGAAGCAGGGCACGCCGAAATCGGCCTTCAGTGCGTCGCGCAATGCCTCCACCGGTTCGGCAACCCGCACCCGCACCGGGTCGGCGCCACGCGCGATCATCCCGCCGATCAGGCTGCGCGCCATGTTGCCGCCGCCGATGAAGGCGACGACGGGGGAGTCGGTCTGGTTGGCTGGATGGGTCATGGGTGGGGCCTTCGGTACGAATCAGCGCCCAGTGTAAGAGGGCGCGGCCGGTGGTGCCTCCCGAACGCCGAACAGCGCGGTGCCGATCCTGACCATCGTCGCGCCCTCGGCGATCGCGATGGCGGCGTCACCGCTCATCCCCATCGACAGGGTGTCGATGTCCGGGTGGCGCTCGCGCATGGCGTCGAACAGGGCACGGCTGCGCCGGAACGCCGGGCGCGCCAGTTCGGGGTCGTCATGCGGGGTCGGGATCACCATCAGTCCGCGCAGTCGCAATGCCGGTTCGCTCGCCACAATCTCCATTGCCAGCGCTTCGACCTCGTCCGGCCGGCAGCCGTGCTTGCTGGCCTCGTCGTCGATGTTGACCTGGACCAGCACGTTCAGCGGCCCGCGCGCCGGGTCGCGGTGGCGGGCCAGTGCGGCGACCAGCTTGGCCCGGTCGACGGTCTGCACCCAGTCGAACAGCGTCGCCGCCTCGCGCGCCTTGTTGGATTGCAGGTGGCCGATCAGGTGCCATTCCAGCGGCGGCGCTCCCGGTTCAGCTTGCTGTAACTCCGCCTGCTTGGCCGCGGCCTCCTGCACGTAGTTTTCGCCGAACGCGCGCTGGCCGAGCGCGACCAGCGCCGCGACCGCGGCCGCCGGCTGGGTCTTGCTGACCGCGAGCAGGCGCGGCGGCGGCCGGCCGGCGTCGCGCGCCGCGTTAACCAGCATTCGGGAGATGGCATTCAGGGCATGCGTTGGCACGTCGTTTGATCCTGTGATGGCGGGCTGGATTGACGGCGCAAGTCCGGGGCTATACTGCCGCGTAGGGGGGGCTGGCTTGCCAGCCACACATCATTTGCAGTGCAGGGGAGCACGCATGGATATCGCCGAACTGTTGGCGTTTTCGGTCAAGAACAAGGCATCCGACCTGCATCTGTCGGCCGGCATGCCGCCCATGATCCGGGTCGACGGCGACGTCCGCCGGATCAACATCCCGGCGCTCGACCACAAGGCGGTGCACGCGCTGGTCTACGACATCATGTCGGACAAGCAGCGGCGCGACTTCGAGGAGTTCCTCGAGGTCGACTTCTCGTTCGAGATCCCCGGGCTGGCCCGCTTCCGCGTCAACGCGTTCAACCAGAACCGCGGCGCCGGCGCGGTCTTCCGCACGATTCCGTCGGACGTGCTGACGCTGGAGGATCTCGGCACGCCGCGGATCTTCAAGGAGCTGATCGACCAGCCGCAGGGCCTGATCCTGGTGACCGGGCCGACCGGTTCGGGCAAGTCGACCACGCTGGCGGCGATGATCGACCACATCAACAAGAACGAGTACGCGCACATCCTGTCGGTCGAGGATCCGATCGAGTTCGTGCACACCTCGCAGAAGTGCCTGATCAACCAGCGCGAGGTCCACCGCGACACCCACGGCTTCAACGAGGCGTTGCGCTCGGCGCTGCGCGAGGACCCCGACTACATCCTGGTCGGCGAGTTGCGCGACCTGGAGACCATCCGGCTGGCGTTGACCGCCGCGGAAACCGGCCACCTGGTGTTCGGCACCCTGCATACCAGTTCGGCGGCCAAGACCGTCGACCGCATCATCGACGTGTTCCCCGCCGGCGAGAAGCCGATGGTGCGCTCGATGCTGTCGGAGTCGCTGCGCGCGGTGATCAGCCAGGCGCTGCTGAAGAAGGTCGGCGGCGGCCGCACCGCAGCGTGGGAGATAATGGTCGGCACCCCGGCCATCCGCAACCTGATCCGCGAGGACAAGGTCGCGCAGATGTATTCGTCGATCCAGACCGGCCAGCAGTCCGGCATGATGACCCTGGACCAGCACCTGCAAGACTTGGTCAAGCGCGGCTTGATCCTGCGCCCGCAGGCCCGCGAGTACGCCAAGGACAAGCGCCTGTTCGACTGACATGACATCAGCCGGCGGACATCGGTCCGGCGGCAAGGGGAAGACCGCAATGAGCACCACCGCCAGCACGACCGTCTCCGGCAGCATCGACTTCACCTCGTTCCTCAAGCTGATGGCGCACCAGAAGGCGTCCGACCTGTTCATCACCGCCGGCATGCCGCCGTCGATGAAGGTCAACGGCAAGCTGTCGCCGATCACCCAGAACCCGCTGACGCCGCAGCAGAGCCGCGACCTCGTGCTCAACGTGATGAACCCGATGCAGCGCGAGGAGTTCGAGAAGACCCACGAGAGCAACTTCGCGATCGGCGTCGCCGGCGTCGGCCGCTTCCGCGTGTCGTGCTTCTACCAGCGCAACCAGGTCGGCATGGTGCTGCGCCGGATCGAGACCAAGATCCCGAGCATCGAGGAACTGAGCCTGCCGCCGGTGATCAAGACCCTGGCGATGACCAAGCGCGGCATCATCATCTTCGTCGGCGCCACCGGTACGGGCAAGTCGACCTCGCTGGCGGCGATGATCGGCTACCGCAACCAGAACTCGACCGGCCACATCATCACCATCGAGGACCCGATCGAGTTCGTGCACAAACACGAGGGCTGCATCATCACCCAGCGCGAGGTCGGCATCGACACCGACAGCTGGGAGAACGCGCTCAAGAACACTCTGCGCCAGGCGCCGGACGTGATCATGATCGGCGAGGTGCGCACCCGCGAGGGCATGGACCACGCGATCGCCTTCGCCGAAACCGGCCATCTGGTGCTGTGCACGCTGCATGCCAACAACGCCAACCAGGCGATGGACCGCATCATCAACTTCTTCCCCGAGGACCGCCGCGGCCAGTTGCTTATGGACCTGTCGCTGAACCTCAAGGGCGTGGTCGCGCAGCAGTTGATCCCGACCCCGGACGGCAAGAGCCGTCGAGTCGCGATGGAGATCATGCTCGGCACCCCGTTGGTGCAGGACTACATCCGCGACGGCGAGATCCACAAGCTCAAGGAAGTGATGAAGGAGTCGGTGCAACTGGGCATGAAGACCTTCGACCAGGCGCTGTTCGAGCTGTTCCAGGCCGGCGAGATCAGCTACGAGGACGCCCTGCGCTACGCCGACTCGCAGAACGAGGTGCGCCTGCGGATCAAGCTCGCCCAAGGTGGCGATGCCAAGACGCTGTCGCAGGGCATGGACGGGGTCGAGGTCGCCGAGATCCGCTGATCGCGCTTGCGCCGGGCATGTAGGAGCGGCTTCAGCCGCGATCTGGAATTGTGCGCCCGCGCCAGCTGCCGATCGCGGCTAAAGCCGCTCCTACAGAAGCCCGATGCTCAGGTTGGTAACGACCAGGGCGCCCCGGCCGCCAGCGTGCACCCGAACACCGGGCAATCCTTCCGGTGCGCGCCGCGCAGGTAGCCCAGGCTCATCAGAAACTCGCCGGTGATCTCGCCACCGGTGAAGCGGAACGTCTGCTTGAACAGCTTCACCCAGTCGGGTTTGTCGCGCCGGGCGCCACCGGACATCACATGCGCGTCGAGCCATCCGGCAAAACTCCCGTGCGATCCACGCAGGCGCTGGATCACCCGTGCGTTGTGGATCGCGGCGTCGACCTTCAGGCGGTTGCGGATGATCCCGGCGTCGGCGAGCAGGCGCGCACGCTCCGCCTCCCCATAGGCCGCGACCGTGTCGACATCGAAGCCGTCGTAGGCAAGGCGGAAACCCTCGCGCTTGCGCAGCATCGTTTCCCAGCTCAGGCCGGCCTGGTTGATCTCCAGCAACAGGCGCTCGAACAACACCGCCTCGTCGCGTTGGACGAAACCGTATTCCTCATCGTGGTACGGCCCGTGCAACGGATGTCCCGGGGCGCTGTCGCAATAGTCGGGCATGCCTCACTCCCCGGAGGCGGGGTCGGAGGCGTCGGCATATTCCGATAGTCCAAGCACCTCCAGCCCCTGCTCGAACCGGACATCGATCGGAATCCCTGCCGCATCCAGCTTCGCCAGGTCCGCCTCCAACTCCGGCTTGATGATTCCGAGCGTATCGGTCATGCGTTTCGCCTCGGCGTAATCGCCGTCGCCCTGCACGGTCAGAAGCTTGGCGCTGAGCGCGTTCATCGCCTCGCGCATCTTCTCGAAATCGACCCGGTACTTGCCGGTCTCCGGGTCCCGGCTGAACGCGCCGGCGTCGGCAAAATAGTTGAACCGCAGCATGTTGGCCTTGCCGTGCGCGTCGCTGGCGCCGAAGCGCACCGAGCGCATGATCCCGGCGAGGAAAGTGACGTACGCATCCATCAGCTCGCTTTCCTCCAGCTCGCCCTGGCGGCTCAGCGCGTCGACCATGTACAGCCCGAGGATGTCGGCCTTGCCCTCCTCGAAACTCGACGCGTACTCCTTCAGCGCGTCGCTGACCGTGCCTTCGCCGTCGAGGGTGTTCTTGATCCCGAGCCCGTGCGCGACCTCGTGGAACATGGTGTTGCCGAAGAACGCGTCGAAGGTGACGTGCTGGAGCTGGTCGTCGGCGATCAGCAGCTCGGCGATCGGTACCAGGATCTTGTCGAACTTGGCGCGCATGACGTTTTCCAGCTGCATCCGCCGGGTGCCCTTGGCCAGTTGCACCGCCTCGTCGTTGGGCAGGTTGATCGCGATGGTCTTGGCGCCGACGTTGGCGTTGCCGCCGTAGTACACCGCCTCGTAGGCGCCGAGGTCGGCGTCGGAACCGGGGGTTTCGGCCTTGTACTTCGCGTCGACCGGCAGGCCCCGCTGCAGCGCCGGCAGGAAGGCGGCGAAGCGGGCGAGCCGGTCGCTCCACTCCTGGTTCTTGATCAGCACCAGCCCCTCGTACGACGCCTTGTAGCCGAACAACTGGTCGTCGTAGGTCTCGATCGGGCCGATCACGATGTCGACCGGGTTGCTCTTCATCTCCATCCAGGCCATGTCGCTGGCGCGGAACTCGTCGTCCAGCAATGCATCGGCGCGCATGTCGAGATAGTTGGCGAAGCTCTTGTCGTCGCTGAGCTCGGCGGCTTCGCGCAGCAGCGTCGCGGCGCGTTCGAGGTCGGCGCGGTAGGCCTCTTGGTACGGCACCGTGACCAGTTCGCCGTCCTCGCGGCGCAGCAGGGTGTAGTGCGAGGTCTTGTCGGGCAGGTCGGCGGCGGCGAACGCGGTCTTGCTCATGTCGACCGGGTAGAACGTGCCGCCCGGTGGGCGCGGCGGCACGTCTTCGATGAACGGCGTGTCCTCGTTGAGGCGATCCCACGGGCCATAGTTGATCCGCACCAGCTCGCGGGTGGCTTCATCCGGTGCGCGCTCCAGCAGAGCCTCGCGGTCGCCATCCCAGGACTGCTGCCACCACAGGTCGTCCATCACCGCGGAGGCCTGCACCAGCTTGGCGATCATGCGCTTGCCGCGCGCGTCGAACGCCGACAGGTCGGCGCTCAAAGGCACCACGGCGTAGTCACCGGCATGGGCTTCGGCGTAACTCTGCCCGCTGGTCTCCGGGGTCTCGGCGGTGGTCGCCGGGGCGGTGTCGGACGTGCCGGGCTGGCAGCCGGCCAGGGCCAGGCCGGCGAGGCAGGCGAGGGTCAGCAGGCGCGGGGTGCGCGCGACGGTGAGGGCGGGCATGGGCAACTCCGATGGGGCCGAACCACCAATCCTACGCCCACCCTCACGGCGCGTATCCATGGGCGCCGCGATAGAATGGCGCCATGCCTGAAACGCCCACCCCCCTCGTCCCGACCCAGCTGGCCAACCAGTTGCTGATCGCGTTGCCGTCGCTGGCCGAAACCAACTTTTCGCGCAGCGTGGCACTGATCTGCCAGCACGACTCCGACGGCGCGATGGGCATCGTGGTCAACCGCCCGTCCGAGTACACGCTTGGCGAGGTGCTGGGGCAGATGGGTGTGGAAGGTGGTAGCGATGCGATGCGCGGACAGATCGTCCTCGCCGGCGGGCCGGTGCATCCGGAGCGCGGCTTCGTCCTGCACGACGGCGGCATGCAATGGGATTCGACCCTGGCGATCACCGACGCGCTGTTTTTGACCACCTCGCGCGAGATCCTCGAAGCGATGGCGCGCGGCGAGGGGCCGGCGCACATGGTGGTCGCGCTGGGTTGCGCCGGTTGGGATTCCGGCCAGCTCGAACAGGAACTGAGCGAGAACGACTGGCTGACCGCGCCGGCCGATGCCGAACTGCTGTTCGACCTGCCGCTGGACACGCGCTGGCAGGCCGCGGCCGGCCGCATCGGGGTCGACTTCGCCCACCTGGCCGACTATTCCGGCCACGCATGAGCACGGCCGGAACCACCGTCGACCACCCGGGCGCGACCCCGATCCGCCGCGATGGGACCGTGCTCGGCTTCGATGTCGGTTCGCGCCGGATTGGCGTCGCCGTCGGCAGCGCGTTCGGCCACCATGCCCGCGCACTGGCGGTGATCGACGTCCACGGCCCCGGCCCCGACTGGGTCGCGCTGGACCGCCTGCGACAGGAATGGCGACCCGACGGCCTGATCGTCGGCGACCCGCTGACGCTCGACGATGGCGACCAGCCCGCACGCGAACGTGCCCACGCCTTCGCCCGAGAGCTGCACGCGCGCTACAAAATGCCGGTGGTGCTGGTCGACGAACGCTCCAGCTCGATCGAGGCCGCGCAACGCTTCGCCAGCGACCGCGCCCAGGGTCGCAAGCGCCGCCGCGATGCCGACGCGCTCGACGCGGTCGCTGCGGCGGTGATCGTCGAGCGCTGGCTGGCCGCGCCCGAGGACGCCATCGACATCACCAAGCTTGCCGCCCGGCCCGCCGCCAATCCCGATCGCCCGACCTGAGCCGTCGAAGGACCGCATGACCCACCTCGCCGACACCCCGCGCGCGCTGCAGCACCTGCTGACGCTCGAACACCTGCCGCGCACCCAGCTGATTGCCTTGCTCGACCGCGCCCAGCATTTCGCCGACGGCCACGACGATCGCCAGGCGCTCGCCGGCACCGCGATCTGCACGCTGTTCTTCGAGCCGTCCACCCGCACCCGCCTGAGCTTCCAGCTCGCCGCCCAGCGGCTCGGCGCCGACGTACTCAACTTCGACGTGTCGACCTCCTCGGCCCGCAAGGGCGAGACCGCCCGCGATACCCTCAAGACCATCGAGGCGATGGGCGTGCGCGGCTTCATTATCCGCCACCAAGACGATGGCGCCGTCGCCGCCCTGGCCGAAGTCGCCAACCCCGGTACCGGCCTGGTCAACGCCGGCGACGGCCGCAGCTCACACCCGACCCAGGGCCTGCTCGACATGCTGACCCTGCGCCAGGCCAAGGGCGACGACTTCAGCCGGCTCAAGGTGCTGATCGTCGGCGATGTCCGGCATTCGCGCGTCGCCCGCTCCGACCTGCACGCACTGCGCGCGCTCGGCACCGGCGAGATCCGCGTCTGTGGCCCGCAAATGTTGCTGCCCGACGATGCCACCCTCGACGGCTGCAGCGTCGGCCACGACCTCGATGCCGCGCTCGACGGCGTCGACGCGGTGATGATGCTGCGCCTGCAGCGCGAACGCATGGACGATGGCCTGATCGCCTCGCTCGACGACTACCACCGCGACTACGGCCTGACCGCCGCCCGCCTGCGTCGTGCGGCTGCGGACGCCGTGGTCCTGCATCCCGGGCCGATCAATCGCGGCATCGAGATCACCGACGAGGTCGCCGACGGCCCGCAATCGCTGGTGCTCAGGCAGGTCGGCAATGGTGTTGCCGCGCGCATGGCGGTGCTGGAAGCGCTGCTCTCGGGGAATCGCTAGGGCCGGCACACGCTCCGGGCGCGCTCACTCCGGATCGGCGGGCGGCAGCAAATGGCGGACCCGGAGGAACCGCGCGAACCGCGGCACGCCGTTCGGAGTCAGCCCGTTGTAGCGGTATGTCACGTAGGCCCCCATCGCCGGCGGGTCCGCGCGCTGCGCGTCGGTGAAGCCGCTGCCGAGCCGGAACCGCAACCCATCCGCCCGCTCCACGACCAGTGCACCGAGCATGCCCACGTACTTGCCGCGTCCGGCGGTGTGCCCCACCACCCGCGCTTCGGCATCCTGGTAGGGCTTGTACTTGAGCAGGTCATCGCTGCGACCGACCCGGTAACGGGCGTCGCGATGATGCAGCATCAGTCCCTCGCCGCCGGCGACGACGATCGCTTCAAGACGGTCATCGAGACTGGCGGCATCCGTTCCGAGCCGCTGCGCCACCGGCCGCAGCCAGGCGATATCGGCGGCCGCCAGCAGCGTCCGCATCCGCAGCACGCGCGCCTCGAAAGGCCCGCAGTGGCCGGGCAGGTCGAACACCATGAAACGGACCTGCCGCCAGCGCTCGTCGGCCGGCGCAAGAGCGCGCACCAGACCGCTGACCTCATCGAAACGTCCGCGGCCCAGCCACAGTTCGCCATCCATCGGCACCGCCGGCCAGCCACGGGTGAACCACGCGGGCGCGTTGACCGGATAGCCGCCACGGGTGCGCAGCGCATGCCCGTCCCAATGGCCCCGCACGCCGTCGAGCTTCTCACTGACCCAGTAGTCGGATACCACGACGCCGGCCTCGTAGCTCGTGGCCAGCATGAGTCGCGGTGGGTCCGCATCGTCCGCCGCCAACGACGAAACTGGCATCAGCAGACATAGCAACAGCAAACAGCTGGCGGGCAGGTTCATGGACTCCTCCTTGAGTGGAACCGGATATCCGGCAACGACCGGGCCAAATGTAAGGCATGCGCCTGAATACCTGGCAGACGCGATGAAATTTCAGGCTTCAACAGTGGCCTTGGCATGGCTGGAGCGATCGATATCGACAACTTCCACGGAAAGTGGCGTTGGGGACTTCCTTCGAAAAAGTGGACACCCAACGGTTAGGCGCATTGGCGCTCAAAATCGGCAGGTGATTGATACCCCAAGGCCGAGTGTAGACGGCGGTGGTTATAGAAGTCGATGTAACGGTGGATGGCTTGGCGCAGGGCATGGTCGTTGTCGAAGCTGCGGCGGTGATACATGTCCGACTTCATCGACTTGTTCCACGATTCCATGTGTGTGTTGTCGGTCATCCGTCGGGGACGGTTGGCCGACTGAACCAGACCGGCACGCTCCAGTTGCCGCTTGAAGTCGCCGGCCAGAAACTCGATGCCACGATCGCTATGGAACACCGTGTCCACCTCGGGCTTGCGGGTGCGTAGCGCGGCGCCCAACGCTCCGCGGGTCAGCGCCGCCGTGCGGCCCGGCCCCAGGGACCAACCCAGCAAACATTGAGACAACCAGAGCTATCTGTCTCCTAGCACGCTGCCACGTTTAAATCGTCTGATACCTGCACGCAGGATGCAAAGTCGTCACCGAAGTTATGAACGGTAATCACATGATCGTTCATGTCACCGAACTTGACGATGGCAAAGTCAGGTGATGAGCCAATCTGGCCTTTGGCGAAGAACTTCTGCACAGCAGCGAAGCTTGGCTCTTGAGAAGCAGGCCGTAACGAGTGAACAGAGTGCTCTTCGTCAATTTGTTCGCCATGAACTCCCCTGTGACGCCTAACGCCTGAGTTAAGCCGACTTGCGTAGTGGAGGCAACAACATGGCAAGCTCTTTCTGCCATGTTGTTGGTGGAGCGAAGCAAGTTCGGCTTGAACGAATTGTTAGGCGGCCGCTCATGGCGACAACACACTGCCGCACAACTCTGCGAACGTACCGCCCTGGAGCCGAGCGCCCAACGTATGCTCCTCGTCCCATGCGGCGGTGTAGCCAAGCTCGGTTGTGAGAGATCCGCCCAGCAGCGAAACAGAGATGAACTCGAGTGCGACGTGCGGCCAAACGCCAGAGGCTGACGTGATGCGCGGGAATGGCCCACTTGTTTCGGGAGCTTCACCAGCGGCTAATGCCTCGGTGCAAGGCTCGTAGTGCTCAAACAACGCAGTCTCGATTGCGGAGCGCCAGCTAGGAAGTTGGGTTTTCACGTCGCAGGCGGCGGCGATGGCTGCCGGGTGGGGTGCGGTGCGATCGCTTGCCAAGACGAGCGGCGTGGGGCCGGAATCTAATTGCAGCGTGCCGCGCCACAAGCCGCGGGAACGAACCATCTTACCGAGCGACGGGTCAGAGAACGAAGCTGACTTAAACAGTCCGAACACTTGAATCTCCAGAGGCCGCCTAACGCCTGAGTTAAGCCGACTTGCGTAGCGTAACCGACAACGTGGCAAGCTTTACCTGCCACGTTGTCGGTGTAGCGAAGCAAGTTCGGCTTGAACGAATTGTTAGAGCTGAACGGCTCTCAACGGGAGCGAGCGACTTACACTCGCTCCCGTTGTTTTCACTCGTTGACTGGCGTGGAAGCGCTGGTTGACTTGACCAGGCTAATCCCATCTTGGCAGTCGGATTTGTTGTTGTAGCCCTCAGCCGAGTCTGCAACCTTCTTGTGGTTGGTCGCATACAACGTCCAACGCCAGTAGCCAGAACTATCTTTGTAGGTCTTGAAGTACATAAGCAATATCCGTTTTGCGCGTACAAGATGAACGCGTCAGCAGTTGAGCATGTTCTTGTCTCACGTCGCGAGACTAGTTGGCTCAGCGCTAACGCCGGAATTAAGCCGACCCGCTGCGCGAAGAACCGGAGAACGACGCGCCAGCCAGTGCGGCGGTGTTGCCGAAGCCGCGAAGCGGGTTCGGCTTGAACGACTTGTTAGGCCCCGCAGGTTAACAAAGTAAGTGCAACACCCGCGCCGCCCGGAAAAGAAGAGGTGAGCTGGCAGACTGGAAGGGATTTCTCCGGCAAGAGACGATCCCGTATGTACCACCAGCTCACCGAGCCGGAACGATACACCCTGTCCGTGTTGAGGCGGGAAGGGCGAACGTTCCGTGCCATTGCCCAAGCCCTCGGGCGCAGCCCCAAGCACCATCAGTCGCGAGGTTCGTCGTAACGCGACGTTCAATGCTGCGAAGGGACGCTCGTTCTATGTGCCGAGCAAGGCCCAGGAGCATGCGAACGGTCGGCGCAGCCGCAGTCGTCGGGTGAAGCACCACGGCCCCGAGGTGTACGCGCACATCGAGGCTCGGCTGAGCGAGGTGCAATGGAGTCCGGAACAGATCGCCAAGGACTTGCCCGAAGGGCTGGGCGTGACGCTAAGTCATATGACGATCTACCGGTACGTTCGCCGGGATCAGCGCGCCGGTGGCAGCTTGTTCAAGCAGCTCCGGCAGGGCGGTAAACGCCGGCGCAAGCGCACGTATGGTGTTGAAAAACGAGGGAAATTAGGCGGTAAGGCGATGATCGACAGCCGCCCTGGTGTGATTGAGCTTCGGCAGCAAGTCGGGCATTGGGAAGGCGACACGGTGATGGGTGCCAGCGGCGAGCGCACCTGCCTTTTGACCTTGGTCGAGCGTGCTACAGGCCTTGCGTTGGTGATTCGGCTACCGCACCGCACGGTGCGCGCTGTGAGCCGTGCGGTGATTGGCGCGATCAAGAACAGCGGCCTGCCGTTCACGACGATCACCTGGGACAACGGCACGGAATTCCACGGCTATCGACAGACCGAGGACGCCACCGGCGTGCGCAGCTACTTCGCCTACCCGCACCACCCGTGGGAGCGGGGCAGCAACGAAAACTTCAACGACTCCGGCAGTACTTCTGGAAAGGGCGAAGCCTGTCTGGGAAACGACAGGCCGACTGCGACCAGGCGGCCGCTAAACTGAACACACGACCGAGGAAACGCTATGGCTTCCAGACCCCCGCCGACCGCATGCACAAACTCTCAGGGGTGTTGCACTTGGAGTGTTAATTCACCCGCCAACACTAGCGCGAGAACCCCCACGGCCGAAAGTCCTTCCGCTTGAACCGAAGCCGAGCACTCCAAGCGCGCCCGATGATGCCGCGCGATGCCAACCGAAGCGAGCTGTTGCTGCAAGCGCCCGAACTAGTTGAGCGCCGGAACTTGCCGAAGCCGAGCATGCCGCCGCGATGTGCGGGCGCGCCCGCTGCATTGGCCGAAGCCAGGCCCACCGAAGCCGAGTCAACTGGGGTCGAAGGGCCTCGATGTGTTGCCGAAGACGAGAAGCCAAAGCTTAAAGAGCTCTTGGGGCCTAACGCCTGAGTTAAGCCGACTTGCGCAGTGGAGCCAAAGCCATGGCAAGCTTTTTCTGCCATGGCTTTGGTGTAACGAAGCAAGTTCGGCTTGAACGAATTGTTAGCTGCTACTCGTAGTGCGACCACATCCGCAAGACTTTGACTGTGTGCTCTGCCGCCAGGACTTGGTATACGAGCCGATGCTGGATGTTGATGCGCCGAGAGTACGCGCCGGCCAGATCTCCGACCAGCTTCTCGTAAGGTGGAGGTGTCTGAAAAGGGTTCTCCACGAGCACGGCTAAGAGCGACTGAGCCTTGGCCTTGAGGCCGGCAGAACTGAGATTGCGTGCGTCTTTCTGGGCTTGTTTGGTAAAGACGAGGCGCCAACTCACCAGTCAAGCTTCTCAGAGCAGGACTCAATGGGCTCGGCCATGCCGGTCTTGATGGACTCGCGCATGCCGGGAACAGACAGCAGGAACAGGGTTTCCTGGATGGCAGTCCAGTCTTCCGCCGCGAGAAGCACGGAATTGTGGCGCTTGCCGGAGATGAGGATAGGCTGATGGGACTCGGCTGCCTCATCCATCAAGCGATAGAGGTTGGCGCGGGCTTCGCTGGCGGTAAGGGTAGTGGCTGTCATGGCAGGCTCCGATTTAAAGTTGATCGTACGTTAAGACGTACGCCAACGCAAGTGGCCTGTAGCAGCTAACGCCTGAGTTAAGCCGACTTGCGTAGTGGAGCCAAAGCCATGGCAAGCTTTTCCTGCCATGTTGTTGGTGGAGCGAAGCAAGTTCGGCTTGAACGAATTGTTAGGGGGCAGCTGGTCATGGCAACGTATACGACGCTTGGGGCTGGCCCAAGTCGAACACGACACGGTGAGTAGCTGAGTCAAAGCGTACAACTGGCTGCTTTGTGCGGCCCAACAACTGCGGCGAGACCGCTTGCGCAGGGAACTCTTTGCGAAATATCTCTGTAGTGGAACGTCCCGAGTTGATGCGCTCTACGGTAACTCTATAGAGCGAGTACTTGTTCGGGTTTTTTTGCTCGGTATCAGACCAGCCCGGACCGTAGCAGGCTTGATAAGAGGGGTCGAGTTTGTCGCAGTGCGTGTGCCACCGAACATCGTCTGACTCGGGCTTGGGCGCGGAACATGCCGAAAGAACTAAGGCCAGCAAAGTCAACAACCAATGATGCATGGTTTGCCCCCTAACGCCTGAGTTAAGCCGACTTGCGTAGCGTAGCCGACAACGTGGCAAGCTCTACCTGCCACGTTGTTGGTGTAGCGAAGCAAGTTCGGCTTGAACGAATTGTTATGCGGTGCTGCCTGGGATGCTGCAGGCGTTACCGCAGCCACGCACCCGAAGGCCCGCACGCCCCGAAACACTACCAGCCGCGGTGACCGTGGCTCTACCGAGAACCCTTCAAGCGTACCGCAACCGAAGTCCCCGAGAACGATTGTGCGATGCACTCCACGTTGCCGACTTGCCGAAGCGATGCGGCAAAATCCCGAAGGAACTCTGGCCGGAGCCGAACCGGCACGCTGCGGTGATGCGGCCGAAGGAACAAGCGCAGAACTGTTTGAGCAGTACCGTATAACGCCGGAATTAAGCCGACCCGCAACGTGAACGGTAAAGACCAGAGCACGATGCAAAGTGCGGAGAAAGTTGGTCCGAAGCCGCGAAGCGGGTTCGGCTTGAATGACTTGTTATGCGGTGCTGCCCGGGATGTTGCGAGTGTTGCCGATGCCAAGTGCCGAGACACCGCACTCCCCTGAACACTACCCGCCGCGATGACCGTGGCTCTACCGTGAACGCCTCAAGCCTACCGCAACCGAAGCCCCCGAGAACGATTACGAGACGCACCTCACGTTGCCACTTGCCGAAGCCGTGCGGTGCCCGTGACGCGACTGCTGCCCGAAGGAACTCTGGCCGGAGCCGGCCCGTCACGCTGTAGCAATGCGGCAGAAGGAACAAGCGCAGAACTGTTTGAGCAGTACCGTATAACGCCTGAGTTAAGTCGACCCGCGTAGCGGAGCCAACAACATGGCAAGCTTTTACTGCCATGTTGTTGGTGGAGCGAAGCGGGTTCGGCTTGAACGAATTGTTAGGCCCGCAGCCAGGCTAAATGCAACCCCGACAACGAGCCCGATAAGTGCCCCAATTGGGATGGTACTTGCGAGCGACGGCGGACGCAGACTCAGTTGCCAGTAGCCAGACCAAGCAGCAGAGCCAAGAACGGCTGCCCCAGCGCAGACCGGAACCCAAGTGAGCCAACCCTTGGAGCGAAGCCAGACAAGATAAGGCAAGCCAAAAATCAGCATGACACCGTAACTGATCGGTACGCCAAAGAGGAAAAAGAACAACGCAGCGACTGGAACATCTCGAAGCCCCGATAGCCCAGACAGCCACACCGATTCCCAAGCTGCGGCAAGAGTGATTGAAAGGGGAGCCGCCAATGGGGCGACCAGAACCGCTTTCCAGATCGGCTTCCTGTTAACTGTCATGCGGGCCTAACGCCTGAGTTAAGCCGAACCGCGTAGTGGAGCCAAAGGCATGGCAAGCTTTTCCTGCCATGCCTTTGGTGTAACGAAGGGGTTTCGGCTTGAACGAATTGTTAGGCCTCAACCGTGACATTCTCAAGTCCGGCGGCCCGCAGTACCTGTGCAACCTTGTCAATGATTGGATCCGCGGCCGATCCGACGTCCCCCCGGTTTTGAGTAGCAGGCCGATCTGGAGTCCAATCCCCAACGACGAGGAGATTGGACGTGAAGAAGCGTTTTACCGAAGAACAGATCATTGGCTTCCTGCGTGAGGCCGAGGC
>JBOHYB010000003.1:0-113215 GCA_050737695.1 Lysobacter sp. | reverse complement strand
AGGTTGTAGGCGATGTTGCCGGCGCAGCCGCCGAACTCGCGGCGCATCCGCGGCACCAGGAACGAGACGTTCAGGATGTGCACCTTGTCCGGCAGGATGTGGTTCTTGAACTGGTCCTGGAACACCATGATGGTGTCGTAGGCCAGCGAGCCGCAGATCAGGACGGACATGGACGTGGGCACTCCGGTGGCGCCGGCCGCGGGGCCGCGCCGGTCTGGTTTGGAGGGAAATCCGGCGGGAAATCCGCGAGCGGAATCGACGCGCCGGTCGGCGCTCGGCGGCTAGGGTAGCGGCTGCCCCGGCCGGCGACCAGCCGCGCGCGGCCGGACGGCGGCGCGGCACCGGTGCCGAGGCCAGTCGTGACCGCCGTCGCAGGCGCCTGCCGCGACAGGGCAAAAAACGCCGAAACCGCGTCGTTCCAGCTTGCCCGGCCGGGGGCCGGTTGCTAGGCTAGCCGATCGCTCCCGGCAGCCCTTTCGACGGCACAATCGACGATGTTCAAGAAGTTTCGCGGCATGTTCTCCAACGACCTGTCCATCGACCTGGGCACGGCCAATACCCTGATCTATGTCCGCGGACAGGGCATCGTCCTCAACGAACCGTCGGTGGTCGCGGTACGCCAGGACCGGATCATCGGCGGCAACCGCTCGGTTGCCGCGGTCGGCGCCGAGGCCAAGCAGATGCTCGGCCGCACCCCCGGCCACATCACCACGATCCGGCCGATGAAGGACGGCGTCATCGCCGACTTCACCTACACCGAGGAGATGCTCAAGCACTTCATCCGCAAGGTGCACAAGAGCCGTTTTCTCCGCCCCAGTCCGCGGGTGCTGGTGTGCGTGCCGTGCGGTTCGACCCAGGTCGAGCGCCGCGCGATCAAGGAATCGGCCGAGGAGGCCGGCGCCCGCGAGGTTTATCTGATCGAGGAGCCGATGGCCGCGGCGATCGGCGCCGGCATGCCGGTGACCGAGGCGCGCGGCTCGATGGTGGTCGACATCGGCGGTGGCACCACCGAGGTCGCGGTGATCGCGCTCAACGGCATCGTCTATTCGGCCTCGGTGCGGATTGGCGGCGACCGTTTCGACGAGTCGATCATCGGCTACGTGCGACGCACCTACGGGACGTTGATCGGAGAGGCCACGGCCGAGCGGATCAAGCTCGACATCGGCTGCGCCTACCCGCAGGACGAGCCGCGCTCGATCGAAATCTCAGGCCGCAACCTCGCCGAGGGCGTGCCGAAGATGATCAGCCTGCACGCCAACGAGGTGCTCGACGCGCTGCGCGAGCCGCTGTCGGGGATCGTCACCGCGATCCGCCTGGCGCTGGAGCAGACCCCGCCGGAACTGTGCGCCGACGTCGCCGAGCGCGGCATCGTGCTGACCGGTGGCGGCGCGCTGCTGGCCGACCTGGACCGCCTGATCAGCGAGGAGACCGGCCTGCACGTGCAGGTCGCCGACGACCCGCTGACCTGCGTCGCCCGCGGTGGCGGTCGCGCGCTGGAGCTGGTCGACATGCACGGCAATGAGTTCTTCGCGCCGGAATGACCGGCCGCAATCGGCCGGCGGCCGTTTGCGTAGGCCCATCCATGGGCCAACACCCCCCGCTCCGATGATTCCTTCAAGACGCCAACGACTGACCTGCTGACGTGCCTTCCTACGCCGGTCCCACCACGCCCAACCGAGGCGGCGAAGTCGCCGGGACCCTGCGCCTGCTGGCCTACCTGGCGCTGGCGGTGGTGCTGGTGGTGCTCGACCACCGCGGCGGCTGGCTGAGCCAGGCCCGCACGCAGGCCTCGCTGCTGGTGCAGCCGCTGTGGACGATCGCCGGCTGGCCCGGCCGGGTCGCCGAGACCCTGTATGACGACGCCGGCACGCTAAGCCAGCTGACCGACGAGAACGAGCGCCTGCGCAACGAGCTGCTGGTCAACAGCGCCCGGATCGCCCGCCTGCAGACCCTGGCCGCCGACAACACCCGGCTGCGCGAGCTGCTCGGCGCCGCCCGCCGCGGCAACCTCGACGTGCAGCTGGCACCGATCCTCGACATCGACCTGGACCCGACCCGGCAGCGGCTGGTGCTGGACTCGGGCAGCAACGACGGCGTGCGCATCGGCCAGAGCGTGATCGACGCCGGCGGCGTGGTCGGCCAGATCATCGCGGTGAAGCCGACCCACGCGATCGTGCTGCTGCTGACCGACCCGTCGCACGCGGTGCCGGTCGCGGTCGCGCGCAGCGGGGTGCGACTGGTCGCCTATGGCGATGGTCGCACCGACGTGCTGCGGCTGCCGAGCATCCCGCTGTCGAGCGACATCAAGGTCGGTGACAAGCTCGTTACCTCGGGCCTCGGCGGACGCTTCCCGGCCGGCTTTCCGGTCGGCACCATCATCTCCCTGCGGCCCGACGACAGCCGCGCGTTCCTGTTGGGCGAAGTGCGCCCGGCGGCGCAGCTCGACCGCGGCCGCGACGTGCTGCTGCTGCGCACGGTGCCGGCGCGGCCGCCGATCGGCATCGCCGAACCGCTGGCGGTCGACGATCCGGCGATGACCCTGGACGCCGAGCCCGACGCCACCCCGCCCGTCGAGGCCCGCCGATGAGCCGCCAGCGCCCGTCGTGGTTGCTGCCGGCCAGCGTGATCCTCGCGCTGCTGCTCGGCCTGCTGCCATTGCCACCGGCGCTGCAACCGCTGCGGCCGTACTGGCTGGCGCTGGTGGTGGCGTACTGGGTGATCGAAGACCCCGATCGCAGCGGGCTGGGTTTTGCCTTCATCGTCGGGGTGATCGCCGACCTGACGTTCGGCAGCCTGCTCGGCGAGCAGGCGCTGCGGCTGGTGGTGATGGCGTTCATCCTGCAGCGCTTCCGTGCGCGCCTGCGGTTCTTCCCGATGTCGCAGCAGGCGCTGGCGATCGGCGGGCTGTTGTTGAACGATCGCATAGTGGTTGCCGCGATCCATGTCGCCCTCGGCATCGCGCCGGGGCCGGCGCTGTCGTGGCTGGCGCCGCTGGTCGGCATGCTGCTGTGGCCGCCGGTGTTCGTGCTGATCGACGCCTTGCGCCTGGGCCATTGGCGGAGGCGTTGAGCGATGCGCCGTTCGCGCCGCCTGCTGAAGAACACCGTCGCCGAAGCCGAGCAGTTCCGCCGCCGCGCCGCGCTGGCGTTCCTCGGCGTGGTGCTGGCGCTGGCCGGACTGTCGTTGTGGTATTTCCGCCTGCAGGTCTGGCAGTACGACGACTACGCGCTGCGCTCGGAGCAGAACCGGGTCAAGCTGCGGCCGGTGGTGCCCGGGCGCGGCCTGATCTACGACCGCCAGGGCCGGATCCTGGCCGACAACGTGCCGGCGTTCCGGCTCGAGGTCACCCCCAGCGAGGCCGGTGATCCGAAGGACTGGCTGCCGGCGTTGGCCGGGTTGATCGAGTTGTCGCCCGAGGAGATCGCCGAGTTCCACGAGACCCGCAAGGTCACCCGCGGCTTCAAGCCGATCCCGCTGAAGATGCGGGTCACCCCGGAGGAAGTGGCGCGTTTCGCGGTCGACCGCTGGCGCTTCCCGGGCGTGGAGATCGTGTCCTACCTCAACCGGCGCTACCTGCACGGCCCGTTGTTCGCCCACGTGATCGGCTATGTCGCCCGGGTCGATGCCGGCGATGTCGAGGAGATGGGCGAGGACATCGTCAACTTCAGCCACACCGGCAAGACCGGGCTGGAGCGCTCCTACGAGCAGGCGCTGCGCGGGCAGATCGGCTTTGAGCGGGTCGAGACCAACGTCGAAGGCCGGCCGATGGGGCTGGTCGGGCGCGTGCCGGCGGTGCCCGGGGCCGACCTCAGGCTGTCGATCGACCTCGACCTGCAACGCGCGATCGTCGCCGCGTTTGGCGATGCCGACGGCTCGGCGGTCGCGATCGACCCGGAGACCGGGCAGGTGCTGGCGATGGTCAGCAAGCCGTCGTACGACACCAACCTGTTCGTCAACGGCATCTCCCACACTGACTACAACGCGCTGCTCAACGACCCGTCGCGGCCGCTGTACAACCGCAACGTACTCGGCGGCGGCCCGCCGGGTTCCACCGTCAAGCCGCTGGTGGCCCTGGCCGGCCTCGACAGCGGCCTGCGCGAGGCCGAGGACAAGACCCTGTCGACCGGCGAATTCTTCATCCCCGGCCAGCGCCGCGGCTACCGCGACTCACACCGTGGTGGCGCCGGCTGGGTCGACCTGCGCCAGTCGATCGCGCAGTCGGTCAATACCTACTACTACAAGCTCGCCCTGGAAATGGGCATCGAGACGTTCGCCGACTTCATGCACCGCTACGGCTTCGGCGAGCAGACCGGAATCGACCTGGCCGGCGAGAACGAGGGCGTGGTGCCGTCGCGCGACTACAAGCGCTCGGTCAGCAGCGAGCCGTTCTATCCCGGCGAGACCGTGATCGCCGGCATCGGCCAGGGCTACTGGATCGCCACCGCGCTGCAACTGGTGCGTGCGACCGCGGCGATCGCCAACCACGGCGACATGCACGAGTTGCGCCTGGTGGAAGCCCGTCGCGACGGCTACCGCGAGCCCTGGCGCGAGTTGCCCGGCACCGCCAGCGCCCTCATCAGCGACAGCCCCGAACACCTGCAGGCGATCCACGAGGGCATGGTGATGACCGTCAACGGCCCGCGCGGCACCGCCCGCTCGATCGGCGTCGGCGCGCCGTACACGATCGCCGGCAAGACCGGCACCGCCCAGCGCTCCAGTCGCAAGGGCGACATCAGCCGCGACCCGCACTCGCTGCCGTACCACCTGCGCCATACCGCGCTGTTCGTCGGCTATGCGCCGGCCGAGGACCCGAAGATCGCGGTGGCGGTGGTAGTCGAGCACGGCGGTTATGGCGGCAGCGCCGCCGCGCCGATCGCGCGCGCGGCGTTCGACGCATGGCTGCTGGGCAAGATGCCCGAGGGCATCGAGGACGTCGACGATCCGACCCCGTTACCGGCACCAGCGCAGGCGCCGACCGCGACCGCCGCGGCGACGGAGCCGACCCCATGACGATCATCCTGCGCTGGTTGCTGGACCTGCTGATGCGCTTCCTGCGCACCCTCGACCTGCCGCTGCTCGGCGCCCTGCTGGCGTTGATGGTGATCGGGCTGGCGGTGCTATATAGCGCCGGGGGGCAGTCGATGTCGCTGGTGATCGCCCAGGGTGCGCGTTTCGGCATCGGCCTGGCGGCGATGTGGGGCCTCTCGCGGCTGCCGCCGAACCAACTGCGCAACTGGAGCCCGCTGATCTACGGCGCCTCGCTGCTGCCGCTGCTGCTGGTGCTGGTGCCGGGCATCGGCCAGGGCCGCCACGGCGCCCACTGGATCAACCTGGGCGTGTTCTTCTTCCAGCCCTCCGAACTGCTCAAGCTGAGCCTGCCGATGATGGCGGCGTGGTACCTCAACCGCCAACCGCTGCCGCCGCGGCTGGCGACGGTGCTGGTCGCCGGCGTGCTGATCGGCCTGCCGACCGGGCTGATCCTGCTGCAACCGGATTTCGGCACCGCGATGCTGGTCGGCATCAGCGGCGCCTTCGTGCTGTATCTGGCCGGGCTGCCGTGGTGGTGGTTCGGCGCCGCTCTGGCCGGGGTCGCCGCGGCTGCGCCCGCCGCCTGGTTCTGGATGCTTCGCGACTACCAGAAGGACCGCATCCTGACCTTCCTCAACCCCGAGTCCGACCCGCTCGGCGCCGGCTGGAACATCATCCAGTCCAAGATCGCGATCGGCGGCGGCGGCCTGACCGGCAAGGGCTGGGGCGAGGGCACCCAGGCCCACCTCAACTACATCCCAGAGCACACCACCGACTTCATCTTCGCCGTGCTCAGCGAGGAATTCGGCTGGGTCGGCGTCACCGTGACGCTGGCGCTGTACCTGTTCGTGGTCGGCCGCTGCCTGTGGATCGCCGCGAGCGCCCGCGACGGTTACTCGCGGCTGGTCGCCGGCGCCCTCGGCCTCGCGTTCTGCGTCTACGTGGTGGTCAACGGCGGCATGATCGCCGGCCTGCTGCCGGTGGTCGGCGTGCCGATGCCGCTGCTGAGCTACGGCGGCACCTCGGCGGTGTCGCTGCTGGCGGGACTCGGCGTGGTGATGGCGGTGCGCGCGCATCGGCCGGTACATGGGCATTGAGTATTCGTGCTTTTTTGACCCCGATGGAATGAGCGGATTGATCGACACTTACGGCAGCTGGATCCAGTTGCTATAAAGTCGCCGGGGCTGGCGCATCCGCGTCGGAGGGAATCTTCCCCTGCCGCAATGGCCAGGGGCTGAAAGGATGCATCGGGGATGAAACGTCTTTTTCTAGCGCTGTTGCTGGCGGGTGCCGGCGCGCAGTTGCACGCCCAGGAAGTCAATCAGATCTGGGAGGAATACGGCAAGAGGATCGGCAGCAGCAGTGAGGTTGCACCGCTGGGCTCCAACCTGTTCGGCGATCAGGTCAGCCTGTCGAATGGCGCGCTGTCATTCTCGGTGACCGATGTCAGCATTCCCGGCAACAACAGCCTGCCGGTGGCGTTTACCCGCACATTCACGGTGCGCGGTCGCAAGGGCTCCCATCTCAACAACGACTTCCCTTTGGCCGATTGGGAGATCGATCTGCCCACCATCAGTGGCGTGTTCGCCCCCGATTGGGTTAGCGGATTGCTTGATGCGCCTGGGCAGCGTTGTTCAGTAACGACTCCGATGGCTGGTAGACCGCCTGCTCTCTGGGTAGACGACCACCGATTCGCGTCGAAGGACTACTGGCAAGGACACCAGTTGAGCTTGCCGTCTGGTGGGGGCGAACTGTTGTTGCTTGATGCGAACCGTCCCCGCCCTTCAACCGGCGGGCCGTACTTCTGGATTACGGCAGATCAGACCCGACTCGCGTGCTTGCCGTCCATCAAAAACTGGAGTGGCGGCGGGGAAGGGTTCCTGGCGGTCGCGCCGGACGGCACAAAATACTGGTTCGACTGGATGGCCCAGTACTTGCAGCCGACTATCGAGGGGTCCTCGTTCATTGAGGTGAGCGGTACACCCAAAACCATCACGCGCCGCAAGGCTCGCCGCCGCAATGTTCTCTACCCGACCCGGGTGGAAGATCGATTCGGCAATTGGGTGGTCTACACCTATGCCAATGCTCGGACGGCATTTGTGCAACTCACCAGAATCGAGTCGAGTGACGGACGTCGCATTGATGTGGGTTACGATTCCAAGGGTCGGATCAGCACCGTCAGCGCCAATGGAAAAACCTGGTCCTACCAGTATGCGACTGTGGGCGCCGTGGATGATTCATTATCTTCCGTGGTGCTTCCGGACCAAAGTCGCTGGTCCATTGATTTTTCGGAATTGCTCAATGCCAAGATAGAGTATCTGACAGGCATTCCGAACGAGCCATGGAGGACGTGTACCCGGCCGCCCGACTTGGTGGGGCCAAGCTCGTTCGTCGGCAGGGTCGTACATCCATCGGGTGCCGTTGGTGAATTTACGGTGGGAATTAGGCAGCACGGGCGGACCAATGTTCCCGTCAACTGCCTGAACTTCACATTGCCTCACAACGACGTGAGCGACGACATTTCCTTTTGGCCCATTTCCTATGATGGCTTGTCCCTGACGCGTAAGCGAATCACCGGTCCGGATATACCGGAGGCGGTCTGGAGTTATAGGTACCTGTCTCCCATCACTTATTATTTTCCGAGCGGTAATCCGCAAAAGCCGATTTGTCCGATCTACGAGGATTGCAGCATTCCGCGTTGCACCAGCGATGAATGTGCCGGAATGTCAATTACAGTGGTCGAAGACCAATCGGGCGATTGGGTTCGCTACTTCCACGGCAACAGCTACCGTTACAACGAAGGCAAGCTGCTGCGGGTCGAGGTGGGTGCCGGCGCCACTGCCCTGCGCAGTACTATCAATACATACGACCTCACCCAACTCGACCACGAATACCCCGCCAAATGGGGTACAAGCCCGCGGTCGCACGGTGAAGGTTTCACCTCCGAGTACCACAGGACGCTTTGGCACCGGGCAATCGTCCAGGGCGGCACCAGTTTCAACTACCGCGTCGATACGTTCGATGCGTTTGCACGTCCGATAAAGGTCACGCGGTCCGGCATTGGGGCCGATGGTGCCTACATCGACCCTCCGACGGGCGTCCCCGCACTAACTGCGCCGGCTACAAGCACGGGTCCTTTCGCCGTGAGCTGGACCGAGGTTGGGGCGGCGACTGATTACCGGCTGGAACAGCGCATTGATAGTGGCGACTGGGCCCAAATTTACAGCGGTGCCGCATTGAGCGACGCGGTATCCGGACTGGCCAACGGCAACTACGGTTATCGCGTACGCGCCTGCAATGCCGGGGGTTGTGGTGAGCGTTCGGCAATCAAAACCACAGTAGTGACAGTAGCGCCTGACAGCGCTCCGGTAATCACCGTGCCGTCCACCAGCTATAGTGGTGCCTTTACTGTTAGTTGGACTGCCGCCGTCGGCACGACAACCAACTACCGACTGGAACAGCGCAAGAATGGTGGCGGTTGGACCCAAGTCTATCGTGGCGCCGCTCGGAGCAAGGCGGTGTCGGGTCTGGCCACCGGCAGCTACGACTATCGCGCTCGCGCTTGCAATGTCGAAGCTTGCGGAAGTGAATCAATGTTCAGGACCATCGTTGTGACTCGTCCGCCGAGCACGGCGCCGACCCTTTCGGCGCCGCCGCGCGCAGACATCAGCGAGACCTTTACCGTGCGCTGGACGCTCGTCCCCACCGCGACCCGCTACGAGTTGCAGATGAATCTCGACGGTGCGGCCTGGATGACAATTTATAAAGGCGCTGCGGCATACAAACCCCAGACCTATAGATTTGAGGGCAATTACGCTTATCGCATCCGCGCCTGCAACGTCGGTGGCTGTAGTGGATATTCCCCGGCAAGAAGTGTCATGGTTTTCGGCAACGGAGGTGGTGGAGGTGGTGGCCCCTGCGACACGCCAATTTGCCATGATCCCTACGTAACTACTCCTGATGAGCCGTTGATGCAATCCGAGTCGGATGAAGGCGGTGTCCGATGATGTTGCATCAACATACTCGGTCGATCCTTGTCGTTGCCGTATTGGCGGCTGGCACTTGGGTTCCATCCCATGCAGCGCGTGCTGCCGACCACAGCCGCACCGAAACCACTGCGTACCACGACAACCTCGGCAAGTGGGTGCTCGGCCAGGTGGCGAGCGTGAAGTGCACGGTCTCGGTGCCCGCCAACACCGCGTGCAACGGCGACGTGGTGTCGCAGACGATCTACAGCAGCTATGCGCAGCCGTTGACGATCAGGTCGTTCGGAAAGCTGCAGCAGACCCGGACCCACGATGTCACCACGGCAGGCCAGAAGGGCACGGTCCGGACGGTCAAGGACGGCAGGGGCAACCTCACCACGCTGAGCAGCTGGAAGCGCGGGATTCCGCAGGCCATCACCCATGCCGACGGGACCACCCAGGCGGCGGTGGTCAGCAACGACGGCAGCCTGGCCCAGGTCGCCGATGAGAACGGATTCGTCACCAAGTACCAGTACGATGCCATGGGGCGGCTGAAGCTGGTCGACTACCCGGACGGCGATACGGTGGCCTGGGCCTCAACCGCTCGCACCTTCTCGCTGGTGAGCGGGGTCTATGGTCTGCCCAACCACTGGCGGATGTCGGAACGCACCGGCGGCGGCTACAAACTGACGCACTACGACGCCATGCGGCGGCCGGTGGTGACCGAAACCTACGACATTGCGGACGCGGCCAACACCCGCAGTATCGTGGTCAACCGCTATGACGCCGCGGGTCGGCTGGCATTCCAATCCTACCCGGTCCGAACGCTGGGCAACTGGAACGATGCCGCGCTCAAGGGCACCAGGACCACCTACGACGCGCTGGATCGAGTGACCAAAGTGACGCAGGACAGCGAGCTGGGCGCGTTGTCCACCACCACGGCCTACCTCCACAACGCCGATGGCGCCTACACCAAGGTCACCAACCCACGCGGACAGGTTACCTACACGTGGTTCCAGGCCTTCGATCAGCCCAGTTACGAAACCCCGGTCACCATCCGGCACCCGGCCGGCGCACGCACGCACATCTCCCGTGACCCGTTCGGCAAGCCGACCCGCTTACGGCGCAGCAATAGCAACAGCCCGGCCGGTGGCACGGTGATCGCCAATCGCGACTACTACTACGACGGTTACCAGCAGTTGTGCCGGACATCCGAGCCGGAGACGGGCGACACATTCATGGGCTACGACGCGGCGGGCAATCTGGCCTGGTCAGCGGCCGGGTACAACAGCACGGCAACGGGGTGCCTGAGCGCCTCGTCGGTGGCTGGGCGCCGGGTCGATCGCAGCTACGATGCCCGCAACCGCCCGATCGAGCTGCGCTTCCCCGATGGTCAAGGCGACACCGTTACCAGCTACACCCTCGACGGCCTGCCGGCCAGCGTCACCGCCTACAACGGCAGCAACGTCGTCACTACCAGCACCAGCTACAACCGCCGCCGCCTGCCCGTGCAAGAGCGAATGCAGTGGAACAGCATCAGCTGGCCGATCACCCACACCTACAACGCTAACGGCCACCTCACCGCCCACGGCTACCCTGGCGGGTTGACCGTCAGCTACGCTCCCAACGCCCTAGGCCAGCCGACTCAGGCCGGCAGCTACGCCACCGGGGTCCGCTACCACCCCAACGGCGCGATCAAGCAGTTCACCTACGGCAACGGCATCGTCCACACCTTGGCCCAGAACGCCCGCGGCCTGCCCGACCGCAGCATTGACGCCTTCGGCAGCACCAAGCTCCTGGACGATGGCTACGATTACGATGCCAACGGCAACGTGGCCGGGATCAGCGATGGCGCCACCGGCCGCAACCAGCGCGGCAACCGGACCATGAACTACGACGGGCTGGATCGGCTGACGGCCACGACGTCGCCGATGTTCGGCACGGCCACCTATGTCTATGACGTATTGGACAACCTGACCGGGGTCAAGATCGGCGGCGCGAAGGCACGCGATCATGCCTATTGCCACGACGCCAACTGGCGTCTGACCAACGTCAAGACCGGCAACTGCGGCGGCAGCACGGTGATCGGACTGGGCTACGACGCGCAAGGTAACGTCGCCAACAAGAATGGCAACACCTTCTCTTTCGATTACGGCAACCGGCTGCGCACCAGCACCGCCGGTGGCACGATCAGCTACATCTATGACGGGCTCGGCCGTCGGGTGCGCGATCTCGTGAGCGGACAGGGCAGCAAGTACAGCCTGTACAGTCAGACCGGCTCGTTGATGTTCGACAGCGACCTGCGCAAACAGCAGCGACACCAGTACATCTACCTGGGTGGCAGCCTGGTGGCGACGCGGGAGCAGGACATCGTCACCGGCACCTACAGCAACCGCTACCAGCACACCGATGCGCTGGGCAGTCCGGTGGTGGTGACCAATCAGGCCCGCGGCGTGCTGGAGCGCGGCGAGTACGAGCCGTTTGGGCAGGTGCTGAACCGGGCGCTGAAGGACGGGCCGGGGTATACCGGGCATGTGGAGGATGCGGCGACAGGGCTGGTGCAGATGCAGCAGCGCTATTACGATCCGATGCTCGGAAGGTTCCTGAGCGTCGATCCGGTGGTCGCCAACGCCAGCAACGGGGCCAACTTCAACCGCTATCGGTACGCCAACAACAATCCTTATAAGTTTGTTGATCCAGATGGGCGGCAAAGCCATATGGCATGCGCGATGAATCCGGCGAATGCAGCCGTCTGTGCTGAAGCTGGAATGGCGACGAGCGGTGGAGCTTCCGGTGCTGCGGGTGGTAGTAGTGGTGGTCGAGGAATCATCGCAGGGATACTCACTGCGATTGGCCTACAAGGACTTATTCAGCGTGCCGATACGGCTGATTCAGCTGCTGACAAAATCAAAGACGGTGCTTCGCCGTCTACTGGTTCGAAATCGGGCAATGGGGATGTCCACTCGGGTGGCGGAGAAGCTGCAGATGCTGCATGGGACAGTATCGAAGGCGTCGGTGAAACGAAGCGCTATGAAGATCGCCATGGGAACGTTACCGAGGTGAAGCAGTTGGAAGGTGGCGCCGTCGCAGACAAGCACACCAGCACGAAGAGCGACCATAGGGGAGCGCCGACAATCAAGATTCGTGATGCTGAGAAAAAAGTCATTCAGACGACTAGGTACGAGAAGAAGCCATGACTCGGAACATTGCTAGTGGTTGCCACGAGCTATTAAACGATCAGCCCTTCCCGGCGTTTCCTTTTAGCAACCCTCGATGGCTAGGGTTCATTTTTAATCGCGATCTCTATGGTGTAGCTGGCATACCAAGAGATGTTTTTGAGTCGGTACTCGCGTCGCTCAAAGTGAGCGGCGAGGCTCGGTTGATATTTGTACCAGCGGTGACTCCACTTGACGGTGGCCCGGGCTTCCCAGTGATGGAGCTGGTTGATTGGCAGGAATATTTGGCTTTCCTTAAGGGCATCGATTTTTGCCCTGAGTACTATTTGGTGACGGCTGATGGGTCAGTGCTGTTTTGGTTCGATCCAGACGCTGTTGTCGTGGGTGGTGTACCAGAGGTAATGAGGGGCGCAGCGGACCATCTAGGCAGCGTTGATAAGGTAATGCGCCGGTCAGCTGATGATTTCGGAGTCTCCGTAAGTGATGCCGCATCTGATGTTGCGGCTTACATCAGGAATCTCGGGAGTTCTGGTCAGAACTTGTAGGGAATCTCGACCTGCCGTAAGCAACAAGGCATACAGCGATGCGGGCCTTGCTGTATGTGGTGATGTGTGTAGTCAGTGGCTGGCGCGTGCGCTTTTGGCCTTGCGTGTTGGTGCAGCCTTGACGTCGCTGATGCGTAGCTGCGACTGCTTGGCTTCGCCTTCATCGAACAACCCTCGGCACTAACGGCTAAAGCCTTGGAGATTTTTGCCGATCATATCCAAGATGGTTGGACGTCGCCCTTCTCGTAGCAATAGAGAAACAGGGGTCAGAGTCAACTTTATCAGGCTGTCTGGGGTTTGCGGGGGCGTCCGATTTTGCGTGGTCCGGCATTCCGTTCCAATTGCGCTTCGATGACACGACGGAAGCGGTAGGAGTCATAAGCGTGCTAGCGCTGCCCGGGGTCGTTTGATAGGGCACAGTGCGGTTGAACAAACTGGTCGTGCATGATCGCCAAAGACGTTTCGACGGTAGCTTGACCCGGGTAGGTGCCTAGGTCGGCGACTATGGCAGCGCACAATGGAATCGGGCCGGCGCATTTCAACGCCGGCCCGATTCCGTGGGGTTTCCCATCGGTCGCGACAGACGCCGCGACCCAGCTAGATCGGATGCTTCCTAGTCCACTTCGTTGTTCGCGGTGGTCGCTTCAGGCAGCAGGAACCGCTCGGCGATGTGGCTGACCCTCAATGGGGTCTCCGGCGTATAGCCATGGCAGCCGAAGCAGTTCGGGATGGCCGAGGTCGGGCCTTGCTCGTAGGTTTCCATGGTCATGTTGGTCAGCTCCAGCGAACCGCGCTGCGGACTGCCCGGATCGCCCGGGCCGCCTGCGCTGGGCACCGGTGAATGGCCGGATGCGGTGCCGCCCTTGGTCCACAGTCCGCCGATCATTTCGTAGTTGGCCCACACCGCCATCGGGTTGTCCCCCGGTAGCGTGGTGAGCATGCCGTCGGGCCCGACCAGCGCCGTGTTCAACTGCTGGATCGCGGCGAGGTTGGCGGCGTTGTCGTTGCCGTTGACCGCGGTGCCGGGCTGGCTGCCATTGGCAAACAGCCGACAGATCTCGTCGGCCGGACCGGTCGGCGGGGTCGGGTTCGGCACGTTCTGCGGCGGTGCGTTGAAATCGTACGAGGCGCAGTTCGGACTGATGCTGCCGCCGCCCGGTTGCGGGTTCGCCGCAAGGCAGGCGGCCGCGGCATCGCTGGTCAGTGACCAGCCCGAGCTGGCGTCGGAACCGTCGCACAGCGGCGCGTTGGCCTTGTGTTCGAAGCTGGCCCAGATGAACTCCGGGTGTTGTGACGTCCAGTTCACCAGGTGGAAGCCGACCAGGCCGAGGGTGACCGGTGCGTCGCCCGACGGCAGCGTCGCCTGCATCGTGAAGTAGCCCGGATCGGCAGCGGGCAATACCCGCCACGCCGTCTTGATCTCCATCGTGCCGGCGACGAAGCCGGCGCTGGTGGCCTGGCACTCTTCCGGCGAGTACCACATGTTGTAGTAGAGGACGTTGCCGGCCTGGTCGTAGAGCGGATTGCCATCGGCCTGATCGGTTTCGAAGTCGACCGGCTTGGGCCCGCGCAGGTCGAGCATCCGGGCGGCGACGGCGCGGCCGGTGAGCGCGGGGCCCGTGCACTGGTTCGCGCCGCCCGCGGGATCGACCACGCGGTTGGTTTCGAACACGCGATCGCCAGCGGGGTTGTACGGGTCGGCCGGCGACACCTGGGCCAGGAACCACTGCCAGGAGAATTGGTAGAAGTCGCAGAACGTCTCGCTGGAGGCGACCTCGGACGGTTCGGTCGGGGCGGTGATCCATGACATGTTCGCCTGGCAGACCGCGGAGGTGGCGGGCGGTACGGCAGTGTTGGCTGAGACTGCCGCGGCGAGTGGCTGGGCTTCGTCTTGCGGCACCGCTTCGGAACTGGAGCAGCCGGCAACGATCAGCAGCACGGCGGCGTGGATCGCGTGGGACAACGGACGTGGCGTCATCGTGGTTCTCCTCGGTGGGAATGGCGAGTGGTCTCGCCGGCAATCGCGGGCCGGGCGCATCAGCCCAGGTCCTTGAGCAACCGGTCGGCGGCGCGCAGCGCCAGTGCCGACAGGGTCAGGGTCGGGTTGCCGGTGGCGATCGTCGGGAACACGCCGCTGCCGACCAGGAACAGGTTGGCGTGGTCCCACGAGCGCTGGTCGGCGTTGACCACCGAAGTCTTGGGGTCGTCGCCCATCCGGTAGGTGCCGACGATGTGGCCGGAGCCGAAGAACTTCAGGCGTTCGCTCTGGCCGTCGATCTCGACCTCGAACGAGTTGGGCGCATCGGCCGGTGGCGGCTGGGTGAATTGCTTGGCACCCATCAGCTTGAAGATGCCGTCGGCGGTCTGTTTGGCCGCGACCATGCCGGCTTTGGTGTAGTCCGACAGGTCGTAGTCGATCTGCGGGCGCGGGAGGCCGAGGTGGTCGGTCCGGGTCGTCGACAAGGTGACCCGGTTGCCGTCCTCGGGCGACTGCTCGACCAGGAAGCCGAAGCGGAACTGGCGCGAGAACGCGGTGTTCAGCGCCTTGACCAGTTCCGGTCCCCACAACGCATTGTTCGACGGGTTGAGCTGGCTGGCGTCCGTGCCGTTGATGAAATCCAGCGTGGTCGTCCACGGGTCGCCGATCGGGAAGTTCCAGCCCTCGTTGCCGATCTCGATGCGGAACGCCGCGCGCTCGCTGCGGAACGCGCCGTCACGGGTGCTCTCGATGCCCGAGGTCGACAACGGCCCCCGGTAGCCGTAGATCGGCTCCGGCGCCAGGCCCCAGGCCAGGTACAGCGGGTGGTCCATGAGGTTGCGGCCGACCTGGTCGCTGCTGTTGGCGATACCGCGCGGGGTCTTGCCGCCGTTGGTCGACATCAGCAGCAGGCGCGGGGTCTCGATCGCGTGGGCGGCGATCACGTAGCGCCGTGCGGTCACCGAACCCTTGCCGGTGACGCCGCCGTGGTTGTCCTCGTATTGCAGGTAGTCGATGCGGCTGACCTGGCCGTAATCGTCGACCGCGACGTTGCAGGCCACGGTCTGCGGCCACAGGGTCACGTTGCGGTTGCCGTCCGCGTCCATCGTGTTGAGCGCGGCGTTGAGCGAGACGCTGGGGTCGTACTTGGCCTGGATCGGGCAGATCGGGATGCAATTGGTGTTGCCGGCGCAGGCACGGCGACCCTGATAGGGCTCTGAGTTGCGCGCCGCGGGGGTCTCGGTGACCACCATCGGCATGCCCAGCACCTGCTGCCCGGTCACGCCCTTGGCTACGGCGGCATCGACCAGCGACAGCGGGATCGATTTCATCGGGTACTGGTAGCCCTGCGGGAAGCTGATCCCCAGGTAGGCCTGGTTGGCGACGTCGGCGGAGATGCCGATCTCGGCCTCGGCCTTCTGGTACCACGGCTCCAGGTCGTCGTAGTCGATCGGCCAGTCGACCAGCACGCCGTACTGGCTGCGCATGCGGAAGTCGTTGGGGGTGAAGCGCAGGCTGGTGCCGAGCCAGTGGCGGCCGGTGCCGCCGGCGGTGCGCTCGTAGGTACTGCAGAACGCCAGTGGGCCGTTCTGGATCAGGTAGGCCTGGTTCGGGTCCTGCCAGTTGCCGGCGTCGAGGGTCATGGTGACGGCGCGACCGACGTTCTGCTGGTTCGGGTTGCTGAGGGTCAGGCTGCCGTCGGGGTCGAACACGGTCGGCGTGTACGGGATTTCCGGCACCTTCGCCACGGCGGTGTAGAAGCGCTCCATGTAGGCGTTGATGTTGGTCGGAAGACCGGCGCCGGATTCGAGGATCAGCACCTTCTTGCCGGCCTCGCCGAGCTGCTTGGCGATCAGGGCGCCGGAGAAGCCGCCGCCGACGATGACGACGTCGTAGTCCGGAGAGGTGCTCATGCGCTGGCCCCCCCGACGTAGTCGGCCAGGCTCGGCGGGTCGCCGGCCCAGTAGCCGAAGCGCAGGTCGCTGTAACCCATCGGATGCGCCTGGGCGACGTTCCAGGCCCAGCCGCGGGTGTAGGCCTTGGACGAGATCACCTGCGAGGCCGGCATCGGCTTTTGCTGCTGCAGGTCGGCCGGGTCGTACCAGCTGCCCAGGTACCAGGCCAGCATGATGTTGCGGGCGAGGGTGCGGATGTCGTCGCCGGACTGGTTGAAGATGATGTCGGCGATGGTCTCCGGCGGCTGGCTGGCGTTGGTGTTGAAGATGTCGAGCAGCTTGTCGAAGGTGGCGCCACCTTGCTGCTGTGCGAAATCGAAGTAGGTCTGCTTGATGTCGACCGGGTCCACCGACGGCGCCAGTTTGTTGGCGGCGATCCCGGTCAGCAGGGCGGAGAGGTTGACGAACGAATCCATGGCTGTGTTCATTGGCTACGATTCCTTGTCTGTAGTGATGTCGCGCGGCTACTGCGCGCGTTCGAGGATGTAGGTGAAGTCCGACGGCCGGCCGGTGGTGTCGACGGCGTTGCCGTGGCAGGCCATGCAGCTCGAGGATGCTTGCGGGACCTCGCCTTGGCTGTAGGTCTCCAGCGTGGTGTTGGCGAGGAAGGTCGGCGCCGGCACGCCGTTGGGATCGGTCGGGCTGGTCGCGTCGGCCGGCCATTGGGTACTGACCAGTTCGTAGTGCTGCCAGACGGTGCCGCCGAGGGCCTGCTGGAAGCTGTCGTTGAGCGCCACCGTCTCCGCGGTCAGCGGCACCACCCGGGTGATCTGGCTGGTGAAGCCGTCCGGGAACGGCTGCGTATCCGGGTTCCACGGTCGCGGCGGCGGCTCGTTGACGGTGCAGTCGCGGCAGTCGGGGTCGTAGAAGTTGTAGTGCGCCTCGACCATGCCGGCCGACAGCGCGCCGGCGTCGGGCACGTTGTCGACCTGCTCGAACGTCGACCACAGCCATTGCGGTTCGTCGGCGGTCTTGTGGGCGGCGTGCCAGCCGACCAGGCCCAGCGTCACCGGCGCGCAGCTTTCCGCGACCTTGGGATTGGTCGAAGGCGGGTTGTAGGCCAGCGCGTCGACGGTGTGGAAACGGCTGGCGTCGTCGCCGGGGCCCATGACCTTCCAGGCCGCCTTGACCATGATCGCGCCGACGGTGCCGGTGCTGCCCTTGTCCACCTCACCGGCGGGGAACTCGATGTCGCCGGCAAACGCATTCTGGCCGCTGCGGCTGTAGAGCTGGTTCTGCAGCAGATACTCGAACATCGGCCGGTTGACCAGCAACTCGTAACGCACGTAGTTGCCGTTCTGGTCGATCAGCGGGCCGGTGTCGAACGGCTGGTCGATTTCGCTGGCGACGGTCTTGTTCAGTGACCAGCGATTCACCACGCGCAGGTTCTCGGCTCCCGCGATGTCCTGGCAGGCCGCCGGGATGATGCGCGGCGAGTCCCAGCCGTCCGGCGTCGCGCCGTCGGCGAGGATGAAGTCGGACACTTCCTTCCAGTCCTCCCACAGCGTCGGTGCATCGCTGCCGGGTGCCGGCGCCGCGCCGGGGGTCGGGGCGTTGAGGGCGATAAAGGTCAGCCACGAGTAGTAATCGAAGCCATGCTGCAGGTTTGTCAGGTCGAACGGCGCCACCAGGGTGGCCGCGCAGGGCAGGCCGCTGTCGAGCAAGGCGGGAGTGACCGGAGTGTCGGGCGGGGTGATGTTGCAGGTGTCGACGGTCGGGTCGACCGGTCCGGCGACGGCGATGTCGGCCTGCACCGCCCGGGGCGAGGATTTCTCCGACGGCACCGTGCAGGCAGCCAGCAATGCCGCGGCCAGCACGGTCACTGGCAGGTGGCGGGGAAGGTTCTGGGTCATGACAAACACTCCTTGTGTCGATGTGGTGGACCCGCTTGGTCAGGTAGACCGGAGTCCGTGCGACCACGGCTGGCCCGCCCTTGGCGCCGGGCAGGTTGCGTGGAAGAGGGGGTCGCTCCGCAGGAGGCGAAGTCGACAAGCAGCAGGGCGCGCGGCGAATCGCTGGCGCGAGGCGCGTGGTGGCGTGACCGTGTCCGACATGTCCTTGTCTCCGGGGCCGTCATGGCGCCTGGGTTTCTGGCGCCCGTTCAGGGACGTTAACAGGTCTGCAACGGGAGGATTCCCGCGTCGGTCACGTAACGACAACGCCGGCTGACTCCCGCGGCAGCGAACGCGAATGCGCCGGTTTTGACCCTCGCGGACGCGTGCTAACCTCGTCCAGATGACTTCAATCCACGCCAGACGCGCCCTGGTTTGTGCGCTCCCGCTCGCGCTCATGGCCTGCGCCACGCAAACGCCGCCGCCGCCGACTCCGCAACCCGGAACCCCCGCGGTCACCGAGCCCGCGCCCGCGCCGACCCCGCCGCCGGTGTCGAGCGCGCAGCCGATCGAGCAGGCCCGTGCCGAGTTCATCCGCACCACCGCGGCGCGTTATGCGATCGACCCCGCCGCCATCGAGTCGGTGCTGGCCCAGGCCGAGATCCGCGACAGCATCGTCAGCGCGATGTCGCGCCCGGCCGAAGCCAAGCCGTGGAGCGAGTACCGGCCGATCTTCATCAGCCAGGCCCGGATCGACGGCGGCCGCGCGTTCCTCGCCGAACACCGCGAGGCGCTGGCCAGGGCCGAGGCCAACACCGGGGTGCCGGCCGAGATCATCGTCGCGATCCTCGGCGTGGAGACCAGCTACGGCGGCAACATGGGCAGCTACCCGGTGGTCGACGCGCTGTACACGCTGGCGTTCGCCTACCCGCGCACCAACCTGCCGGAGAAGATCGCGCGCGAGAACCAGCGCGAGGCGTTCTTCCGCGACGAACTGGCGCAGGTGTTCGCGCTCGGCAAGGAAAACGGCTTCGACATCAACACGCTCAAGGGCAGCTATGCCGGGGCGATGGGCTGGGGCCAGTTCATGCCGTCGAGCTACCGCGACTACGCGGTCGACGGCGATGGCGACGGCAAGGTCGACCTGTTCGACAATCTCGACGACGTGTTCGCCTCGGTCGCCAACTACTTCGTCAAGAAGGGCGGCTGGCAGCGCGGGGGCCTGGTCACGGTGCCGGCAGTGCGCGCCGACGACGCCAAGGACTTCGATCCCGACGGACTGGAGCCGCGTTACACGCTGGAGCAGTTGGCCGCGCGCGGCTATCGGCCGGCGGTGCCGCTGACCAGCGATGCCGGTGGCGAGCCGCTGCAGGCGACCCTGTTCACCCTCGATGGGGTCGACGGCAAGGAGTACTGGCTCGGGTTCCAGAACTTCTACGCGATCACCCGCTACAACAACTCCCGGCATTACGCGATGGCGGTCCATGAGCTGGCCGAGGCGATCGCCGGCCGCGAGGTGCCGCTGGCCGCCACCGACGACTCGTCGGGCGCATGAGGCGGCTGCTGGCCGCGGCCCTGGTACTTGGCCTGGCGGCCTGCGCCAGCGCCCCGGACAAGCCGGAGCCTGCACCCGCGACTGCCGGCGGTGCCGCCGCGGCTGACGGCGAGCGCAAGGTCTCGCCGTACGCGCCGGCCAAGGAAGATCCGAGCAAGCGCGGCAACTACACCGCCGGCGGCCTGTACGCGCCCGGCGTCGCCGACTCGGCGCCGAGCGGCGAGATCGACGTCTCGCGGATCCCCGAGCCGGAGGTCGTCGCCGAGCCGCGTTCGCGTTACGGCAACCGCTCCTCCTACAGCGTGCTGGGCAAGAAGTACCACGTGCTCGACAGCGCCGAGGGCTATGTCGAGGAGGGCTTGGCCTCGTACTACGGCAAGAAGTTCCACGGCCGCCGCACCTCCAACATGGAGGTCTACGACATGTACGCGTTCACCGCCGCGCACAAGTCGCTGCCGCTGCCGAGCTTCGCCCAGGTCACCAACCGCGACACCGGCGAGTCGGTGGTGGTCCGGGTCAACGACCGCGGGCCGTTCCACAAGGGCCGGATCATCGATTTGAGCTACGCCGCGGCGGTCAAGCTCGGCATCACCCGGGCCGGCACTGGCCGGGTCGAGGTGCGTGCGCTGCTGCCGGGCGACGCCGAGCCGGTTCTTGCCGGCAAGGCCGACGGCAAGCCGGACGCGGTGGCGGTGGACACCAGCACGGTGGCGGCAGCTGCGCCGGCCAGTCGCATGGACAGCCTGGTCGCGGCACTGCCGCTGGATGGTGCCGGTGCCGGTGCCGGCGCGCTGCAACTGCCACCGGGTGTGCGCATCGCCACCGGCAAGCCGACGCGGCTGGACGCCACCGCGGCGTCGGCAGTTGCGACGCCGACGTCAGCCGCCACCGGCGACGGCATCACCCTGCAGGTCGCCAGCTTCTCCACCCGCGACAACGCCGACCGCGCGTTGGCGATGCTGCATGGCGCCGGCATCGATAGTGCGCGCCTGCATGACGGCACCGCCAACGGCGAGCCGGTCTGGCGCCTGCGAGTCGGCCCGCTCGACGCCGACGCGGCGCCGGCGCTGGCCAGCCGCATCGCCGGGCTTGGCCTCGGCACCCCGCAGCGCGTGAGCGAATGAACCCTGCGCGTGCCACCGAATTTCCCGGCACCCCGGGTTTCCCGACATCCTGTTTTCCAGCACCAATAGTCACCGGCCCCGCGCCGGCCCGGAGTCCTGAACCATGAAGTACCCAATTACCTTCCGCGCGATCGGCCTTGCCGCGCTGACCACTTTCGCGCTCGGCGTCGCCGTCGCCCAGACCCCGGTGCCGACACCGGGTGCGCAACCGGCGGCCAGCGAGGCGCTGCCGGTGCCGCCGCCGCCGGAAACCGAGGCCGCGGCGTGGATCGTGATGGACGCCGCCAGCGGCAACGTGCTGGCCGGCGAGAACATCGACCAGCCATTGGAACCGGCCAGCATCACCAAGGTCATGACCAGCTACGTGATCGCCGCCGAGATGGCCGCCGGCAAGGTCAAGGAAGACGACCAGGTGATGATGACCGAGCACGCCTGGCGCACCGGGGGTGCCGGCACCGACGGCAGCTACTCGGGCTTCGAGGTCAACAAGACCGCGCCGCTGATCCAGATGGAGAAGGGCATGGTGGTGCAGTCCGGCAACGACGCCGCGATCGCCTTGGCCCAGCACGTCGCCGGCAGCGTCGATGCGTTCGCCGCGCTGATGAACATGTACGCCGAGCGCATCGGCATGAAGAGCAGCCACTTCGTCAACCCGACCGGCCTGCCGGCCGAGGGCCACGTGTCGACCGCGCGTGATCTCGCGCTGCTCGGCCGCGCGCTGATCCATAACTTCCCCAAGGCCTACTCCTACAACAAGATCAAGGAGTTCACGGTCGGCCCGATCACCCAGCCCAACCGCAACGTGCTGCTGTGGCGCGACAAGAGCGTCGACGGCATCAAGACCGGGCATACCTCCGGCGCCGGCTATTGCCTGATGGCCTCGGCCCAGCGCGGCGACCAGCGCCTGATCACGGTGGTATTGGGATCCGGTTCCGAGAAGCAGCGCGCCGACCAGAGCCAAGCGCTGCTGAACTGGGGCTTCCGCTTCTACGAGACCCACAAGCTGTACGACGCCGGCAAGCAGATCGCCGAACAGAAGGTCTGGAAGGGCGCGGTCGATCAGGTCCAGCTCGGCGTTGCCGCGCCGTTGCTGGTGACCGTGCCGCGCGGTCGCTACGAGCGCCTGAAGCCGATGATGGACGTGCCCAGGACCCTGGTCGCGCCGATCGAGAAGGGCCAGGAGATCGGCATGGTCAAGGTCATGCTCGACGACAAGGTGGTCGCCCAGCGCCCGCTGGTCGCGCTCAACGCGGTCGAGGAGGGCGGCTTCTTCAAGCGCCTGTGGGACGAGTTCTGGATGTGGTGGGAGTCGGTCTGACCGACCGGGTCTGATGGCTTGGGTTGGCCGGGTGACGGACCCATAATTGGATGATGGAAATCAAATCCGACAACCCCGAGCACGGCTTCCAGTTTCCCGGCGAGTTCCAGCTCAGCGCGCTCGGCCCGGCCGGTGCCGGCCTGGAGAACGAGCTGTCGCAGAAGCTCATAGACGCCGGCATCGACGTCAAGACCGAGCAGGTCGAGTGGAAGCACTCGGCCAACGGCAAGTACGTGTCGGTGCGGATCGCGTTCCGCGCGGCCAGCCGAGAGCAGTACGACCTCGCCCACCAGGTGCTGCGCGACCATCCGGAAGTGAAGTGGACGCTGTAACTGCATGCCCTCACCCCAACCCGCTCCCGCAGGCGGGAGATGGCGTCAGGCGGTCGGCGCAGCTGCGCGACCTCGGTCGCCAGCCGTACGAGCCGGTCTGGCGGGCGATGCAGGCGTTCACCGATGCCCGCGACGAGGCCACCGCCGACGAGCTGTGGCTGGTCGAGCACGAGCCGGTGTTCACCCTCGGCCAGGCCGGCAAGCCCGAGCACGTGCTCGCTCCCGGCGACATCCCGGTGATCCACGTCGACCGCGGCGGCCAGGTGACCTACCACGGTCCCGGCCAGATCGTGCTGTATCCGCTGCTCGACCTGCGCCGGCTCAAGCTCGGCGTGCGCGAGTACGTGTGCCGGATCGAGCAGTCGATCATCGACACCCTCGGCGACTGGAACATCGAGGCGGTTCGCCGCGAGGGCGCGCCTGGGGTCTACGTCGCCGGCGCCAAGATCGCCGCGCTCGGCATCCGCGTGCGCCGCGGCTGCACCTTCCACGGCCTGGCCTTCAACATCGCCATGGACCTGTCGCCGTTCCTGCGGATCAATCCCTGCGGCTACGAGGGGTTGCGGGTGACCTCGATGGTAGACTTGGGCGGTCCGTCGGGACTCGATGCGGTCAAGCCGGCGCTGGTCGGCCACCTCGCCGCGCAGTTCGGCCTGAGTGTCGAAAACGCGCCGCCGCCGGCCCTGCCGCAGCCCTGACTTCCCCCTTTCCCCGCAAGCGTCCGCCATGACCGACACCGCTACCAAGACCATTCCGCTCGCGGTCGTGAGCGGTGACGTGCCTGCTTCGCTGCAGCCGGGGGTGAAACAGGTCGCCGGCGACAAGATCAGCCGCTCGCCGGTGCAGTTCGCCGACGTCCCGGTGCTGCGCAAGCCGTCGTGGATCCGGGTCCGGATCCCATCGGGAAATGCCGTGCAGAAGCTCAAGGAAAAGCTGCGCGAGAACCGTCTGGTCACGGTCTGCGAGGAAGCCAGCTGCCCCAACATCCACGAGTGCTTCAGCCACGGCACCGCGACCTTCATGATCCTCGGTGAGGTCTGCACGCGCCGCTGCAGCTTCTGCGACGTCGCCCACGGCCGGCCGAAGCCGCCGGACCCGGCCGAGCCGCTGCACCTGGCGCAGACGGTCAAGGACATGGGCCTGAAGTACGTGGTGGTGACCTCGGTCGACCGCGACGACCTGCGTGACGGCGGCGCGGGCCACTTCGTCGACTGCATCGCCGCGATCCGCGAATTCAGCCCGGCCACCAAGATCGAGATCCTGACCCCGGATTTCCGCGGCAAGGGCCGGATGGAGCGCGCGCTGGAGATCCTCGCGAACAATCCGCCGGACGTGTTCAACCACAACCTCGAGACCGTGCCGCACCTGTACCGCAACGTGCGTCCCGGCGCCGACTACCAGTGGTCGCTGACCCTGCTGCAGAAGTTCAAGGCGCAACATCCTGATGTCGCGACCAAGTCCGGGATCATGCTCGGCCTCGGCGAGACCATGGAGCAGGTGCGCGACACCCTGCGCGACCTGCGCGCGCACGATGTCGACATGATCACCATCGGTCAGTACCTGCAGCCCAGCGCCCACCACCACCCGGTGATGCGCTACTGGACGCCGGAGGAGTACAAGCAGCTGGAGGTGTTCGGCATGGGGCTGGGCTTCAGCCACGTCGCCTCCGGCCCGATGGTGCGCTCCTCGTACCACGCCGACCGGTCGGCGATCGAGGCCGGCTACGCCAGCGCCTGATGACCGTCTTGGCGCGGTCTTCGCGTCGTTCATGGTGTGATGGGGCGCGCATTCATGGGTGAATGCGCGGCAAGCTGAACCGCAACCGCGACGTCGGCCGCAAACCTGCCGGTTTGTGCGCTGTCGACGTGACAGCCGCCGCAACTTTCGGCACTGTCGGGTGGTCCAAGCTTGCTGCAACCCTGACCCAACGTCTCCACGTCCGAGCTTCAATGCGTGGCTTCCCCTTCGACGCATCCCGGGCCGCGGCCGGCTCTTTCTCCCCCGCCCGCCGCGACCTCACCAACGCGTACCTGCCGCGATATCCCCATGATCAAGAATCCCCTGTTCGCTCTCCTGCTCACCGCCCCGCTGGCATTGCTGGCGCGCGCCGACACCGGCGTTCCCGGCGCTGCACCGACCGGCCAGTCCGAGTCGCGGGCCCAGGTCGAGGCTCCGGCGCCGAAAGCCTCCGAATTGCCGCCGGCGACCTTGCGCATGCCGGTCGAGCCGGCCAAGGCGGACGCGGCGAAGGCGCCTGTCGAGCTGCCGACCGGACCGACCGAGTACCAGACCACCGCGGCCAAGCTGGTCTACGGCCTGCTGTCGGACAGCCGCTACGCCTACCGCCCGCAGGCGCTCGACGACGCGCTGTCGGCCGACCTGTACACGCGTTACCTGGAGGCGCTGGACGGCGGCAAGCAGTTTTTCACCGCGGCCGATGTCGCCCGTTTCGATCGCTACAAGACCCGCCTCGACGACGCGATCAAGAGTGGCGAGCTGGAGCCGGCCTACGCCATCTTCGCGACCTACCGCGAGCGCTTGAACGAGCGCGTCGCCTACGCCCGCGAGCTGCTCGAGCAGGACATCTTCGACTTCACCGGCGATGACCAGTTCCACTACGACCGCGAGGACGCGCCGTGGGCGGCCGACACCGCCGCGCTCGATGCGCTGTGGAAGCAGTCGGTGCGCAACGACTGGCTGCGCCTGAAGCTGGCCGGCAAGGAGCCCGACAAGATCCGCGAGACCCTCGACAAGCGCTACGCCAACCTCGCAGAGAACACCGCCGAGCTGGAAGGCCAGGACGTGTTCCAGACCTTCCTCAACGCCTACGCCGCCGCGATCGACCCGCACACCAACTACTTCACCCCGCGCTCGGCGGAGAACTTCAACCTGGCGATGTCGCTGTCGCTGGAGGGCATCGGCGCGGTGCTGCAGAAACAGGACGACATCGTCGCGATCCGCGAGATCGTCCCCGGCGGCCCGGCCGACAAGTCCGAGATCCTCGCCCCCGGCGACCGCGTGGTCGGCGTCGGCCAGGGCACCAGCGGCCCGGTCGAGGACGTAATCGGCTGGCGCATCGACAACGTGGTCGAACTGATCCGCGGGCCGAAGGACTCGCAGGTGCGGCTCGACATCATCCCGGCCGAGGCCGGGCTCGACAGCAAGCCGGTGCGGGTGGTGATCACCCGCGACGAGGTGCGGCTGGAGGACCAGGCCGCCAAGTCCGAGGTCCTGACGATCCCGGGCAACGGCGACGCCCCCGACCAGCGCATCGGCGTGATCGAGTTGCCGGGCTTCTACCAGGATTTCGAGGCGCGCCGCCTCAACAAGGAAAACTACGCCTCGGCCACCCGCGATGTCGCCAAGCTGCTCAAGCAGCTCAAGGCCGAGAACGTCGACGGCGTGGTGCTCGACCTGCGCAACAACGGCGGCGGCTCGCTGAACGAGGCGATCGAACTGACCGGCCTGTTCATCGACCAGGGCCCGGTGGTGCAGGTGCGCGAGTCCGGCGGCCGGGTCGTCGTCAACGGCGACGAGGAGGCCGGCGTGGCCTGGGACGGCCCGCTGGCGGTGCTGGTCAACCGCGGCTCGGCGTCGGCTTCGGAAATCTTCGCCGGCGCGATCCAGGACTACGGCCGTGGCCTGATCATCGGCGAGACCACTTTCGGCAAGGGCACGGTGCAGAACCTGGTCGACCTCGACCGCTGGCCGGCCAACGAGGAGGAGCGCTTCGGCCAGGTCAAGCTGACCATCGCCCAGTTCTTCCGCGTCGCCGGCGGCTCGACCCAGAACAAGGGTGTGGTTCCGGACATCGCCTTCCCGGCCTCGGTCGACGCCACCGAGTACGGCGAGAGCACCTACGACAACGCGCTGCCGTGGACCAAGATCGCGTCGGTGCCGCACATCAACTACGGCAACTTCGCGCCGCTGCTGCCGAAGCTGGAGACCCTGCACACCGGACGGGTGGCCGACAACCGCGAGTTCCAGTGGTGGAAGGAGGACGTCGCGCGCTACCGCGAGCAAGCCGCCGAGACCTCGATCTCGCTGAACGAGGCCGAGCGCCGCGCCGAGCGCGACGCCAACGAGGCGCGCCGCAAGCAGCGCCAGGAAACCCGCAAGGAACTCGGCCTCGCCCTCGACCCGCTGGCCGCGGCGCAGCTGGACGACGGCCTGACCGCCAACGAGCGCGACATCGTCGAGGACGCCGCCCGCGAGAAGGCCGCCGAGGACCGCCCCGACCCGCTGCTGCGCGAATCGGCCGCGATCCTCGCCGACGCGCTGTGGCTGCTGAGCAACGACGAGCAGCTGTCGGCGGTGGTGCTGCCGGGTTCGGGAACTGCCGGGCACTGGGCCGACTGAGGCAAAGCTCGACTCGGACATGACACGGGCGCCCTCGGGCGCCCGCGCTGTTTCGGGTTTTTGTAGGAGCGGCTTTAGCCGCGATCGGCAACCGTTCGCCCGCGCCGACTCCCGATCGCGGCTAAAGCCGCTCCTACGCCCCGAAGGAAGTCCCCTTGGGGGACAGGGGTTTCGGCGCTTTTGCGTCTAAGCCGCGCGCAGCGCCGTCGTCACCGGCAACCGCGCCGCCCGCAACGCCGGGAACAGTCCACCAACCAGGCCGATCCCGAGCGCCCACTTCAGCCCCTGCCACAGCAACTCCGGCGAGACCTTGAACTGGAACACCACCTGGCTGAAGTTGTTGCCCAGGGTCGACACCGTGTAGCCGTTGAACACCAGCCAGGCCAGTCCGGCACCGAGCAGGCCGCCGAGCAGCGCCAGCAGCATCGTCTCCAGCATCACCGCCACCACCACCGGCAGCCCGCGGAAGCCGAGCGCGCGCATCGTCGCGATCTCACGCGCGCGGCCGGCGACCGCGGCGTACATCGTGTTGAGCGCGCCGAACACCGCGCCGATCGCCATGATCGTGCCGATCACCGTGCCCAGGATCGTGATCAGCTTGGTCAGTCCTTCCGACTGCTTGGCGTAGTAATCGTGGGTGGTCAGCACGTCGAGCTTGAGCCGCGGGTCAGCCGCGAGGGCGGCCTTGAGCTGGTCGAAACCGTCCTTGCCGGCCAGCTTGACCGTCACCGACTGGTAGGCCGAACGGTTGTAGCTGGAGCCGACCACTTCGGCGTCGGCCCACAGTTCCGAGTCGTGCGAGTTGCCGCTGGCGAACTTGCCGACCACCGACCAGACCTGGTTGCCCAACTCGACCTGCTCGCCGACCTCGAGGCCGGCGAACTGCTCCTGCGCACCCTTGCCAACCACCAGCTCGCGCAGGCCGGGCTTGAACCTGCGACCTTCGACGATCTTCACGTCGGGCCGCAGCTGCCACGCCCGCGGTCCGACCCCGCGCAACTGCACGTTGGCGTCGTTGCCGTCGGCCTTGGTCGGCAGGTTGACCACCTGCGACAGTTCCGGCGACACCAGCGGCCGGCCTTCGGCGCCGGTCGCGATCCCGGCCAGCGCCGAGATCAACGGCACCTGGTCGCGGCTGATCACCGAGTTGGTTTCCGCCTGTGAGCCGCCGCGCAGGATGATCGCGCTGTCCTCGCCGCCGGTCTGGTTGAGGGTGGCCTGGAAGCCCTTGCCCATCGCCAGCATCGCCACCAGCACCGCGACCACGCCGGCGATGCCGACGATGATGACCATCGAGGCGCCCCAGCGTTGCGGCAGCCCGGCGATGCCGACCGCGGTGACCGCCAGCGTCTGCCGGCCGCGCCGGGTCAGGCCGAGCCACGCGGCCAACGCCAGCCCCAGCGCCAGCACGCCATACCACGGCAGCACGATCCACGCCGCCAGCATCAAAACCACCAGCAGCACGATGCCGAGGTTGCCGAGCCAGCGCTTCAGGCCGCCACTGGTTCGATGGGCGGTACGCGGTTGCTTGTTGTTCGAAATCTTCATGATGTTGTCCTCAGCGTCCGGCCAGCGCATCGACGATTTTCAGGCGCATCGCGCGCAGCGCCGGCAGCAGGCCGACCACCACGCCCAGGCCCAGGATCAGCACCGCGGCGATGCCCCAGGTTTCGGCCGGGATCCCGGCCGTAGGCAACATGCCCTGGCTGTAGGCGCTGACCGCGCCGACCACGGCGTGGGCCAGGCCCATCCCGATCAGGCCGCCCAGGCCGATCAGCAGCACCGACTCGGCCAGCACCAGCAGCAGCACGCTGCGGTCGCTGAAACCGATTGTCTTGAGTACCGCCAGCTCCGGGATGCGATCGCGCACGGCCTGGGCCATGGTGTTGCCGGTCAGCAGCAGCAGGGTGAAGAACACCGCTCCCATGATCGCGGTGACGATCAGGCCGATGTCGGCGAACTGCTTCATGAAGGCCTGCTGCCACGCCGACTCGGTCTGGGTCTTGGTCTCGTGGTCGGAGTTCTCCGACAGCGCATCGATCGCCTGCGCCACCCGGCTGGCCTGGTCGGCGCTTTCCAGCTCGATCATGAACCAGCCGATCTGGTCCTGCATGTAGTCGTTGGACTCGTCGAAGTACTTCCAGTGGAACATCAGCTGGCGTTCCTGCTGCTCCAGCGCCGGGTCATCGACATGGAAGATGCCGCGCAGGGTGAACGCCCAGTCGTTGCTGCCATCCTTGGGGAAGATCGTCGCCTGCAGCGGGATGGTGTCGCCGATCTTCCAGCCGTGCTGCTCGGCCAGCGCAGCGCCGACGATCGCGCCGGTGCGGTCGGCCTGGTAGGCCTGCAACTGCTCGGCGGGGATCTTGAACTCGGGGTATACATCGAAGTAACCCGGGCCGATCGCGAAGTTGGGGAAGAAGTTCTTCGGGTCGCGGTAGATGCCGCCGAACCAGTTGGCGTAGGCGACCTTCTCGACCCCGGGGACCGCCTCGATCTGCGCCAGCAGCCGGTACGGCAGGGTCTGGGTGATCGACAGCCGCGAGGCGACCACCAGCCGGTTCGCCCCGGCGACGCTGCTGCCGGAGGTGAACGCGACGCGGACCGAGTCGAGCATGCCGAACAGCAGGAATGCCGCCACCACCGACAACAGCGTCAGCAGTGTGCGGGTCTTGCTGCGGAACAGCGAGGCCCAGATCAGGTGCAGGTATTTCATGTCTGCCTCCTCAGCCGGCGACCGCCAGCTCGCTGTCGACCAGGGTGCCCTTGTCGAGATGGATCGTGCGCTGCGCGTGGTCGGCGGCCTTGGGGTCGTGGGTGACCATCACGATGGTCTTGCCGTGGTCGCGGTTGAGCGACTGCAGCAGCGCCAGGATCTCCTCGGCGGACTGGCGGTCGAGGTCGCCGGTCGGCTCGTCGCAGATCAGCAGGGTCGGGTCGGAGACGATCGCGCGGGCGATCGCGACGCGCTGCTGCTGGCCGCCGGACAGCTCGTTGGGCCGGTGCTTGCCGCGCTCCTCCAGCCCGACCAGCTTCAGCGCGATCTCGGCGTTGCGCTTGCGCTGCGCGGCCGACAGCTTGGTCAGCAGCAGCGGCAGCTCGACGTTCTTCTGCGCGCTAAGGGTCGGCATCAGGTTGTAGAACTGGAACACGAAGCCGACGTGCTGGCTGCGCCAGTGCGACAGCTGGCCGGAACTCATCTGGTCGATGCGCTGGCCGCTGATTTCGATCTCGCCGCCGCTGGGCGAATCGAGCCCGCCGATCAGGTTGAGCAGGGTGGTCTTGCCCGAGCCCGACGGCCCCATCAAGGCGACGAAGTCGCGCTCGGCGATGTCGAGGTCGATGCCATGCAGCACCTCGACCTTCTCGGGTCCGCGCTGGTAGGTCTTGGTGAGGTTGCGGATCGATACCAATGCCATGGGGATGTCCTCGCTATGCGGTGTTCGGTGTGTGGCGGCCTCCGCAGTCGGTGCGGGACCGCGTGCCAATGTTCGGTGCTACTCGCTGTCACCCGTCTCGGTGCCTTCGGCGAGGCGCACGCGGGCGCCGTTGACCAGATCTTCGGGCGGGTCCAGCACCACTTGGGCGCCGCCCACGAGGCCGGCGGTGACTTCGCGGTCGTCACCCAGGCTGCGGCTGACGGTGATCGCTCGCTGCTCGACCTCGCTTTCGTCGGCGCCCGGTTCGGCAATCACGAACACGATGTCCTGGTCGCCGCGCGACACGATCGCCGTCGCCGGCACCAGCACGCCGGGCTTGGCCTGGGGCGCATCGGCCGGTTGTGCCTTCTCGAGAAAACTCACCCGCACGCCCATCTCCGGCACGATCCGTTCGTCCTTCTCGTTGAGGGCGATGCGTACCTTGACCGTGGCCTTGCCTCTGTCCGCAGTCGGGATGATCGCGATCACCTCGCCCGGGATCTGCCAGTCCGGGTAGGCGTTGAGGGTCGCCTCGATCGGCATGCCAGGCTTGACCCGGCCGATGTAGGACTCGCCGACGTCGACTTCGACCTCCAGCGAATCCATGTCGACGATCGTGCCGATGCCGGTGCGGGTGAAGCCGCCGCCGGCCGACAGCGGCGAAATCATCTCGCCCGGCTGCGCCGCCTTGGCGATCACCACGCCGGCGAACGGCGCGCGCACCACGGTGTTGTCGACGCCGTTGTCGGCGACCGCGAGCTGGTCGGCGGCGACCTGCGCCTGGCGCTTGGCGGTCAGTAGTTGCGCGCGCAGGGCATCGCGTTCGGCGACTGCCTGGTCGTACTGCGCCTGCGACACCAGTTGCTGTTTGACCAGCGGGCCGAGCCGCGCGGCGTTGGCCTCGGCCTCGTCCATCCGCGCCTGCGCGCCGCCGATCTGGCTGCGTGCGGCGGCGAGCTGGGCAGCGGCGAGGTCGCGCTGGGCGGCGGCGTCGACCGGGTCGAGCGTCGCCATCACCTCGCCGGCCTCGACATGCTGGCCTTCCTCGATCAGCACCTCGCGGACCTTGCCGGTGATCTTCGCCGACACCGTCGCCATGCGCCGCGCAACCACGTAGCCGGTGGCATCGAGCACCGAGGCGCTGCCGCCGTTGCCGCCGCCGATCGCGACCACCGACGCGGTCTGCACCTGCGGCGCGTCGTCGCGGCCGAACAGCGCCCAGCCGGCCAGCGCCAGCAACAACACGGCGGCGGCGATGGCCAAGGCAATCCAGAGTCCCCGCCGCGAAGGTACGGGTGGCGGGGCGCTGCGGTCGATGCGAAGTTCCTTCAACAGGTCGTTTTGTGCAGTCATGTGCAACCCTGGACGCAGGACAGCGCCGAGTGTGACGGCAGACGGGCGTGATCGCCAACCTGCCGAAAGTCCCGCGCGCGTGAGCTTGCGGGATCGAGTGTGCCGCAGTCGTTCGTGGCGCGGCGCCGGTGGCGCCGGCCCGCACACTCAGCCGGCCGCGGCGATCACCGCCTGCAGCGCCTGCAGGTGGCGGTCGAGCGTCTTGCGGCCAGCTTTCGTGAGGCGGTACCAGGTCACCGGCTTGCGCTCGACGAAGTCGCGGCGCAGGTCGATGCAGCCGGCTTCCTCGAGCTTGCGCAGTTGCGCGCCGAGGTTGCCGTCGGTCAGTTCGAGTTGCTGTTTGAAGCGGGCGAAACTGATCTCGCCATGGCGCGCCAGCAGCACGCCGATCGCCAGCCGCGCGCGGTGCTCGAACACCGGGTCGAGGCCATCGAGCGCTTTCATGGATGCACGGCCGGCGCGCGGGTCTTGCGGCTGGCCAGGCCGGCCCAGAGCAGAGACAGGCCGATCGCCAAGCCGGTGATGGTCCAGGTATAGGGCGGTGCGAACACCGACAGCACCACGTAGGCGGCGAGCATCAGCAACCCGCTCCACAGCAGCGGCCGCTCCAGGTGCACGCCGGCGAAGCTGTAGGCCAGGCCGGCGACCAGCAGGAAATTGCCGGCGACCGCCTCGATCGCCGCGCCACGCAGCACCGGCAACCAGCAGATCAGGAAGCCGATGCCGGCGACCAGCCAATGGTAGCCGTGGCGGCGGCCGAGTTCGCGGTCGAGCTTGCCGCTGCGCCGGTCCTCGCGCGCGCCGAGCCACCAACTGGCGAGGCCGCCACCGATGCCGCAGACCAGCCAGTACGGACCGGCCGACTGCGGGGCGAAGTCGGGCAGGGCGAAGCCGACCGCGACGATCGCCGCCCACATGAAGTAGATCGACGGGACGCCGCTGCAGCGGTCGTTGCGGCGCACGGCGCGGGCGACGTAGTCGAGGTCCTGTCGAAGGTGGTCGGTGCTGGTCATGGCGGGACTCCGCGGAAAGATATTTTGCAAAGTACTCTGAAAAACAGAGTTGTCAAGATGCCAATGATGGCACCGAGGGTTGCCACCGCGAGGTTGTCGTGTTCGATGGGCCAACTCCGGCGCCGAACTGCTGGCAACGGGCGGGCGTGGTTGCGCTTCGATCCTGGAGCGCGCGATGGCGCGCTTTTGTAGGAGCGGCTTCAGCCGCGATCTGGAGTCGGTGCGGGCGAACGATTTCCGATCGCGGCTGAAGCCGCTCCTACAGGAGCCCGGGCCGGGTCATCGCCGCTTCGTTAGTCGGCGGGGCGGAGTCAATGCCCGGCGCGTGCCTGCAGCATCGCGAACGCTGCGCGCAGGCCCTGCGCTTCACCACCGCACGGACGGCCGGGACGCTCGGCGTCGTTCCAGCTGTAGACATCCAGGTGCGCCCACTTCTGCGCGGCCGGCACGAAGCGCTCCAGGTACAGCGCGGCGGTGATGCTGCCGGCCATCTTCGACGGCCCGCCGTTGGCGATGTCGGCGACGTGGCTGGTCAGGTAGCGCCAGTACGGACGCCATAGCGGCATCCGCCACAGCGGGTCACGCTGGTGGTGGCCGGCGTCGAGCCAGGCATCGGCGAGGGCGTCGTCGTTGCTGTACAGCGCCGGCAGGTCGGGGCCGAGGGCAATGCGGGCGGCGCCGGTCAGGGTCGCGAAGTCGAGGATGAACTCCGGCGACTGCTCGCTCGCATAGGTCAGCGCGTCGCACAGCACCAGCCGGCCTTCGGCGTCGGTGTTGTCGACCTCGACGCTGATGCCGGCGCGGGTGTCGAGCACCTCGCCGGGACGGAACGCGTTGGGGCCGACCGCATTCTCCACCGCGGCGATCAACAGGGTGATCCGCAGCGGCAGCTGGCGCGCCATCACCCATTCGGCCAGCGCGATCGCGTGGGCGCTGCCGCCCATGTCCTTCTTCATGTTGCGCATGCCGTCGGCGGGCTTGAGGTCGAGGCCGCCGGTGTCGAAGCACACACCCTTGCCGACGATCGCGACGTGCGGGTGCGCCGGCTCGCCCCAGTTCACCCGGATCAGTCGCGGCGCGCGGTGGCTGGCGCGGCCGACCGCGTGGATCGCCGGAAAGTTGCGGGTCAGCAGGTCGTCACCGCTGATCACCTCGATGCTGGCGCCGTGGCGCTCGGCGATCTCGCAGGCGACCTGCTCCAGCTGGTCCGGGCCCATGTGCTCGGTCGGAGTATTGACCAGGTCGCGCACGCGCACGCAGGCGGCGAGCGCGTCGCGGACATCCGGGCAATCTTCGTCGACCTGCAGCAACGCCGGTGCGCGCAAGGGCTGCTTGTAGCGGCTGAAGCGGTAGGCGCCCAGGCCCCAGCCCAGTTGCAGGGCGGCGAGGGTGGCGGCGTCGTGCTCGCCGGAGAGATGGAATGCGCGTGGCGGCAACGCGAACGGAGCGTGGCTGTAGCTGTAGGGGTCGAGCGGATCGCCGACGCCGATCACCGCACCGCTGGCGCCGTCGTCGCCAGGCAGCAGCAACGCGCTGCCGGGGGCGCCGTCGAAACCCTGCGCATCGAGCCACGCGCCGGTCGCGGCCGGTTGGCTGGCGCGCCAGTCGGCCAGCGACTCGCGGCTGACCACGTGCAGCGGCAGCGTGTCGGTGGCGGCTTCGGCAGCGATAAAACCGGATGGCAGGCTCATGCGGACAGCGACTCCTGGGGATGCACCGCGTCCAGCCAGTCGGCCAGCGCGGCAAGGGTGGGGAACTGCAGGTCGGGGCGGATCTCGGTGTGCGGCCAGCGCCGGATCGCGCCGGATGCGTCGGGACGGTTGATCCAGCAGGTGCGCAGGCCGGCGCGGTGGGCGCCGAGCACGTCGGTACGGGTGTCGTCGCCGACGTGCAGGACCTGCGACGGCGGGCAGTCCAGACGCGTGCAGGCGGCGTGGAAAATGCCGGCGTCGGGCTTGGCCGCGCCGTGTTCGCGGGCGCCGAGCTGGAAGCGGAACAGCGGCATCAGCCCGATCGTGCGCAGGCAGGCGTTGCCGTTGCTGAGCGCCGCCAGCGGCACCTTTGCGGCGAGGCGCTGCAGCGCGACGAGGCTGTCGTCGTAGTGCTCGACCTCGCAGCGCGCGGCGAAATAGGCATCGTAGGCCGGCTCCGCCAGCGTGACGTCGTCGCCGGCCTGCTCGAACATGCGTTCGAGCATCCAGCGGCGTTGCGCGGTCATGTCGTGGGCCAGTTCCGGGCGCTCGCGGTCGATCTGCTGGCGCAGCTGCCGGCGCGCCTCGAATGGCCAGCGCGCCGCGGTGCGCGGCGCGTGCCGGTCCAGCCAGTCGCCCAGCGCCTGCTCGGCGCGCGCGATCGCCGGGGCGATCGGCCAGATCGTGTCGTCGAGGTCGAGGGTGATGGCGCGGACCGGGAACTGCACCGGGCCATTCTAGCGCCGCCGCTATCAGCGCGTGGCGGGTGCTTATTGTAGGAGCGGCTTTAGCCGCGATCTGGAATTGTTCGCCCGCGCCGACTCCAGATCGCGGCTGAAGCCGCTCCTACAACGGCCCGTTGCGGCGACTCATTCGAACAGGGTCGCCCAGCCTTCCAGTCCCTCGATCCGGGCCAGCACGATCTTGACGCAGACCAGCAGCGGTACCGCCAGCAACAGGCCGATGATCCCCCACAGCCAGCCGAACAGCATCAGCGCCAGGATCAGCACCAGTGGCGACAGCCGCATCTGCCGGCCAAGCACGATCGGGGTCAGGATCTGGCCCTCCAGCGTATGCAGGCCCAGGTAGATGCCGGCCGGCAGCAGCGACATCCACAACTCGTCGAAGGCGACGAAGCCCATCATCAGCATGATGATGATGCCGAGCAGCGGGCCGACATACGGCGCGAAGTTGAGGATCATCGCCATCGTGCCCCACAGCAGCGCCTCGGCCAGCGGCACCCCCAGCAGGTAGAAGATGCCGGCCAGGACCAGCCCGAGCAGCGCGTTGATCGCGCTGATGGTCAGCACGTAGCGCGAGATCTCGCGCTCGATCGACTGCAGGATCTCGACGGTGACGCGCTTCTGCTGGCGCGTCGGCAGCAGCGACAGCGCGTTGCGTTGCAGGTTCTGGCCGTAGACCATGAAGAAGAACGTCAGCAGCACCACCGCCAGCACCGAGGCGATCATCATCGGGGTGGTGGTCAGCGACTTGTACGGGTCGTTGACCTCGGTGCGGACCACTTCGACCGGCTGCGCGTCCTCGCCGTCGGTGGCGCGGGCGAAGTCCTGCGCGGCCTCGTTGGCGGCCTTCACCGGACGGGTCAGCTCGCGCAGTTTCGGCGCCAGGTCGCGCATCTCGCGCGGCACCTGCTTGGCCCATTCCGCGGCCGGCTCGATCAGTTGGCTGCCGAGTGCGACGGCGCCGGCCAGTCCCAGCAGCAGCACCAGCATCGCGCCGACCGCGCGCGGGATGAACACGCGTTGCAGGCCGCGGATGATCGGGTTGCCGATCATCGCGAAGAACATCGCCAGCAGGATCGGCAGGATCACGTCCTGCGCGACCCACAGGGTGTAGCCGACCGCCAGCGTGGCCAGCACCACCAACGCGGTGGAAGCGCGCGGGCGCAGCGGCGACAACGGCGGTTCGGCACCGGAATTGGCGTCTGCGACCGAAGTGGCTGCGGGGAGGTCGGCATGCGAGGGCCCGGTGCCGGGTTCGCCGTCCGTCGGCGTGCCCACTAGTCGACCGCCTCGGCGTTGGTCCGGCGCGCCGCGGCCGCCGCGCGCAACAGGCGTTCATGGGCGATGTGCTCGTTGGCGGCGGCGATCGCGGCCGCGGCATCAGGGTCGGGATCGGGATCGGGGGCGGAAGCGACGGCGTCGGCGCCCGGGGCCACGGCGTGTGCGGCAACCCCGGCGTCCTCTGCAGCGTCTTCGGCTTCGTCGGCCGCCTGCTTGGCAGTGCCGCTGGAGAACACGCCGGTCAGCAGCGACGCGATCCGCATCAGGCTGCCGCCGCGCGCGGCGCTGCGCAGCGGCTCGGCGCGGCCGACCAGGAAGCCGCCGACCACGCCGGCGATCACGATCCGCGCCGGCGTCCAGGTCGCCTTCCACGACTGTTTGAGCTGGCGCAGGTCGGCGCCGACCCGGCGCTCGTGCGCCTCCAATGCGTTCTCGGCCTGCGTGACCTTGGCGATGAGTTTGTCGAAGCTCATGGCGCGGTGGCTCTCCCCTGGGTACGGCGTGCTGCGCGTGCGATGGACGTGGCGGATAGGACGGCCGGACGGTCAGGGCGGAGTGACGTCGATTCCCTGCTCGTCCTTGGCCGGCTCGCCGCGGCCGTTGCCGGACGGCCTGCGCGCGGACGCGGCGCGCGCCGAAACGGGCGACTCCGGATCGGGCATGAACTCGGCCAGCTCGCCGATGCCGAGCCGCGCCAGTTGGCGCCGGGTCGCCTGTAGCCGGGTGTGCTCGAAATAGCGCATCGCGAACCAGCCGGCGATCGCGGTGGTCAGCACGCTCAACAGCGCCGGGACCAGCAGCGCCGCCGACCACGGCCATCCCAGCTGGCGGCTGAGGAACACCACCAGCGTCGCCATCAGCAGCAACCACGCCGAGGCGCCGAACGCGACCGCGAAGCCGCTGAACGCCAGGCTGCGGCCGAGCGCGCTGCGCGCCAGCGCCACGTCGGCAACCACCAGCGTGCGCAGGGCGTTGGCGGTGTCGCCGGCGGCACCGAGACTGGCGCGGCCGGTGGCGCCGATCTGCCGCATCGCCTCCAGCAAGTCCGGCGGCAGCGCATCGAAACCCTCATCCGAATCGCGCGGCTCATCGGAGTGCCGGTCGCGATCCTGACTGCCGCCTGCGTCGCTCGCGCCCATGGCGGTGGCTTACTTGTCGCCGCTGCGGGCGAGCTTGGCGATGATCCAGCCGGCCGCGAAGGCGGCGCCGAACGAGGCGATCGGGCGTTCGCGGATCAGCTCGGCGGCGCTGTCGATCAGGTCGCGGCCCTTGTCCATCAGCACGTCGGCCTGCTCGCGGGCGGCGGCGCTGGCGTGCTCGGCGGCGCTGATGCCGGCCAGCGCGCTGTCGGCGAGATCGGACTTGACGTGGGCCTTGCCGACCTTGAGTTCGTCACCGGCGGCGCCGGACGCGCCCTTGATCGCATCGCCGGCGTCGCGGGCCGCCTGTTTCAGGTGACCGCCGGCTTCGCCGAGGCTGTTCTTGAGCGGGCTGGCCGGGGTCGGGCCGTTGTGCGTGGTGTCGGTGGGGCTCATGTGGCGAGTACTCCTGCGGGGGCGGACGGGGGGTCGGTCGTGCGGCTCACTGCATCGGCAGGATGCCCTGCCGGTTGCCGCGCACGATACGCAGGACCAACTGTGCCGGAGCCTGTGTGAAGCCGGCGCGGAAACCCGCGAGGTCGTCGAATTCCCCCGCGCTGGCGGCCACCACCACGTCGCCGACTCGCAGGCCGTTGCTGTCGGCGCGGCTGCCGCGGGCGATCGACTCGACCACCACGCCGCTGGCGCCGGACTGGCGCAGGCCCTCGGGCAGCTCGGCGAAGGTCGCGCCGGTCAGCCGCGGGTCGAGTTGGGCGCCGGGGAACACCCGCGGCTGCTCGCGCACCACCACCGTCACCTGCATCGGCGCGCCGTCGCGGCGGATGTCGAGCACCACCGCGCTGCCGACCGGCTGCAGGCCTTCGAAGTTGTGCAGCGCGTCGGGGCCGTCGATGCGCTCGCCGTTGGCGGCGACGATCACATCGCCCGGCTGCAAGCCGGCGTCGGCCGCGGCGAGGCCGTCGTAGACCCGGTTGACCACCGCGCCGCGGGCCTCGTCGAGTTTCAGTGCCTCGGCCAGTCGCGCGGTGACCTGTTGGGACTCCAGCCCGAGGCTGCCGCGGCGGACCTCACCGGTGGCGACCAGCTGGGTCATGACGTTGCGCGCCAGGTTGGCCGGGATCGCGAAGCCCAGGCCGATGTTGCCGGCCATCGAGCCGCGCGGGTTGAAGCTGGCGGTGTTGATCCCGACCAGCTGGCCGTCGAGGTTGACCAGTGCGCCGCCGGAGTTGCCCGGGTTGATCGAGGCGTCGGTCTGGATGAAGTTCTGGTAGCCCAGCCCGCGCAAACCGCTGCGGCCGACCGCCGAGACGATGCCGCTGGTGACGGTCTGGCCGATCCCGAATGGATTGCCGACCGCGACCACGAAGTCGCCGACCCGCAACGCGCCCGAGTCGGCCAGCGGGATCTCGTGCAGGTCCTGCGGCAGGATCTTCATCACCGCGACGTCGGTGTCGGGGTCGGAGCCGACGAACTCGGCGTTGAGCGTGCGGCCGTCGCTGAGCGTCACCGTGACCTCGTCGGCACCCTCGATGACGTGGTGGTTGGTCAGCACCAGCCCGCGCTGGGCGTCGACGATCACGCCCGAACCCAGCGACTGCTCGATTCGCTCGCGCGGCACGTTGGGGAACATTCGCCGGAACATCGGATCGTTGGCGAACGGGTTCTGGATCCGCACTCGCGACTTGGTCTGCACGCTGACCACCGCCGGGGTGACCCGGGCCAGCATCGGCGCCAGCGACGGTAGCGGCTGGCCGGCGACCGCGGTCGGCAACTGGCCCAGCGTCGGCGCCACCGCGGCGACCGCCGGCGAGGCCTGCGCAGGCGCCAGGCCGTCGCGGATCGCGGTCGCGGCAAAGCCGCCGAACGCGGCGGCGAGGATCAGGGCGAGCAGGGTCTTGGTCGGGGTCGACAGCGGCTGCATGCGGGCTCCGGATTGAACTTGGACAACGGTTGAGTCACGGGGTTCTGTGCGGCCGGTGGCAGGTGGCGCGGCACCCGGCCGGTCCCCTCCGGCACGAAAGCCAGTGTGCGCGATGGCCACCCAATCGTCGATGAAGCGTCACGATTGCGTCGGCAAAAACGCATTCCAATGGCGATGGCGGCCAGCCCTTCGACCGCATCGCCTGTACCGGGGTTCGACACCAAAAATGCGTTGACTTCCCCGGGGACGGACGGTAGCTTGAGTGCCTGCCTCGCACACAACATGTTGTGGTTAGCGAGGCCTTCGAAGCCCAAGCAGTGGGGTTCGCTTTGGGCCAGTTGAGCGCTTCGGACCGCAGGGATTGCGGCTTTGAGCGTCTGACGGAGCAGGGCCTTGGCGACCGCTCGAACCATCATCAAAACCAGTTTCTGACGCGGCGCGCGCGACGCAGCTGCGGGCTTCGGCGTCGGTGTCACTACAACAAGCAACGAACCGGGACGCACCCGGTCCAGCACAACCCGGCCGCGACGCCATCCGCGGCCATCACGAGGAGAAAGGGCAGGCATGAGTACGGTGCGCCTCGAGGCAGTCAACAAGAGCAGCGACAAATCCGGCATGGACATCCCGATGCAGCCCGCGTCCCAGGACATCTGGGACAAGAAATACCGGCTCAAGAGCAAGCGCGGCGACGCGGTCGATGCCGACATCGACGCGACCTACCAGCGCGTCGCCCGCGCGCTGGCCGAGGCCGAGCCGACCCCCGAGCTGCAGCAGTACTGGAACGAGCGTTTCACCTGGGCGCTGCGCCGCGGGGCAATCCCGGCCGGCCGCATCACCTCCAACGCCGGCGCGCTCGAGCACAAGCCGGCGACCAGCACGATCAACTGCACCGTCAGCGGCACCATCGAGGACTCGATGGACGGCATCCTCGAGAAGGTCCACGAAGCCGGCCTGACGCTGAAGGCCGGCTGCGGCATCGGCTACGAATTCTCGACCCTGCGCCCGCGCGGCGCGTTCGTCGCCGGCGCCGGTGCGTACACCTCGGGGCCGATGTCGTTCATGGATATCTACGACAAGATGTGCTTCACCGTGTCCTCGGCCGGCGGCCGCCGCGGTGCGCAGATGGGCACGTTCGACGTGTCGCACCCGGACGTGAAGGACTTCATCCGGGCCAAGCGCGAGGACGGCCGGCTGCGCCAGTTCAACCTGTCGCTGCTGATCACCGACGGCTTCATGGAGGCGGTCGCCGATGACGCTGACTGGCCGCTGGTGTTCCCGATCAACATCAAGGAAAAGGGCGACATCGACCTCGATGACGCCGCCACCGTGGTCTGGCGCGACTGGCCGACCCACAAGAACTACATCGCCCGCGAAGACGGCCTGGTCGCCTGCAAGATCTACGGCCACATCAAGGCCCGGCACCTGTGGGACATGATCATGGTCTCGACCTACGACTACGCCGAGCCGGGTTTCATCCTGATCGACCGCGTCAACGAGATGAACAACAACTGGTGGTGCGAGAACATCCGCGCGACCAACCCTTGTGGTGAACAGCCACTTCCCGCCTACGGTGCCTGCCTGCTGGGCTCGGTCAACCTGACCAAGTTCGTGCGCAATGCCTTCACCGACAAGGCCGAGTTCGACTGGGACGAGTACAAGGAAGTCGTGCGCGTGTTCACCCGCATGCTCGACAACGTGGTCGAGGTCAACGGCCTGCCGTTGCAGCAGCAGCGCGACGAGATCATGCGCAAGCGCCGCCACGGCATGGGCTTCCTCGGCCTGGGCAGCACCGTGACCATGCTGCGGATGAAGTACGGCTCCAAGGCGTCGACCGAGTTCACCGAGCGGGTCGCCCGCGAGATGGCCGTGGCTGGCTGGGAGACCGGGCTGGAGCTGGCCCGCGAGAAGGGCCCGGCGCCGATCATGGTCGAGAACTTCCAGGTCGACGCCGAGATGCTGCGCAAGCGCCCGGAGATGGTCAAGGATGGCTGGAAGCTCGGCCAGAAGATCCCCGGCAAGGTGTTGCACGCCAAGTACAGCCGCTACATGCAGCGCATCGCCGAGGTCGCCCCGGAGCTGGTCAAGGAGCTGGCCGAGACCGGCGCCCGCTTCACCCACCACAGCTCGATCGCGCCGACCGGCACCATCTCGCTGTCGCTGGCCAACAACGCCTCCAACGGCATCGAGCCGTCGTTCGCCCACCACTACAGCCGCAACGTGATCCGCGAGGGCAAGAAGTCGAAGGAGAAGGTCGACGTGTTCTCGTTCGAGCTGCTGGCCTACCGCGCGCTGGTCAACCCGCGGGCGATGCCGTTCTCCGAGGACGCCGCCGAGAAGCTGCCCGAGTACTTCATCGCCGCCGACGACGTCACCCCCAAGCAGCACGTCGACGTCCAGGCCGCCGCGCAGAAGTGGGTCGACAGCTCGATCTCCAAGACCGCCAACGTGCCGACCGATTACCCGTACGAGGACTTCAAGGACATCTACACCTACGCTCACGCGCAGGGCCTGAAGGGCTGCACCACCTTCCGCTTCAACCCCGCCGCGTTCCAGGGCGTGCTGGTCAAGGAAGCCGACCTGGAGAACACCACCTACCGCTTCGAGCTGGAGGACGGCCAGGTGGTGGAGGTCAAGGGCAACGAGCAGATCGAATACGACGGCGAGATGCACACCGCCGCCAACCTGTTCGATGCCCTCAAGGAGGGGTATTACGGCAAGTTCTGACGGCGCGATTTCCGGTGTGGTCCGGGACGCAATTTCAGGGTGTATTGGCCGCGGCGCGGGTATACGATCCGCTCGGTGACATAACGGTTTCACCGCGTTACCCGCATCGCCAACAAGACGCCCGTCAGGAGGGCACATGAGCAACGGTAATGGAGTGACGGCAACCCTGTCCCAGGCCGCCGACAGCATCAAGGAAACCGCCGGCAACATCGGCAGCACCATCGCCTCGACCGCCGAGGGCGCCGCCGCCACGGTCCTCAGCAGCGCCAGCCGCGTCCGCAAGGCCGCCGCCAAGAAGGTCAGCACCACCAAGAAGAAGCTGGCCAAGGCCAGCGCCGACGGCAGGAAGGAAGCCGACAGCCTGGTGCGCAAGAGCGCGACCAAGAAGCAGGGCGCCGCCAAGAAGGCCTCGGCGAAGAAGGCCGCGGTCAAGAAGCCGGCAGCCAAGAAGGCAACTGCGAAGAAGGCGACCGCGAAGAAGGCGACTGCCAAGAAAGCTGCGCCGAAAAAAGCCGCTGTCAGAAAGGGTGCGGTGAAGAAGTCCGCAGTCAAGAAGGTGCCGGCGAAGAAAGCCGCCACCAAGAAGGTCGCGAGCAAGAAGACCGCTGCCCGCAAGGCGCCGGCCCGCAAGGTCGCCGGCAACAAGACCGTCGCACGCAAGCCGGCCGTGAAGAAGGCGACCGTCAAGAAAGCGGCCCCGAAGAAGGCCGCGGCCAGGAAAGCGGCCCCGAAGAAGGCTGCCGTTTCCAAGTCGCCAGCCAGGAAGACCGCCGCACGCAAGACCGCTGCACGCAAGAAGTAGGTTGCGCCTTCCTCCCTCTCCCGCTTGCGGGAGAGGGTTGGGGTGAGGGCGCTCTTGAACACGCACCACCGAACAGGACCAGAGCCGATGGCCGTCAAGATCGACAAGAAAATCAAGGGTTACAGCGTCGTCAGCCAGGAGGACCGCGCGCGCGAAGCGCAGAAGGCCGACGCCGTCGCGCGCGAGGCCGCCGAGGCCGCCGCCAAGCCCGGCGCCAACGTGATCCAGATGCACGAGAAGATCGAGCGCCCGGAAACCCTCATCGGCTCCACCTACAAGCTCAAGACCCCGCTGTTCGAGCACGCCCTGTACGTGACCATCAACGACATCGTGCTCAACGCCGGCAGCGAGCACGAACAGCGCCGGCCGTTCGAGATCTTCATCAACTCCAAGAACATGGACCACTTCCAGTGGATCGTGGCGCTGACCCGGATCATGTCGGCGGTGTTCCGCAAGGGCGGCGACGTGACCTTCCTGGTCGACGAGATGAAGGCCGTGTTCGACCCCAAGGGCGGCTACTTCAAGGCCGGCGGCGTGTACATGCCGTCGCTGGTGGCCGAGCTGGGCAGCATCGTCGAGGACCACCTCAAGGCGATCGGCCTGCTGCACGATCCGGAAATGAGCGCCGAACAGCGCGCGCTGATCGCCGAAAAGCGCGCCGCCTACGCCGCGCTCGACTCAAAAAAAAACTCTGACGGACGCGTTGTAGGCACGGACGCAAGCGACCGTGCCGCCGACCTCTTCCCCGAGCCGAAGGTCCGCGACACCCCGCGCAGCGAGGACGTCGAAGTCACCGGCGACGGCGCCTCGTTCCCGCCGTCGGCGACCATGTGCCACAAGTGCAGCACCAAGGCCGTGGTGATCATGGACGGCTGCGCGACCTGCCTGAACTGCGGTTACTCGAAGTGTGGATAAATACAGGCGATTCTTGGAGTGATGATGACGGATTCTTTTGGGTTGGCGCGCGAAGCCAAGATAGTTAAATCGAAAATTCGATCCATTTTCACTCCACATATGCCAATAAGTTCAGTTAACTGTTTTTTGGTCGTCAGAAGGAAGTCGGAGCGCTGATAGAGCAATTAAATACACCTGGGCAGCACTCGCTATTATTTGGTGACCGCGGGGTGGGTAAAAGTTCGCTGGCAAACATTGCGTCGGAGTTGCTGCTCAAAAGGTTTATCGCAGGAGAGCTTTTCCAGAAGCGGTGTGATAGTGCGGATACGTTCGTTTCGGTGGTCGCAGCGCCTTTGCGTGCTGTGGGCATCGACGTCTCTGAATCGGGCTCCTCCAGATCAAAAGCCGAAGGGGGTGCTGCGAACATCGGTATTCCTGGGTTGGGTGCGAAAGTCGATTCACATACCACAACGATTCGTGAGTTGGCGGGCGCGCGCGAACTAGCATCTCCCTCGTGGGTTGCGGAGAAGCTTTCAGGGCTTAAAGGGCTTCTTCTAATAGATGAAGTTGATGCGTTGACGAACTCTCGCGATCGGCATCTTTTGGCGGAGCTGGTAAAACAACTTAGTGACAGAGGGGCCGATCTTAAGGTGCTATTGGTGGGTATCGCAGATACCGGTGCGCACCTGACTGCGGGGCACCCTTCTGTCAATAGATGTCTTAAAGAAACTCGACTCAAGCGAATGAGTAATGACGAGCTTCGTGAAATCATCGAGGGCGGCGAGAAGCGGGCTGGACTTGCTTTCAGCGACACCGCAAAGAACAGAATCATCAAGGTTTCATCTGGCTACGCTCATTTTACTCACTTACTAGCACTGAAGGCTGCGGAAGATGCGATCGCCGCGGGAAAGGGCGAGATCTTTGTTTCGGATGTAGTGCACTCTACTCGCCGCGCGGTCGATGACGCAGAAGGTAGTTTAAAAAGAGCTTACGATGACGCGACACGTTCTCATCAAACAGATGAGTATCGAAGAATTATATGTGCAGCTGCGGAGTGTGGCGCAGACGAATTTAGTGCGGGTGAACTTAGGGCAGCCTACAAAGGGCTCTGGGGAGTTGAGATTAAGCAAAGTGCGCTGAATAACTACTTTATCCGTCTCGTTGCGGAAGGAGACGGTAATATTTTGCGCAGATTGGCAAAAGGCGTGTACAGATTCAACGATCCCAGGATGCCCAGCTTTATCAAGATCGCTAATCCCCTCACGCCCTCTAAATTTTCGGATTGACCTAGACAGATCCCGGAACAGGGGGATGAAACTCCCAGCGCTGGGCTCACTAAGTAGACTATAAAGCCTCCGCCGCGTCGGCCGATAACGGCAACGGGAGTGCTTCGCTCCCGCCATACGGTCGGCGAGGGAGCCATGGACATCGAACGCTACAAACAGCAGCACGGCGACATCCTGCGCGACGTCGGTTCGCTGCGGGAACTGATCCAGGCGGGAATCGCGCAGAACGCCGAGACCATCGCGCAGCTGATCGTCAGCATGAGCACCGGGATCAAGTTTCACCTCGCGGCCGAGGACGCGGTGCTGTATCCGGCGTTGTTACGCGCCGATGACGCCGCGACGGTCGAGCTCAGCCGCAGCTACCAGGCGGAGATGCAGGGCATCGCCGCGGCGTTCGGCGACTTCGTCCGCAAGTGGCGGGTCGGCGCGCATATCGCCGGCGATCCGGAAGGCTTCCGGGGTGAGGCGAACGCGGTGTTCCGCGCGCTGCACGAGCGGATCCGACGGGAAAACCAGGAGCTCTATCCGGCGGCGGAACGGCTACAACGGGAAGCCATCACTCCAACGTGACCCGTACCGGCGAGACGAAGCCCGGGAACCGCTGCTCCATCGCCTGGCCCGACCGCTGCACCGCGAGGATCGCCGAGCACATGTCGGTGGCCGCCTGCGGGAATGCGCCGCGGTTGCCCAGGAACGATTTGGCGACATTGGCCATCGAGCCGGCGTTGTCGAGGAAGCCGCGCAGGTCGGCGTGGTAGCCCGTAATCGAGGCGTCCTGGAGCGTGCGGTCTCCGCTCTCGATGCGGGCGCCGGTGACGACGATGTCGGCTTTATCGCCGTCGCTGAAACGCAGCGCGTCGGTGCTGGCGTCGACCTCGTATGGCACCTCGACATCGACGATGCGATCGCATTGCGCGAGGTCGGGGGTGACATCGGCGGCGAGGGCGGGCGCGGCGATGGTCGACAGGGCGATGACGCCGATTGCAAGCAGTTTCATGGCAGGGCTTCCGGTTCGGGTGTGGCGTGATTGAACACCGACCGGGCCGGGGCGTTCGCGTGCAATCGGTCGCCCAACTTGTGGCATGAACGCTGGCAACGACGACCTGCGTGCACCGCCCCTCGCGCGTGCTAGGATCGCCGCCGAAGGGGAGTAGCTCCCAAGCGCTGTCGCCGTCATTACGAGCATGAAGCTCCGGTGCAGCAGCAGATCCGTCCGTTCGTAAGCGGGGGTCTGCGAGCAAGACCTTCGCCGTTCCACGGCGAAGGCGCGTCTGTTCGATGCATCTGGCCATGGCCCAATCCCCAGCGCGATCGCCGCGCTGCGGGATCCTGCGCAATACCTATCGAAGAGACATCTCATGGAAACCCTGGCCAATCCCGAAATCTGGATTGCACTCGCCACGCTGACGGCACTGGAGCTGGTGCTCGGCATCGACAACATCATTTTCATATCGATCCTCGCGGGCAAGCTGCCGCCAGAGCAACGCGACACGGCACGGCGCGTGGGCATCACCCTGGCGGCCGTCACCCGCCTCGGGCTGCTGTTGGCGATCGCCTGGATCGTCGGCCTCACCGCGCCGTTGTTCTCGTTGTTCGGCCACGCGTTCTCCTGGCGCGACCTGATCCTGATCGGCGGCGGCCTGTTCCTGATCGGCAAGGCCACGCACGAGATCCACCAGAAGCTGGAGGGCGCCACCGAGCAGGTCACGGTCGGCGCCGCAACCGCCACGTTCGCCAGCGTGATCGCACAGATCATGCTGCTCGACATCGTGTTCTCGCTTGATTCGATCATCACCGCCGTGGGCATGGTCGACGAGCGCTGGGTCATGGTCACGGCGATCCTGATCTCGATCGTCTTCATGTTGATGTTCGCCAAGCCGATCGGCGAGTTCGTCGAGCGCCATCCGACGGTCAAGGTGCTGGCCCTGAGTTTCCTGATCATGATCGGCCTGGTGCTCATCGCCGACGGTTTTGGCCAGCACATCCCGAAGGACTACATCTATGCCGCGATGGCGTTCTCGGTGTTCGTGGAAGTGATCAACCTGTGGATCCGCCGCCGTTCGAACGCGCAGGTCGCGCCGGTGACACTGCACGAGAAGTACTCGGATGGCGGGTCCGCATGATCGCGGCCCGGGCGCATCGGTCGCGATGCCGGGACAGGCCATCCCGCCAGCGCGACTACCGCGGCGCCGGCGGCAGGACTAGCCTGTCGACTCCCCCAGAACTGCGAGTCCTGCCATGCCCCGCTCCGTCTCGATGTACTCCGCCTCGGTCCCCGGCTTCATCCGTGCGCTCGGTGGACTGGCCCACGTGCTGCGGCTCGGCGAGGCGCATGCGCGCAAGGAGGGCATCGCCCCCGATGCGCTGTTGCAGTTGCGCCTGATCGAGGACATGCATCCGCTGTCGCGGCAGGTGCAGATCGCCACCGACCTGGCCCGCAACGGGGCCTCGCGGCTGGCCGGGCGGGACGTGGTGTCGGTGGCCGACGACGAAACGACCTTCGACCAGTTGCAGGCACGGATCGCGCGGACGATCGCGCACCTGGAGGCGTTCGCGCCGACGCAGTTCGACGGCTCGGAATCGCGCACGGTCTCCATCAAGGCCGGGGATGTCGACATGGTGTTCGATGGCGACGGTTATCTCTTCGGATTCGTGCTGCCCAACCTGTACTTTCACGTGACCACCGCCTACGCGATCCTGCGCCAGGCCGGCGTGCCGCTGGCCAAGCCGGATTTCTTCGGTCGGGTGATGCCGACCCGGGACTGAGCGCGCGCCACTATCGGCAATCCGCAGCCGACTCAGTCCCGCAAGTGTGCCGGCGGCGTTTCCGGCACGGTCCAGAAGTACACCTGCGCGTGTCCGACGGTGCTGTGCCGGTCCGGCTCCCAGTCGCCCATGTGGTAGTTGTGGCTGACGATGCGGGTGCCGGGTTCGAGCTCGAGCAGCGTCGGGCGCAGCCGCAGGTTGAGGTCGGGCAGCAGGTACAGGGTGATGACGGTGGCGTCGGCGAGGTCGGCCTCGAACAGGTCGGCCTCGATGAACTCGACCGCATCGGTCACCCCGGCCTCCTCGGCGGCCTGGTTGGCCTCGCGGATGCGCTTCGGGTCGATGTCGATGCCGACGCCGCGCGTACCCCAGCGCTTGGCGGCGGTGATCGGGATGCGGCCGTCGCCCGAGCCCAGGTCGTACAGGACGTCGTCGGCACCGACCCCGGCGACCCGCAGCATCTCGTCGACGACCTCATGCGGAGTCGGCACGAACACCACGTCGGGGTGGTGGATACCGTCGTCGGGCGGCGGCGTGTGGACGCCGTCGGGTTCGAGCGAGGTCTGCTCGAATGGGCTCGCATCCGCGTCCGTCTGGATGCCGGCGATATCGGTGATCGGCTCGGGCGGGGACGCAGTGTCGGCTTCGGGGCCGGCGGTGACTTGCGGCGCGGCTTGCGGTGCGGGCGCGCACCCGGCGACAAGCGCCAGCAGCAAGCCGGCGGTCAACGGGACTACGGGCAAGGCGGTTCGCTTCACGGGACTTCTCCGGGTCGGGCATGCGCACGCGCAGCAGGAAGAACAGCCCGAACACCGGCGCGGTGTAATCGACCATAGCCCTGCCGGGTCAGGGCGCGTGTCCGCGAATCTAGTGAACCTCGGATTAGCTCGGGGTGACGACGGCGCTGAAGGAAACCGTGTCGCGTTATTAACAGGCGACTGGCGAGACTGCAGGCGCGCCACGAGTCCACCCGGTCGGGTCGGACAGGCGCTCGCATTGGAGGGCACCACAATGTTGGCAGACACCAACGCCGTCGCGAACATCGCCGTCCGCGACCTCGACGCCGCGCGCAGGTTCTACGAGGGCACGCTGGGGATGGCCCCGGTCGGCCGTGAAGGCGATGAAGTGGCCGCCTACCGCAGCGGCGACTCGAAGTTCTTCGTATACCGCTCGGATTTCGCCGGCACCAACCAGGCCACCGCAATGACCTGGGTGGTCGGCGACGGGCTCGACGAGGTGGTGCGCGCGCTGCGCGACAAGGGCGTGGCGTTCGAGCACTACGAGATGCCGGACATGACCCTGGAGGGCGACGTCCACGTCAGCGGCGAGCTGCGGGTCGCCTGGTTCAAGGACCCCGACGGCAACATCCTCAACGTGGTCAGCGGCTGACCGCGCGGGTGGGCTGCCCGCCGGCCAACCTCGCTTAGGCGGTGGCGACCGGCTTGCGCCGGAACCGGTAGATCACCGCGCCGATCAGCAACGCGATCGCACCGGCGGCGAGGTTCTCCAGCTTGGCGCTGGCCAACAGGCCGATCGACAACAGCAAAGCGACCACCGGGATCAGCGGCCCGCCCGGCAACTGCATCGCCCCGGGCTGGTCGCCGTAGCGCTTGTGCAGCACCAGCACCGACACCGCGGTGCCGATGTAGGTGAACAGCCGCGCGACCACCGACAGCAGTGCCAGTTGCACGAACGAGCCCGACAGCGCCAGCACCAGCGAAAACGCACCGAGGGTGAGGATCGCCACGGCCGGCGTGCGGAAGCGTGGATGGATATCCGCCAGCGCGCGCGGACCGTAGCCGTCCATCGCCAGCGCGTGCAGATAGCGCGGCCCGAGCATGATGGTGTTGCTGTTGGTGCCGAGGATCGACACCGTTGCCCCGACCGTCAGCACCAGCGCCAGCCAGCCGCCGCCAAAGCGCGCCGCGGCGTCGGCCAACGGCGTGGCGGACTCGGCCAGCCCCGGCAGGGTGCCCAGCGCGACCCACTGCACCGCGAAGTAGACCGCGGTGACGGTGGCGATCATCGCCAGCAGCGCGAACGGCACGTCGCGCCGCGGGTTGCGGTACTCGCCGGCGGCGGCCGGCAGGTTCTCGAAGCCGGCGTAGGCGAACAGCAGCAGCAACGCGGCCTGGCCGAGGTCGCCCAGCGGCAGGTCGAACACCGAACCGGCCGCCAGCGGCGCCGCCATCGCGGTGTCGACGAACATCGCGCCGATGCCGATGAACATCAGCAACGGCACCAGCTTGGCGATCGCCAGGAACACCCCGGTGCGCGCGGCGGCGCGCACGCCGACCACGTTGACGCCGACCAGGAACGCCAGCGAACCGACCACGATCGCGATCCGGATCGCACCGCTGGCGGCGCTCGGCCAGAAATGGGTGACCGCCTCGGCCAGGCCGTTGCTGAGCGCGGCGGCACTGGCGATGCGGGTCAGGAACAGCATCCAGCCGACCTCGAAGCCGACGAACGGGCCGAACGCCTCGCGCGCATATAGATAGCCGCCGCCCGGATCGTCGAAGTAGCTCGACGCCTGCGCGTAGCACAGCACCAGCAGGCTGACCGCGACGCCGGCCAGCAGCACTGCCCACAGGCTCGACGGCCCCAGCAGCGCGGCGGCCGCGGCCGGCAGCAGGTAGATGCCGCTGCCGATGACGTCGTTGATCGCCAGGCCGAACAACTGCCAGCGGCTGACCGCGCGGACCATGCCGGGCTCGCCGGCGGGGACGGGTGCGGGCGCGACGGGCGCGGTGGACGATGTCGATGGGCTCACGCATGTTCCCCGGCAGGTGGCTGCGGGCCAGATTGCATGATCGGGCGGCCAGCGTCCAACCATCCAGCAAAAAAGCCGCCGGACGGGCCGGCGGCTTTTGGTGGTAACCCAGTGCGGTGCGCGATCAGAAATCGAAGCGCAGCGCCAGCTGGGCCAGGTCGACCTCGCTGTCGTCGATCTCGAAGCGGCTGTACTCGCCACGCAGCGCGACGTTGTCGGTGAACCGGTACTGCAGGCCGAGGCCGTAGGTCGGATCGTTGCCGCTGTCGTCGGCGAGCAGGCCGGGGACCGAGGCGTCGACATTCCAGTCGTTGATGCCGGCTTTGGCGTAGCCGGAGAAGCTGTCGGTGAACGACACGGTGCCGACCGCGACCAGGTAGGCCGCATCACCTTCCAGCTTCGGGCCGGCCGAGCCGAGCGGCTCGATCTCGCCGAAGTCGGCGTAACCGGCTTCCAGGCCGAAATAACGGTTGAACTGGTAACCACCGAATGCCGAGAACGCGGTGTCCTCGTCGTCCAGCGCACCGTCGTCGATCATCGCCTGGCCGGCGCCGGCGCCGAGGTAGAAGCCGGGACGCTCGTCGGCCTGCGCGCCGAGCGCGACGGCGCCGAGGGCAACGGCGAGGAGGGTGCGGGAAAGGATGTTGCGCTTGCTCATGTTGGACTCCTGCTTCGGACATCGCAGCGTGGGGGAGGGGGGCGGCGATGTTCGTGCAACGGGCCCCGGCGACGTGCCTGGACAGCCGTTGCTGCAGACAAGACGTGGGGTCGCGATCGCGCTCGCAAAGCCCGGGATGCGGGGATGCACCGTCCCGCGGCTGGAACATTCGGCGCGACCTGCAGACCTTGCCGGTTTCGCTTACGGTGTGCGCAGCCCGACAGGGCGAACCGACACATTCGGGATGCCCATGAAGCCACTGCCTCTCGCCACCGCCGCGTTGCTGCTCGCCGTGTTGACCGGATGCGCCAGCACCCTGCCGCACAACCCGTTGGCGCAGTGGCATGCCTCGCCCAACTTCGAGCCGCGTCGCGCGCGGGTGATCGTGCTGCACCACACCGCGATGGACAGCGCGCAGGCGGCGCTACACGTGTTGCAGACCGAAAATTCCGGCGGTCCGGTCAGTTCGCACTACCTGATCGGCGACGACGGCCGCCTGTACCAGCTGGTGTCCGAGCAGGCGCGCGCGTGGCACGCCGGCGGCAGCCGCTGGGCCGGCATCAGCGATCTCAACTCGACCTCGATCGGGATCGAACTCGACAACAACGGCCACGAGCCCTTCAGCGAGGCGCAACTGCAATCGTTGCTGGTGCTGCTGCAGGACATCAGCGATCGCAACGGCATCCAGCCGCACCTGGTGATCGGCCATGGCGACATCGCGCCGACCAAGAAGGACGACCCCAGCGTGCTGTTCCCCTGGCGGCGGCTGGCCGAAGCCGGTTTCGGTTTGTGGCCGCGCGACGTCCGCACCGCGCCGCCACCGGGCTTCGACCCGTGGGCGGCGCTGCGGCTGGTCGGTTACGACCTGCGCGACCCCGCTGCCGCACTGGCGGCATTCCATCGTCACTATCGCGGCAGCGAGCAGCGGACCTGGCTGGCGGGCGATGCGGAGATCCTTTACGACCTGCAACTGCAGTTGATGGCGCTGCCGGCAAGCGCGCTCGCGCCCGCGCAGGGCGATGCTGCGGTGCGGCATCCGGTACCGGCGGCGCCCGATTCCGGGACCATGAACAGCCCGCTTCGATAAGCCGTCGCCATGGGCCGATGAAGGTTGCGTTATCCGGCGCGATCGTCACCGCGCGTACAGCCGCGAAGGGCCAAATGTGTGCTCACCACGCGCCCCCGCGCGGGCTGCACAGGAGAGACCCATGAACACCCGCAACCGCAACCTCCTGGTGGTCGCCCTGGCGACCGCCCTGGCCGCGCCGATCGCGGCCGCGACCGGACTGGACGGCGCCGCGCCGCTGGCCACGGCCCAGAGCGAAACCACCCAGGGCGAACTCGACGAGGCCGAAGCCACCGAAGCGCTGCCGCCGCAGGTCAACCCGCCCGAAACCGGCGAGCAGGAACTCGATCCGCGCGCGCCGCCGGTCGAGGACGTCGAAGACCCGATGAGCACGGTCCCGCCGCCGCCGCCGATGCAATCGCAGGACGCGATGCCACCGGCCGATCCCGCCAACGTCGCCCGCGATCCACGCTGGGTCGAACTGGATGCGAACGGCGACGGCCGGATCGATGCCCAGGAAGGCGCGGCCGATGCCGACTTCAACGCCAGCTTCGCGATGATGGACGGCGACGGCGACGGCTTCGTCACCGAGGCCGAGTTCCGCGCGCATGGGCAGGGCGATGACGGCATGAAGCATGACGGCATGCGCCACGACATGGACCGCGACGATCACAAGGACGACATGAAGGACATCGACGACGACGCCATGGACAACACCATGGACGCGACCGATCCGGTGGACGACGCCACTGACGACGGCATCGACGATCCTGTCGACGGCTGAGCCACGACGCCGCAGCACGCGCCGGACACTCCGTAAATCCACGCACCGTAAATCCTGGAACACCGGCGCCGCAGCGTCGGTGTTCCAGGCGGGGTTCGGCCGGCTCAGGCGGGCGGGGTCAGCCGCAGCAAACGCGCGTCGTCGCCATCCTCCAGCAACCACACGTCGCCATCGGGCCCCTGCTCGACCTCGCGGATGCGCTCGTCCATCTCGAAGCGCTCCGCCTCGCGTGCGCCGTCGCCGTCGAATTCCACCCGTACCAGCGCCTGGCCGGACAGCGCGCCGATCAGGGCATCGCCGCGCCACTCGGGGAAGCGGGCGCCGTCGTAGATCACCAGTCCCGCCGGCGAGATCACCGGCGTCCAGGTCATCGCCGGTGCGATGAATTCCGGCCGGGTGTCATGGTCGGGAATCGGGCGGCCGTCGTAGTGGTCGCCGTTCGACACCACCGGGTAGCCGTAGTTGCCGCCGCGCTCGACCCGGTTGAGTTCGTCGCCGCCACTGGGGCCCATCTCGTGGTTCCACAACTGCCCGTCCGCGTCGAACGCCAGCCCCAGCGGGTTGCGGTGGCCGAGCGACCAGATCTGCGCGGTGACGCCGTTGGCTTCGGCATCGCCGTTGGCGGCGGCCTGCTCGGCGAAAGGATTGTCGGCCGGCACGCTGCCATCGGCGTTGAGACGAATGATCTTGCCGAGGTTGGACTGCATGTCCTGGGCGGGATCGAACTTCTGGCGCTCGCCCGAACTGATCCACAGGTAACCGTCGGGGCCGAAGGCGAGGCGGTGGCCGTAGTGGCCGCGGCCCTTGACCTTGGGCACCTGCCGCCAGATCACCTGCAGCTCCGACAGCTCGCCGCCACCGTTCTTGCCGAGCGTCAAGGTCGCGCGCGCAACCGCGGCGCCGCGGGTGTCGCCCTCGCCGGCTTCGGCGTAGCTCAGGTAGACCACGCGGTTCTCGGCAAAGTCCGGATGCGCGATGACGTCGCCAAGACCGCCCTGGCCGCCGTAGTCGACCGCCGGCACGCCGCTGACCTCGACGACCCGCGCCTTGCCGGACGCGTCGAAGGCCAGGCGCTTGAGCGTGCCGCCGCGCTCGGTCACCAGCAACTCGCCCGAGGGCAGGAAGGTCATCGCCCAGGGTTCGTCGAACTGGGCGACCTGGGCAATCGCGAACGGCTTGCCATCGGTCGCCGCGGTGGTGTCGGCGGGCGCCTGCGGCGCGGCGGCGACGTTGGCTTCGCCGTTGCCGGGGCTGCAGGCGCACAGCAGCGCGACGCACGCGGTGCCCAGCAGGTGCGACGAACGTCGGTTCAACATCGCGCGATTCAACATCGTGTGATTCAACATCCGGTGGTTCACGACCCAGTTTCTCATGGCAACCCGACTCACGACATGGCCTTGGTAGCCTCGAACGGTAACGGTGCGGCCCCTGCGCTGACAATGCGCGGTTCGGCGGCGGTGAGCAGTTCCTTGTCGCCGTCGACCACCACCAGGATGTTGCCGGCCTCGATCTCGTCGTGGAACTTGCGCCGGATCGGGTCCGGCAACGACGAGCCGACCAGCGCCGACGCCCAGCAGCCGACCACCGCGCCGGCCACGGTCGCCGCAGCGGCACCGGCGAAGGTGACGCCGAGCGGCGGGATCGCCACCGCGACGAGGCCGGCAAGCAGGCCCGCGCCCGCGCCGTAGCCGGCGCCACGGACCGCGGCGGGCATCAGGTCGGTGTCGGCCTCCTTGCGCTCGTTGGGAATCGAGTCGACCTCGATGTCCGAGCGCGCGACCAGCAGGATGTCGTCGTCGGGGATCCCGGCCGCCCGTGCCGCATCCATCGCGGCCTCGGCGGCGGACAGGTCGGGCGTGCTGAATACGTGTCGCAGCTTCATGGGGCTCGCTCCTCGCATCGATGCGGTCGACGACGCCGGCGACGGTCGACGGAGCGGCGCGGCACAGCGTCTGCATTCAGCTTTGCGCCAGAGCGGTTATTCAGGCGTGATGAGCCGCACGCTGGCCCATCCGCCAGCGCCGGGCATCGCAGCCGTCGCGGTCCTGCAATGAAGAAGGACGCCGTGGGGCGCCCTTCTCCGTCTCCTGCCGCTCAGTGCTGACGCGGGGTCTTGTTGGTGTCCTGCTGGCGTTGGCCAGTGGCGGGTTTCTGCTCCTTCTGGCGTTCCTTCTCTCCGGCCTGCTGGGCGCGGGGTTGCTCCTGGCCTGGTTGCTTCTGACCGGGCTTCTGGTTTTGCTGGTCCTGACGCATGAAATGACTCCTGCTGCAGTGGAGCCGGCGCGACGGGTGTCGGCCGGTGGCGTTTCCCCGACGCAGCGTCACGTTGCGCCGCGACGGGTTAGCGGCGCGGGTACCCCAGGTGAAAAGCAACGAAAGCCGCCGTCCCGGCATGAACGGTTCACGGCGGTGGACGGAAGTGGCCGCGATTGGCGCTTTCGTGAAAGTTGCGTTCGCATTCAGCCGCCGCGCATCCGCGACCCGCCGCCTCCTGTCGGGGCGGTCGCGTTTTCGGCGGTTGCCGGCAGCATGCCTAACCCTTTCGACGGCCGCGCGGGTTAAGCCAACGTTGGCTTAACGATTGCCGGCGGGAGATGGTTCATGCCGCCACCGGCAGGGTGCAGTCGTGCGGATTCGACTTCCCCCATCGCTCCGTGCGGTACGTCCATTGCAACCCTTTCCGACGGTTCCACCGCGAGCCGGATTTTCCAGGAGAACCCCATGAACAAGATTTCCCACAGCACGCTCGCCCTTGCCTTCGTCGCTTCGCTGGCCGCCCCGCTGGCGTTCGCGCAGGATGCCGGCACCGAGGTCGGCACCGATGCCGCCGCGCCGACTGCGCCCACCGAACAACAGGTGGCCGATCCCGCGGCCGCGCCACAGCAGCTGAGCTGGAACGATGTCGATGCCGACAAGGACGGCGCCCTGAGCCAGGCCGAAGCGGTCGCGGTGCCGGAGCTGGTCAACGTGTTTGCCGAGGCCGACACCGACGCCGACGGCTCGCTGACCGCCGAGGAGTACCAGGCCTACGTCGCCAAGGTCCAGGCCGAAGGTTCGGCCGGCAGCAGCGGCGGCTACTAAGCTCAACCGCAGCACTGGAAAAGGGGCGGCTGATCGGTCGCCCCTTTTTCTTGCCCGTGGCCTTTGGTGTCGAACGTTGCGCCCGGCATACTGCGCGGATGCATGACTCCGAGCGCATTGCGATGGTCGGTTTCGACGCCGACGACACCCTGTGGCGCAGCCAGGATTATTTCGACGCCGCCCAGCTAGAGTTCGAACGCCTGCTGGCGCCTTACGTCGACCTCGCCGACAGCCGCGCGCTGCAGCGCCTGTACGAAGTCGAGAGCCGCAACATCGCGGTGTTCGGCTACGGCGTCAAAGGCATGGTGCTGTCGATGATCGAGGCCGCGGTCGAGTTGACCGACGCCCGCATCAGCGCCACCGACCTGCACCGCATCGTCGGCCTCGGCAAGGAGTTGCTGCGGCATCCGGTCGAGTTGCTGCCCGGCATCCGCGACGCGGTCGAGGCGATCGCGCAAGACTTCGAGATCGTGCTGATTACCAAGGGCGATCTGTTCCATCAGGAAGCCAAGGTCCGCGACTGCGGTTTCGCGGACCTGTTCCGCCGGATCGAGATCGTCAGCGAGAAGGACGCCGCGACCTATACCCGGTTGCTGGCCGAGTTCGAACTGCCGCCGCGGCGCTTCGTGATGGTCGGCAACTCGCTGCGCTCCGACATCGCGCCGGTGCTGGCGCTGGGCGGCTGGGGCATCCACGTGCCGTATCACACCACCTGGGCGCACGAGACCGCGGTCGAAATCGATGCCGATGCGCCGCGCCTGCGCACGGTGGCCGATGCCGCCCAGTTGCCGGCGGCAGTGGCGCAGCTGGCGGCGTTGGCCCGCGATAACGGCGGCTGAGCGCGATTGCGGAGCCAACAAAACGGCAAGCTCTTTCTGCCATGTTGTTGGTGTAGCGAAGCAAGTTCGGCTTGAACGAATTCTTAGGCCTCGGCCGAGAACCTAGAAGTCACGGAACGAACTGTTGGAGTAGAAAACCATTGGAGAAGCGTCGTACGTTTTGTCTCGGTAGTCGCTCTTGCATGCCTTGCACTCCCAGTAGCCGTTGCCGCTGCCTTGCAGCCGGACCAGTGAGATGTCTTTGTCGTAGCATCTCTGGCAAAAAGGACCGTCCTTGTCATTGCCCGCTACAAGCCAGTAGTAAGGGCTTTCCCAGACGACTTTGCCTTTAACTTCTAGTTGCTCATTGAGTCCTTTGATCTGATCGTCTTTGTCGATCAAAAGCCCCTTAGTTTCGGCGATCTGGGTTCTAGCGTCGGCAAGTGCGCTGATTAGGTCGGCCAGCTTAAGCTTAAGTTCCGCTTTCTCGAGTGTGGCATCACTATCTCGAATCAGTTTTGCGATATCTGCGGCTGTCTTGACGCTAGATAGCGCTGCAGAAATTGAACCGACGTCAACCATTGCTCTGTCTCCGAGGTCTAACTAGTCTCTAGGTGTGGCCCTTGCCACGGCGACTCCTGGCCGGTCCTGGTCCACAATTATCTCCAGCTCGCTGCATAATTTTGCCGAGCATCTCACTGAACTTTTCACCGGCTCTTTTCTCAATTTGTTTCTTTAGCGCCAAATTCTCGTTCTTAAGCGAGATGTTTGCTACTTCTAGCTTTGCTACGAGTTGGCGTAGCCGCTTGTTCTCGGCCGTAAGCTCCTTGATGCGCAAGGCACGATCTTCGGCTGAAAGGTTTTGCGAGCGCCGAATTGTCATTGCCATACCTAACTAGTCTTTAATTCGCTTCATTCCCAGGCGACGGCGAATGAACGGAATGCCCCATGGCTCGATGATGAACTGCCAGTGATCGGCTATTCCTTGGAAGCTTATAACGAAGTGGCGGGGGTCTCGCCAGTCGATGCTTTTGAGCAAATATGAACTGTATGGCGCGCCAATGCTGCGGTGATCGAGAACATGGAAATCCCGGTCGAGCAAGGTGATGCTCACCTCTTCCTCGTAGGGGCAGTCGTAATCTGCGACAAGCAGGTAGCCGTCCGACACTTCAAATTGATGAAGCAAACGGTAGCCCGACACTTTGGCTCCGGTAGGCTTGCCAAGCATCAGGAGACTCGACTTGGTAGGCCATGTCTCGGGCGGGCCATCATGTACAGCTAGCGAGAACTGCGAAGTAGTCCTCATGGTTCTTCGGGCCAGAAATAGTCGAACGCCTCGCTCGCGCCAACCCCGGCGGCGGCACCGACGACCAAAACCCCGGCGAGCACGACCCAGCCTGCCGGGTTGCTCACAAGCGCGACAACGACCGCACCCCCTGCCACGCCGCCAGCCAAGCCTGCCCCAAAGGACACGCCCTCTTTTGCGACCTGTCGCGTCTTGTCTTCTGCAGAGGCGACGTTGTAAACGGCCATGCCCAGCGAAAGAACCAGAAACGCGCGTCCTGCAACGCCCATGTATTTCACGCGCAGATTGACTTTCGGATTCGACTGTCCCGCTTTGTCGATGATCTTTAGCCACACCGCTTCGCGCTCGGGTTGTGTGAGCGCTTGCAGTGGTTTGTTGAACATGTCCTTTGCGTACTTCTCCTCGAAGTAGGTGAAGGGAGGTCCGCCGGGCTTCATGTCGCGCGATACCGCCATGCCAAAATCGGACAGGTTCGCTCGCGCCAAGTCCATCAGCTGGTTGCGCATGGCGTGCGCGGTTTGCGCAGCTTGATGTGGTGTGACCTTCCTTTGCTTTACCAGCTCGATCAGTTCGTCCGCTGCAGCACGGGTCTTCTGGGCGTACGTAGCTCGCGCCGCCGGGTCCTTGATTGCAATCTCTGCAAAAGCGGCGGCTTCAGATTGCAGTAGACGGATTTCGCGTTCGAATTCGTTGCCTTGGGCCGCGACAGGTGTCTTGTCGACCACTGGTGTGGACGTGGCTCGGGCGATAGAGATGCCCGTGGTTGCGGCGTAGTACTCAGGCATGGATCACCTCATCCATCCCTAGAATTTCGCACTCGACATCGACGGCGCTAGCGCCAGTAGGCAGTGGTCGCGTGCAGCCATCGACGTCGGTTACCGCTTCGGTAACCTCACCTTGGAACGAAAGCCGATATGGCTGCTTTCCGAGCGGTACGCCAGTAAGCGAATCGGCAAGTTGGAAGCGCTGGTCAAACGCGGCCTCGACTGCGTTAGCCCCCGCTTGCGCGGCGGTCATTGGCTCGGCTTGTGAGGTGCCGGCCGCGCCAGTGCGGCCGTGATCGCGCCCACCCGCGTCAATAAAGACACGGCGTTGCTGCACGGCCAGCACGGAGCAGCCACACGAAAGCTTTGCTCCGTGTAGAGCGACGGGCTTGCCATCGACAATGGTCGTGGGATCACATCCGGCAGCGATGGGGAACGTGCCCTTGTGTAGCGGGCAGGTTGCCATGTCGCCTTCGCGAGCGACCTGTTTGCCGTCAATGTCTGTGAAGGGCGAGCCACTGACGACTCGGCCACCGCTCGACGTGACATCGCCTACTACGATCCAGTCCTTTGTCATGTTTTTGCTTCCTGCACTGCCGGTAACAATGAGCTTACCCCAAGGGTCGAGACGGGTTCATCGCGCCCGACGGCTTGTCGGCGACACGAGCTTGGAGTAATCGCAGCTGAGCGCGATGGCGGCACTGCACCGGCGTTAAAAATCCGTTCACCCTGGCTGCGGCATGTTCGACCCGTGCCTGCAGACCGCGGGCGAACCGAGGAGATGCCCATGACCATCCTGTCCCGCTGGCTCGCCCCCGTCGTCCTCGCCGCCGGCCTTGGTGGCGGCATGGCGATGACCCCGGCTCCGGCCCACGCCCAGGGCGGCGACGACCTGGTCCGCGTGCTGGTCGATGTCGCCGACGTGATGTTCCGCAGCGGCACCCCGTACTACAGCCACGGCAACTACGGCCACGACGACCGCCTGATCGTGGTGCGCGACCGCTACGGCCGGCCGGTCTACTACCGCCAGGTGCGGCGCGGCCATGACAACTACAACCGCTACCGCAATTACGGCCAGTACCGCAGCCACCAGGTCCGCAGCAGCAAGTGCAACAAGCACGGCAAGTGCAAGGTGAAGTACTACGACCCGCGCTACGACCGCGATCGCTACGACCGGCACGATCGCAATGACCGCTATCGCTGGCAGGCGCGCCGCTGGCGCGACCGCGACGACCGCCACGACCGCGACTGGGATGACGATTGATCGCGCCGGCCGGTGGATCGGGTAGCCTTCGTCTCCGTACCCATTCATGAGCCGAACGCATGAACCTTCGCCCGACCCTGCTGCTCCCGGTGCTGGCCGCCGGCCTGCTGGCCATTGCCACCCCGACGGCCCACGCCGCCGGCCCGATCGACTGCAAGCTGCGTTTCGACCTGTCGGGCTGGTCGGTGTTCTACAAGACTGGCAAGGGCAGCGGCACGGTCAGCTGCGACAACGGCCAGAGCCTGCCGGTACAGATCAAGACCAAAGGTGGCGGTCTGAGCTTCGGCAAGACCGAAATCAAGGACGGCATCGGCGAGTTCTCCGGCCTCTACCGGATCGAGGACGTGCTCGGCACCTACGCCACCGCCGAGGCCCACGCCAGCGCCGGCACCGCGACCAAGGCCCAGGTGATGACCAAGGGCGACGTCTCGCTGGCGCTGGCCGGCAAGGGCGAGGGCTGGAGCGTCGGCGTGGCCTTCGGCAAGTTCGTGATCTCGCGCTGATCGCCACCGCAAGCTGAACGCGCGTGGCGGGGTTACGGACGGGTTCACCGCGCCGCCCCGACCATGATCGGGTAGCCGGCTCGCCCGGCGCCTGCCGCCCAGGAGATCGACGATGCCCCTCAAGTCCCGGATATTCGCGCTCGCCGCCGCGGTCGCCGCACTGACCGGCGTCCACCCGGCCGCCGCCCAGGATTTCAGTTTCGGCTGGAACCCGCGCAGTGGCGATGTCTGGGTCGACTCCCAGCTCAGCGACGTCAACCGCTACGGCAGCCGTTACCGACAACCGTTCGTCGACGAGATGGTGCGTTACTACGGCGCCCCGCGCGACCTGGTCAGCAGCCTGCTGGTGGAGCGCCACTGGGCCCCGGGGGATGTCTACTACGCCTGCGCGATCGCGCAGATTCTCGGCCGTCCATGCCGTTACGTGGTCGACATCTGGGAGCGCGACCACGGCCAGGGTTGGGGCAACGTCGCCAAGCAACTGGGGATCAAGCCCGGCTCGGACGAGTTCCATCGGCTCAAGCGCGGCTTCGTGTCGACCTACGACCGCTGGGCGCGGCCGATCCGGATCGACGAGGACCTGTACCCGCATTACCCCGACCGCGCCCGCGCGATCCGCGCCGAGGTCGCGGCCGGCCATGGCGTCGGCCATGACAAACGCGGCAAGGGCGAGGGCAACAACGGCAAGGGAAACGGCCGGAGCAACAGCGATAAGGGCAACAACAAGGGCAACAACGGCAATAGCGGCAATAGCGGCAATAGCGGCCAGGACAACAAGCGCGACAAGCGCGACAAGCGCTAGTTCACGTCATGCGGGCCACCCCATCGCCTGCGCGGGTGATCCATCCGTCACCGAGGCGATCGCCAACCTCCACGGGATGACCGCGCGGCCTATCATGCGGCCATGAATCCACCCGCCGCCCCGTTTCGCATCGTCGGTTTCGATCCGCGCTGGCGCGTCGACTTCGCCCGCCTCAACCTGGAGTGGCTGCAGCGCTGGTTCGTGGTCGAGCCGATCGACCATGAAGTGTTGCGCGACCCCGAAACCCACTTGCTCGCCGACGGTGGCCGGGTGCTGTTCGCGCTCGATGCCGATGACCGCGCGGTCGGCACCGTGGCGCTCAGGCGCGAGGCGGCGGGCGTCTACGAACTGACCAAGATGGTGGTGGAGCCGCAGTTGCGCGGCGCCGGCGTCGGCCGATTGCTGATGCAGGGCGCGCTCGATGCGTTTGTGGCGCTCGATGGGTGCGAGCTGTTCCTGGAGTCCAGCCTCAAGCTCGGCCCGGCGTTGAAGCTCTACGAGAGCGTCGGCTTCGTCCACCACCCGGCGCCGCGGCCGGGTTCGCACTACGCACGCGCCGACGTCTACATGGTGTGGCAGCCGGCCGGCGGGTTGCCCGGTCAGTTGCCGAGCATCTCCAGATAGGCGCGGATGCGTTTGGCGTTGGTGCCGACGTCACTCTTGCCGACCCGCGATACCGAGCGCACGTCGACCCGGCTGCCGTCGCCGTCCGGCGCGCTGGGGTCGGCCTCCACCCGGACGACCACGTCATCCTTGAAGCCGAACCACAGGGTCGTCGCGGTCGCCTCGATGCGGTTGCTGGCCGGGTCGGCGGCGACGATCTCCCAGTCCATGTCGCGCGCGGTCGCCAATGCGCGCTCGAACGCCTGCGCCGGCGGCAGCCCCATCTGCCGGGTCTGCAGGTCGGGGTAGGCCTCGGCCTGCGCTTTTGCCACCTCCGCGCCGCCGTACCCGGCGAGGTTGGGCGCATCTGCGCGCAGCGGCAGGGTCGCGACGAACTGCGGCGGGCGGCGGGTGTCGGTGCTGATGTCGTGGATCGGCGGCACCTGCCGGGCCTGGCGCATGCCGTTCCACGGCACCCAGGCGACGCCCAGCCCGAGCAGCAGCGCGACCACCAGGGCGGCGCCGCCGCGGCGACGCATGCGCGGCACCAGCAGCATCGCCAGCGCCAGCACCGCCGCGGCCAGGCCGGCGTACGCGGCCCAGCGCATTAACGCGAATCCCTGGCGAAAGTCCCACCAGTCCAGTCGGGTGCCCGGGCCGGCGACGAGCAGCAACGCGGCGGCGATGACACTGAGTACGAGCACGGCGCGGCAGGCATTCATGGCGGCATCCCTCGGGTGGCGGTCGGCCGCAGTGTCGCCCAGACCGGCGGCGGATGCGAAGCACTTGGCCGGCTGGCGCGTCGGGGGGCGGGGATGCGCCTCAGTCGGTGCTGCCCCAGAGCTCTTCGAGGCGCCCGTCGCGGCCACAGCTGAAGCGATAGTACTTGTAGCGGATCGGATTTTTCTCGTAGTAATCCTGGTGGTAACCCTCGGCTGGGTAGAACGTGGTCGCGGCAACGATCTCGGTGGCGATCGGCTGCCCGAAACGGCCCGATTGCTGCCACTTGCGCTTGCTCGCCTCGGCCAGTTCCCGCTGCCGTTCGCCAATAGTGAAGATCGCGCTGCGGTACTGGTCGCCGACATCGCAGAACTGGCGGTCGAACGCGAGCGGGTCGATGTTGCGCCAGAACACCTGCAGCAGTTTTTCGTAGCTGACCTGGCGCGGGTCGTACTTCACCTGCACCGCCTCGGCGTGGCCGGTGCCGCCGGCGGAGACCTGCTCGTAGGTCGGGCTGGCGACGTGGCCGCCGATGTAGCCCGAGGTGGTGGAAACCACCCCGGGCAGCTTGTCGAACGGCGGCTCCATGCACCAGAAGCAGCCGCCGGCGAACACCGCCGTGGCGATGCCGGTTGCGGCGGGCGGGGATGGTTTCGTCGCGCTGGCCGTTTTGGTTTGCGCCTTCGCTGCGGAAGGCACGGCGTTGCCGTCGGACTGGGCGCAGGCGCCCAACGAGGTCAGCAACGGCAGCGCTCCGAGCACGGCGGCGCGGCGCAACGACTGCGCACGCGATCGAATCGAAGGGTTTGAGGCGTGCATGGTCAACCTCTCAATGCCGGAAGGGGCTGGCCCCGCGGCACGAAACGCAGCGCCAGGCCGTTGTTGCACCAGCGTTCGCCGCGCGGCGGCGGACCATCGTTGAACACGTGGCCCTGGTGGCCGCCGCAGCGCGCACAGTGGTACTCGGTGCGCGGGATCAGCAGCACCAGGTCGCGCTTGGTGCCCATCGCACCGGCGATCGGCCGGGTGAAGCTGGGCCAGCCGGTGCCGCTGTCGAACTTGTGTTCGCTGTCGAACAACGGCAGGTAACACGCCGCGCAGACGAAGGCGCCGTCACGTTTCTCCTTGTCCAGCGGGCTGCTGAACGCCGGCTCGGTGTTTTCCTCGAACAGCACCGCGAACGCCGCCGGGCCGACCTTGTCGCGCCAGAACGCGTCGGGATGATCGAGCGCGGCGACCGGTGCGCTGCCGGCCGGCAGTGCCGGCGCCGGGGTTTGCGAGCACGCCGGCAACCACGGCAATGCCAACATCGCGCCCAATCCCTGCAAAACACTTCGTCGGTTCACGCTGCGTTGGAGCATGCTGCGCTGGTTCATGTCGGCCTCCGGTGGTGGTCCATCGATACGGTGTCAATGGTTGGACGCCTGCCGAGCGGAATAATTCCACGCCGCGTGCGTCCGACAGGTGCAGTGGGCGGACGGACACCGGTTTCGGGTAGGTTCCAACCTGAAGCCCACACCTCAGCAACCGGAATCGCCATGAGCCAACCCCGAGTCACCTCCGCCTGGCGCTGGGCGCTGCTGCTGGCGCTCGTCGTCGTGGGGGCGTGGGCCTGGCGATCGGGCGCGGCCGATGCGCTGACGCTGGAAAACCTGAAGGCGCGGCAGGCCGACCTGTTGGCCTGGGTGGCAGCCAACCGGTGGCTCGCCGCGGCGGCGTTCTTCGCGGTCTATGTCGCGGTGGCGGCGGCGTCGATCCCCGGCGCGGCGGTGCTGACGGTGGCGGCGGGCGCCTTGTTCGGCCTGTTCGAAGGCACCGTGCTGGTGTCGTTCGCCAGCAGCATCGGCGCGTCGCTGGCGTTCCTGGTCGCTCGATTCGTGCTGCGCGACAGTCTGCGCGCGCGGTATGGCGAGCGATTGAAAAAGATCGATGCGGGGATCGAGCGTGACGGCGCGTTCTACCTGTTCACCCTGCGACTGGTGCCGGTGTTCCCGTTCTTCGTGGTCAACCTGCTGGCCGGGCTGACCGCGCTGCGACTGCGCACGTTCTACTGGGTCAGCCAGCTCGGCATGCTGGCCGGCACCGTGGTCTATGTGTTCGCCGGCACCCAGCTGGCGCGGGTCGACTCGCTGGCCGACGTGCTTTCGCCGGGGCTGCTTGGGGCGTTCGTGCTGTTGGGCGTGTTGCCGTTGCTGGCGCGCTGGGTGGTGCGCTGGCTGGCGGCGCGCCGGGTCTATCGCGGCCACGCGCGGCCGCGCGCGTTCGACTACAACCTGCTGGTGATCGGCGCCGGCTCGGCCGGGCTGGTGTCGGCCTACATCGCCGCGACGGTCAGGGCGAAGGTCGCGCTGGTCGAGAAGCACGCGATGGGTGGCGACTGCCTCAACACCGGTTGCGTGCCATCGAAGGCCTTGCTGCGCACCGCGCGGTTGCTGGCACAGGCGCGCGACAGCCAGCGCTATGGCGTGCGCGCGATGCAAGCCGATTTTGATTTCGCCGAGGCGATGGAGCGGGTGCAGCGGGTGATCGCGAAGATCGAGCCGCACGACTCGGTCGAGCGCTACACCGGCCTGGGCGTCGACGTGGTGCGCGGCGAGGCGACGCTGGTGTCGCCGTGGGAGGTCGAGGTCGACGGTCGTCGCATCAGTGCACGCAGCATCGTGCTGGCGACCGGCGCGCGGCCGCTGGTGCCGGCGATCGCGGGGCTGGACGGCGTCGACTACCTGACCAGCGACACCGTGTGGAAACTGCGCGTGTTGCCGCGGCGCCTGCTGGTGCTCGGCGGCGGCGCGATCGGCTGCGAGCTGGCGCAGGCATTCGCGCGTTTCGGCAATCCGGTGACGGTGATCGAGATGGCGTCGAGGCTGTTGCCGCGCGAGGACGCCGACGCCGCCGAACTGGTGGCCGCCGCATTGCAGGCCGACGGCGTGCGGCTCGCCACCGCGCACACCGCCCTGCGGGTCGAGCCGGACGCGCGCGGTGGTGGCCGGCTGATCTGCGAACACGATGGCGGCCACGTCACGTTCGAGTTCGATGCGCTGCTGCTGGCGCTCGGCCGCCGCGCCAACGTCGAGGGTTTCGGCCTGGAAGAACTGGGCGTGCGCCTGCGCGACAACGGCAGCATCGACGCCGATCCGCTGCTGCGCACCAACTTCCCCAACATCCATGTCTGCGGCGATGCGACCGGGCCGTACCAGTTCACCCACGTCGCGTCGCACCAGGCCTGGTACGCCGCGGTCAACGCGCTGCTCGCGCCGTTCTGGTCGTTCGATGTCGACTACCGGGTGATCCCGTGGGCGACGTTCACCGAACCGGAGGTCGCCCGCGTTGGTTTGTCGGAAGACGAAGCCCGCGAGCGAGGCATCGAGGTCGAGGTCACCCGTTACGGCATCGACGACCTCGACCGCGCGATCGCCGATGGCGTCGACCGCGGCTTCGTCAAGGTGCTGACCGCGCCCGGCAAGGACAGGATTCTCGGCGCCGTCATCGTCGGCGCGCACGCGGCCGAGCTGCTGGCCGAATTCGTGCTGGCGATGAAGCACGGCATCGGCCTGAACAAGCTGCTCGGCACCATCCACATCTACCCGACCCTGGCCGAGGCCAACAAGTTCGTCGCTGGCAACTGGAAGCGCGCGCATGCGCCGCAAGCGGCGCTGCGCTGGGCCGAGCGCTTCTTCGCCTGGCGTCGCGCCTGAATCACCGAGGAGTTCATGACATGGATACCGCTTCAACCCTGGACGACGTCCGTCACTACTACGGCGCCGTGCTGGAGTCCGGCAAGGATCTCAGGACCGGCGCGTGCTGTCCCGCCGAAGCCATGCCCGCGGCATTGCGGGCGCTGCTCGACGACATCCATCCCGAGGTCAAGGACCGCTTCTACGGTTGCGGCTCGCCGTTGCCGCCGGCGCTGGCGGGCTGCACCGTGCTGGACCTGGGCTGTGGCAGCGGTCGAGATGTCTATCTGGCGTCGTGCCTGGTTGGCGAGCATGGACGGGTGATCGGGGTGGATGCGACGCCGGAGCAACTCGCGGTCGCGCGACGCCACCGGGACTGGCATGCGCAGCGCTACGGCCATGTGCGTTCGAACGTCGAGTTCCGCGACGGCGTGATCGAGGACCTCGCGGCCGCCGGCATCGCCGATGGCAGCATCGACGTGGTGGTCTCCAATTGCGTCCTGAACCTGTCGCCACAAAAGTCGCGCGTGTTTGCCGAGATCTTCCGCGTGCTGAAACCCGGCGGCGAGTTGTTCTTTTCCGATGTATTCGCCGACCGCCGGATCCCCGAGGCATTGCGTCGCGACCCGGTGCTGCTCGGCGAATGCCTGGGCGGCGCGATGTACGTCGAGGATTTTCGTCGGCTCATGGCCGGCGTCGGTTGCGTCGATGCGCGGACGGTGTCGCAAAACCCGGTCCCGCTGCTGGACCCCGGAATCGAGGCGAAGATCGGCATGGTCGGGTTCCGTGCGATCACCGTGCGCGCGTTCAAGCTCGACCTGGAGGATCGCTGCGAGGACTACGGCCAGGTGGCGGCCTATGTCGGCGGCCTCGAAGGCGATGGGCATGCGCATGCGTTCGTACTGGACGACCACCATCGCTTCGAGACCGGGCGACCGAAGCTGGTCTGCGGCAACACCGCCGACATGCTGGCCGCGACCCGCTATCGTCCGTACTTCCGCGTCGTCGGCGGCAAGGCGACGCACCACGGGCTGTTCGATTGCGGCCCCGCTCCGGCCGGGGTCTCCGCCGATGCAGCAGCCTGCTGCTGAGCATGCACGCGGCGCTTGCCAGGGTGACGGTGGTGGTGCCGGTGGGGCCGGGCGATCGGCTGTCGCCGGTATTGCAGGCGCAACTCGCCGGGCTGCCGCGCGAAGCCGGGTTGCACCTGGTCTACGCCCGGCTTGCCGATGCCGGACGCCTGCGCGTGATCTCCGATACGGATGACGGCCCGCGCGTCGAGTGCATGGTCGCCGCGCCCGGCCGCGCCGGGCAACAGAACGCCGGCGCCGCGGCCAGCGGTCGAGACTGGTTGTGGTTCCTGCACGCCGACTCGCGACTGGCGTCGGCGACGTTGCCGGCGCTGGCCGCGCTAGTGCAGCGCGACGAACCGGCGCTGGGCTACTTCGACCTGCGTTTTCTCGACGACGGTCCGATGCTGATGCGGTTGAATGCGTCGGGGGCATGGCTGCGCAGCCACTGGTTCGGGCTGCCGTTCGGCGACCAGGGACTCGCGTTGCCGCGCGCGACGTTCGTCTCGCTGGGCGGCTTCGATACCGCCTTGAGCCGCGGCGAGGACCACGACCTGGTATGGCGCGCGCGCCGCGCCCGTGTGCCGCTGCGCGCACTGCACGCGCCGTTGTTCACCAGCGCGCGCAAGTACGCCGAACATGGCTGGTGGGCGACCACCACTGCGCACCTGCGGGAAAGCTGGCAACAGGCGCGGCGCTTCTCGCGCACGGAGTCGACGCGGTGAGCGGCGCGCTGGCGATCTTCGTCAAGACGCCTGGACACTCCGCGCTCAAGAGCCGGCTCGCGGCCGGCTGCGGCGAGCGCTACGCCGTGGAGTGGTATCGCCGCGCCGCCGCGGCGGTCGCCTCGGTGGCGCGGGAGGCGAACGCGCGCCATGGCGTGACCGGCTACTGGGCGGTGGCCGAGCCCGATGCGCTCGGCGCCTGGCCCGGCTTGTCCACGCTGGCGCAGGGCGAGGGCGGTCTCGGCGCACGGATGGCGCGGGTGCACGCCGAGTTGGTCGCGCGCCACGGCTTCGGACTGCTGCTGGGCGCCGATACGCCGCAGCTCACCGCCACGCTGCTCGGCGATGCCGCCGACTGGCTGTCGAAGCCATCGCCGCGGCTGCTGGTCGGTCCCGCCAGCGACGGCGGGTTCTGGTTGTTCGGCGGCAACGTCGCACCTGCGCCGCGAGCTTGGGATGCGGTCGGCTACAGCGCGGCGGACACCGCGCGGCAGCTGCTGCATTCGATGCGTGATGTCGGCGACTGGCGCACACTGGCGACACTGAGCGACGTCGACCATGCCAGCGACCTGGCCGGTGTGCTGGACGAGTTGGAGGCATTGCCCGATTCGACGCCGGAACAGCGCGAGCTTGCGCGCTGGATGCGTGAACAGGAGAGAGTGTCATGGTCATGAACCGGCCCGACTCCACTTTATCGAAGGGCATTGCGCATGCATGACACCTGGCCCCTGTTGCAGGACAGCGACTTCCCGCGGATACAGCGCGACCGCCTGGACACCCTGCAACTCAACCTCGGCTATCTCTGCAATCTCAGTTGCATCCATTGCCACGTCGCCGCCGGCCCGCGTCGCACCGAGTTGATGGATCGCGACACCATGGCGATCGCACTGGAAGTCGCCAAACGCCATCGCGTCGGCACCCTTGATGTCACTGGCGGCTCGCCCGAGATGAATCCGGATTTCCGCTGGCTGGTCATGCAGGCGCGCGACGCCGGCTTGCACGTGATGGACCGGCTCAACCCCACCATCATGGAAGAGCCCGGCTACGAATGGGTTGGCGAATTCCTCGCCGCACACCGCGTCGAAGCCGTCGCCTCGCTGCCCTGCTACAGCCAGGCCAACGTCGACGAGCAGCGCGGGCAGGGCGTGTTCGAGGCCTCGATCCGCGCGCTGCAAACCCTCAACGCCCTCGGTTACGGCCGCGACGGCAGCGGCCTGGTGCTCAACCTGGTCTACAACCCCAACGGCGCATTCCTGCCGCCGGGCCAGCAGCAGTTGCAGGCCGACTACAAGCGCCTGCTCGGCGACAACTTCGGCATCGTGTTCAACCGGCTGTACGCGCTGGCCAACATGCCGATCCAGCGTTACGGCTCGTGGCTGCTGTCGAAAGGCCACTTCGCCACCTACATGGCCACCCTCAAGGGCGCGCACCGCGACGACAACCTCGATGGCGTGATGTGTCGGTCGCTGGTCAGCGTCGACTACCAGGGTTACCTGTACGACTGCGACTTCAACCAGATGCTGCACCTGCCAATGGGCGCCACCGCACCTGCCGCCGCCGGCGCGGCGCGACCGCACCTGCGCGACCTGTTGGCCAGCCCCGTGCCACGCCGGATCGCCACCGCCGAGCATTGCTACGGCTGCACCGCCGGGCAGGGCTCCAGCTGCGGTGGCGCTTTGCACTGACCGTGGACTGAGGTGGGAATAAAGCCCGGGGCCGTACGTCTCCCTTGTGCAACCAACGCCCGTTCGCACGCGAACGCCGCGGGAAGCTGCGCCCTCTCCGTGCCGACGGCACGGAACCCCATCTTCTCTTTCCACAGGAATTGGCATGATCCTGATTCGCAATTTCCGCGCAGCACGGCGCCCGCGCCCGATGCTCGCCCGCTGTGCCGGCGTGATCGCCCTCAGTCTTGGCGTCGCCGGCGCCGTTGCCGCCGAACCGCAAGACCTGTTCCCCGCACCCGTCTACGTGACATTGCAGGCAAGCAATGCCGTGGAAAGCATGCCGTCGGGCGAGACCTGGGGATCGCTGACCGGTGCCCACTACGACACCGTCAGTGCCGATGGCAAACATATGCTGGTGAGCAGCAAGGACCTGCCGGAGGCCTACCTGGTGGACGCGCACAGCGGCAAGAAGCTGGCGACCTTCGAGATCGGCCCGACGCCACAAGGCGTGGCGATCAGCCCCGATGGCCGCTGGGGACTCGCCGTCAGCGCCGGCAATGGCACGGTCTCGGTCATCGACATGGAGGCGCAGACGCTGGTCGAGTCGATTGCCGTCGGCAAAGTCCCGCATAACGCGCGCTTCAGCGCCGACGGCAAGCTCGCCTACGTCACCTTGCAGGGCGGTACCGGCGTGGCCGTGGTGGACATGCAGACGTTGACGAAGGTCGACGAGATCCCGGTGCCGGGCATCAAGGGACCGCACAACCTCGACCTTTCCGCCGACGGCAAGACCTTGTGGGTACGCGATCTCGTCGGCAAGGTCGCCGCGGTCGATATCGAGTCGCGCAAGGTGCTGGCGGTGATCCCGGTTGGTTTGAGCCATGGCGGCATCGACGTGATCCCGGGTGGTCGCTACGTGTTCACCGGCGCGGTTGCGGACCACCTGGTGGACGTGATCGACCCGACCACGATGAAGGTGGTCAAGCGCATCGATGTCGGCCAGGGGCCGCATGGCGTGCGCGCCAGTCGCGACGGGCGATGGGTGTACGTCGGTGTCACCGCGACCAACACGGTGGCGGTGATCGACACCAAGACCCTGGAAGTCGTCATGCAGGTTCCCACCCACGGCAAGTTGCCGTTCTGGATCACCGTGGTCGGCAACGACTGAGTCAGCTCGATTTTTCCGGGACCCCGGCTGGCGGGCCGCCGGTCGCGCCTTGCCAACCGCGTTTCCCAGCAATGAGGACACCCTCGTGACAGACACATTCAAACCCGGCATCTCCCGTCGCGCCATGCTCCGGAAACTGGCCGTGGCTGCCGGTGCGGCGGCCAGTCTGCCGCTGCTTGCTAGCCCCGTGTCGGCGCGCGCCGGCACCGCCGTCGCTTCCGGCAAGGCGAGCAAATCGGCACTGCAATACCAGGATCATCCAAAGGGAACATCGGCGTGCGTGAACTGCGCCAACTTCATACCGGGCAAGGACCCCAAGGGCGATGGGACCTGCATCATCGTCGCCGGCGACATCGCCCCCCAGGCCTGGTGCCTGGCGTATGCCGGGAACGGGTGAGATGAACCGGGCGCCGCGTAATCGAAACCACATAGAGGAAGCGATGATGAAACCAGCCATTCCCGCATTGCTCGCCGCGCTGCTGCCACTGGCGCTCAGCCTCCCGGCGACGGCGGCCGAGAAGCCCGATCCGTCGATCACCCATGACGCCCGGGACGGTATCGCCCGGTTGTACGGCGCCGGTGGGCCCGATACCGCCTTCCGCAAGGTCGCCGCGGCCTTCGAGAAGGAAACCGGCATCCGCGTGATCATTTCGGCCGGCCCGGAATCCACCTGGTCGAAGCAGGCCCAGGCCGATGCGGACATCCTGTGGGGCACCGCCGAGCAGGACATCACCGCGTTCCTGCAAACCTATGCGTCCTTCTCGTCGGACGACGTCATGCCAGTCTACATCCGGCCGGCGATCATCGCGGTCCAGGAAGGCAACCCCAAAGGCATCCACGGATTCGATGACCTCCTGGCGTCCGGCACCAGGATCGTCGTCACCGAAGGCGCCGGCGTCGTCAATACCTCCGGTACCGGGGTGTGGGAAGACGTGGCCGGTCGCCTGGGGCAGCTCGATGACGTCAAGGCCTTCCGCAAGAACATCGTGGCCTTCGGCAAGGGCAGCGGTGCCGCCTACAAGGCGTTCGTCGCCCAGGATGCCGATGCATGGATCACCTGGCCGGACTGGACGGTCACCCATGCGGACACGCTCGACCTCGTGCCGCTTGGCGAAGCGCGTACCATCTGGCGCGACGTCAACGTGGTGCTGGCGCCGGATGCCGATCCCGAAGCGCGGCAGTTCGTCGACTTCCTGACCGGCGAACAAGCCGCCAGGATCATGAAGACGGAAGGCTGGGTACGCTGACGCGGCGACTGGGTCGCTCGCGCGATGTCGTACCCTAGCGAGCCGTCCTTGCGGCGACGGCTGCCGAAACTGACCGAGCATGACCGCAACCGAGAACCCCGAAAACCTGGGTAGCTCATTGGATAAGCGCGACAAATCGCGCTATGCGGCCTCGTTGCGCCTCTCGGTCGCGCCAATGATGGATTGGACAGATTCGCACTGCCGGGTGTTCCACCGCCTGCTTGCCCCGCATGCGCGGCTGTACACGGAGATGGTCCATGCCAACGCGGTGATCCATGGCGATCGCGCGCGGTTGCTGGCGATGGATCCGATCGAGCACCCGGTCGCGCTGCAGCTCGGCGGCAGCGAGCCGGAATTGCTGGCGCAGGCGGCGCGAATCGGTGCGGAGGTTGGCTTCGACGAGATCAACCTCAACTGCGGTTGCCCGTCCGACCGGGTCCAGGCCGGGCGCTTTGGTGCCTGCCTGATGCGCGAGCCGGCGCTGGTCGCCGCCTCGGTCGCGGCGATGGTCGGGGCTTGCGACGTGCCGGTCACGGTCAAGTGTCGGCTCGGGGTCGACGATGACCACGACTACGATCGCTTCCGCGCCTTCATCGACGAGGTCGCCGAGGCCGGCTGCCGGATGTTCGTGGTCCATGCGCGCAACGCCTGGCTGCAGGGGCTGTCGCCGAAGGAGAACCGCGAGGTGCCGCCGCTGCGTTACGACTGGGCCTGGCGGCTCAAGCGCGAGCGGCCGGACCTGCAGGTGATCGTCAACGGCGGCATCAACGACGCGACCGAGGCGACCGCACACCTGCAGCACGTCGACGGCGCAATGCTGGGCCGCGCGGCGTATCACGATCCCTACCTGCTGCATCGTCTCGATACGCAGTGGTTCGATGGCGTGCAACGCCCGCGCGCCGAGTTGCTGCGTGCTTTGCGTCCCTACGTCGAGGCGCAGCTCGAGCGCGGCGTGTTCCTCAAGCACATCACCCGCCACCTGCTCGGCCTGTTCGCCAACCAGCGCGGCGGCCGCGCGTTCCGCCAGGTGCTCAGCGAGGGCGCGCACAAATCGGGCGCGGACTGGGGCCTGGTCGAGCGCGCGCTGGCGGTCACCGAGTCGTTCCAGTCCGACGCCGCCGCGGCGTTACCCTGATCACTTCCTCCACCACCCGGACCTGCAAGGACCGCACATGCTGACGCGCGACACCGCCGCCTTCCTCGACCACGCCCGCCGCACCGTCGCAGACTTCGGCCCCGCGACCGCGCGCGCCGCCTTCATGGTCGCCCCCGACGGCTTCCGCCTGGCCGAGCAGTCCGCGGCCGACAACCGCTACATGGCCGAGGCCGCCGGCTTCGATGCCGCTCGTGCCTCGGCCCAGCATCGCGAGCTGCAACGCGCATTCGCCGAGGTCATACCGACGATCTGCTTCGCCGGCGACCCGGAAACCCCCGACGCGCTGTTCCCCAACAACGTGTTCGCGACCGCCTGGGTGAACGGCAAGTCCCGCTACGTGGTCGGCCGCATGCGTCACCCGGTGCGCCAGCGCGAGGCGGAGCGCGAGGACATCCGCGGCTTCTTCGGCGGCGTGCTCGACTACGCCGAGATCGACCTGTCGACCCAGCCGCACCCGTGCGAGCTGACCGGCGCGCTGGTGATCGACCGCGCCCGCGGCCTCGGCTTCGCCGGACTGTCCGAGCGCTGCGACGAGGAAGGTGCACGACTGATGCACCAGGCTCTGGGTCTGCGCGCGACCCTGCTGTTCGATCTCGCCGACGGCGAATACCACACCAACGTGGTGCTCGCGGTGCTGGCCGGCCGCGCCGCGCTGGTGTGCCCGAAGGGGTTTGCCGACCCTGCGGCGGTCGAGGCGATCGCCGCGCTGTACGCGCCGCACGCGGTGATGCTGTCGCCCGCCGAGCACGCCGCTTTCGCCGGCAACGCGATCGCACTGTCGGAGGACGTGGTCTGGATGAGCGCGCAGGCCGGCCGGTCGCTGACCGCGACGAGCCGCGAGGCGCTGGCCGCGGCCGGCTTCCAGGTGCGCACGGTCGAACTGGATGCCATCGAGGCCGGCGGCGGCTCGCTGCGTTGCTGCGTCGGCGAGATCTATTGACCGCGCCCCGACCCGCCTGCACGACCGGACTTGTGCGGGCCGCCTTGCGTCGGGCAACGCGTTCGCGGCTGAATGGCGGCCACGGCGTGAAGAAAAAGTTCAGATCGGATTCACCGCGTGAATCCAACAATGCCTCATCACATCGCTGACCGGCGGTGCCGTCTTCATACCCGTGAGTGCGCATGTTGACCCGCTCCACCACCACCGTTGCCTCGCTGATCCTGCTGACCGCCACCGCCGTGACGGCGGGCGATGCCCTGGCCCAGCGCACCCGGGCCGATGCGCGCGAGTCCAATCGCGCCCTGACCGAGCGTGCGGCCGACCGCAGCCATGCCGACCATCGCGACGAGCGCGGAGCCGACCACCGCGCGCTGTCCGCCGCGGTGCGTCGGGTCGAGCGGCGCACCGGCGGCCAGGTGCTGAGTGCCGAACGGGTGCCGTACGACGGTCGCGACATCAACCGGATCAAGGTAGTCGACGCCAGCGGCCGCGTCCGAGTCTACGTCGACGATCCCCGTGCCCGCGCGCCGCAAGGGCGGGTGCGTACACGCGGCGACGACAACTGAACCGCCACTCTTTAGTCTGAACGACCTGAACGCTCCCCGTTCAGGGTTTGCGAACGACTCGCACTAGGAGAACCCATGCGCATCCTGCTGGTGGAAGACGAAGCCCCGTTGCGAGAAACCCTTGCTGCGCGACTGAAGCGCGAGGGCTTCGCGGTGGACGCCGCGCAAGACGGCGAGGAAGGCTTGTACATGGGCCGCGAGGTGCCGTTCGACCTCGGCATCATCGACCTCGGGCTGCCGAAGATGTCCGGCATGGAACTGATCAAGGCCCTGCGCGAGGAAGGCAAGAAATTCCCGGTGCTGATCCTGACCGCGCGTTCGAGCTGGCAGGACAAGGTCGAGGGCCTGAAGCAGGGCGCCGACGACTATCTGGTCAAGCCTTTCCATGTCGAGGAACTGCTGGCCCGGCTCAATGCCCTGGTCCGTCGCGCCGCCGGCTGGAGCAAGCCGACCCTGGAGTGCGGGCCGGTGATGCTCGACCTGGCCGCGCAGACCGTCAGCGTCAGCGACAGCAACGTCGACCTGACCAGTTACGAATACAAGGTGCTCGAGTACCTGATGATGCACGCCGGCGAGTTGGTGTCGAAGGCCGACCTGACCGAGCACATCTATCAGCAGGACTTCGACCGCGACTCCAACGTGCTGGAGGTGTTCATCGGTCGCCTGCGCAAGAAGCTCGACCCCGACGGCACCCTCAAGCCGATCGAGACCGTGCGCGGTCGGGGGTATCGGTTTGCCATTCCGCGCAGCGGAGACTGAAGGCACGCATCGCGCAGCGGGGACTGACGACCGGCGTCGCAGTTGCAGGCGGTCGCACTCGCGCCGCCGCGCCGGTCTTTGTAATCTGCCGCGCATGTCCAGGCCCGCCGTGCAATCCATTGTCCCTGCCGCGCCGGCTGGCCGCGCGCCATGAGCTGGGGCCAGCCGCGCTCGTTGCAGGCGCGCCAGTTGCTCGCCGCCAGCCTCGGCCTGCTCGCGTTCCTGGCGCTGGCCGGCTACGCGCTCGACCGCGCGTTCCTGGAAACCGCCGAGAGCAACCTCTACCAGCGCATGCGCAGCTACGCGCTGGCCTATGCCGACGCCGACTTCGCCCGCGACGGCACCTTCATCCCACCGTACACCCCGCCGGACCCGCGCTTCGACCGTCCCGGTAGCGGCTTGTACGCAGAAGTCGTGTTGCCGAACGGCCACTGGGACTCCGGCTCGTCGATCGGCCCGGTGCTGCCCGAGGCCGAACTGCTGCCGGCGCGGGCCGAGACCTTCGAAGGCCCGCTGCCGATCACCGAGATCAGCGGCGACGTCGGCCAGGCCTACCGCTACGGCCGCGGCCTGATCTGGGACGCCGGCGGCGACGAGCGCGCCGAGTTCCCCTACACGATCTACATCCTCGAGGACACCACCGCGCTGAGCCGCCAGGTCGAGGTGTTCCGCGAGGCGTTGTGGCGCTACCTCGGCGGCGCCGGGCTGATCCTGCTGTTGCTGCAGGGACTGATCCTGCGCTGGAGCCTGCGTCCGCTGCGGCGGGTGATCGACGAACTCAAGCGGGTCCAGCGCGGCGTCATCTCGCGCATGAGCGAGCGCCACCCGCGCGAACTGGCGCCGCTGGCCGAGAGCATCAACGCCTTCATCGAGATCGAGCGCGAGAACCTCGACCAGCAGCGCAACACCCTGGCCGACCTCGCCCACAGCCTGAAGACGCCGCTGGCGGTGCTGCGCGCGCGGCTCGACGACGACGCCCCGGAGCATGAGTTGCGCGAGGACGTCGACCTGCAACTGCGGCGGATGAACGATTTGGTGTCGTACCAGCTCGCCCGCGCCGCCTCCAGCGGCCATGCATTGTTCTCGGCGCCGATCGACATTGAGCCGCACGCCGAGCAACTGGTGCGTAGCCTGGAGAAGGTCTACGCCGGCAAGGGCGTACTGTGCGAATTCGATGTCACCGAGGGCGCGCAGTTCCTCGGCGAGCCGGGCGACCTGCAGGAACTGCTCGGCAACCTGCTGGAGAACGCGTTCAAGTGGGCGCGCTCGCGGGTGCTGTTGACCGTCAAGCCCGGCGAGACCGCGCCCAACCGCCGCCCGGGGTTGCTGCTGGCGGTCGACGACGACGGTCCCGGGATTCCGCCGGAGAAGGTCGCACTCGTCCTGCAGCGCGGCGTGCGTGGCGACGAGCGCGTGCAGGGCCACGGCATCGGCCTGGCGATCGTGCAGGACCTCGTGCGCGCCTATCGCGGGGTACTCGACGTGCGCGCCTCGGAGGAACTGGGTGGCGCGCGCTTCGAGGTGCAACTGCCGCCGCGGTTGTAATGATCGGGCGGTTCATCGGGCTCTTGTAGGAGCGGCTTCAGCCGCGATCGGAGGATCGTTCGCTCGCGCCGATTCCAGATCGCGGCTGAAGCCGCTCCTACAAAGGCGTTGTGAGAGGCGTCGGCGCACAAGGCGGCTCGCCGTAGAAGCGAGCCAGGTGGTCGGCCACTGCCGGCATCGCCGCGCGCAATGTCGCCGGGTCGCTGAAGTGGTATTCGGTGACCACGGCGAAGAACTCCTCCGGCGCTTCGGTCGCGTACGCATCGACCGCGGTTTCCTCGCCACGGTCGACCTGCGCCGTCAGCGCATCGAACGCCTGCTGGAAATCCCGCGCCCATTCGCGCTGCCAGGCGCGCGGCAGCGGCGGGGTGCCGTCGAGCACGCCGTCGAGGACGTCGAGCTTGTGCGCGATCTCGTGCGCGGCCACGCAGAAGCCCGCACGCGGGTCGTCGCAGTCGGCCTGCACGTCCGCCCACGACAGGATCACCGGACCCGCGTCCCAGGCTTCGCCGATCAGCTCGTCGCTGCCTTCGTGCAGCACGCCGGCGGCATCGACATGGCTGCGGTGTACCCGGAACGCGCCGGGGTAGACGATCAGCTGCGACCAGCCGTGCAGGCCCTGTTCGCCGAACTCCAGCAGCGGCAGGCAACACAGGGCGGCGAGTTGGCAACGTTGCCGCGGATCAAGTTGCAGGTCGCCGACCGGGGTGATGGTCTTGTCGTGCAGGAAGCGCGCGGTCAGCGCCTGCAGACGGGCGTCGCGCGCGGCGTCGAGCGCGGCCAGCCACGGCAGCGCGGCGCGGGCATCGCGCCACAGTTCGGGGTCGATCGGATTGGGCGGACGTCGCCAGCGGCGCAGCAGGTCGAGCAAGGTGGGCTATCGCGCCGGCGTGAGACCGGTCAATGCGTGCTCAGCGGAACATGCCCGGCAGGAAACTGTGCCAGCGCGGCGAGCCCAGCCGGCTCGGCACGTCGCTGTGCACGCTCGGCTTGATCTTGGTTTCGCGTGGGGCAGCGGCGGCGGTGGCGGGCGTGGCGGCGTCGGCCACGTCGGCGCCGGTGCTGGCGTGGGCATCGGGGCAGGCGCCGCTGTTGGGCGAGCTCATCTTCACCTCGCGCGCAGCCACGGTCGCGCTCGACAGGGCAAACAGCAGGCACAGGCAGAGTCGCAACATGGGGGCACCTCGCACATCGGGACGGAGTCCCGATTAATTGCCGACTATAACGTGAAAACCGGGCGAATCGGGACCGCTCGGATGCTGCGTCGCAGCAAGGCCCGCCCATCGGCACGGGTGCCCGTCACGGCTCCCGCATAATGCGCCGATGGACGAACGCTCGCTGCTGGCCCGACTGATCGAAGGACCCGTCTCCGGCGATGCACTGGCGCGCGCCGGCGGCACCAGCCGGGCGGCGGTGTGGAAGCGGATCGAGGCGCTGCGCGAGGCCGGGGTGCCGATCGACGCATCGCCCGGTCGCGGTTACGCGCTGGCGCAGCCGCTCAACCTGCTCGATAGCGACGCGATCGCCGCCGGCCTGCCACCGCCGGTCCGCGGCCGCATGGCTAGCCTCGGTGTCGCCTGGACCCTCGATTCGACCAACAGCGAACTGCTGCGCCAACCCGCCGCGGCCGATGGCGCCGCGACCGTGCTGCTGGCCGAGCGCCAGACCGGCGGTCGCGGCCGGCGTGGACGCGAATGGGCCTCGCCGCTGGCCGCGCACCTGTACCTGTCGTTGTCGCGCAGCTTCGCCGGCGGACTGGCGCGGCTCGGCGGGCTGAGCCTGGTCGCCGGCATCGCCAGCGTCGAGGCGCTGCATGCGCTGGGTTTCACCGCGGTGCGGCTGAAGTGGCCCAACGACCTGGTGGTGGCCGACCGCGACGGCGGGCTGCGCAAGCTCGGCGGCCTGCTGGTCGAGGGCGGCGGCGAACACGCCGGCCCGGTGCGCGCGGTGATCGGGGTGGGCCTCAACGTGCGGATGCCGGCGGCATTCGCGGCGCGGATCGACCAGCCGTGGTGCGACCTGTCCGCGTTGGCGGACGGCACCGGGATGGCGTTGCCAGCGCGCAATGACCTGGCCGCGGCGCTGCTGGCGCGCTGGCTGCCGGCGCTGGACGCGTTCGACGCCGAGGGCCTGGCGCCGTTGTTGCAGCGTTATGCCGCGCTCGATGCCCTCGCCGGGCAGGTGGTCACCGTTCATGGGGCCCACGCCGACTGCACCGGCACCGCGCTCGGCCTGGCTGCGGATGGCGCGCTGCAGGTGCGGCTGGACGACGGCCGGCTGCAGCGCTTCCATGCCGGCGAGGTCAGCGTGCGGCGCGCCGGGGCGAAGGCGTGAGCCGCTGGCTGTTCGACCTCGGCAATACCCGGCTCAAGGCCGCGCCGCTCGGCGATGACGGCCGGATCGGCGAGGTCGTGGCCGTCCCTCATTGGAACGCCGCCCGTCGCGAGGTCGACCTCGGCGCCGAACTCGCGCGCCATCTGCCGCCGCGGTTCGAGGTCGGCTACCTCGCCAGCGTCGCCGACGAGGGGCTCCGGGGCGCTGTGCTGCAGTCGTTGGCGAGCCGTTGCCGACGCATCTGCGTCGCGCGTACCAGCCGAAGTTGGAACGGCCTGCGCATCGCCTACGACGATCCCTCGCGGCTCGGCGTCGACCGTTTCCTGGCAATGCTGGCGGTGCACGCCCGCGGCGACGGGGTGGCGCTGGTCTGCGGCGTCGGCACCGCCCTGACCCTGGACCTGGTCGATGCCGATGGCCGCCATCGCGGCGGCCGTATCGCGCCATCGCCGACATTGATGCGCGAGGCCCTGCACCAGCGCGCCACCCAATTGCCGGTCGCCGGCGGCGAGTATCGCGAGTTCGCCGACGACACCGTCGATGCGCTGGCCTCGGGCTGCGAGGGCGCCGCGCTCGGCCTGATCGAACGCAGCCTCGCCCACTCCGGCACCGAACTCGGGGATGCCCCGAAGCTGGTCATGCACGGCGGCGGCGCGGTCCCCCTCGCGGTGCACCTGCCGCAGGCGCAACTGGCGCCGGACCTGGTACTCGAGGGCCTCGCCCAATGGGCCGCGCTCGACTGGCGTGGGTGAGTCGCGACTACAATCGCCCGCATGCTGATCCGTGCGCTCATCGTCCTGCTGTTGGTGCTCAACCTCGGGGTCGCCCTGTGGTGGATCTCGCGCCCGTCGCCGACACCGTCGGCCGCGCCGGTCGAGCCCGCGCCGGGCGTCGCGCGGCTGCAGTTGTTGTCGGAGACCGATGCCGACCCGCGACCGCCAGAGTCGACGGCGGCCGCACCGGTGGTCAGCCAGTGCCTGGCGTTCGGGCCGTTCGACAACGCTGCCGAGGCGTCGCAGGTGCAATCGAAGTTGCGCGCGCAGGTGCTGCAGTTGCAGCCGCGTCGCGAGTACGCCGGCACCGCGCGCAGTTGGAAGGTGTTGCTGCCGCCGGCGGCCAGCATGGACGCCGCCGAGGCGGCGGCGCAGCGGGTGGCCGCTGCGGGCTTCAAGGATCATTTCCTGGTCCGCGACGGCGAGGACGCGCGGTCGGTCGCGCTCGGCCTGTATCGCAGCGAGGCCACCGCGCGCGAGCGCGTCGCCACCCTGGCCGCGGCGGGCTTCGAGGCCGTAGCGGAGCCGGTCGGCGCCGGCCCGGCCGAACACTGGCTGGATGTCGGCGCGACGTCCGGCTTCGATCCCGCCGCCGCGCAGGCCTTGGTCGCCGCCGCGCGGGCCGAGCCGATCGACTGCCAGCGCTTGACGCCTGCCGTCACCGGTCCTGCACGTTAGAATGAGCGTTTCGCCGGCTTAGCTCAGTTGGTAGAGCAACCGCCTTGTAAGCGGTAGGTCATCCGTTCAAATCGGATAGCCGGCACCACGTCAAGGAGACGCCCATGAGCCGCACCTACCCACCTGTCTCGATCATCGGCGCACCGACCGACATCGGTGCCGGGGACCGCGGGGCGCGGCTCGGGCCGGAGGCGCTGCGCATCGCCGGGCTCGGCGAGGCGCTCGCCGCGCGCGGCGTCGACGTGCTCGACCGCGGCAACCTCGACGGCCCGCGCAACCCGTGGCAACCGCCGGTCGACGGCTACCGCCACCTGCCCGAGGTCACCGAGTGGAACCGGGTGGTGATGGAGGCGATGCATGCCGAACTGGCCGGCGGCCGCATGCCGATCCTGCTCGGTGGCGACCATTGCCTCGGCCTGGGCTCGATCACCGGCGTCGCCCGCTATTGCCGCGAGGCCGGCAAGACCCTGCGCGTGCTGTGGCTCGACGCCCACGCCGACTTCAATACCAGCGACGTCACCCCGTCCGGCAACATCCACGGCATGCCGGTCTCCTGCCTGTGCGGGCTGGGCCCGCGCGAACTGACCCATCTGGGCGGCGACGCCCCGGCGATCAGCCCCGACGTGGTGCGGCAGATCGGCATCCGCTCGGTCGACGAGGGCGAGAAGAAGCTGGTCAAGCAACACGGCCTCGACGTCTACGACATGCGCTACATCGACGAGGTCGGCATGAAGCGGGTGATGGAGGAGGCACTGGAGGGCATGGACGACAACACCCACCTGCACGTCAGCTTCGACGTCGACTTCCTCGACCCGTCCGTCGCCCCCGGCGTCGGCACCACCGTGCCGGGCGGGCCGAACTATCGCGAGGCGCAACTGGTGATGGAGATGATCGCCGACAGCGGCCGCATGGCCTCGCTCGACATCATGGAACTCAACCCGATCCTCGACCGCGACAACCAGACCGCGCTGGTTGCGATCGACCTGGTCGAAAGCCTGTTCGGCAAGTCGACCCTGATGCGCGACTGAGCCGGGCTCCGGGCTGATGCTCCTTGCGCTTCGGTCTAGCCGGACGCGCGGGCCGCGTTAACGTCGACGCAACGAGAACCGCCTCTTGCCGGCGGATGCACACGGGCTTCACGCGCTTGCACGCGATGATGCGTCCACGGTTGCGCAAGCCTCATGCCGCGCAGCCAACGTCCGCAAGTCCACGCGAAGTCCAAGGAGAAACCCATGAAGCGATTGGCCTATCTGCTGCTGCTGTCCCTGTTTTCGATGGGCACCCTGACCGCCTGCAATACCATGGCCGGTGCCGGTGAAGACGTGCAACAGGCCGGCGAGGCGCTCGAAGATGAGGCTGAAGGCCACATCGACTGCGATACGTCGGACGAGTGCTGATCCGGGCGGCGCGATCGCCCTGTCAGTGACACGAGGCCGGAGCAATCCGGCCTTTTTCATGCGTATGGTTTTTTTTCGCGCGCCGTATGAACGGTTCACCCGCGCGCGGCCGTTTATGCAGATCAAACAGCAGCTAACGCAATCGTGACCGAACTTGAATGCACTGGCTGCAACACTGGCCCCACGGTGAAACCCGCCGTGACTCCCCCGCCAGAAAGAGGATGCATAGATGAACAAGGACACCATTGCCGGCAAGTGGAACCAGGTGAAGGGCAAGGCCCAGGCCAAATGGGGCGACCTGACCGACGACGACTTCGATGTCGCCGAAGGCAACGCCGAGTACCTCTCGGGCAAGCTGCAGGAGCGCTATGGCTGGAACCGCGACCGCGCCGACCAGGAAGTGCGTGATTTCTCGCAGACCCTGAATTAGACACCCACATTGCATGGGTGCCGCGGAGCGTCGAATGCAAACTTCAGCGGGCGGGCCGGCATTGCCGGCCCGCTTTGCATTGACGGCTTTGCCGCCGGGCAGGGCAAATGCCGTGGTAGCGGCCGACGGGTAGACTGCAAGGCCGCCTACCCAAGCTCCGCGTCAATGCAACCAACCCGCGTCCTCACCGGCATCACCACCTCCGGCACCCCGCACCTGGGCAACTACGTCGGCGCGATCCGTCCGGCGGTCGCGAGCAGTCGCGTCGACGGCGTCGAGGGTTTCTACTTCCTCGCCGACTACCACGCCCTGATCAAGGTGCAGGATCCGGCGCGGGTGCAGCGCTCGACCCTGGAGATCGCCGCCACCTGGCTGGCCTGCGGGCTGGAACCGGACAAGGTCTGGTTCTACCGCCAGTCCGACGTGCCCGAGACCACCGAGCTGACCTGGCTGCTGACCTGCGTCGCCGGCAAGGGCATCCTCAACCGCGCGCATGCCTACAAGGCGGCGGTCGACAAGAATCGCGAAGCCGGCGAGGACGAGGATGCCGGGGTCACTGCGGGACTGTTCATGTACCCGGTGCTGATGGCCGCCGACATCCTGCTGTTCAACGCCGACAAGGTGCCGGTCGGCCGCGACCAGGTCCAGCACATCGAGATGGCGCGTGACTTCGGCCAGCGCTTCAACCATCTGTATGGCGAGCACTTCAGCCTGCCCGAGGCGGTGATCGAGCAGCACGTGGCGACCTTGCCCGGCCTCGACGGCCGCAAGATGAGCAAGAGCTACGACAACACCATCCCGCTGTTCACCCCGCGCGAGCAACTGAAGAAGCTGATCTTCTCGATCGTCACCGACTCGCGTGCGCCCGGCGAGCCCAAGGATGCCGACAGCTCCCATGTGTTCCAGCTGTACCACGCGTTCGCCACCGCCGCCGAGACCGAGGCGATGCGCCAGGCGTTCGCTCGGGGCATCGGCTGGGGCGAGGCCAAGCAGGCGCTGTTCGAGCGCATCGATGCCGAGGTCGCGCCGCTGCGCGAAAAATACGAGGCGCTGATGGCCAGGCCGGCCGAGATCGAGGCGATCCTGCGCGACGGCGCCGCGCGCCTGCGCCAGCGCCATGCGATTCCCGCCTTGCGCGCGCTGCGCGAAGCGGTCGGCCTGCGCGACCTGTCGCAGGTGACCGTGACCATGCGCGACGATCGCGACAGCAAGCCGCTGTTGCCGGTGTTCAAGCAGTACCGCGAGAGCGATGGCCGCTTCTACTTCAAGCTGGTCGCCGGCGATCGCGTGCTGCTGCAAAGCACGGCGTTCGACTCGCCCAAGGACGCCGGCCAGCGCATCGGCGCGCTCAAGCGCGAGGGTTACCTGGCCGGCGATGCCGCGCTGGTGCCGGGTGAGGCGGTCGAGACCGCCGAGATCCACGCCGCGCTCGCCACGCTTGCTGCGGCCGAGGCGGAGAAGGCCGCCGCCAACGCCGGCTGAGCCGCGAGGGTGGCGGCTGCATCGGTCGAACTGCAAATGTGACGGCGGGCGTCACGGCCGGGTTCAGGCGTCGGCGCTAGGCTGGCGGAGTTGCTTCAAGAACCACGCCATGACCTCGTCGACCGATCGTAGCCGAGCCCGCGAACGCCGTCGTCAGGCCGCGCTCGACGCCTATGCCATCGTCGACACCGGCCCGGAGCAGGCGTTCGACGACATTGCGCGGCTGGCCGCGATGATCTGCGAGGCCCCGGTGGCGACGATCTCGCTGGTCGACCGCGACCGCCAGTGGTTCAAGGCCCGCTTCGGCGACCTGCCGGCGCAGACACCGCGGCGCGACGCGATCTGCGACCACGCGATCGACAACGACGGCCAACTGCTGCTGATCGAGGACACCGCGGCCGACCCACGGTTTGCCGGCAACCCGTTGTTGATCGAAGGCAGGCCATTGCGGTTCTACGCCGGCGTGCCGGTGCTGAGTCCCGACGGTCAGGCGCTCGGCACCGTCTGCGTGCTCGACGTAGTGCCGCGCACGCTCGATGCACGCCAGCGCGACGGCCTCGAAGTGCTCGCGCGGCAGACCCAGAGCCTGCTGGAACTGCGCCGCTACGCGCTGGAGCAGCGTCGCCTGCTGGCCGACCGCGAGGCGGTCGCGCAGCAACTGGAGGCCGCGCGTTCGGACCTGCAGCGTCGCCATGACCAGCTCGAACACACCGCCACCCACGACCCGCTGACCGGCCTGCTCAACCGTGCCGGGCTGTCGCAGCTGCAGGCCAGCGAGGTCGGCATGGCCCGACTCGATGCCGCGCCGTACGCGCTGCTGTTGCTGGATGTCGACCACTTCAAGCAGGTCAACGACCGCCACGGCCACCTGCTTGGCGACCGCGCGCTGCGGGCGGTCGCCGATGCGGTGGCCGCCTCGGTGCGCAGCGGCGATGTCGCGGTGCGCTACGGCGGCGAGGAGTTCCTGGTGGTGTTGCCGTCGACCCGGCTGGACGGTGCCGCCGAAGTCGCCGAACGCATCCGCGGCGCAGTCGCGGAGGTCAGCCGGGCATCGCTGCCGTTCGAGCTGACCCTGTCGGCCGGGATCGCTGCCGGCGACCCGACGCGCGACCGCCCGGAGCAGGTGTTCGATCGCGCCGACCAGGCCCTGTACCGGGCCAAGGCCGGCGGCCGTAACCGGGTCGTCGCCGACGACACCCAGCACTTCGCGGACTGACGAATGCGCTCAGTCCCAGCGGTTGGGCGCGGCGCGTTGGTTGTCCTTGCGCATCCGCACCACGCAGAAGCGCTGGCCGTCTGGCGCCTGCATCACCCACCAGCGCTTGACGAACCCGACTCGGCTCGCGCCCAGCGCCTCCAGCCGCGCGACCTCGGCGTCGATGTCGTCGGTCTCGATATCCAGGTGCACGCGCGACGGATGCTCGACCCTCTGCACCTCGACGTGCAGGTCGCCCGGCGTGCCGCCGAACTCGGCGTACTGGCCGGTGCCGCCCGAGTCGGGATCGGCGATCGCGATCCCGAGCGCGGCGCTCCAGAAGCCGGCGGTGGCGTCGAGGTCTTCGCTGCGGCTGTCGATGATGAAACCGGCGAGGCGGCTGTGGTGGGCCATGGCGGTTCTCCGGAAGCAGGGCCGCGTTGCCTGGCCCTGCGTGAGGACTCAGTTCGGCGCTGACAGGTCGTCGAGCAGCGCCTTGAGGAAGCGTGCGGCTTCGCCGCCGGTGCAGGCGCGGTGGTCGAAGGTCAGCGAGATCGGCATGCGGCGGTGCACTTCGATGCCGCCCATCACCGCCACCACGTCGTGCGACAGCTTGCCGGCGCCGACGATGGCGACGGTCGGCGGTACCACCACGGGGGTTGCGTAGCGGCCGGCGAACATGCCGAAGTTCGACAGCGAGATGGTGTAGCCCGACAGCTCGCTGGCCGGGATCGAGCGGTCCGATACCTGCGCACGCAGGCGCTGGATCGCGGTACGGGTGCCGGCGGCGTCGAGCATGTCGGCATTGCGCAGCGCCGGCACGAATAGGCCGTCGTCGGTATCGACCGCGATGCCGATGTCGACATGCGGATGCATCGTGCGCACCAGCTTGTCGCCGTCGAACCAGGCGTTGAGCGCCGGCACGTCCTTGCAGGCGGCGACGATCGAGCGGATCAGGCGCGCGGTGATGTCCTGCTTGCCGACCCAGGCGTGCAGGTCGGCGTCGTCGCACAGGGTGGTCGGGACGACCTTGCTATGGGCGTCGGCCATTACCCGCGCCATGTTGCGGCGCACGCCCTTGAGCTGCTCGGGCTGGCCGCTGGCGGTGACGCCCGGCGGCTGGGTCCGCATCGGTTTGCCGCCCTGCGACAGGGTGCTGCGTTGCGCGGGCGCGGCGGCCGGGGCAGGTGCGCGATCGGCGGCACGCGGAGCCGGGGCGGCACCGGCCTGCGCCGAGCCATCGGCGGCGGCCTGCTTGACGTCGGCCATCGTCACCACGCCGTCGGCGCCGGTCGCATTGACCCGGGTCAGGTCGACCTTGAGCTTGCGCGCCAACGCGCGCACGGCCGGCATCGCCTTGACCCCGCCAACGCTGCTCGCCTGTTCGCTGCGGACCGCATCGGAGGACTGCATCGCCCCAACCACGGTGCCGCTGTCCTTGCGCGGCGCGCCCTTGGCGGCCTCGCCATCTTCCTCGATCGCGCCGCCGTCGTCGGAGGCGACCACGCGGTCGTCCGGCGCCGGGTCATCGCTGCCCACGCCTTTGGCCGGTGCGCCGCCATGGTGGTGGCCGGTGTCCTGGCCCTCGGCGCGCTGCGGCATCGACGGGTCGACCTCGAACTCGGCCAGCATCGCGCCGGTGGTGATCACGTCGCCGGCGTCGCCAGCCAGCTTCAGCACCTTGCCGGAAACCGGCGAGGGTACCTCGACCACCGCCTTGGCGGTCTCCATCGACACCAGCGCGTCGTCGAGCGTGATGGTGTCGCCGACCTTGACATTCCATTCGACGATGGTGGCGTCCGGCAGGCCTTCGCCGAGGTCGGGCAGGAAGAAACTCTTGTTGTTGCTCATGGCAGTCCTTCGTTTGCGGGGGCGCCGTGGCGCCCGGGCAGTGCTTCGGATATCGCGGCCGTGGCGCCGGGCTCAGCCGGCCGCCATCGCCCGCTTGGCGGCGGCGACCACGCGGTCGACGCTCGGCAGGTATTTCATCTCCAGCCGGAACAGCGGGATGTGGGTGTCGTAGCCGGTCACGCGCTCGACCGGCGCGAGCAGGTCGTACATCGACTCCTCGGCCAGCCGCGCGGCGATTTCGGCGCCGAAGCCGGCGGTCTTCGGGGCCTCGTGGACGATCACGCAGCGACCGGTCTTGGACACCGACTCGGCGATGGTCGCGAAGTCCAGCGGACGCAGCGTCGCCACGTCGATGACCTCGGCGCTGATGCCGTCCTCGGCCAGTTTGTCGGCGGCTTCCAGCGCTTCCTTGACCTGCGCGCCCCAGGTCACCAGGGTCACGTCGTCGCCGTCGCGCAGCACGTAGCAGACATCCAGCGGCAGCGCCTCGCCGTCATCCGGCACCAGCTCCTTGTACTGGCGGTAGATGCGCTTGGGCTCGAAGAAGATCACCGGGTCGGGCTCGCGGATCGCCGCCAGCAGCAGGCCGTAGGCGCGCTGCGGCGAGGACGGCATCACCACCCGCAGGCCCGGGACGTTGGTGAAGATCGCCTCGTTAGCCTCGCTGTGGTGCTCCGGTGCGCGGATGCCGCCGCCCCAGGGCACCCGCAGCACCATCGGGCAGTGCAGGCGGCCGCGGGTGCGGTAGCGCATACGCGCGGCGTGGCAGACGATGAAGTCGACCATCGGATACATGAAGCCGTCGAACTGCGCCTCGGCGATCGGCTTCATGCCCTGCGACGCCATGCCGACGGTGAGGCCGGCGATCGTGGTCTCGTCGAGCGGGGTGTCGATCACGCGCTCGGAGCCGAACTGCGCGTGCAGCCCGGCGGTCGCGCGGAACACGCCGCCGTTGACGCCGACGTCCTCGCCGAGCACGACCACGCTGTCGTCGACGCGCATCTCGTGCGCCATCGCCTGGGTGATCGCCTCGATGAGGGTGATCGCGGCGGGCGCCTTGGCCTCGCTCGCGGCGGCGGTCTGTTGCTTGCTGGCGGCCTTGTTCATGCGCGGCCCTCCCGTTCGATCGCCTGTTGGCGTTGCGCCTGCAGATCGGCCGGCATGTCGGCGTACAGATGATCGAACATCGCCTCGACCGGCTGCACCGGGGTTTCAAGATAGGCGTTGATTTCGACATCGACGCGCTTGCCACACTCCTCGATCCAGGCGGCTTCCTCGTCCTCGCTCCAGACCCCGGCATCGGTCAGGTAGGTGCGCAGGCGCAGCATCGGCTCCAGCTTCCACGCCGCCTTGACCTCGGCGTCGTCGCGGTAGCGGCTGGCGTCGTCGGCGGTGGTGTGGTCGTGCAGGCGGTAGGTCATGAACTCGATCACGCTGCCGCCTTCGCCGTTGCGCGCGCACTCGGTGGCGCGGCGCATGGCTTCGAGCACCGCGATCAAATCGTTGCCGTCGACCTGCAGGCAATGCAGGCCGCCGGCCAGGCCCTTCTGGGCGAGCGTCTTGGCGCCGGTCTGCGAATTGCGTGGCACCGAGATCGCCCAGCCGTTGTTGATCACGCACAGCACCAGCGGCGAGGTGAACGCGCCGGCCGAGTTCAGTGCGGCGTAGAAGTCGGTCTTCGACGAGCCGCCGTCGCCGCAGCAGGCGACTGCAATCCGATCGAGCTTGCGCAGCTTGAACGACAGCGCCGCGCCGGCCGCCATCAGGCACTGGGTCGAGATCGGCACGCACCACGGGTAGTCGTGCTTGGCTTCGGCGAAATCGTTGCCGCGCTCGTCGCCGCCCCAGTACAGCAGCACCTCGCGCGGTTGCACGCCGCGCATGAACTGCGCGCCGTACTCGCGGTAGCTGGGCGCGAACACGTCCTCGGGCTTCATCGACGCGCCGATGCCGACGTGGGTGGCCTCGTGGCCGAGGCTGGCGGCGTAGGTGCCCAGCTTGCCGGTGCGCTGCAGCTTGATCGACTTGTTGTCGAAGGTGCGCACGAACAGCATCTGCTTGAACAGCGGCAGCAGCGCCTTGGGATCACGGAAGGCCTTGGGCAGCTCGCCGACGGGCTTGCCGTCGGGGCCGAGGCATTGGAGATATTCGATTTCGAACGATGCGGCGACCGTCATTGCACGCGTTCCTCGGTCATGCGGAAGACCCCCGATCATACCGGCGACCCCGGAAAAATCCGTTGCGCGATGCGGCATGACAGCGTGCCAAGGCTGTGGCCAGACCTGAAAAAGGGGCGCGACATCGCCGCGCCCCCCTCGTCATCGCCAGATAGCCCCCGTCCGGGCGTCGGGCTACGCGTCAGCGCTCGCGGAAGGTGTCGGCGTTGTCGCCGGGCACCGGGTCCGGGTTGGCGGCATCCACCATCGCCGAGAACGCCAACGGGGCGCCGTGGCGCGACCCTCGCGGCAACACCGATGCGAACGCGAACCAGGCGGTGCCGGTGGCCATGGCATCGCCGTCGGGGCGGCATTCGGCGGTGAACTGTCCGGCATCGCCGGCCGGCGGCGTGCAATGCCAGCCGGCGGGCGCGGCGATGGCGGTGCGTGCCGCCGCGACATTGCCGGCCAGCACCAGCCGCGCCTGCTGGGCGACGCCGGGGCCAGCGTTGCCTACCGGCACCACGAACACCGCGATCCCGCCGCGACCGATGCGGTGGACATCGCCCACCAGCCGGGTCGACAGGTCCGCTTCGACGAACGCCGGCACGGTGATGCGCAGCCGCACCGGGTCGTGGTCGGACGAGCGGATCGCGATGCTGGCGTCGTCGAAGTTGTCGACCCCGAAGTCGGCGTTGATCCGCGCATGTTCGACCGCGACCGCCAGCGCCCCGTCGACCACCGCGCCATTGACCAGCACATGGTCGAGCGACTGGGCGTTGCCGGCGTACGAGTACGAGTAGCGGTGCCCCGGATCGGCAATGAACGCCGAGCCGTCGACCAGCGGCGAGGTCAGCGGACTGTCGACGTACTTCAGCACCTGGTCGGCGCTGGCTTCATCGCCGCGCAATACGCCGAGTACATCGACATAGCCGTCGTTGAACTCGAACGCGTTGAAGTCGCCGACCAGCACGATCTTCTGCAACGGATTGGCCTGCTGCAGCGACTCGACCAACCCGGCCAGATAAGCCGCCTGCGCGCCGCGCTTGGCCCGCACGCGATGGCCGTCGGTCGGCCAGCCGGAGTTGCCCGGGTCGTCGGAGTCGATGTCGTTGAGCGAGCGCAGGTGGTTGACGATCACCGTCACCGGGTAACTCGCGCCGCCGGCGTGGTTCACCCGCGCGCGCATCAGTAGTGGCGGACGGTCGTTGAGCAGGCTGGTGCTGCCGTCGGGGTTGGTCAGGGTCGCGTCCTTGCCGAACTGGACCACGTCGAGTACTTCGACCCGGGCCTGGGCGCCGGCCAGGCGGGTGCTGACCAGGAAGCCGACGTTGATGCCGCCGACGTCGTTGCCCGGTTGCAGCAGCGCGACGTAGCCCGGCGCGCTGGCACAGGTGCTGTTGATGCGCTCGGCGAGCATGCCGAGCACGCGCTGGTTCTCGACCTCGACCACGCCGAGGATGTCCGGCGTGCGCAGGTAGTCGCAGATCGCCGCCGAGCCTTTGGCCAGCCGCCGCTCCAGCGCTTCCGGGGTCAGGGTCACCGCGCCGTTGCCGTCGGCGACCTCGTCGAAGAACCGCAACAGGTTGAAGCTGCCGATGGTGATTTCATCGCCATCGGCCGGGGCCAGCGCCACCGGCGCCATGCCGCCGCCGGCCACCGGAGGGCTGGCCACGTCCGGGGTCAGCGCCCAGGTGCCGCTGTGGTAGTCGAGCACGCCGAGCAGCCCCGAGACCCGCGCCCCGGTGTCGACCGACAGCGGTGACGAACCGTCCTGGCCCCAACTGCGCACCATCAGCCGTTCCGGGTTCGTGTCGAAGCGCGGCGGATGCTTGCCGGCCGGGATCTCGATCCGGTCGAGCACGCCGATCCCGGGCTCGCGGAACGGCCGTTGCACCGCCGGCAGGGTGACGTAGAACACGCCGTCGCTGGAGGCGCGCGCGTCGTTCTCGTCGATCCGGCCGCCGCTGGGACCGACCACGACTGCCTCGGTCACGCTGACCCGCATGCCCTCCAGGCGCTCCAGCGTCGCCGGCGCGGCGTCGGGCGACAGCTCCGCGCTGCCAAGTTCGACCGCGACGGGCAGGGCCATGCCGGTGCCGAGCAATTCGACCTCGGGATCGACGATCTCGGTGATCGCCAACTGGTTGCGGTTGGACGAGGGCAGGTACTCCTCGACCGTGCCGGTCACCCGCACCCGGTTGCCGACCGCCGCGACGGCCGGCGCCGCACTGCCGGTGAACACGAACAGCGCCTCGGAAGTCGCCGGATTGCCGTCATCGTTGGCGGCTTGCAGGAAGAAGCCGTTGTCGAACTTGCGCGCGGTGACGATGCCCTCGGTGACTACCCGCGCGTCGACATGGGCCGAACGCAGCGCGTCGCCCTGGATCTGCGCGATCGTCAGCGCGGTGGGCGGCGCCGGCGGTTCCGGCGGCTCGCTGCCGCTGTTGCGCGGATCGGGCGCGTCGCGGTCGAAGTCGGCGGCATTGTCGTTGCTGTCGATGCTGCCATCGCCCTTGCGCAATGCCGCGGACGTGTTGCTGAGGCCCGCCGCCGCGGCGCTGCCTTCAAAACAGTTGGCGCTGCCGTAGCCGACGAAGTCGACCGCGCCGGCGAGTGGGCAAGTGCCCGCCAGTGGCGCCGCGCCAGCCACCAGCGCGACCTTGCCGTTGCTGCCGGACATCGGGATCGACCCGGACGCATCCGGCGTCGGCAACTCGACCGTGCCACCGGCGCCATCGGCCTGTTTGACCAGGTAGTAGCCGCCGGCGGCGATCTCGCCCTGCAGCGGCGTCACCTGCCAACTGGAGCCGCTGCTGGAGGCGTACTGCACGCTCCATCCCTGCAACGACACCGCCGCCGCGCCGTTGTTGCGCAGTTCGATGAAGTCGCTCTTGAGGGTGGCGCCGGAATTGCCACCGCCGCCATAGACCTGGCTGACCACCACCTGCGCGTTGGCCGGAGCGAGCGCTCCGAGCGTCGCGATGGCCACCAGTCCGACCGCGATGCGGCTCATCAGTCCGTTCATGAGTCTGCTCCCCATGGCCCCGACCGCGCGGATGACGGCTGGCGTCCGCGTCCGATCATCGTCAGCGGGCGTTGCAATGACGTGACGGCCACGGTCGACGCGACCCAGCCGTCGGCCCAACTCTCGTTAATTGCCTTCGTTTTTAGTTAATGCTCCGAGTCCGAATGCGATCAAGCGGTGCGCAGCGCCAGCGTCGAGCCGATATGTCATAGATCGCATACTCGGTGTTGGTATCCCCACGCATCCGGGGCTTGATTCGCTGGCGCGCATCATCGGCGATCCGCTCGATTTCGATCGGCGCGTACTCGGCCACCTCTGCCAGCGTCTCGGAATGGGTCCTGAGTCCGGCAGCAACAAAGATGCGGCCAAGGGCTGGATGCATTTCGCCGAACTCAAGGCTGAAGTGGGCGCGCCGTTCCGGTGCAATGGCGAAGCGCTGCCAGATTCCCAGGGCGAGGGGAACCTGGCCGGTCTTCGGGTCGGCTGTCAGCCGACCGGCGTGAGCGGCGAAGCCGTACACCACGCACACGTTGAGGCTGCCATCGTGGCTCTCGATGAAAGCCGTCGGGTTGATCTGGTCGAACGGCACGACCCGGTAACGCTTGCCACCACGGTTCAACCAGTGCTGCTCGATCCGGGCATCGATCGGGGACACGTAGGCCAGCATGTAGTCGGTGTCGCCCCGGTGAACGCACGACACCTCGATCCAGTCGGGAAGACCCGGCTGGGGCTGATGTTCGGCGAGGATATACAGCCGCATCGAGGAATGAAAAACGTGGTCGGGGCCGTTCGGGCAGGTGCAAGTTTCCGTCAAAGTGCTATCTCCGGTTGGGTTTCGGGCCGAGGCCGGTGCGTACGGCGACGCGCTACAGCGTCTCGGTCAACCACGCAGCGACCGCTGCGACGACAATCACAAGGCTGGCGCTGCCAGGCAAAGTCGTCTCGATCAGACGTATGCGCGGACGGGGTCGCGTCAACTGGAAGTAGCTCCGCAGGCCGAACCCAACGGAAGCCAACGACAGGAGCAACGCCAGCGCCAGCGACTGGAGTAGCACCGCGAGATAAGCCAAGCCGCACGCGCCTGCCTCCTGTTGGGCGAGCCATTCGCCGAGCTGCCGCTGCCGGTAGGCGAACAGGGCAATCGGCAAGACGAATGAGCCGATGCCGAAGATCCATGACCACGTTCGACCTGCTCGGAAAGCACTACTACGGGGTTGAGGGTGTCCAGCAGACACTCATTTGTCCTCGAATGCGCCGCCGATGAAACGATCCTGGTCGACAATCATCGAGCGATATTCGCGGGACTCGTAGATGTCCAGGCACGTCATGACCGCCAGGTTCTGCCCCGGCTGCTTGCTGGTCTTGTGCATCGCGTTAAAGCGCTCATCCACGAACTGGCGGACGTTGTCGTAGGCTTGTTCGCTGTTGTGACTGCCCAGCTGAAAGTAGCCCCCGAGAGCGACCGCCGCGCTATCGAGTTTGTGGCCTGCCTCGTAATGCGTCTTCAGGCAGTACGCGAATCCCCATTTTTTCAGGGTCGAACGAGCCTCAGCGGTCGGACAAGCCGATATGGCTTGGCCCGATATTGCAAGCATCGTGAGGGCAATCAGAAAGCGCATCATCTCAGCTCCCAGAACAGGATCTTGGTCGTTTCGACGCTGGGTTGGTCATGGATGAAGTAACAATGGTCTCCGCAATCCGCGCCGTTCCAAAGGGTCACGTGACCGGTTGCATTTCCCCACCCGGACACGTCGAAGATGAGGATTCCAGTTTTTCCGGAGAAGCGGGTCGAAACGTCTCGCCCATTCGGTTCGACGCTTGTATCCGGAGCGCCGAAGTTGGCTTTTACGAAGGCGATCATATCCGTGACGCGAAGCAGATAGTTCTTCCCGTCGCCTCCTTTGACCTTGTAGCCAGTGGCGCTTGCGGTGATGGTCAAGCCGCCATAGTTAAAGGCCCGGCTAAGCCGCAGAGCGCAGGCATTTGCGTAACCGGTCGGGTTTTCCTTGTACAACTCGTAAGCGTTTCCCCCTGCCAGTGCATAGACGTCGCCAGCCGGCATGCCGACAGGGTAGTTGCTCCAAAGATCAGAGAATCTGGGTCTATTAGGTTGAACGCTCGCGGTCTGGGTGCCCACTACTGCCTGAATCCTTGCCATAGCCATCCTTTGGTCAATTGTTGGCGTAGAGTTCCACGCGCTTCCCTTCAAAGACGTTCTTGATCTTCGCGACGCCTTGATCGTCAACCGCAGCTACGCAATTTATCGATGGAACGCCGTTCGCGACATCGTTGCCGTCTCCACCTTCAATTACTACCTCAACGGTTTCTCCCCGTTGGTAACCCGAAGTCTCAACGTGGATGTTCAGGTCGGTATAGAAACGAGATTCCTCACCCAACGGCACTTCGTCATCGCCATAGCTCCAGTAGAGCTTGGTGACGATTTTGGTCGGCTGATCGGAGCTGCCCTCGACTGGGGCAGGGGATATTGCCGATTGGTGGGGCTTCGTGGCGCTGAAACCACCTTTCGCGACTTTGCTCCCACCGCCACCGCCACCGCCATCGGCCGCGAACACGCGCATCTGCCGGGTCGAAATCAACTTGCAGCCACAGGCGCAACCGTCGCCATGCATGGCCTGCGGCTCACCGTCGATGATGAGGGTGGGGTCGCCGGTGGCGATGGTGGTCGGGCCATGCGTGCCGCAGATCACCTTGTCGCCCTTGCGGGCGGCGGGCTGGCCGTCGATATCGGTGAAGGGCGAGCCCGAAACTACCGCGCCGCCGCCAGAGGTCGTATCGCCGACCACAATCCACATCCTTGTCATGTTTTCTCCTTGTTCGTATCGGGAACGGGTGCAAGTCTACCGGCAAAGAAACATAGGCGCCTGCAGCCGATGCGCTACCCTTTGCGCCCCTGCCTGGAGCGTGCGATGAGTGTCGACAACAACGAGCGTGAGCTGGAAACCGGCATCCATACCGACCTGTCGGGACGGATGAGCTACGCCGGCTACCTGCACCTGGACCGCCTGCTCGACGCCCAGCACCCGTTGTCGAATCCGGCCGAGCACGACGAGTTGCTGTTCATCGTCCAGCACCAGGTGTCGGAGCTGTGGATGAAGCTGATGATCCACGAACTCCGCGCCGCGATCGGCGACCTGCAGACCGACCAGCTGGGCAGCTGCCAGAAGAGCTTCGCCCGCTGCAAGCAGGTGCTGCGGCAGTTGACCGAGATGTGGTCGGTGCTGGAAACGCTGACGCCATCGGACTACATGCGTTTCCGCGACATCCTCGGACCGTCGTCGGGGTTCCAGTCGTTGCAGTACCGCACCATCGAGTTCCTGCTCGGCAACAAGAACGCGGCGATGCTTCAGGTGTTCGCCCACGACCCGGCCGCCGAGACCTCGCTGCGCGAGGTGCTGGAGTCGCCGAGCCTGTACGACGAGGCATTGCGCTACCTGGCCCGCCACGGCCACGCGGTGCCGGCGCACCTGGTCGAGCGCGACTGGTCGAAGGCGCGCGGCTCGGATCCGGCGCTGCTGCCGGTGTTCGGGCGCATCTACGAGGACACCGAGGCGCACTGGCAGGCCTATCATCTGCTGGAGGACCTGGTCGACCTGGAAAGCCAGTTCCAGTTATGGCGCTTCCGCCACATGCGCACGGTGATGCGGATCATCGGCTTCAAGCGCGGCACCGGCGGCTCGTCGGGGGTCGGCTTCCTGAAACAGGCGCTGGAGTTGACGTTCTTCCCGGAATTGTTCGAGGTGCGGACCTCGGTCGGGCTGGGATCGCGGTAGCTCCGGTCGCGATGGTGATGCTGCGCCGCAGCATCCGCCTGTTCATTTGACGAGCGCGTTACGCAACGGTTAAACCTACAACGTTTCGTCCGGCCCCAAGGGCGGGACGGTTCGCCGTACGGCGTGACTGCGCCAGTCCGATATCCAACCAGGCGGCCCCAGGGGGCAGTCGATCACCGTTTTGGGAGTAGCGAAACCAGTGGCCACAAATCCAGCCAAAGCCGTCGAAGGCAAGACCTTCCTCGGCCATCCGCGCGGCTTGTTCGTGCTGTTCTTCGCCGAGATGTGGGAGCGCTTCTCCTACTACGGCATGCGCGCGATCCTGATCTTCTACCTGTTGCAGCACTGGCTGTTCGCGGAGGAGAAGGCCTACGTCATCTATGGCGCATACACCGCGCTGGTGTACATCACCCCGGTGATCGGCGGCTACCTGGCGGACCGCTGGCTGGGCCAGCGCAAGGCGGTGCAATTCGGCGCGATCCTGCTGGTGATCGGCCACGGCCTGATGGCGTTCGAAGGCACCGGCGGACAGGACTCGCCGATGCTCAACCTGTTCTGGCTGGCGCTGGCCTTCATCATCATGGGCGTCGGCTTCCTGAAGGCCAACATCTCGGTGATCGTCGGCCAGCTCTACGGCCAGGGCGATCCGCGCCGCGACCCGGCGTTCACCATCTTCTACATGGGCATCAACCTGGGCGCGTTCCTGGGTTCGATCATCGTCGGCTACCTCGGCCAGACCTGGGGCTGGGGCTGGGGCTTCGGCGCCGCCGGCGTCGGCATGCTGCTGGGCCTGATCGTGTTCGTCTGGGGCCGGCCGGCATTGCTGGGCCGTGGCGAGGCGCCGGACCCCGCGGAGCTGAAGCGCCCGGTGATGGGCATCCCGCGCGAGTGGATGATTTATCTGTGGGCGCTGGTCGGCGTGGTGATCGTCTGGTTCCTGGTCCAGTACCAGTCGATCGTCGGCGGGCTGCTTGGCTTCACCGGCGCCGCCGTGGTCGCGTATTTCCTGTACACGGCGGTGTTCCGGCTCGACCGCATCGACCGTGACCGCATCCTCGCGGCGCTGTTCCTGATTGCGTTGCAACCGCTGTTCTGGGCGCTGTTCGAGCAGGCCGGCTCATCGCTCAACGTCTACACCGACGAACAGGTCAACCGCCAGATCTTCGGCTGGGAAGTCCCCGCCTCGATGTTCCAGTCGCTCAATGCGGCCTACATCATCCTGCTGGCGCCGATGTTCGCGTGGCTGTGGCTGTGGCTGGCGAAGCGCGGCTGGGAGCCGTCGACCCCGGCCAAGTTCGGCCTCGGCCTGATCCAACTCGGCGCCGGTTTCCTGGTGCTGGTGGCCGGCGTGCTGGCGACCGGGTCGGGCAACCTGACCCCGGTGATCTTCATCTTCCTGATCTACCTGCTGCACACCATGGGCGAGCTGTGCCTGTCGCCGGTCGGCCTGTCGGCGATGACCAAGCTGGCACCGGCAAAACTGATGAGCCTGATGATGGGCACCTGGTTCCTGTCGACCGCGGGCGGCAACTTCATCGGCGGGCTGATCGCGCAGGCCACCGGCGGCCATGGTGGCGAAGTCGTCGCTGGTGGCACCCCGGTGATGGACGTCTACAGCCGAATCGGCTGGATCGCGGTCGGCGTCGGCGTCGCGGTGATCCTGGTGTCGCCGTTCATCAAGAAGCTGATGCACGAGGACGTCGACAACGAGCACCACGATCGCTCGCTGGCGGGCCAGCGCGAGCTGGGCGAGCCGGCCGCGGCGGGGACGCGTACGGACAAGGAACTGCGGTGACCTGACGGTCGCTGCAGGATGTCACCGGAACGGCGGCCCTCGGGTCGCCGTTCTGCTTTTCGGCGTGACCGCTTGGGTGCAGTTGCGGTTGCAGTTGCCGCCGCGATCGGCGCGTGCCGGAAGTGAGTCTGGCCGGAAATTTCGCCCGTTGACGTAATATTGAGGTTGGGGGTACGCGCCGCGGCTGCATCCGGCGCCACCAGGGGGGCAGCCAAGGGCTGCAGCGATACAGGCGCCCAGCGCCATTGGGGGATCATCATGGAGTTCAGACCGATGCGGCGCATGGCGCCGCACGCATTCGTTCGTCGGGTCTTTGCCTGCGCGCTGGCGCTTGCCGGATTGCTGCCACTTGTGGCGGCGGCCGCCCCGGCGATCACCAGTGCCACCTACGACGCCGGCACGGGCGTGCTGGTCGTCACCGGCACCGACATTCCGTCGCTGGCCGGCAGCGGCAATGACATCGTCGCCAACAAGTTCACGTTCACGGGGGATGGCGGCAGTACCTACACGCTGACCGACACCGCCAACGTCGACATCGACTCGGCCACCGGCTTCACCTTGACCCTGGGCGCCGCCGACAGGGCGGCGGTCAACCAGCGTCTCAACCGCCAAGGCACCAGTTCGACGATCGGCACGACCTACAACCTGGGCGCCGCGGAAGACTGGGCCGCCGGTGCCGACCCGGCCGAGGTCGTCGCCGACACCACCGGCAACGGCATTACCGTCAGCAACGTGCCGGTCCCGCAGGTCACCAGCGCCAGCTACAACGCGGCCACCGGCAGCCTCACGGTCAGCGGCACCGATTTCCTGCCGCTGATCGGCGCCGGCAACGATATGGTCGCCCGCAGGTTCACCGTCAGGGGCGCGGGCGGTGGTACCTACACGCTGGCCGACACCGCCGACGTCGATATCACCTCGGCCACTCGCTTCACCCTGGTCCTGAGCGCCAGCGACAAGACGGGCGTCGATGCATTCATCGACCGCAACGGCACCAGTTCGGCGGGCGGCCAGACCTACAACCTGGCGGCCGCGGAGGACTGGAACGCCGGTGTCGACGGCCCCGTATCCATCCTCGACACCACCGGCAACGGCATCACCGCAAGCAACGTCAACGTTGCGCCGGTCGTGACCACCAGCGGTGGCAGTGCCGCCTTCGTGGCCGGGGACAACACCGCGTCCACCCCGGTGGCGGTGGACGGTGGCCTCAGCGTGTCCGACGCGAACAGCGCCACGCTGGCCAGCGCCACCGTCGCCATCACCGGCGGCTTCCGCGCCGGCGAAGACGTGCTGGCCCACACCAATGACGGCAGCACGATGGGCAACATCGCCGCCAGCTACAACGCTGCCACCGGCGTGCTGATCCTGACCTCGGCGAGCGCCACCGCCACGCTGGTGCAATGGCAGTCCGCGTTGCGGTCGGTCACCTATCGCGATACCGCCGTCACGCCGGACACCGCGACGCGCACGGTGGCGTTCCGCGCCGTGGATGGCGGCGGTCGCGCCAGCACCGCGGCGACCCGCACCGTCACGGTGACGGCGGTCAACCAGACGCCGATCGTGACGACGACCGGAGCCACCACGAGCTACGGCAGTGGCGCTCCGGCGGTCGTGATCGATGGCGGCACCACGGTGAGCGACCTCGACAACGCCACGCAGTCGGCGGCGACGGTGGCGATCGGCAGCGGGTTCCGCAGCGGCGACATCCTTGCCTTCGCCAGCGCCGGATCCTTCGGCAACATCGCGGGCAGCTACAACGCCGCGACCGGCGTGCTGACACTGACTTCCGCCGGTGCCACCGCGACCAACGCGCAGTGGGGCAACGCCCTGTCGTCGGTGACGTTTTCGAGCACGAGCATTACGGGTGGCAACCGCACGATCGGGTTCTCGATCAGCGACGGCGACAAGACCAGCGATGTGGCCACAGCCAGCATCGCGATGCTGGCCCCGCCAGTCGTGACCTCGGTGGGCAGCGCCAGTGCAGACGGCAACTACGGCCTCGGCGACACGATCACCCTCACGGTCACCTTCGACCAGACCGTGGTGGTCAACACGGCCGGCGGCACGCCCGGGCTGTTGCTGGAAACCGGCGGCGTCGATCGGATCGCGGAGTACGGCAGCGGGTCGGGAAGCCGCACGCTGTCCTTCACCTATGCCGTGCAGGCCGGCGACGCCAGCCCGGACCTGGACTACGCATCGACGACGGCACTCGCGCTCAATGGCGGCACGATCCGCAGCGCAGGCGGTGGCGATGCCGATCCCACCTTGCCCGCCACGGGCGGCGTCACTTCCATCGCCGGCCAGCATGCCATCGTGGTCGACAGTGCCGCGCCGGTGGTATCGAGCGTGGATGTGCCCGCCAACGGGGTCTATCTCGAAGGCGACCACCTCGACTTCACCGTGCGTTTCGGCGAAGGCATCACCGTCGACACCAGCGGTGGCACGCCATCGATCGACGTGGCGCTTTCCAGCGGCACGGTGCAGGCGCAGTACGTCTCCGGTTCCGGGACGGACGCGCTGCTGTTCCGGTACGCCGTGACCCGTGGCGACCTCGACCGTGACGGCATCGCAGTGGGATCGGCGATCGACGCCAATGGCGGCCGCCTGCGTGACGATGCCGGCAACGATGCCGGGTCCGCGCTCAACCACGTCGCTGCCACCACCAGCGTGTTGGTCGGCCCGGGCGGCCAGGCCATCACGTTCGGTGCGCAGCCGGCGCAGGCGTTCGTGTCCGACAGCACGTTCGCGCTCGACCCGGCGGCCACCGCCAGCAGCGGCCTGCCGGTGAGCTACAGCTCGCAGACGACCGACGTGTGCACCATCGAGGGCAGCACAATGACGATGGTGTCGGCCGGCACCTGCACGATCGCCGCCGACCAGGCCGGCAATGCCGACTACAGCGCCGCGCCGACCGTGCTCCGGTCGATCGAGATCGCCCGGGCCACGCCGACCCTGGCCTGGATCGAAGCCTTGCAGAAGGTCATCGGCCAGCCCGCCTTCGAGCTGCCGGAGCCGGACAGCGACAGCAGCGGCGGGTTCACCTTCAGCAGCTCCGATCCGGCGGTGGCGACGGTGGCCGGCCGCACGGTGACCCTCGTCGGCGCCGGCACCACCACGCTGCTGGTGACTCAGGAGCAAACCGGCGATTACACCAAGGCGAGCATCAGCACGACGCTGACGGTGACCGCGCGCCCCGACCCGACCCGCGACCCGGAAGTGGTCGGCAGCATCCAGGCGCAGGTGGACGCCAGTGTGCGCTTCGCCGCCGCGCAGCAGTCCAACATTCAGGGTCGCCTGCGCCAGTTGCGTGCCGGTGGCGGCAACCCGTCGAGCAACGGCCTGGCGCTGAGCTATGTCGGTCGCGGCGGCGGCATGAACCTGCCGCTGGGTACCGAGGCCAGCACCCGGCGCCTGCTGCCGGCCGGGGCATGGACCGCCGGCACGATCACCATCGGCCGCCGTGATCCCGGCAACGACCTCGGCGAACTGGACTTCCGCAGCGAAGGCCTGACCGTCGGCTACGACCACGGCTTCGGCGAGAACGCACTGGTGGGCGTGGCGGGCGGTTACGGCTGGAGCGACAGCGACACCGGCGCGACGTCCACGCTCGACGGCAGGCAGCGCTCGCTGATGGCATACGGCCTATGGCGCAGCGAGCGCCACGGCTTCGTCGACGGCGTGCTGGGCATCGGCAGCCTCGACTTCGACATCGTCCGCTGGAGCGAGGCGGTCGGTACCCATGCACAGGCGCGGCGCAATGGCGACCAGGTGTTCGGGTCGTTGACCTACGGCTACGAACACACCGGCGAACACCTGACCCTGACCAGCTACGGCCGCTACGACACCAGCCGCACCGAGCTCGACGCCTATGCCGAAAGCGGCCTGGGCCTCTACGACCTGAGCTACGGGCGGCAGACGGTCGAGGACAGCGGCCTGGCGGTGGGCATCGAGGGCCGCCACCACTTCGCCACGGCTTCGGTCGGTTATCGCCCGTACTGGCTGGTCGAGTACCGCAACGGGTTGAAGAACCGCAGCGACCTGGATATCAACTACGTGCTGTATCCGGTGGCCAACGACTACGTGCTGGGCCTGCAGGGCAGCTTCGACGACGTCCTGTCGATCGGCGCGGGCTTCGACGTGGACCTGCCGCGCGGCTGGCAGCTGTCGCTGTTGTTCCAGCGCGAACAGGCCGGCGACAACCGGGCCGACACTTACGGCCTGCAACTGGGCTGGACCAGCCCGGGCCGGTAAGTGCAATCGGGGCGAACCGCGCCGACGAAGGCGCGCGGTCGCCTCAGGTTTCGGCCTCGGCGTGCAACTCCAGCTCGTCGAGGCGGTCCAGCAGACGGAACAGCAATGCGTGCTCGGCCGGGTCCATGCCGCCGAGCAACCGTCGCTCGAACTCCATCGCCAGCGGCGCGACCTCGTCGTAGATCCGGTAGCCGGCCTCGCTCAATTTCAGCACCGAGCGGCGGCGGTCGTCGTCGTGCATTTCGCGCTGCAGCCGGCCGGCCTCGATCAGCCGGGCGACCGCGCGACTGACCGCGACCTTGTCCATCGCGGTGCGCTGGGCGACTTCGTTGGCCGACAGGTCCGGATAGCGGCCGAGCACCGCCATCACCCGCCATTCGGTCACGCCGAGGGCGAAACGCTCGACATAGACCCGCGCGATCGCGCTGCTGACGCGGTTGCTGAGCACCGACAGCCGGTATGGCAGGAAGTGCTCGAGGTCGAGTTCGGCGTGTTGCGCGGACGGTCGGGCGGCGTGGTTCATGCTGCACTGTGCCTTGCGTATGGTTTCATGTGAAACTATAACCTTTCCAATGCCACCACCCGGAGTTTCCCCCATGAGCGCCCAGCAGGCTTCCACAGGCATGAATCTCGGCATGCAGGTCACCACCTTCGAAAACCCGCTCGGCATCGACGGTTTCGAGTTCGTCGAGTTCGCCACGCCGGCCGGCCAGGGCGAACTGCTGCACGACTACTTCCGCAAGATGGGCTTCACCGCGGTGCTGCAGCACAAGACCCGGCCGATCACCGTCTACCGCCAGGGCGGGGTCAACTTCCTGGTCAACGAGGATCCCGACAGCTTCGCCGCCGACTTCGCGGCCAAGCACGGTCCCAGCGCCTGTGGCTTTGCGATCCGTTTCAGCAAGCCGTCCGGCGAGGTGCTCGAGGCGGTGCTGAACAACGGCGGCGAGGCGATCACCGACAAGGCCGACAGCAAGTCGGTCGACGCGCCGGTGGTCAAGGGCATCGGCGACTGCATGCTGTACCTGGTCGACCGTTACGGCGACAAGGGCTCGATGTACGCCGACTTCGTGCCGGTCGAGGGCGCCGAGCAGGATCCGAAGGGGTTCGGGCTGACCTTCATCGATCACCTGACCCACAACCTGTACTTCGGCAACATGGCCAAGTGGTCGGAGTACTACGAGAAGCTGTTCAACTTCCGCGAGATCAAGTACTTCGACATCAAGGGCGCCAAGACCGGGCTGGTGTCGAAGGCGATGACCGCGCCCGACGGCGTGGTGCGCATTCCGCTGAACGAGTCCAACGACCCCAAGAGCCAGATCAATGAATACCTCGACGCCTACAAGGGCGAGGGCATCCAGCACATCGCCTGCTTCACCGACGACATCTACACCACGGTCGAGGCGATGCGCGCGTCGGGCATCGAGTTCCTCGACACTCCGGACACCTATTTCGAGGTGATCGACCAGCGCGTGCCGGGCCATAGCGAGGACGTGCCGCGCCTGCAGAAGAACAAGATCCTGCTCGACGCCGACCTGGAAACCAAGAAGCGTCTGCTGCTGCAGATCTTCACCACCAATGCGATCGGCCCGATCTTCTTCGAGATCATCCAGCGCAAGGGCAATGAAGGTTTCGGCGAAGGCAACTTCCAGGCGCTGTTCGAGAGCATCGAGCGCGACCAGATCAAGCGCGGCGTGCTCTGAGCCGGCGGCGCAGGGACGACTCCATGGCGATCAGCAGCAACGGCTACCAATCGGGCTTCGGCAACGAGTTCGCCAGCGAGGCCATCGCCGACACGTTGCCGGTCGGGCGGAACTCGCCGCAGAAGGTCGCGCACGGACTGTACGCGGAGCAGCTGTCAGGCACCGCGTTCACTGCCCCGCGCGGCGAGAACCGCCGTAGCTGGCTGTACCGGATCCGTCCGGCGGCGATGCACGGGGCGTTCGCGCCCTACGTGCAGCCGCGCCTGCATAACGACTTCGAAGCCGGTCCGGTCACTCCGGACCAGTTGCGCTGGGATCCGTTGCCGATGCCCGGGGTCGACGCGCCGACCGACTTCGTCGACGGCCTGCTGACCATGGCCGGCAATGGCGGCCCGACGGCGATGACCGGCATGGGCGTGCACATGTACGCGGCCAACCAGTCGATGCAGGGGCGGTTCTTCTACGACGCCGATGGCGAGTTGCTGATCGTGCCGCAACAGGGCCGGTTGCACATCGCCACCGAACTGGGTGTGCTCGAGGTCGAGCCGCAGGAGATCGCGGTGATCCCGCGCGGCGTGCGCTTCCGCGTCGAGTTGCCGGATGGCGCGGCGCGCGGCTACGTCTGCGAGAACTTCGGCGCGCTGCTGCGGCTGCCCGACCTCGGGCCGATCGGCAGCAACGGGCTGGCCAATCCTCGTGACTTCCTCGCGCCGCAGGCAGCGTACGAAGACGTGGAAGGCGAGTTCGAACTGATCGGCAAGTTCCAGCGCCACCTGTGGCGCGCCGACATCGGCCACTCGCCGCTCGACGTGGTCGGCTGGCACGGCAACTACGCGCCGTACAAGTACGACCTGCGCCGCTTCAACGCGATCGGCTCGATCAGCTTCGACCACCCGGACCCGTCGATCTTCCTGGTGCTGACCTCGCCCAGCGACACCGCCGGGGTCGGCAACCTGGATTTCGCGATCTTCCCGCCGCGCTGGCTGGTGGCGCAGGATACGTTCCGGCCGCCGTGGTTCCATCGCAACATCGCCAGCGAGTTCATGGGCCTGATCCACGGCGCCTACGACGCCAAGGCCGAAGGTTTCGTGCCCGGCGGCGCCAGCCTGCACAACTGCATGACCGGCCACGGCCCGGATGCGGCGACCTTCGACAAGGCCAGCAACGCCGACCTGTCGAAGCCGGATGTGGTTCGCGACACCATGGCCTTCATGTTCGAGGCGCGCGGGGTGATCCGGCCGACTGCGCAGGCGCTGCAGGCATCGCACCGCCAACGCGATTACCAGGCCTGCTGGGCCGGGCTGCGTCGGAACTTCGTCGCGCCCTAGCGCGACGCGCTTCGCGCCGCATTCACGGTGCCCCGGTAGCCTGCCGGCGTCCCCCTGCCACAGGAAACTCCGATGAAGCCTGCATTGCCGATGTTGACCCTGGGCGTTCTCCTGGCCGTGGCCGCCTGCGCCGACCGCGGTGCCGAGGATGCCGCCGCGTCGGCGACTCCGTCGCCCGCCCTCGACCCGCCGGCTCAGGAAGCTCCGTCGGGCACCGTACCCGCGGACACCCCGGGCGACACTGCCGATGCCCCGGCCGCTGACCCCGCCACCGGCGACGGCCCGGCCAGCTACAACGGATTCGCCGACGCCGAGTTCGGCATGGACGCCGAGCAGGTGCGCGCGGTCTGGGACGGCGAGCTCGACGGCGGTCCCGGCGACGGTGCCGGTGCCGAGGGCGAGAGTTGCTTCCATCTCAATCCGGTGGGCCAGCCGGACATCGCCTATTTCGCGTTGATGTTCGGCGACGGCAAGTTCGCCCGTTATTCGGTCTCCAACGACGACATGGTCGCCCCCGGCGGCGGCCGGCGCGGCATGGAGGACACCGAGATCGCGCAGTTGTACGGCGACGACGTCGAACGCCAGCCACACAAGTACACCGACGGCGAGTACCTGCGTATTCGCGACCCCGCCGGCAGCGCCGCGATGCTGATCTTCGAAACCGATGCCGAAGGCACCGTCACCGAGTGGCGCGTGGGCTTACCACCGCACGTCGACTACGTCGAGGGCTGCGCCTGACCCATGCCGCCCGACCGCTCGCCCCGCGCGCGGCGGCGGTCGCGGACTTCGGCATAGAATCGAGCCAACCCACCACGGAAACCGCGCCATGCTCGAAGCCATCGGCTTGTTCGTCCTGGGACTGCTGTTGCTCGCACTGGGCGGCGACTCGATCGTCAAGGGTTCGGCTGGCCTGGCCCAACGCCTGGGCGCCTCGCCGTTCGTGGCTGGGCTGGTACTGGTGGCGTTCGGCACCTCGTTGCCGGAGATCGCGGTCAACGTCCACGCGATCGCGCTCGGCCAGCCCGACCTCGCACTGGGCAATGCGGTCGGCAGCAACGTGGTCAACTTCGGCCTGACCCTGGGTGCCGCCGCGCTGGCGGCGCCGCTGCTGGTGCGCTGGCGCAGCCTCGGCCCGTTGCTGCTGGTGCTGGTGCTGGGCACGGCGGCGGTGATCGTGCTCGGCCTCGACGGCACGCTGGTGCGCGTGGAAGGCCTCGGCCTGCTGCTGGCGTTCGTGGTGGCGGTGGCGTTCGCATTCGCGCGCAGCCGTCGCGAGGTGCCCGAGCTGCAGGCCGAGATGGCGGCGTTCGCGCGCACCAGCAGCGACCTCGCGCTCAACCTGATCCGTTTCGCGATCGCCGCCGCGCTGCTGTACTTCGGATCGCGGCTGGTGGTCGCCAATGTCCTGCCGCTCGGCGACGGTCTCGGCCTGTCGCCGCTGCTGACCGGGTTGATCCCGGTCGCCATCGGCACCGCGCTGCCGGAGGTCGCCGCCGCGGTGGTCGCCGCGCGGCGCGGGCAGGGCGACCTGGTGGTCGGCCATGTGGTCGGTTCCAGCGTGTTCAACCTGCTGGTGATCGTCGGCGCGATGGCGCTGTGGCAGCCGCTGGTGCTGCCGGGACTGCTGCTGCGCTATGCGTTGCCGGCGGCGCTCGCGTTCGCGCTGGTGATCTACCCGATGCTGCGCGGCGACCTGCGGGTCGGTCGCGGCGAAGGTGCGATCCTGCTGGCAGGCTTCGTCGCGTGGCTGGCGTTCGAACTGCTGCTGGTCGCCAGCGCCGGCACCGTGGCCGCGGTCGGCTGAGCCTGAACGATGCAGGACCCCAGTAGGAGCGACGTCAGTCGCGATTGCCCAACGGACGGTTGTCGGCGCGTTCGCGACTGACGCTGCTCCTGCATACGAATCGCCACGACAGGCACGGATGGGTCGGCGGCGGTGGTTGATACACTGGCCCGATGACCGATTCCCGCGCCGCCTCGCCCCCGCCCCGCCGCCCACTGTCCCTGCGCGCCCTGCGCGCGATGAGCGAGTTCCTGCGATTGGAGGCAGCCGGCGGCATCCTGCTGATCGGCGCAGCGGTGCTGGCAATGATCGCCGCCAACTCGCCACTGGAAGAGTTCTACGACAGCTTCCTGGAGATGCCGGTGCAGGTCCGCGTCGGTGACCTCGACATCGCCAAGCCCGCGCTGCTGTGGATCAACGATGGCCTGATGGCGATCTTCTTCCTGCTGGTGGCGCTGGAGATCAAGCGCGAAGCCTTGACCGGCCAGCTGGCCGGCCGCGCGCGGCTGGTCCTGCCGCTGGTCTGCGCCGGCGCCGGCGTGATAGTTCCGGCGTTGATCTTCTATTCGCTCAACCATGGCGATGCAGAGGCGATGCGCGGCTGGGCGGTGCCGACCGCCACCGACATCGCGTTTGCACTCGGCGTGCTGGCGTTGCTGGGTTCGCGCGTTCCGGTCGGGATGAAGCTGCTGCTGTCGACGATCGCGGTGGTCGACGACCTGATCGCGATCATCATCATCGCCCTGTTCTATTCGCACGGCATGTCGGTGACCGCACTGGCCTGGGCCGGTGCCGCGCTGGCGCTGATGTGGCTGCTCAACCGCCGCGGCGTCACCGCGTTGACGCCGTACCTGGTGCTTGGCGTGTTCCTGTGGGTATGCGTGCTGAAGTCCGGCGTGCATGCGACCCTCGCCGGCGTCGCCACCGGGCTGATGATCCCGCATGTCGACCCGAAAAACGCGATCCACGACGAGGTCGAGCACTCACCGCTGGAGCACCTCGAACAGGCCCTGCACCCGTGGGTCGCCTACGCGATCCTGCCGGTGTTCGCATTCGCCAATGCCGGCCTCGCGCTCGGCGACCTGAGCCTGGATTCGGCGTTCGCCGCGGTGCCGCTGGGCATCATCCTGGCGCTGGTGATCGGCAAGCCGATCGGCATCGTCGGCGCCGCGGCCGGCATGCGCGCGCTGGGCTGGGCGAAGTTCCCCGACGGCATGGACCTGCGCGCGATGATCGGCCTCGGCCTGTTGTGCGGCATCGGCTTCACCATGAGCCTGTTCATCGCCTCGCTGGGTTATCGCGACCCGGTCAACTACGAGGGGGCAGTGCTCGGCGTGCTGTGCGCCTCGGTGATCGCCGCGGTGGTCGGTTACGGCTGGTTGCGGATGGTGCTGCCGGCGCGCACCAAGGGTGGCTGACGTGCGTCGGGCCCTGATGTTCGGCGGCAGCGGCCAGATCGGCCAGCCGCTGATCGATCGTTTGCGTGCGGCCGGCTGGCGGGTCACCGCGATGTCGCGGCGCGCCCAGGTCGATGACGAAGGCTTGCATTGGCTGCATGGCGATTTCGATGCGATGCCGGACTTGCCGGCGGCGTTCGACGCGATCATCAGTTGCGGACCGCTGGACCGGTTTGGGCGTTGGTACGCGCAGGCCGACGTGACCGCACCACGGGTAGTTGCGTTCGGCTCGACCAGCATCGAGACCAAGCAGGTGTCGGCCGACGGGTCCGAGCGCGACCTGGTGCGTCGCCTAGGCGAAGGTGAGGCGAACGTGTTCGAAACCGCTCGGTCGCGTAACGCCGCGGCCACCCTGCTGCGACCGACCCTGGTCTACGGCGCCGGTCGCGATGCCAGTCTGACCCGGATCGCACAGCTGGCGCGCCGCTGGCATCGCTTCCCGTTGCCGCGCGGCGCCGATGGCCTGCGCCAGCCGGTGCATGTCGATGACCTCGCCGACGCTGTGCTTGCCTGCCTCGAACAGCCGGCCAGCTTCGGTCGCGCCTATGCGGTGCCGGGTGGCGAGACACTGCCATACCGGGAGATGGTCGCGCGCGTGCTGTCCACGCTGCAGCCGCCGGCGCGTTTGCTCGAACTGCCTCCGGCGCTGTTCAGAACGGTCCTGCGCATCGCCCAGGCCAGCGGCCGCGCGCGCGAGCTCGGCGAGGCGGCAGTGGCGCGAATGCATGACGATCTGGTTTTCGATGTCAAACCCGCGCAGGCCGATTTCGGCTACGCCCCGCGCCGGTTCCAACCCCGTGCGGAGATGTTCGAATCGCCGTGGAACGGCGCCTAGATTTCCTTGGCCAGCGGCATCGTCCGCGCCTTCGCCAGCGCGCGCAGGGCCACGCCGAATACGCCGCCGAGCACCATCGCGCCACCGATGAACAATCGCGGACCCGGGCGGTCGCCCCAGAACGCGATGCCCAGGCCGACCGCGAGCACCGGCACCAGCAGCAGCCACGGGGTGACCTGTGCGACCGGGTGCTTCTGCACCAGCACGTAGTACAGGCCGTGACCGAGCAGCGAGGAGATGAACGCCGCGTAGGCCACGCCGACCCAGCCGACCCAGCTGACCGATGCCAGCGCCGGGATCGCGCCCGGTTCCAGCACCATGCTGATCGCCAGCAACGGCAGCACCGCGATCGTCGCGGTCCAGCCCTGCATGCTGTAGGCGTCGATCCCGCGCAGGCCCTTCATCAGCACCGTGCCGATCGCCAGGAACAGCGCCGCCAGCAGCATCAGCACCAGCGCCAGCGGGTCGTCCAGCACCAGCGGGTCGAACCCCAGCACCAGCACCCCGCCGAAGCTGACCGCGATTGCCAGCCCGGTGCGCCAGGCGAACTTTTCACCGAGTGCGAACCACGCCAGCAGCGCGGTCATCGGGATGTAGCTCTGGATCACGATCGCCGGTGACGACAGATCGCCGGCCATCTTCAAGGCGACGAAGCTCAGGCCGAAGTGCAGCACGCCGACGCACAGGCACACCGCGAACAGGCGCGGCCACTGCCCCGGCGGCGGCCGCTTGAGCCAGAACAGCAGTGGCAGGCCGAGTGCGACGAAGCGCAGTGCGGTGAACAGGAACGGCGGGATCTCGCGCAGCGCGTAGGCCGAGGTCAGGAAGTTGCCGGCCCAGGCCACGCAGATCAGCAGGACCAGCAGGATGTCGCGTGGGGACATGTCGGTCGGCCTCCTAATAAGACCAGCCGAGCTTGCGATACAGCTTCGCCAGCACCCAGGCCGGCCCGATCAGCAGGTAGGTCAGGTCGGTCAGGAAGCTCGGCTTGCGGCCCTCGATCTTGTGGCCGAGGAACTGGCCGATCCAGGCGACCGCGAACACCGCGACCGCCGACCACAGTAGGGTCGTCCGGCCGAATGCGTTGAACACGGCGAAACTGAGCAGCGCCATCAGCACGAACATCGCCAGCATGCCCAGGCCCAGCGCGCGCGAATGGCGGTAGTAGAACAGGGTTGCGGCGAACATCGCCAACGCCGCCCAGAAGCCGGGCCGGAACAGCGTGCCCGGCGCCGGGATGCACCACAGCAGGGCGATGATGCTCCAGACGATCGCCGGGACGCAGACGACGTGGATCAGCTGGTTGGTGGCATTGCGGTGGTCGCCGGAGTAGTTGGCGAACCAGCGGTCGATCGGGCGGGTTGTCGCGGACATTTCACTCTTCTCCCGATGCATTGGTGTTCGTGCGGGCTGTTGTCCGACTGGACTTCCGTTGGTCGTAGGAGCGGCTTTAGCCGCGATCGGAAATCGTGCGCTCGCGCCGGTTCCACGATCGCGGCTAAAGCCGCTCCTACAAAGACCGCTCGGCCTCAGTCTATTGCAATCCCCGCCAGCCGCTGCAGCGCCTCGGCATAACGCGCCCGCGTGCGCTCGATCACCTCGGCCGGCAACCGCGGCCCCGGCGCGGTCTTGTCCCAGTCCAGCGTTTCCAGGTAATCGCGGACGATCTGCTTGTCGTAGCTCGGCGGGCTGCTGCCGACCTGGTACTCGTCGGCCGGCCAGTAACGCGACGAGTCCGGCGTCAGCATCTCGTCCATCACGTACAAGCGGCCGTCGGCGTCGGTACCGAACTCGAACTTGGTGTCGGCCAGCAGGATGCCGCGCTCGGCGGCGTAGTCGGCGGCGAAACGGTACAGCCGCAGGGTCGCGTCGCGCACCGCCTCGGCCAACTCGGCGCCGCACAGGCGCACGGCGGTGTCGAAGTCGATGTTCTCGTCGTGGTCGCCGACCGCGGCCTTGGTCGACGGCGTGAAGATCGGTTCTGCGAGTTTCTCGGCCTGGCGCAGGCCGTCGGGCAGGGCGATGCCGCTGATGCGGCCGGTGCGCTGGTAGTCCTTCCAGCCGCTGCCGATCACGTAGCCGCGGGCGATGCATTCGATCGGCACCGGTTTGAGCCGCTTGGTCACCACCGCGCGGCGCGCGTACAGCGCCGGGTCGACGCCGGCGGGGAGCACGTCGGCGACGGCGATCCCGGTCAGGTGGTTGGCGACGATGTGGCTGGTCTTGCCGAACCAGAAGTTGCTGATCTGGCACAGCATCTCGCCCTTGCCCGGAATCGGGTCTGGCAGGACCACGTCGAACGCGCTGAGACGGTCGGTCGCGACCATCAACAAATAGTTCTCGTTTGGAGCCGCGCCGTTCGGCATGCCGGCGGGCAGGCGATCGGCGGGCAGGTCGAACACGTCACGGACCTTGCCGCGGTGGCGCAGTGGCAGGCCTGGGAGGTCGGATTCGGAGAGCGAGGCTCGAAGCACGGTGTTGGACAACGTCGGATCCTTGATGGTCACGGTCCCCGTCGCCGCTTCGCGTCGCAGATGCCACGCGCGCGTGCGCGACGGGGCCGGGCAGTGTACGACGGCGCGGCGCCGGCTGCAGGTAGACTGGCCCTCCTGACGTCGGGCGTCGGCGCCACCGGGTCGCCGCCGGGGGGCAGGTCCGAATCGGATCCGGGCGGGATCCGGGAACCGCAATGGTGCGACGCCGATGAATCGTTGGTACGGCAAGCTGATCGGCGTGGTGCTCGGCATCGCGCTGATGCGGTTCAATCCGCTGTTTGGCGCCCTGGTCGGGCTGCTGATCGGCCATGCCTTCGACAGCGGCTGGTTCAGCGGCGCGCGGAGCCGCTCGAAAGGTCGCCCGGACGATGGGCGGCCGCCGCGCGAAGACCCGTACGCCGTACTCGGAGTCAGCGCTGAGGCCAGCGACGCCGAGATCGAGCGTGCCTACCGCCGGCTGATCTCGCGACACCATCCGGACCGGGTGGGGGGCGACGCCAGTGAGCAGCGCCGGCAGGCCGCGGCCCGCGCCGGCGAGATAAACCGCGCCTACAAAAGGATCAAGGTCTTGAGGAAGCGCCTGTAGGAGCGGCTTCAGCCGCGATCTGGAACCGGTCGCTCGCGCCGACTCCAGATC
>JBOHYB010000002.1:0-137609 GCA_050737695.1 Lysobacter sp. | reverse complement strand
CAACGAGGAGCGGCCGAAGAAGGCGTTGGGCGGACTGACACCGAGCGCCTACGCGAAGCAACTGGCATCCACTACCATCAACCCCGGACTCTAAATCACCCCGCTACTGAAAGCGGGGGGACGTCGGCCCAGCCAGAAGAAGACGTTGAGGTACTTGCACAGCAGCCACAGGCCCGGGCTACGCACCGGGAAAGTGATCGACCTGATCACCCCCCGGAGGGCGCAAGCGACGTTCCGGGCAGCGCGTTCCCTGCGTGCCCGAACTCGGAGGCGGGCGCTCACGCGACACCTCCGTGGCACTGCTTGGCCCGCTTGCCGGAGCCGCAGGGGCAGAGCGCCCTGGTGTTGAACTCCATCGCCCGAAGGGCTGCGACCCTGTGCGGGTCGGCGCTGGCCTTGTTGGCGGTGGTCTTTTGGCTGATGCCTACGGTCTCCAGCGGCGCGGGCACGATCGACGGAGCCGGGGTCGCGGCGGCTACGCCGCCCGCGTCCCTTGCCCCAGCGGACGTAAGCCGGGCCGGTGTGCGAGCGTCCAGATAGTCCCGAAGGGCAACGGCAATAAGGGCATTGAGCGACACGCCCAGGCTCTCGGCATAGGCCTCGGCTTCGCGTTTGAAGGCCACCGGCAAGCGCAGGGTCTGAACAGCCGTGTGAAGGAGGCTCATGCGGCCGCCTTGCGCGGATTCTGCGCGGACTTTAGGCCCGTGTTACTACTCGGGCCTACCGGACTCGCGGTCCGGTCGGTATCGGCGGTGGAGCGGTCGGAGCGCGGAAAAGTCCCCGAATCCGGAGTCACTCTGGTGTCAGTCTGGTGTTTCCCGGTATTCGGGGGCACCGCAGTGGCACGCCTCGAACCTACAACGCCGGTCGGCGCCTTGCAATGGCGAGCGAGCGAGGTCGTCGCCGGGACCGCCTCGCGGCCATGCTCTTTGGCGACCAGCTCACGCCATGCCTGCGCCTGGCGAACCACCAGCGACCACCAGCCGAGATCCGCGGCGGCGAACTTGTGGCCCTCGGTGGTGACCAGCACGTCGCCGACCACGTAGGCGTCGCCGAAGGCGTCCCCGAGCAGCTTGCGGCCCCCGATGATCCGCAGCAGCTTGAACGCCGCATAGGGGCATCGAGCCGTGCCGGACTCCCAGTTGCGGACCGTTCGATCGGTGACCTTCAGCAGCTCCGCGACACGCTCAACCGACCACCCGAAGGAGAGCCGCAGCTCCCGGAATTGTCCCGGGCCGATGAGCTGGAGGCGGGGCCGCTTGCCCTTGGCTCCGATCCTCGCAGGACATCGCGATCTTGGTACTTGTTAGATCCGTTGCGTTCCAGATGATCAATAGCTAACGATGCGTCGTTGAAAATTGTCTCTGGACCTGTTGCGCTGCGCTCGAAGGCCCTAGTGTTGCGCTAGGGAATCGAGAGAGCGCAACGGCCCTGAACATAGTCGGCATCCCAGGTCTTCCGAGTGTTGCGTCGCCGGGAGATCGCTTGGTAAGTGGAAAGGAAGCGAAGTCACGGAGAATTCGGACGACGAGTTGACTGTACAGCGTAGCTCAGGTGTCGATTCAAGAAGAAGCTCTTGTCTATCCGCTTCTGGGTGGGCCGACGTCGGCTCAGTGGCCGCTACCGACCCGAAGCGGACGATGGCATCGTTTATTCCTGTTCGAACGAAAGCACTCAGCAACTCATCGGACGCCTTCCGACCCACTTGACGAACAGTCACAACTGAGCTGGGCCGGACGTGCCCTGCCGGCAGCTATTGGCCGAGGTCTCTTCCGCGGCGCGTTATCCGACCTAAAGCCCTACTAGGAGCGATCATGAGCATGCGCAGCCGGAAGGCAGGATTTTGCTCCTTCGTAGCACTGGTAGCTGGGACCTTTGTACCCTTGGCGGCCAACGCTGGAGAATGCGAGAAGATCCTCGGCTACCTGCAGGACAAGTCGACGTTGGGCACGTCCAGGACGGCTACCCGATCGTACGAGCGCTTTTACTGCATGAATGAGTACTCGACTATCGAGGAAATGCGGAATGCGGGAGGTACGCTCGGTATCGAGGTCGTCGACATCGGATTCAGCGGCAGCACCTCGGACTTCAGCACCTACCGAAAGGAAATGTGCGAAGCCATTCGCACTAACACGTTCGACAATGAGGAGGTCCGCCAAACTGTCGTGCGGGCTAACAAGTCCGTTGTCGACGCGTGGGGGAAATGCATTTCGCGACCGGGGTTCCATTTCTATGGCGAGATGCACAGCGATAACGAACGGCAGTTCGTGACGAGGGCACTCTGGAATTCTTCGGGACGCCTGCACTCGACACCTGCACGAGGCCCCATCGCTATCCAGCCGACGGGGAGCGTTGAGTGCAATGGCGATGTCATTCAAAAAGGCACCGAGATCACTCCCTCTCCTCTGATGATGAACTGCGTGAGGAAGTCGAACGCGCCGATCACTATGATCCTGTCCACACTTGACGGTGGCGATGACATTCAGCTACCAGCAATCCCTCCGGGGCCGGCGCAATGCCCAGCCCTCCAGACCAAAATTTTCACTGCAACGGGAACGCGGGCCGTCCACCCGCGAGTCGAGGTCAACGTCGGCGAAGGTTACGAGATCATCGGAGGCGGTGCGCGTGTCGATTGGACTGGACCGGGCAACCTGCTCACCGCTTCCTATCCGGAAACGAGCCAAAAATGGGTAGCGACTGCGAAGGACCACAGTGCAACGGGCCACGCCACTGTCACGGCTTGGGCGATCGCGATCCACGACCCGAACGATATCTGGGAAGTTGTGCACCGCACGGATACCGGCGAGACCGCAGCGCATCCCAAGTCGAGGGTTACGCTGCCTACGGGCTACGCGCTCACGGGCGGAGGCGCACGCGTGAACTGGTCCGGTGCCGGAAATCTGCTGACGGCATCGTATCCGGTTGACTCGATGACGTGGGAAGCGAGGTCGAAAGATCACAGCGGCGCATCGTCGGCGAACATCACAACCTACGTGATCGGCATACGGCCGCGGAGTTGCTTGCCCATATGGACCGGGACGTCAATTTCTAGTGATGAGGGTGGTGTTGCACCACATCCGGCGGCCTCCATTAGTCTGCCACGCGGCCTGCTGCTGACGGGCGGTGGTGCACGGGTGAACTGGCGCGGATCGGGCAACCTGCTGACCGCCAGTTACCCGATAGTTGGTAGTGACGGAAATGCAATCTGGGCCGCGAAAGCTAAAGAGCATAGCCACTCGTCACCTGCGTCTGTGACGGTGTACGTCATTGGTCTTCAGCGTTAGCACTCGTCCCGGAAGTCGGGCGGCGACTGACCGATCAATGAGAAGCCCGGAGCCGTCTAAGTGCGCTTAGCGGCGATGACCGCTCCTGGCCGAAAGCGGACGTGATCCGCTGCAACGTCCGATCAACACTTTGTAGGTCGTCAAAGTTGCTTGGTCGCATGTAAATCTATACGCCTTCGGCGGTTCCACGAATCAACCCAATCGGTATCACGAACAATCCGATTTGATTTGCCTGAACCTGTAAACGCTTATCTCCAACAATCTCGAAGTGCGTCACGTCCGTTGCTGTGGGGAAGTGGACCCGTGTCTCATGAAGAATCGAGTTCGGTGGTGGGTTGAGGCTGCTGAAGTCAACGAGCATGTGCGCCTGCCCGCCGTATTGAACGACTTCGTTAATCGAGTGGTCAAAACGTTGCACCCCAATCGACCGCAACTGCCTGTCGGTTCCTGGAGAATCCACCATGACTACGTACGTGCAGGCGGCAGCCACCGCTACCACTTCGCCCTTGTAAGCACAGCGCAGATAAAGCAACGACACGCCATCCACCGCGTAGCCGGAAGGACTGAGTTGCATCTCGAGGTTGGTATTGGGTGCGGCCTCGACTGAACCCCGCAGCGCATCTAAGACAGCTGCAAACCCGTCCAGCCCGCCTCGGGTGAATGTCGGCGCAGAACCCACGCGCCCTGCGTCGGCGTCGCCGATCACTGCCACAACTTCCAGATGATGGAATCGCACGAATTTGGATTCGACACCGACAACGCTGCCCCAAGAAGCGATCTCCGCGTCGGAAAGGCAATCGAAGTCGTACAAAATGATGCCGAAGCGGGCCGCTTTCTTCCGCGCCGGCGCAGAAAACCCATTCTTCGCTACCGCGATCATGCCGTCGAGGTTAAGGCTCAGCTTCCTGCCGGCCAGTTCTTCGATCCACTTGACCGACTGGGAGCTCGCGTGGTCGCGGCATTCGACTGTCGTGCGCTTGCCGTTAGCGCTGGTGATGAGCACATCGATCTGCCGAGCCTGCTTTGTGTCCGGATCCTTGATTCCTTTCGGATTCCATTCGACGGTTGCGCCGGCGCCTTGGACTACACAAGCGATGCGATAGCAGAGCTTCTCAAGGTCCTTCCAGCTCGTATCAGCCACAAATCGTCCCAATAAAAGTAGATGAACCGCGATTGTCCCGCATTCGAGCTGCCGGTGTTTGACCGGCGGACACCAAGCTTGCCGACGTGACCGCGCAGACCCAGAAGCTGCCGATGGACCTTCAGCACTCCAAGATGGCGCGACCCGTCGGTAATGAGCCGCGGGACCCGCCGCGAGGGATGTCCCTACGTCCGCTCCCGACCCAATGAGGACATCTGGTGCCCGTCGGCGTCTATCTGGGCCGAGCCAACGAGCTGCACGGATCGAAGCACTAGCGACGCACGATTCTCTCGCTCGGCGGCGCCGCTCAAGCCGACGGCTTACCGGGGTGTCCGTTATGGCCAACTTGCGGACGGGGATATCGGACCCATGCGATAGCAAGTCAGCGAATCGACTAGGTATCCCGACGTAATGGCATTGGCGAGCTCGACCTGTGCGTTCTCGCGTCGCGGACGTACGAGCCGAACGGCGGCATGATGGCGGGATGAATACCCCCGATCCGAACGCCGCGCGTGGCACTGTCCCCGCCGAAGGTGAGCGCCGCGCGATGCGCGGCTACACGCGTCAGTACGCGGCGGCTGCGGCTGCGATTTATCACGGCCTTCACCGCGGCGATCTGCGCTGGGTGGGCTTGGCAGCGCGGTTTGCGGGCATCGCGGATGATGTGGTGCTCGGCTACGAGACGGAGGTCATCGGGCATCAGTTCAAGACCAGCCGGGACCCGGTCCGGTTTCGCATTCGTACACTGCTGATGGGCGCGGACGGTTTGCTGCCCGGCTTGGTGCTCGCGTGGCAGGATTTGAGTTCGGCGTGGCCCGGGATGCGCATCCGCCTACGCGTGGTAGTGTCCGACACTCCGTCCGATTCTGATCGCGTGGGCGACGACGCGGGCACCACGCGGCAGTTCGTCACCGAATGGCAGGCAATTCCCGAGCGAACGCTCGCCCAGTGGCGTGCCACGCCTTGGGGCTCGTTCCTGGACGAGCTGCGGGCCGCTTCGGGCCTGCCCGAAGTTGAGTTCGACGCCTTTTTCCAGCATCTGGAACTGGTGCACGGCGAGCAGCCGGATTTCGGGGTGCGCTACGGAATCACGGGCTGCACGCAGCCGCAAGTCGACCGAATCGCTGACCGCCTGCCGCAACTGGTGGCGCAGGTGCCCGAACGCGATCAGTGGACGCGCGCAGAATTCCTGCAGGAAATGAGCTGGCGCGAGAACGAGCCGCGACATCGCCATCAGTTTCCGGTCGGCGCGGCCGTGCAGCGCAATTCGGACACCGAAGCGCAGCTGCAACAGGCGGTGCGCGCGAATACTTCCGGGTACCTGTCGTTGGTGGGCCCTCCCGGCTCCGGCAAGTCGACGCTGCTGCAGATTGCACTCGAGGCCGAGCCGCAGTTGGTGGTGGTGCGGTACCTGGCCTTCGTTCCCGGCGGGGCGCTTGGCATCGGCCGGGCCGAGTCGGCCGACTTCCAGGAAGACCTGATTGCGGGCCTTCGCAACACCGGCTTGCATGGGCTGCGGTTTCGGCGCGAGTCCGCGCAAGACAGACGAGAAGAGCTGGAAACCTTGCTCGCGCAAGCTGGGGAACGGTTCTGCACCGACGGTGTGCGCACGCTCATCGTCGTCGACGGCCTGGACCATGTGCCGCGCGAGGAGCGTCCCGAGCGCTCGTTCTTGGCGGATCTCCCCTTGCCCGCCTCCGTGCCGCAAGGGGTGCTGATCGTCCTGGGCACGCAGCGCGTGGATCTGCCGGAGATGCCACCGGCGGTGCAAGCCCAGGCGCAGGTGCTGACGCGCCAGGTCACCATGGCTCCGCTGTCGCAGGCTGGCATCACCGGCATGACCGACGCACTCGGCCTACCGCCGTCGGTATCGCGCTCGCGCGTGCGCGAGCTGGCGCAAGGCCATCCGTTGGCGACCCACTACCTTCTGCAGGCCCTGCTGGCGGCGCCGGACGAGGCCGCGCGCGATCGCCTCCTGAGTCAAGGCTTTGACTACGCCGGCGACATCGATGCCCTGTATGCCACGGCGCTGCTCGGGCTCGAGGCGGACAGCGAGGTGCTGGATATCCTGGGCCTGGTGGCGCGTGCCGAAGCTCCGCTGGACCTGCGCGAGGTGGAAGAGCTGTACCCACCCGCAGCCGTGGAGCGCGCGTGGAATCGCGTTCGCCATCTGCTTAAGCGCTCGGGGAACGGCTGGTCCATCTTCCACAACAGTTTTCGCCTGTTCCTGCTGCGCCTGGAGCGCTTGCGGTACGGGGCGCCCGACCCGGAGTACTCCACGCGGTTGTACAGACAGCTGGCGCAGATGGCCGAGCACGCGACCGCCGACTCGCCGCAACGCTTTCTGGTCGCTCGCTACCTCATGCGCGCGGGCGCGCACCGCGAAGTGCTGGAGCTGGCCACGCCGGCGCTGTTTCGGGCGCAGTATCTGGCGGGGCGGGCAGCCTCGGCAATTCGCGACGACATCCGCTTAGCATTCCACTCCTTGAAGGCAATAGAAGACCCCACCGCCGCGTTTGCTTTGATTCTGGCGTCTGACGAAATCTATCGGCGCGCGGACGCGTTCGACCAGCCCGACGATTCGATGAGCGCCCTGCTGGCGATCGGGCAACTGGACGATGCCGAGGACTTCCTGGACGAAGTCGGTGGCGATGGCTACCTGGTCGTGGATGCCTGGCTGGAGCAGGGCAACTTCGAGCGGGCCCGCCGGCTGTTCGAGCAAGTCGAGCCTTTGCACGACTTCGGCAGCGAGCGCCACAGCACGAGCCCTTCGCAACGCCAGCAAGAATTTTTCCAATGGGTCGAACACGCCATCGAGTTTCGAACGCCCGCCGAGCTGGTGGCCGGCATCGAGCGCATCGTCGAGACGATGAGTCGTGAAGAACACAGCCATGAGAATCCCGAGGGAGTGGGTCAGGCACTGCGCAAACACGCAGCGCTGGCGACGCTCGCACGCGATCCTGCGGCCGACCGCGAGGGCCTGATCGCGGACTACCAACTCGATGTGGCCGTCCGTGCACACCTGGCGCTGCAGTCGGCGCAGCACTTCTTGTTCGATGCCGCGCGCGATCGCGAAGGGCAGGCTACCGTCGCGATCGCCGAAGCAACGGCTGATGCGCCGGCCTTGGCGGCCGTGCCTCGCAGTCTACGGCGCAGGGTCGCTCTGCTCGCGGCCCGGCGCGGGATGGCCGATGTCGCGCGGTCTTTGTACGCCGGTTTGACGGTGCCGGCCATTGCCGATCTCAATGAGGCCATGGACTACGAGTCCGCGACCTACGTTACTCGGGCCGTGATCGAACATGTCGAGTTGGCCACTGGGTTGGATCATTCGGTCGCCGCAACTGCACCGCCCCACCGCGCGGTCTTGCGGCGACTGCCGCAATTTGCAATCGCCACCGGTGTTTTAGCCGCGCAAAGTCGCCGTGATCCGCAAGCCGTCTCGCAGATCGCGGCAGCGCAGCTATGCGCAGGTTTTTTAGGATATGTCGGCCGTGCCGGGACGGGGGGATTCGAGGAGCATTTCGGTGCCCGGCAACTCGATAAGGCCGCCGTGGAGGTCATGCACTCCCTGCTCAAGTCTGCGGCCCGCCTTGGACCGGCGCAGTTCGCCGCTACAGTCCAGGCTTTCGATGATGCTTTGGCCCAGGGCCCCGACCACGGTCACCGGCATGTGCCTTTGCAGCTACTGGTGGCGGAGGCTGTCGCCGAGCTGGGCGGCGACCCGGGCGCGGCGGAGCGCCGGCTCGACCGATTGCTGGATCGGCGCGATGAAGACACGCCGGGCCAGTTCCTGGCCAGCACCGCGCGCCTGTCCAGTGCCTACGCACGCATTGGTCGAGGCGAGCGCGCGCGCGAACTGCTGGCGCAGCAGCGTAGCGACACCTTGGGCTACGCGCTGCGGGCCAAGAAAGACCCCCAATACGCCTTCTGGTCCGCGCTGCTGCAAGCGGCCAACCGAGTGGACCCGGCACGGCGGGTCCAGCGCGTGCGCGTGCTCGCCCGACAGGCCATCGGTATGGCCGCTACCGAGGGGCGTGATGCCGCCTACCGCCTGGCGCACGTTTTGGTCGTGGAGGCGGCGACTGAGAGTGCCGCGCTGGGCGCCACCGTGGCCAATGCGCTGCTCGAGCATCGGCTCATCGAGTTTGCTCCGATGGTCGACGCGCTCATGCGAGGCACGCTGCGACGCGACCCGACGCGCGCGATGGTGTGTGCCCATATCTGGGTGTCGCTGTGCCTGCCGTTCCACCGGGCGGCGTACTACCGCGAAGACGAAGAAGCCGAGTTTGTAAAGGAGGCGATCAGCTTCGCATCGCCTGAGCAGCTGGCGTCCGTGGGCGACGTGCTGCTGGAGAATATCGTTTGCCACGCCCAGATTGACGTGCGGCCAACGATGCTCGCGGCCTTGCGCGCGGCGCTCATCGCGCGGGGCCAAGATCCCGCGCCAGTGGACGCTGCGCTGCAGCAGCTCGAGAGTGTCGCAACGTTGCACCGACCGGGCGGCAGTTCCGCCACGCGCTATGACGAAGTCCCGGACATGGCCACGCTGGCCGCACGCCTGGACGCGGAGGCGGCGGGCGAACTTAGCTACGAAGCGTCGATGGCGTTCCAACGTCTGTTCCCTTCGGCGGAATTCGCGCTGGCGCTGTCCTTGTTCGACCGACATCCCAAGCTGCAGGAAGACTACAAGTCGCGGTTCGGCTTGGTCGACCGCGCCTTGGTCACCGGCGAACGCACGGTTGCCGAACGCCTAGTGGCCGCCTATCCGCACGCCGACGACAGCAGCGCTCGCTGGTCCTGGATGTGGGGCGGCGGGCTGCGCCGCTATTTCGACGCGCGCTTGCGTCTGGAAGGCGAGAGCGTGCATGCCATCGCCTACGCCAACTTCGCCGCGGCCCTCGTTTCGGGCCAGGAGCAAGTCAACTCGCTGCTTTGGGATGTGGACGACGTCTGGCCGGTGCTGACGGCGTCGCCCGACTGGGCGGCCATGTGGGCGTCCGTGGAAGACCAACTGCCGCACACCCGCGACTACAGGCTCGGTCAAGCGCTTCCCGACGCGTCGCCCCTCACGGACACTGCGCTCGCAGCTGGTCTGATCAAGCGCTTGCTTAGTGCGCCGGTTGCTGAGTTGCGGTGGCACGCGGGTCGCGCGGCGCTCGCCTTGTCGACGATCGACCCTGATGCCTTTCGAGCGCTGCTCCTCGATTTGCTCGACCACGACGACGATGCGATCCTCGCCGGACTGCAGATGCTGAGAAGCACAACGCCAACCGCGCCGGACGCCGCGCTGCAAGCCCGCGTCGCGGCATTGGTCCACCATATCGACTTTGGCATCCGGGTTTTCGCAGAGCGGCTGGCCATGCAGTGGGGACAGGCCGTGTCACCGGCTCCCATGGCACTGCCTGCCTTCTATGGCTTGGCGCTTCCGCCCGTCGGCACGCCCGCCCGCGCCGAGGTGCTGCGTCGGCAGCCCTACGGTCCCCCGGCGGTATCCGATCCCGCAGCCTGGAGCGCGCCGTTTACGGACCTGATCGAAACCATGGCGGCAGCCGCCGGTGTGTCCGAAAACCATGTGCGGCGGCGCGTGCAACAACTGATCGACGAGTGGGGTGGTGTGGAGACCTACGGCCAACCCGGCATTCGACGGCTGGAACAAACCCTATCGAAACTCGGCTTGCAGATCACATATTTCTATCCTCATGTGATGGGCGGACTGCGGGCGCTGCGGCACATCGCCGGCGAGCTCGCTGCCGCGGGCCGAATCCCCCCGGAGCGCGTCGACGAGCTGCTGCGTAAGTTCCAACTGGCACCGGAGTGGACGCGCAGCGCCGTGGACGCGCGCCCGGCCTTTATCGCGCGACCGACGCTGCCTGAGGGTCTGACCGATGAGAACGAGTGGCTGGCGCAAGTCGAGGACGAGGTTCGCGATCGCGATCGCGATGGCGACGGTCTAGTGCTGGCCGAAATCACGCGCTTCCAAGGCCTGTATAGTTCGTCGCGCTACGAATGGAGTCGCCTTCGCCTGTTCGGCGTGCAATTGCCAGCCACCGGCGATCCCCTCGCAATGGCCGACTGTATTCCGGGCGGCGCGCCCGTGCGACGCGTCAGCCAACTGGGCCTGGGTGCGATCCCCCGCTGGGAGCTGACCTTGAATCCCCAAGTGGCCGAGCGGCTGGGCTGGAACAGCTTCGACGAGCTCACGTGGCACGACGCGGATGGGGAGTTGATGGCGACGGCCTACTGCTGGCGGGACGGGGGACCGGACGGCGAGTTGCATGGCCGCTGGCTCGCGGGCGAGGGCGCCGCCATCGTGCTGACCCGCGCCGGTCAGGCGCAGCTCGCGGCCTTGCGCGGGCCCACCCGCACTGACGTCATGGGTCGTCGGCACAAGCTGGCCGGCGGGCATCGGGAGGAACGCACGGCGCATGCGTCACAAGGCCCCGAGCCTGGCGCGTCCCCGACCGATTAGCGCTGTCGGCTGAAAGCACCGATGCGCACGCCACATAGGGGAAATTGCTGTCGACGCTATCATCGTCTGTTGACGTGCACGCAGCCTGCGCGAGGTTCGGCGCCGGCTTTGTCAGCTTTTGGTCGGGAGCAGACATCATTCAATGGTGTGGGGGCGAGGGTTATGGCAATTCGGAGCCACCTTCTGCTCCAAAGCGCGCGGGATCATCCGAGCGCACGCATCGTCGTGATCATCGACGCGATTAGAATGGCGATGAGGGCGCCATAGACGAACAGCATGGCGACCAACACCTCCGCCAAGGTTCCCCGCTTTTCCTTCCAGATAAAGCGCAAGATCCGACGGATCCGAGCGGAGCCATCGATCGATTCGGCCTTCAGCCTGTCACGCTCAGCCGCGATGGCGGCAGAGTGGCTGAAGGCGTTGTCCATAAAGTTGTTGATGTTGGCGATGCCTGCGACGATGCACATCACCGAAATGCCCGCGAAGAGGACGAGATACAGATAGGCGTCCGGATTCTTCTTCCAGAAGACGAACAACAACAGAGCGGAAGAGAGCAACAGCACCTGCGGGGTCAGGTTTCGCAGGAACTCCAGTAGATGCCGGCGTCCTTCCTTCGAAAGCAGATACATGTTGCGGGCCTTGGTAGTCGCAGCGTCCCGCTGATCCTATGCTGTGGGCGGTCGGCGCAACAAGCTGGATTGTTGGAACACGAGCTACGTCATGCTTACCCATGGGATAAAGCTAGGCCGCGACCAAGGAAAGGGAACAGGATGAGGGTTGCGAAACGCTATTTCGACGAGACAGATGCATCTCCCCTCGATTTGTATCTGGGCTCGCACGTGTTCTTTGTCGACGATATCCGGGTGGAGCTGGAAGGCGTCCCGCTCTTGCAGAACAGGACGACCAAGGAGCTCTTGCTCCCCGTGAAATCAAAAGTGCTGATCGGGTACTTTGCCAAGAAGGCCGACGAGAACGGGCATACCGGAATCTTGCTCAAACCGAAGAGTCTAGGGGCGAAGCGCTATTCGTTCTGTGAGAAGTTCGACTTCAAGTACTCGCAGATGGACCACGAGTTCATCCCTGGGCTGACGCGTCCATGGGACGATGGCTTCCTGACGCCCGTGTTCTTCAATATGGCGGTCCTGAACAAGTACTCGCAGGACCCTAGGTACCGACTCGACCTGTTCTCGGAGACTTACGGAACCATCCACGCCCAGGAGTGGACGATCTCCTTCGGCATCAACCGGGGCAAGAAGGTCATGATGTGGCTGGGCGACATCGCCTCGCTACCCGAAGAGGAGCAGTACTTTCTCAGGTCGGAGAACGTCGATTCCGACCATGATCTGCATTCGGAGTTCTACGAGGCGCAGATCGATGTTCAACCGTCTCCTCCCTCGAAACAGCATGATTTGCTACACCAGCGAAAGTCGCTGAACGATCTGTTCAACAGCAAGTTCGGGGGCAGGCTGTTCGTGCTGGAGGGCGAAGTCGCCAGCGTCATCGCCAACTTGACGAGGCCCGTCTTCTGGGAAGAGAAGCATGTGGGGCCCGCGATCGAGTCGCTGAACCGCGTCTTCGTCGAAAGCGTCAATTCCAGCTTTCTGAAGCGAGCGGTCAAGAACGCAGGTAGCTCCAAGGAGCTCAAAAGCGCGGGCGGGCTCAAGACGCTGCAGGCATGGATCGAGGTCGTGCCTGGGCGGGCCGATCACGCCGACATCATGCTGCCTTTCTTCGTGTTGTACGACTTCCGGGTGTTCTGCTCGCATCTTCTTCCCGCGAACAAGCGTAACGAGATGATCCGATCGATCAATGCCCGGCTGGGCTTCCAGGATGGCAACCGTGATTTCGAGGCAGTCTACGATCGACTGATCGAGGCGCTACTGGGGTCAATTGGCAGAATCAGTACGGCGATCGAAAACGACTGCGCCGGGTAGCGCAGCGTTCTCAACGCGTGTCCTGGGGGGACTCGTCGTCCACCGCCTGTGTTTGATCTGCTCGCTGTCGGCGCCGGTACTCGATGCCGTACGGGTGCAACACGAGGCGGAGTATCGACCACCAGAGGCAGAACACCGCAGCGCCTACCAGCATGTTGTCTGTCAGCCGGCCGTGGGCCCAGTTGTTGCGCAGGTTGAACCCGGTCTGCTCCACCAGGATGGCCCGCAGGTCGAGCAGGATGGTCTTCCCGAAGAGCGTTTCGGCATCTTCGCCCTTCAGCAGTTCATGCAACGATCTCTCGCGATGTGAACCGTCTTCCAGCGTCACGTGCGTGAACTTCCGCTGGCGGTGGTACTGGGATCGAACGAATGGCTCGACTTGGGGGATCAGGAACGTGGCCGCTTCGTGCCATTCGCTATTGACGCCGGCCAGGAAGCCGCGCGCCAGCGAAAGATGGTGGCCCTCCGGCACATGCGGGCATGCGTGCATCAGTTCCAGGAAGTCGTTCAACGTGGGATGGAAGCCGTTGAACAGGATTTCGCACGCCTGCAGCACGATGACCTCTCCCCGAAGCTTCAGGTCCGACTCGGTGATCTTGTGGACCATCTGTGCATAGATGGCCTCTTCGTCGTTGGGATCGAATGCGTCGTGTCTAGCCGCGACGTTGGCGTCGTGGTCGTAGTAGATCGGGGCGAACAGATGCTGGAAGACGTAGCGATTGGCGTGGTCGAACACGGTGGCCCGCACGAAATCATGGGAAGGCTGGGGCGCGATGTCGTACGCGGTCTGCAGCAGTGCGTCCATGAAGCCTGGGCCTATGACCGTCGCCTGCACATGGTCGCGTAGTTCGCGGACATCCATGCGGTACTCGAAATGCTGCATCTCCTCGAGGATGTCGCGTTTGACGTCTTCGAGCTCGTGCTGCAGTTCGATGATTCGCGCGCGGTCCGCGCCGGCCCGTCGCAGGATGGCGATGCCTTCGGCGAGCCAATCGCTTCGCAGCATTGCCTGCCCGCCACGGTGGGTCTTGGCTATGATTGCTTCGCCGCGCGCAATGCGGCAACGCTTGGCGCTCGCGTCATCGCCGGCCCGTGCCCACAAGCGGGCGGCCAGCTCGAAGCATCGGGGAGCGATATCGAAATCCGCGGCGGCGTTCTGCACCAGCGCGTTGCCGGTGGCCTCAAGCTTGCGGGCGGCCTCGTCGGCGAAATGGGTACGCCGAGCCAGCAGTTCCTCGCTCAGGATGAAGGCGATGCCATGGTGTCCGTTGTCCAGCCCGTGCTGCAGCGCGTCCTCAAGCAAGGCCCAGTAGCCATCCCGGACAGCCTGCTCGTCTCGCAGGTACTGCCAGCCCAACTGCAGACCTCGTTGGAACTCGTCGATGGCCTTGATCCCATACGCCGACGGAAGGATGGTGCGGGAGAATTCTAGATAGGCACGTACCGCGGCCTGCGCCCAGAGGTGATGGGGGATGCGCAGGTACCTGCCTGCGGTCGCGGCGACGTCGTAGAGACGGGCGCTGAGCCAAGGTACATCTGCATCGCCGGCAAGCCGCGCCAGGCACTGCGCGTCGCGCTCGTCCTGTAGCGATCATCGACGATCAATGCGCCTCGGAGTGAGCTCGGGACTTGAGGATCATTCAGCAGTCTAAGCACAAGGAACTCTTGGATAGAGCAACCTGATTTGTACCATTTATCACGTCACTGTTGCGGTCAAGTAGGGCTAGAAGGCCTTCCCAACGCAACACCTCCATAAGCACCACTTTTTCGCATAATGCATATTATGTAAGATTCTAGATCTTACTCTAGCGGCAGCTCGTATAGCCCTGCTGTAGCAGCGGATCACCGGTCCTTAGTTGAAGGCTGGAATTTCCGTTGTGACGCTAATACGTGGTTATGTTGAATCGTCAGTGCTGGTGGATCGGTTCCGTGTGTTCCTGCGGGCCATGGGTCGCTCGCCGGCGACCGAGCGCGCTTACGTGGCGGCGGTCAGGCGGTTCGCGAAGGTGTCTGGGTCGTACGAGCTGACCGAGGACGCCGCGCGGCGCTACATCGACACCCGACGCGCCTCGGTGTGCCAGGCGTCGATCAACATCGAACTGAGCGCGCTGCGGGCCTGGCATGGCTGGATGGAGCTGGCCGCGCCCGAGAGCTGGAAGCCGGTGCAACTGCCACGGCACCGCCGACCACAGCGCCGCGTGGTACGGGCGCTGGCTGACCTGGAGGTCGGCATGCTGCTCGCGGCGCCGGATCTGACGACGTTCGTCGGGCTGCGCGACCACGTGATCATGGCCACGTTGTATCAATGCGGACTCAGGGCCAGCGAAGTGGCCAGAATGGAACTGGGGAGCATCCGACCCGACGGCTTGCTGGTGGTGCACGGCAAGGGCGGCAAGTACCGGCTGGTGCCGTTCGGAGACCGATGGTTTGGGCTGGTGAGTGCTTACATCAACCAGCGGGCCGCGCTGAGGGCCGGGAAGAAGTCCGCGCTGTTCCTGACGCAGCATGGCCGGCCGCTGCGCGATGGCCGATCCATCTGGGTGATCGTCAACCGGTACGCCCAGCGTGCGCTGGGGCTCTCGTGCGGGTTCACCCGGCTGGAAAAGTACGCTGTCGCGCGGCCGTGGCAAGGCCACTACCCTCACCTGCTGCGCGCTGCGTTCGCCACCGAACTGCACCGCAACGGCTGCAACCTGATGGCGCTGGCCGACATGCTGGGGCACGCCAGCGTCGAGACGACGACGTACTACCTGGGCACCGACCTCGGGCAGTTGCGGGAGGCGGCGGCGAAGCATCCGCGGGCGCTGAGGGTTCATATCCCAAGCCCCGGCTGAGTCGCTCTGACGCGGGCCTTTGCAATGCTGATGTTCTCGTGGCCCAGCTCGATACCGACGAATCGGAAACCTTCAGCAACCGCGCCGCGGCCAGTGCTGCCACTGCCGGTGAACATATCGAGCACCACGCCGTGGCGCGGGGTTACCAGCCGGCACAGCCAGCGCATCAGGTCGGTCGGCTTCACTGTTGGGTGGTTGTTGGCCTGCGGCGTGGACTTGCTCCCGGGAATGTCCCAGCAGCGGCCATCACCGCTGGGCCCATGCACCTTTGCCATAGCCATCCCGGTGCAGCCGTCGTTTCGATCGGCTCGGCTCGCTTTGGCGCAGTAGAAGAACCGCGCGGCGCTGGTCGGATTGCGGCGCACACCCGGCAACAACGCGAAGTTGGTCCCGCCGACATCGCGGTAGCACCGGCTCGCGCTGGACTCGCCCTCACGGCGCGCCTTGAACACGCGCGGGGCCGGCATATCGCCATAGGTGTTGACCGCTGGACGGCTCGGCTCCCGACCCGTCAGGTCGCCTTGTTGCCCCGGCGCGCTCGGAAATGCGGCCAGCACTTCGTCGCTGCCGTCGTGGACCAGGTTGGCGGGCCAACGGCCAAGCGGAGAAGACTTGACCTCCCCGCGCGGAAGCGAAACGGTGTCGCCGCTTTGAATCCTCGTTGTGGTCCAGGCTCCATTTCCGCCAAGCCTGGGGTCGTCTCCTTCGGACAACCCAATCCGGCACCCGTCGATATTCAGCGCCCCGGTGCCGTGCCGCTCGACGTTTGCCGCCACCGGACCCTTGAACGGCTTACGCGCGAGGATGATCGGTTCCCACGCCGGCTTGAGCGCCGTTCCCCAACCCGCCCAATCGCCGTCGAGGTTCTTCGACTTTGGGAAGCCTGACCCATAGATCCACATGATCGTGTCGCGCAGTTCCCAGCCGGCGTCCTCGATCGCACAGGCCATCCGGTGCGAGGTGCGGGTTCCACCGAACGCTGCCAGGTATGCACCCGGCTTCGCGACGCGTAGCGCGGCCGCCCACGTAGCGGGGTCGAACGCCACCCCGCTGCTGTCCCACGTCTTGCCCATGAATCCAATTTCATAGGGCGGATCGGTGACGATCGAGTCGACACTGTTCTCGTCCAGCGTTGGCAGAATCAGCCTGCAATCCCCCTGCAGAATCATGCAGCAATGCCCTCCTCTCGATACAGCGTGATCAGGTCGGCGAGGTCGCAGCGGACCAGCGCCTCGGCGACGTCGGGGCAGACGCTGTTGCCGATCAGGCGCACCTGGTCGGTCTTGGTGACGGGCTTCCACGCGCCCTCCCCCGTCGCCGGGTCGATGAACCAGCCGCGGTCGATGACGTAGTCGGCGTCGAAGCCCTGAGCGGTGGCCAGCTCGCGCGGGGCGAGCATGCGCAGGGTGATGTCGGCTAGCACGTAGCCGCCCAGCAGCACGAGGTCGGCGGGCTCGGGGAAGTGCTCGGGCAGGTGCCGGTGGAGGAAGTCGGCGACGGCCTTGGCCTTGGCGCGCAGCTCGGGCGCTAGGGTGTCGGCCGGGACGTGCGTCACCTGCACCAGGCCGAACCGGTCCTTGGTGGTGACGGTGTGCATCGGGTCGCGCAGGCGCGGGTCCTGGTCGACGCCGTAGTACTTGACCAGGTAGGCGGTGACCAGCCGCTGGTTGGCGCCGCTGGTGCAGATGGTGGACACCGGCGCGCGCACGTCGCGGCCGTCACCGTCGTAGAAGCCGCCGTTGGCCTGCTCGAGGAAGGCGGTGGCGACGGCATGCTTCACCCCGCCGGCGACCACGGTACCGAGCGGCTTGCCGAGGTCGAGCGATCGAGGCGCCTGCCCTTCCCGCTCGCCGTAGCCGGTCTGGATCAGGGTCGGGGCGACCATTGCGAAGTGGCCGCCCTTCACCTGGGCGCACTGGGTGCGCAGCGGCTCGTCGGCGGCGAACACGCGCTGGTTGCTGGCGTTGGCGTGCTCGGTGAGGAACGGGGTGATGTTGCCGACGATGAACGGATCGGCGCTGTTGAACACGTACCGCCACAGCCCCTTGGCGATGCGTCGCTGGGTGTTGTCGGCTAGCGGCTTGGGCCGGTCGAAGATCGAGCGCGACGGCAGGGTCCAGTCGATGCACTCGGCGGCGGTGCGCCACGGCAGCAGCCGGCCGCTGCGTACGGCCTCGCTGTCGGGCGCGGCGTGGGTGGCTTGCGGCCAGACGATCGGGCGGCCATCGCAGCGGGCGACCAGGTACAGGCGTTTGCGGATGGTGGGCGCGCCGTAGTCGCAGGCGCGCAGCTCGCGGTGCTCGACCACGTAGCCGAGTTTTTCCAGCTCGCGCTTCCACTGGCGGAAGGTGTCGCCCTTGCGCGCCAGGCACGGCCGGCCATCGTCGTTGAGCGGGCCCCAATCGGCGAACTCCTCGACGTTCTCCAGCCGGATCACGCGCGGCCGCACGGCCTTGGCCCACTTGATGACCACCCACGCGAGCGCGCGCACCTTCTTGCTGCGCGGCGCCCCGCCCTTCGCCTTGCTGTGGTGTCGGCAATCGGGCGAGGCCCACAGCATCGCGACCGGTCGGCCGCCGGTGGCGGTGATCGGGTCGACCTCGAACACGTCGCAGGTCTTGTGGTCGGTGGCCGGCTCGGGGTGGTTGGCGCGGTGCACGGCGATCGCGATCGGGCTGTGGTTCACCGCCACGTCGGGGTGGCGGTACGCGCGGGCGATGCCGAGCGAGGCGCCACCGCCACCGGCGAACAGGTCGACCACAAGTTCCTGGTCGAATTGGAGCGGGAGGGAACGGGAGCCGTCAGCCATGGTTGGCCTCCTGGCCGCGGCGCAGCCACTCACCGAACGAGAGGTCGCCATCGGCGTCCAGGTAACGCTGGTACCGTTGTTTCCCTCGCGACAGTTTTGGCGCCGGCGGGCTGGTGTTCCGCACGTGTTGGATGCCGGCATCGGTCACGGTGAAGACGTCCATCCCGCCAGAAATTGCGGTCCCGGGCGCTTGTGTCATCAGGCCAGCCTCGACCAGTGCGACACAGGCGGCGTAGTCGTCGGAGCCTGGGCCGGTGACAAAGTGGTTTCGATAGCTGGCGCCCGCGCCGTACCGGTCGAGCCCGAGCGAGTGCTGGAGGATATGCAGGCCGTCAGCCATTGCGTGTGCCCTCCCCCGGCCCGCCCAGCAGCTTCTGCTGCTGCACGTGCTCGATCACCGACAGGCCGCTGGGCAGCAGGATGTGCGACAGGAACGCGGCCTCGAAGGTCAGCATGCCGATCTCGATCGCGGTGACCTGGCCCTTCACCCAGTCGCGCAGGATCGAGTACACCGCGATGCCGCCGATGTGCAGGGCCTTGGCTTCGTGCTGGGCGCGGGTGGCCTTGGTGCGGGGGCCGTGCGGGTGCTCGCGCAGCCATGCGGCGGCGTAGCCCTTGGCGTTGGCTTTGAGCATCACCATGCGGTCGCGGTGTTCGAACTGCACGAACAGCTCGCCGGTGTCGAAGTCCTCGCCGGTGCCGAACTTGGTGCAGCCGAAGGCGCGCAGCATCTTCTGGATGTCGTTGATCGCGTTGTTGCCGCTGGTGGCGTTCTCGTAGGGGAGGCTCAACGGTCGGCCTCCTGCTGGGTGGCGGTGAAGGGTTGAACCTCGTAGTCGTCGCTGGTGTCGTCCGGCGCCTTGGTGACGACATACGTCCGCTGAATCGAGTAGTGCGAAACCCGAACCTCGTAGGTGTCGCCTACCTTCCGGCCCTGCGTGAACTCCGCATCGTCCGGGGAGTCAAACCACGTGTCGCCGTCGGTGTCGGCGTAGCACTCCTGATACGGAACCTCCAGCGCCACGTCCGGCGCTGGGGCGGGGTGGGTGTCGGCGTAGCACCCGAGACAGATGGGGTCGGCGTCGTTGGCCCACGCGTGAACCGGCGCTCCGCATTCTTTGCACGGCTTCTCGACTACCGCCCCGCCATCCGGCCGGGCCTGCGGGGTGGACAAGGCGGCGATGGCCTCGTGAATGCAGGCGATCCGCTCGTCGTAGTCGCGCACGCACTGTGCGTGGAATGCCGCGTCACCGATCCTCGGGTTCTGGTCGCGGTATTTCTGATCGCAATCTCGCCACTCGACATGCGTACCTCGACTGAACTCAAGCTCTGGCAGTAGAGCCCGCAGCCGCTCGACCAACTCCCCACCGCCTGACACCTGCGGGATCGACAGTGCGGTAACGAAGCGGCCCAGCATCACGCGTGCATCGGTCGCGCTCACGCCGTGGAGGTGCTGCCGAAGTCCGGTAGCCCGGGCCACTTCCAGCAGATCGGTGCCCTGTTCGACGCCGATCATCCCTCACACCCCGCGCCGGTTTCGCCGGTGCTGTCGGGCTTGGTGAATCGGGTGAAGTCGACCCAGCCGGCATCGGGGCAATGAAAGCCCCAGCGGCGCATGCGCGGGCCGGTGATGAAGAGCGTCCAGCACGGCTGACCGATATCAACAACCTCAGGCCACATGACCGACTTCGGCCACGGCAGCAGTTCGATGCGGTGCGCGCGGCGCGGGGTGCTGAACTTCATGCTGCCGGCGCTGCGCGGGTGGCGGTGGTGGATGCCGCCAGCGGCGATGGTGTGCTCGATGTAGCGGCCGTCCAGCAGCAGGGAGCACCACGCCCAGGGGTGGTCGTGCAGCGCCCGGTCGTCGTCGTCGCGCAGGAACTTGTGCAGGTAGACGTTGAACAGCAGTGGGCTGACCAGGGCCTTGACGCGGTTGAGCCGGGTCGGGTTGGCCTCGGCCTGCGCCGGCCAGTGCCGCCACCGGGTGAGGTACCAGCGCAGCAGGTAGGCGCCGTCGGGGTTGTCGGCGCCGACGATGAAGTCAGGCGCGCGCTCGGCGGCCACGCGGGACAGCAGCAGGGTGAACAGGGCGCGCACGATGGCGCGCCAGGTGCGGGCGATCATGCTTCACCTCGCTTGGCCGCACGCCGCTGCGCGCCCTCGTGCCGGATGGCACGTGCGGCGTAGCGCTTGAAGCTCTTGCCGGCGTTGGGGGTGTCGCAGTTGGGGCCGCGGCGCCACGGCGAGTTGGGGTTGTTCGGCTTGCTCTTGGCGGGCGCGGTCATGCGGGGGTGTCCTCGGTCTTGGCGACGCCGGGCAAGTCGATGTGCAGACCGTCGCCGCCCTGCTCCACCACCCACTCGATGGCGCGGTCGAACATGCGGCTGACGGGGGTGTTGCCCTGCTCGTCCTCGTCGTTGAGCGCGCGTTCCACCTCGCGGGCGAATGCCGCCGGGTCAGTGATGGTGATGCGCTCGCCGCCTTCGGCCATGTCGAAAAAGATGTCACTGCCGCGTGCGGCGCTGCACAGGGTGTCGACGTCCAGGCGGATCAGCAGGGCGTCGTCGCGCAGGTGGCAGGCGAGCCCGTGGTGGCCCGCCTCGCACTCCGGGCGGTCGATGGTGTTGGTGTCGGTCATGGCAGCAGGCCCTCTTCGCGCGCTTCGCAGCGGTAGTGGTAGACGGTCGACTCCGGGTAGCCAGTGCGCGCGATGATGTCGGCGGCGCTGATGGTCGGGTCGGCTTCAATCAGCGCGAACACGCGGTCGCGCTGGTTTTTGTTGGCGCGGCCGTTGGTGCGCCGGGTATGCGGGCCGCGCGCGGTACGGAGTTGGCCTTCCTCGTTGGTGTGGTACGTGGGGTCCGGGATCTCCATCGCCCCGGGGCGCAGGCCCCAGCCGGCGGGCAGCGGGTCAATGCGCATGAGCGGCCCTCCACTGCTTGTCGGACGGCTTGCGAGTGCGATCGGGCAGGCGCCCCAGCCGTTGCAGCAACTGCGCGTGCTGCGTGCGGGTCAGGGACAAGGTGCTGTCGGCGCCAACCGCGGACAGGTGCAGGCGGTAAGTGGCCTCGTCGAGTCCCTTGCGGCCGTGGGCGTAGCGGCGCAGGGCGCGCACCAGCACGGTGTTCATGCGGAAGGGCCGGTCGCGGTCACGGGACATGGCGCACCTCCCTGACCGGCGGCGGCACCGGCACCCGAACAGCGGCGGCGATGGTGTCCGGGTCGATCGACTCACCGACAACGTGCACCCGGGCGAAGTGCGCACACGGCGGCGAGAACGCCCCGAGGTGCACCGGTCCGATTCCCACTTTCTGCAGCGACTCGAGCGTGAGCGCGTTGATGGTGTCCAGGTGTTCGCCGGCCACGCGCTTGCACGTGCGTGCCCACTGCCGCAGTTCGTCGTGGGTGATGGCGTCACCACCGCGGCGAAGATCCACCGCGCAGGCATCCATCTGCCGCGCCATCCGTAGCAGGTCGCAGCCGTTGGCGTCCTCGCGCTCAGTGCGCTCGTCCAGGCCGAGCAACCGCCGCGCGCCGTAGTGGCCCCCGACGATCAGCAGCAGCACGAACAGCACCGCCGCGACGGCCGCGCACGCGTAAACCACCGCCGTCAGTTGATCCACGGTCAGGCCGTTCATGCGGACAACCTCCCGCGGCCGGGGTGAACCACTGGCAGCAGCGTCTGCTGGCCCTTGGCGAGGCTGTACTGCGCCACCCGGCAGGTTTCGCCGTGGCGGTTGAACACCTCGATCATCTGGCTGGTGATGTCCCAGCCTTCCTGCCGCAGGTCGAACACCCTGGCGGCGGCACGGGCGATGCCGAGGCGGTCCATCGCCTGCAGCGCGGTCACCGGCCCCGCGCGCAGCTCGCGCAGCAGGGTGGCGCATTGGGTCTTGGTCGAGTCAGCCATGGGTTCCCCCTCAGATAACCAGCTGTGCAATCACGTGGGCGACGGTGTCGGCCGACTCCCCCTCGGGCACCATCAGCACGACGCCGCGTGCCTTGCCGGCGTTGTTGGGCGGGCGCAGGGTGAGGGTCTCGGTCGGGATGGCCTGCAGGGCGTCCAGCAGGCGCTTGGGGTCGATGCCGAACCGGAAGTCGCCGGTGAGCGATTCCACCGCGTCGGCCAGCGCTTCGCGGTTGTCGCCGGTGCGGTCCACCAGCGTCAGCTCGGCGCGCGATGCCTCCATGGCGACGGTGAAGTTCTTGAACTTGTGCTCCCCGCCCCACTGTGCGAACGGCATGAAGCGCCGGAGCGCCCCCACTAGCGCCGCGCGGTTGAAGACCACGCAGGCCTCGGGCGGATCGATGGTGTCGATGACTTGCTTCTTGACCTCGATCGGTGCGCCGGCCAGCAGCCGCAGCGTGGTGCTGCTGTCGTCGGTCTCGATGCACATCTGGCCGGCCATGCCGCTGTAGTTGCCGGCGGTCTTGACCACGGCGCCGGGCTGCAGGGCGTCCAGCACCCGCCTGCCCTGTCCCGCCGGGATCGCCATACCCGGGCCGTCGTAGTCGAAGGCGACGTAGCCGACCTGGTTGCCGTCGGAACACCACACCGAGTTGTCGGTGATATTGATGGCGCGCAGCGCCGGGCGGATGTCGTCCTCGTCGCTGCAATAGGCGACGCAGCGGATGGCTGCGGCCAGCGCGACCGGGTCGATGTCGGTGGCGCTGAACTCGCCGGGGTCCGGCTTGGGGAAGTCCTGCGTGTTGTCCATCGACGGGATGCGGTAGCGGCTGCGCCCGCGGCTGACGGTGCCGTCGTCGCTCAGGCGAATCTCGCCCGCGGCGGCGGCCACCGGCCGCAACAGCGCCTCGCGCATCAACACCTGCCCGGGCTGGTCGACCGTGGCCGGCATGCGATGGCGCACGGTGATCTCGCAGTCGGTGGTCTCGACGGTGAGGTGGCCGCCGCTGGCCGTCAGCAGCGCGGGCTGCAGCATCGCCATCGGGGTGGTGCCCACGGCCACGCTGGTTTTGAGCGCCGCGGCAAGGTCGGAAGCTTGGACGGTTGCGCGCATCAGGCGGCCCTCGCGATGTTGAGTTCGGTTTGCTCGGGCTTGGCCAGGCTGGCCTGGTAGGCCGCGACCATTTGCCGGGCTGCGGCAACCATCTGCCGGGTGTCGGACGCGATCAGGCGGCTGACGGCGTCCATGTCGCGGTCGTCGCACTTGCTCTGGCAATCCCAGATCACGTCGCCGTTGAGCGTGGTGACCACGGCCAGTTGGTTCCAGAACGCCTCGCCGGCGAACGGGTTGTCGGTGATGCGCTCGCCGCCACACGCGTCGCACGGCTCGTCGGTGGCGCCGGCATCGCCGCCCTCCTCCTCGTCGCAGTGCTCGCACTCCAGGCCGTCGAAAGCGATGACCCAGACGAGATACTTCAGGCGCCCGCCCTCGGGGATGCCGCACAGCAATTGCGCCTCGTGGTGCTCGGCAGCACCGTCGGGGTTGTCGTTGCGGCTCAGCAGTTCGATGGCATCCGCCAGCGTCCAGTCGCCGCCTTGCGCACGGCGCATGCCCTCGCGCGCGATTCCGGTCATCGTGTTCATCGGGGGGTGCCTCCAAAGCGGTAGACGTTGCCCAGCGCCAGGCGCCGTTGCGGTGCGCGCTTGGGTGCCTTGTGGCCGTTGTCCTGGCACCACTGCTGCAGCGCGTCGTCGAAGTCGGCATGCCGGCGCGTGTTGCTGCACTGGCACTCGATCAGGTGGCCGCCGCCGGCTTCGCGGCTGCGGGCGTCGTGGATGTGCCGGGCGACGTGACCGGCGCTGCACGCCGGCAGCGGATCGGGGTGGCGAATCTGGCGTTGGGTCATGGCGACACCTCGCCCAGCGGGCACAGGTTTCGGATGGCGGCGCGCTGCACCTCGGCGGCGTGGGCGCCATAGACGTTGACGGTGGTCGACCGCTGCTTGTGGCGGGCCAGCGCGCAGCCGGCGTCGATGCCGAGCCTCTCGGTGACGTCGCCCACGCGGCGGTGGCGGAACAGGTGCGGGTGCAACCTGGGCAGGCCGACGGCGGCGCCGCGGTTGCGCACCATCACGTACAGGCTCTGGCGGCTGAAGCGCGTGCCGAGCAGGTTGACGAACAGCGCGGGCACGCCGGGCCTTGCGATCGCTTCGCGCCGGTCGGTCCAGGCCTGCACCGCGGCGACGGTCTGCGGCTCGATGCCCAGCACTTCGGTTTCGTCGTCGTGGTCGGCGCCCTTGGGCCGCACGTAGACCCGGCTGCGGTCGGTGTCGACGCAGTACACGGGGCGCGGCTGCATGGGGTCGAACGCGTCCAGCAGTGCAACCTCGGATGACCGCAGCGCGGCGTCGAGCAGCAGCATCAGGATGGCGCGGTCGCGCAGGTCGAGCGCGTCGTCGGTGCCGATGGCGGCGACCACGCGCTTCAGCGGGTCCAGCTCGGGCGCGATGACCTGGCGCGGGCGGAACCGGATGTGCACGTGAGCGGCGGCGTCGTGGTCGACGTAGCCCTCCCCTCGTGCCCACTGCAGGAACGCGCGGGCGGCCGACAGGCGGCGCGCGGCGGTGCGGCGGCTCCACTTGTGGTGCAGCAGGCCGTCGTCGATCCAGCGGTTCAGCAGGCGCTCGCTGACCAGCTGCACCAGGGTCACGTCGTAGCGCGCCAGGTAGGCGGTGAGGCGGCGCAGGTCGTCGCCGTAGGCCTTCACGGTGTTGAGCGCCGCGCCGCGCAGGGTCCGGTGCTGCAGGTACTGCACGATGATGGTCGGCAGGTCGCCGGGGATGCCTTCGGCGGGGCGTGGACGGATGGGGGTGATGTTCATGCGGCACCGCCCTCCACTTTGATGCGGGCCGCGTGGGCCTGAGCCTGCTCGGGTGTGCACAGTTCGAAATGCGCGTGGCCCTTGCCGTCATCGGTCACCACTTCGAACTTGTGCGCTAGAAAAAGCCCCCCGAGGGTCCAGTTACAGGGCTCGCCGTCGGGCTCATTGCGCGGCGAACCCGCCCCGGTGAACCGGCCAACACACGAAAACCCCAGGAATTTCTGGACCGAGTCGAAGTCATCCCCGGCGCCGGCGGCAATGAGGTCGCGTGCGGACTCAACGGTTGCGCACATGGGGCACACCACCGCCACGTCCTCGGGGGGCACGCCCTGGGCCTTCACGGCCGCGTGGAACTCTGAAAGTGTCATCCGCTCCATGCCTCAGCCCTCCGCCTTCGAGACGCGGAACGCGCGCTCGATCGTCGAGAACAGCGCGTGCAACTCGCCGGACATCAGCGCGAACCGGGCGTTGAGCTCGGCGCGCAGGTCATCGCGGTCGATGTTCTCCAACGCATCGGTGGCGCCGTCGAGCAGGCGGAACTTGCGGACCACCAGGTCCTCGCCGATGACGAACGACACGTGGTCGTTCAATGTCAGCTCCAGGCGGGTGACTTGCTTGCCGGCCTCCAGGTGCTTGCCGACCTCGTCGCCCTGCAGGTCCTGGCGGGAGCACTTGACCACTGCGCCGTGATCGAACGGGTCGCGCAGCTCGCACTCGTCGCCGATGGTCAGGCCGTCAGGCAGTGGCTCGCCGGCGACCCAGTCGGTCAGCACCGACCGCGGCGCCACCTCGGCATTCAGCGGCAGCGCGGGGAAGCTGCCGAGCGCTCGCCGCACTTCGCTGACGACGTTCTCGCCCAGCCGACGGCTGCTGGTATCGACGGCGATGATGCCGTGCGCCAGGTCGATGATGGCGTCCACGCGGCTCGGCTTGACGAAGGCGCGCGGCAGCAGGTCGACGATCAGTTCGTCCTTGATGCGCTTTCGGGTGCGCCCGCCGGGCTTGCGACCCTCGGTCTTCTCGATCTCCGCCAGCTTCTTGGCGAGCATGTCGTTGACCACGGCGCCGGGGAGGATGCGGTCCTCGCCGCCTACGGTGAGCCACACGGCACCGCCGCTGCGGTGCATTAGCGCGTCGGAGTCGCCACCGTGCGGCGGGATGAAGCCGCGGGAACTGAGTTCCCGCGGGCCAACCGGCTTCAGCCGGCACTCTTCCAAGTAGGGCAACGCTGACGGCGGCTCGATCGAGAACGACAGGCCATCGTCGACGGGCCGGTCATCGAACCAGTGCTCGGCCGCCGACGCAGGGAACCGGAACAGGGTGAGGTTGCGGAAGACCATGATCAGCCCTCCCCCACGCCAGGCCACGCAAGGCGGTCGACGGCCTGCCAGCCGGCGCGGCGGGCGGCGAAGCGGTTGCCCTGGCTGTCGCGGTAGGCGGACTCGACGGCGGCGATGGCGAGTGCCGGCGACACGCCGCGGCGGCGGGCATCACGACGGGCGCCGTGGCGCAGTTGCAGGCGGTAGCTCACGACGGGATAACCCGGCGCTGCTTGCGGCTTGCAGGTTGTTGTGGTCGACTGCTGCATGACTGCTCTCCCCGTTAGGTGGGTGGTCAACTCGAGGCCTCCGGCGTTACAGCGCCGGGGGCTTCACTGTTTGCGGCGGTCCGCGCCGCGCGGGTGGGTACGGGCACTAGTGCACCGCCTTGGCGTCCGGGTCGGCCGCCGCGCGGATCTGTGCCTTGACGCTCAGCACGCAGCCCATGACGCCGTCGAGGGCGGCATCGGCGTCGGCAAAGTGGGCGGCGTCTTCCGGGCCGATTTGGTGGTTCTCCAGCATCGGCGCGATGCGCTCGACGGCGCCGGCGGTCTTGCGCAGCAACTCGCACGAGGCGCGCACCGCGCCGGCGGCGCCGATGTTGACCGGCGCGCGGGCCAGCAGCAGGCCGCGGCGGGCCAACAGCGCGGCGTCGATGCGGTCGGCCACGGCCAGCGGAAACGGCGCCAGCAGCGATTCCTCCAGGTCGGCCGGCATGCGGATTTCTCCGATCAGCACGCGCTTGACGGTCTGGGTGTTGAGGCGGGTGAGCTCGTCGTGGTTGTCCGGGCTGGTGACCACGTGGAACGACACCACCCGCTCGGTCACGTCCACGGTCGCGTGGTAGTGCGCCACCACACCGGCGGCGTACTCGCCCCACTTCATGCGGGTGTCCAGCACGGCCTGGGTGACCAGGTGGCCGATCAACTGGCTGCGGGTCGGCTTAGCCATGGTTGTGTTCCCCGTCCGCCGCACCCTCGTCGGCCATGGCGGCGCTGAGGTAGGCGTTGAGTTCGACCACCCGCTCCTGCAGCAGCGAGTCGATGCGGCCGTGGATCTGGTCGGTGGTGGCGCCGTCGGTCACGCACTCCAGCGCGGTGCGCATGCCGGCAATCTCCGCCGCGAGCTCGCGCGGGCGACTGCCCGGCAGGCCCAGCAGCAGGCACTCGGGATGGGCGTCGGCGTTCACGGCTCCACCTCGATGGCGACGTCGCCGCGGCCGACGGCCAGCTGGTGGTTGCGGATGCCCTTGCGGGCGTTTTTGCGCTCGTCGTCGGTCAGGCCGACAAAGCCGTCGGTGCGCTCCCCGTCCAGCGTGGGGATGGTGGCCAGCAGCGTCGGGTCGATCGGACGCAGCGGGGTCGGCGGGAGGAAGTCGAAAGCATTCATGCGCACGCGGCCTCCGAAACCGCAGCTTCGTGATCGGCCGGGAACGGCGGGATATGGTTCAGCTCGTCATGGGTAGACACCACGCGAGAGACACTGGTTTTGCTCCACTCGGACCCGCCACGCGGGGCCGGGATGCCCAGTTCCCGCAGGGTCATGGCGAGTTGCGACAAGCTCAGGCGGCGCCCGCGTGCCGGCGTACGCGCCAAGGTGACGATGCGCTCGCGCTGCGCCCAGGTGTCCGGGTGCTGGTACAGGTTGCCGTCGACCTCGATGCAGCCGTAGGGCACGGTGCCGTACACCCTGCCCTGCTTGCGCAGGTGGGCGCTGACGGCGCGGTTGCGCTCGGCGGTGACCTGGCGCTCGTACTGCGCGAGGCCCAGTTGGATGGTGAGGTTGAGCTGCCCGGCCGGGGTGCTGGTGTCGATCAGCTCGGTGATGGAATGCACGGCGATGCCGGGGCCAGCGGCGATGTCGCGGAAGAACTGCAGGCCGTCGAGCGAGTCGCGGAACAGGCGGTCCAGCTTGTAGACCACGACCACGTCGGCTTCGCCATCGCGCAGGCGGCGCAGCAGCTCCGCCCCACCCTTCCGGCGCTCCAGCGCGATGCCGGCGCTGACGCCGTCGTCGCGGATCAGGTCGACCAGTTGGAAGTCGTGCAGGTCGCACCACTGGCGGATGCGCTGCGGCTGCATCGCCATGCTGTGGCCGCTTCCGGCCTGCTCGTCGGTGCTGACGCGGATGTAGCCGAGGGCGCGCATCAGTTGCCCTTCCCCAGGTGCGCGAGGAGACGCCCGACGTTGAGGTGCGGCTTCAGTGCCCGCGCCAGCCGGTCGAGCTTGCGGGACTCCGGCGCCTCGCGATCGTTCTCCCAAGCCGAAACAGCGGACTTGCTGACGCCGACCCGCAGGCTGAGCTCGGCCTGGCTCAGCCCCTTCTTGAGACGTGCTTCACGGATCGGATGTTGAGCGGCGCTGTGCATGTGGTTAGTACAGCACTGCCGTACATGGCGTGTCAAGCACTACCGTACACGCTTCGGGTAAAGCGTTGCCAGACTGTTGCGATGGACACTTTCGGCGACCGGCTTCGCGCAGCCCGCAAGGCGGGCACGCTTACTCAGGACGAGTTGGCCGACCTCATCGAGGTCACCAAGTCGGCGGTTTCCGGCTGGGAGAACAATCGGGAGTTGCCGGGCTTCGACAAACTGCTGAAGTTGCGCGCGGCACTGAGGGTCAGCCTGGACTCGCTGGTGTGCGGCATCGCCGACCCTCGCCACGACCGTGAGCCTGATCGCAACGCGGTCGCTGACCATGCGCCGCCGATCTATGCGGATTCTCCGATGGATGCCTTGTCACGGGATCAACGGAAGCTGATCGAATCGTTCGAGCGCCTTAGCGATCGCAAGCGCAAGGCACTGCTACAGTTGCTGGCGGAGTAGCCGTACACACAAGGGGGATGGGATGACCGTACTGAAATGGATCTTCGTCGGGCTTATCGGGTTGGTGGTCTTTCGATGCGCAACGGCGGTTAACGATGCAACTGAGTATGGTGGGGAACCAGCGGTGGCCGAAGCTGTTGCCCCGCCGCCCGTCACTGCGGAACAGCGCGAGCAGGAAGCTCGCGACCGGCTGGTCAGGGCCGAGAGGATGTTCGCCCTTGTAGGTGACGAGGAACTGTCCCTCCCCGCCCGGATTGCGCACGCGCAGACCCTCGTGGATGAGTTTCCAGGAACTGAACCGGCAGCACAGGCCGCGGCGGCTCTACCATCGCTACAGGAGGCTCTCGACGAGGTTCAGCGCGAGGCCAGGGAGGCACGTGAGAGGCGGGGCCAGTGGGCATACATCAATCGAACCGATGAGCTGACAGGCAAGCCTGTGCGGATCGCGCGCGTCACCAGCACCAACACCATCAGCCTCGACTTTCCGTATCAAGGCACACAGCACGCCACCCTCGAGGTGCGGGACCATCCCCAGTGGGGCCGGAATGTCTATGTCTACATCGAGCGCGGCCAGGTGGTTTGCAGCAGCTATGACTGCACGGTTCGGGTGGTGTTCGATGGAGGGAGGCCGTCGACGCTGGAGGGCGACGACGCGGCGGACCATAGCTCCGAAACCGTATTCCTTCCGGGCTACAGCACCTTGACCCGCCGGATGGCCGCGTCGAAGGAAATGCGGGTGCAGGTGAACATCTTCAAAGGTGGCGCCCCCACGTTCACGTTCCCGGTCAAGGGGTTCAACCCGAAGCTGGTCGCCCCGTAGACCCTCAGCGAATCCGCCCCGCCGCCCGCTCCCGGTCCAGGCACCCCGCCACCTCGCCGCGCTTGACCACCTCGCTCTCGATCACGCCCATCAGCCGGCGCTCGTAGGCGCCCAGCACGGCGGTTAACCGGCGCACATAGGCGCGCCACCAGTCGTCGGTCTGCACCGCCTCGGGCAGCGCGGCCAGGTTGGGGTAATGCGGCAGCGGCTCAATCGGGGTGCGGGCGCTGCAGTCGATCCTCGGCGGCTCGGATGCGGGTTTCGCCCTCGGCCAGCTCGCGCATGACGTGAGCAGCAACAGGGTGACGGTCAGTAGCAGGCACGGGAAGGTCCGCATGGTTTTCGATCCTCGTCGCGGATTGGTCGGTGGCGGCGCGCACGGTGCCGGTACCGCTGTCGATGCGGGCGCGGGTGGTGCTGGCGTTGGCGGCGCCGGCGTTGGCGCTGGTGGCGTTGGCCTCCGCCCGCAGGGCGTTGTCACGGGCTTCGATGGCCTCGCCTTTCCAGTAGTCGGCCCACCACGCGTGGTACGCGCGCGAGCCGAGGGACCACAGCGACCAGCACACCGCCAGCGCGATCAGCAGCGCCACCACGCAGCGGTAGATGGTCTGGCCCAGCGAGGCGCCGACGAGGATGGTCGGCAGGCTCACGCCGGCCCGCTCCGCCGGCGGGCCCAGTGCGGGCCGTGGCGCAGGCAATCAAGCGCCCACGCGCGCAGCATGCGCAGGTGCCGGCCGATGCCGAAGCGGTACTCGTACAGGCCCATCGCCACGATGGCGACCGCGGCCCTCAGGCCGAAGCCCCACCACGTGCCGCGCGGCGGCTGGAAGGTCATTGCCAGGGCGCCGCAGAACGCGAACACCATGACTCCGATCAGCCCGGCCGACACCGCCAGGTTGCGCCAGTTGCGCACCTCCTGCCCGGCGACGACGGCGGCGGCGGCGCACCACCAGGTGATCCACAACGCGGCGGCGTCCAGTACGTGGATGAGCGTCAACATCACAGGTCTCCTCGTTCGGCAGGCCCGGGCGATCGCTTGCGTGTCCACCACGACAGCACGGCCTGGAATGCCTGGTCGACATAGCGCGACAGGTTGTCGCGCAGCCATTGCACGGACAGCGCCAGTAGCGCCCCCAGCACCTCCGGCAACACGCTGCCGAGGTGCGCCTGGGTGATCGGCAGGCCGACCACCAGCATGGCCAGCCAACCGCCGATGAAGCCGTCGGCGATGATGCCGGCGACCTTGGCGGGGATCTTGGTATCGGGCTGCGCTGGCTCGCCCAGGTAGCGCACGGTGCGGCCGGCGAGCGAGGCGGCCAGCACGCTCAGCGGGATGCCGACGATCAGCAGCTTCCAGATGCTCTCCGGTACCGGCGGCGGGCCGGCCAGAGCGGCGCCGGCGAACAAGGCGCTGGCAAACAGCAGCCCCGCGGCGGCCGCGGCCATGCGGCGGATCAGGTGGGCGCGCCCGGTGACGGGCATCAGGCCGTCACGGCAGCGAGTGCTTGGGGGTAGTTGCCGCACCATCGACTCTCGATCTCGCGCAGGCCCTCCGGCGTGCGGGCGGCGCCGGGGCGCCAGTTGCGCAGGTAGTAGTGGCGGGCCGGGTCGATGTCGCCCGGCGCTGGCAGCGCGTTCCGATCGGTCCACAGCAGCAGGCGGGCGAAGGCCACCGCCAGCACGTCGTTGGTCTCCATCGCCTGGTGGATGGCGTGCGCGTCCCAGCGAATGCCGAGCTGGCGGCACACGCGCTTGGCGGCGTCCTGGCTGGCGACGTGGCGCATCACGCCGATCACGCCGTTGACCTCGAACTGTGGCAGGCCGCGGGCCGGACCCGGCCGGGCGTCGGTGCCCTGGCGGCGGTCGGCCAGCGCCGACTCCTGCATGCAGATGGCCAGCAGCAGCAGCCGGGCGCGCAGGCTGTCCATCCGCTGCGGCAGCAGCGCCATCGCGGCGGGGACGATGTGTTGCAGGAACTGCGCGGGGGTGACCGGGAGCGGCAGCAAGGCGGGCGACATCGGTGGCCTCGTGGCCGGGGGCTTGATGCGGACCGTAGTGCGGGTGGGTGTTTAGTTTCGTCCGGGGGTCGGGCGACGCCGTGGCGCGGGGTCAGGGTTATCCGACGCTTCGTCCTCTACGCAGTCGCGCATCCATCCACCGCTCGACGTACCGCTTCCCCTGCGCCACCGATCCGCACTTGCCGCGAAGCTCGGAACCGCGAGGCCACCGGATCACCACCTCGCCCGGCCTGACCACGGCCACGCCGCGCTCGTTGTACATGAGGCAGCTCATGTCGTCGTAGTCGATCCAGCGGAAGGATTGGCCGAGCATGGGCGCATGGTAGCGCCGGCCGTCTCCCGCGCGGCGGTCAGCTGTTCGGGAACGGTGCGGCCGGCGGGGTGAACGTTCCCAGCGCCTGGTTTGAGAGCCGGATTTCGTCGATCCATCCGGTCAGGCGCAGGCTGTTATTAGAGTTCGCGCCGAATGTCAGGGAGTCAGTGAAGGGGGTTGCGCTGCCGCCGGTTGCGGCTCCTCCAATCCCATTGCAGTACAGCCTCGGGGCGATGACCCCGTCCTGCTCGATCACTACATAATTCCACGCCCCGACAGTCGCCCCTCCTGCTACGGTTTCCCGGTCAACTCCGCCCCAGCGAAGCCGCAGATCGTTCGTCCCCGAAGCCGCATGGAGGAAGAACGCGCTGGAGGCCCCGCCGTTGCGGGCCAACACATACATCGCGTCGGTTGTTTCGCGGTAGAACCAGAACTCGATGCGGAACTCGTCTTCAAACGAAAGAGACGGGCTGATTAGGAAGTCGCTGGAACTGTCCACGATCCGCGCACTCGCCCCGCCGAACTTCGATTGCGCGGTGTCGATATGGGCAGCGCCGTTGCGAGTCCAGACCCCGCCCTTTTCGTCGGTGAAGGTGGTGCTGCCGTCCACCCCGTCGAAATGCAGCAGCGCCAGGACATTCGCCCAGTCGGGATCATTGCCACCGCCACCCCCGCCCGCGACCGCCCGGCCTGCGACAATCCCCGGAATCATGCCGCCACCGTCACGCCGAATACGTCGGCTTCGTCAGCGCCCACGATCTTGACGGTGAAAGTGCCTCCTTGGGCGACCACCAGCGTTCCGCCCACAGGAGGGTTGAGTACGAACGTGCCGGCCTCCGCCAATGTAAGGTCCCCTGCCCCCACGTTGCGGCCGTGATACTCGTCGCCGATGGTGTAGCTTTCGCCGCTGTCGAACGTGTAGGTCTTGGCGCTCGCGCTGGTGAACCGGGTGTAGTTGCCGGAGTTGGCGTCAGTCGCAGCCAACGCTGTTCCGGCCTCGGTGACAACGGGCGCTGCGCTCGCCCCACCGCCGCCCGACTCTGCAGCCCACGCCGGGGCGCCGCCGACCATCTTCAGAACTTGCCCATTGGTCCCGGCCGCCAGTCGCGCCGCCGCGCCGGCCAGGCCCCCGATGATGAGATCGCCCGCGGTGGTCATCGGGTTGGCCATCGCGCCGAGGAACGTCTTGATCGCGGCGATGGTGGTGCGCCGGCTGGCCAGCGTGCCCGCAACATCTTGCGTGACCGCCACGATGTCGGCATCGGCGAGCGCTTGTGCTGGGTCGAGCCCAGAGTCTTTGGTATCAGCCACGGGTTACTCCAGTGTGCGGCGGTTGCCCGCCTCGGTGATGCGGTAGTCGCCGGCTTCGGTGATGCGGTAATCGGGCGGCGGCGGCGGCTCCAGGAACAGGAACGGGATCGCGTCGTTATCTTCCGCCACGGTCCCGCTGGTGATGGCACGGAAGTACAGCAGCGTCCCGTACAGCTCGGAGTCGATCGGCAGGAACAGGGGGCTGGTCAGCATTACGAACCGCTGCCCGCTCGCATGGCTGGTGGCGTCCGATCCGTTGACGCCGCGCCGGGTGCCGGTGATGGCGTACTGGTCGGGGTCGCCCTCGGTGGCGGTGGTGAACTGCCCGATTTCCGACTGGCCGGTGGTCGGGACCAACGCGAACGCGTTGGCGCCCATGTCCAGGTAGTCGATGGTCGAGTCGCTGAGCGCGCCATCGTCCAGGGCGACCGGAATCGGCTCGGTCGTCGGGCCGATGGTGTCCGTCAGGCGCCCCATCGCGGAGCGGCGCCCGATGGTCGCAACGGTGCGGTAGGTCGCCCCGCCGTCGATCGACATCTGCACGGTGCAACCGTTCCATGCCGGGAATACGCCCGTGGCGGCCAGGTAGGCGCCCGGCACGTTGTCCTGCTCGCGCAGGGCCGGAAGGTTCATCGCGGCCAGCAGCGTCGGCCCCTTAAGCCCTGTGCCCGGGACCGTCGGCGGCGGCGCGGGCTGGCCGGTCGCGTTGCTGGTGTAATTGCCGGCGCGGTCGTAGTTGGCCTTCAGGCTCACCGCGCCGTCGGCGTAGTCGCCGCTGCCGATCATCCAGCGCTTGCCGTTGCGGTCAAAGCAGTCCGACGGCACCAGCCGCGTCCATTCCTCCGGCAACTGGAACTCGCTGCGGCCCTCGGCCTGCGCCCACAGCACGCGGTGGATGATCACGGCGCGCTGCATCGCCTCGTCCGCGCCGAACGGGATGGGCGACGTGATCATCACCTCGCCGGCGGCCTTCACCCCGGCGCTGTAGCGCGCGCTGGTCTGCGGCACCGGGGAGTAGTCGGCCGCCGGGTCGCGGGTCATTACCGACACCTTCAGCGGGAACTCGACCGGCTGGGCGCGGATGTCGTCGTCATCGTCGCCCGACTCCAGCATGTCGGCCTCGGTGATCGTCCCGATGCTCGACCCGCCGCGTAACACGGCCACGATCTGCCCGTCGACCTCGGGCATGTCGTAGAAGTACATCTGCTGCGTCGGCCGGATGCAGTCGGCGCCCGTGTACTGGCCGGACACCAGAAACCCGGGAATGATGTCCGTCAGGGCCGAAACGTCGATCCGGTCGGCTGGGACGTTGCACCGCCCGGCAATGTCCTCCACCACGCTGGCGAGGGTCACGCTGTCGGTGGTGATGGCCTTCAGTTCCTGCGGCGACATCCAGTCGGGGAAGTAGAGCTTGCCGTCGCTGCCGATCAGCGCGCCCGGAAGCTCCGGCGAGGTCTTCCACGCCTGCGGCATGTCCTGCGGGTTGCAGGTCTGCAGCATGGCGTTCGACTGGGTAGCCTCTGTCCCGGTGAACGCGGCGTAGTACGTGGCAATGAAGTCTGTTTCGGCGGCAATGCCGGCGTACATCGGCGACATCACCCGCCCATTCGACAACCGCACCGGGCCAAGTTCGTCGCCCAGCCCGGCATCGTTCAGCGCCTCGGCCAGTGCGCCAGGGTCCGGGGCATCGCTGTGCCAGCCCGAGTCCCATAGCAACTCGCCCTGCAGCGTTTCGAACTTGGCGCGGATGTGGTTTCCGGCGATCGCCAACTGTGACGAGCTGAGGAACACGAACGGGGAGTCGATCGGGAAGGTGCCGCCGCCGGTCGAGTACTGCAGGCTGCCGGTGTAGGCCCCGGAGCCAAAAGAACCGCCCGTGACCGTTTCAATGGACGTGGAGACAATCTCCGAAACGCTCGCCTCCGACCCGGCCGCGACCACCTCGAACTGGTACTGCGCGCAGGCGCCGCGGGTGTCGGTGACATCGTCGTCCTCGACCACGATGTATGCGGTGCCGCGGTAGTACGGGGTATTGCCGACGCCGTGGATCGCCTCCAGCGCCGCGTCGGGCAGCTGGTCCTCGGTGCCCAGGTAGAACCTGGCGCGGTTCTTGAACTGCAGCGACCGGGCGCGCATTTCCGCCAGCCACTCGAAGATGTTGTCATATTCGCCGGGGTCGTAGTCCTTGACCTCCTCATAGGTGCGAACGTCGTAGACCACCTCGCCATTGCGCCAGATGCGGACGATGCCTGCGATCGGCCCCTCGCAGATGCGGATGGCGCTGGTCAGCAGGAAGCGCTCGGATTCGACCACCGGGCCGCCCTTGCCGCCTTCCTCGACGATGATCTTCCGCGCCTTCGCCTCGCCGTCGATGATGTTGCCCATGAACGGCGCGGGGTGGCCGTACACCACGGCGCGCGGCACGCCGGCCTGTGTGGTCTGCCGCTGGGCGTCGCCGATGCCGGGGGCCTTGATGACCTCGGGATCGATGGCGCCGCCAACGGCGCCGCCGATGGCCATGCCCAGTTGCGCGCCGGCCGGGCCGCCAAAGTAGAACCCGATGACGCCGCCGACGACGGTGCCGATCTGCTGGCCGCTCATGGACGGAACACCTCCACAATCCGGCGCGCCCAGTCATCCGACAGGCGATGCTCGACAACGCGGCCGGGGCCGCCCGATGCGCGCGCGTAGCAGTGGATCAGGCCGAGCCCTTCCGGGTGGTCGGTGACGATGGCGACGTGATGCTCTTCACCGGAATTGGCCAGCGTCACCACGTCCGCCGGCTGCAGTTCGTCGCGCGACACTGGCGCGCCAAAGCCGGCCATCAGGCTGAGGGCCAGGCGGCGGCTGAACGGCGTGCGCAGGTAGCCGCGCTGGTCGGGGATGCCCGGGCGGATCGCTCCGAACACCAGCACGGCAAAGCCAACACAGTCGATCCCGCGTCGGGTGCGGCCCTGGTGGCGCCACGGCACGTGCAGCCATGATCGGGCCGCGGCTACCACGGCGGACCGCTCCGCCGGCGTGAACGGTGCTCCGAGCTGCCTCATTCGGCCACCGTCGTGCTGGCAGCGCCACCAGTGCCGCCCGCTGCCGCGCCGGGGATGGTCAGGCCGGTGACGTCGCTGGTGGGGATGAAGGGCTCGCCGCGGAACCATTGGCGGTTCGCGTAGGTCTCGCAGCTGTTGTGCCCGGACCAGCGCTTCGTGCAGTCGCGCCGGATGCGGCCGGTGTCGCCGATGGAGATAGGGTTGCGCGTGGTGAACTGCAGCTCGACGGCGCCGCCGGCGGGTGGATCGACCACGGGGCCCAGATAGCCGCTGACCTCATGCTGCTGGCCGGCGTTGGCGCCGGTCGTCCACTCGATCAGCCCCGGCGCGTAGTAGTCCACATCCTCCACCAGGTCATCGGAGTAGAACTGCCGAACCACCTCCGCGCCGAGCGCCGACACGGTGAAGTCGACCCACTCGGCGTCCAGATTGAACCGGCACGGGAACCGCTGTTCGAACGCCCCGCCGCCGGTGCCGACTGGTTGACTGCCGAAGCGGGCGCGGCAGGTCAGGCTGTCCAGTTCCACCACGCTGTTCTGCTTCAGCAGTTGCGACCAGCTGCGGTTCTCGAACGTGACCAGCCCGCCGGGCGTGATGCGCACCTCGCCGATCACGCCGCTGCCGAACACCTCGGCGCCCTGCGTCAGGTCTTCGTAGTTGACCTGGTAGATCCACCACTGCACGCCGTCCAGGTCGCCGTTGTCGACCATCGCCTGGGTGATGCCCACGTCGAGCGGGTACACCGGCATCAGGGTCTGGGTCTCGCTGTTGTCGACCGACAGGTCGGCGCCGGCCGCCATGGCCGATGGCTGCATGCCAGTGGCCGCGTGATAGGTGATGGACCCGCCGCCGCGCCCGTCATCGAACACCAGGTCGCGGTTGCCCGATGTCAGGCCGAAGTAGCTGCCATCGGGCAGCGGTCCGATCTTCTCTATGAAGCACAGCGTGGTGATGCCGCTCTGTTTGTGCTCCAGCAGTTCGATCGGGATGTTCTTCACCGGAACACTTCCTCCAGGTCGACCATCGCGGTGGAGACCTTGGGGCTGCGGCGGCTGAAGGGGTTGTAGTCGCGGCTGAACTTCACGCGGACGTCGAACTCTCCGGTCCACGCCTTGGCGCCCGCCGGCCAGGCGGTGGTCGGCGTCGCCAGCCCGGTCAGCGGGTCGAACGTGAAGTCGGTGAACGGCGCGCCGGCATTGGTCATTGCCACCGTCAGCGGCAGGGTGATGGTGCGCACGTAGGCGGTCGGCCCGAACGTGTAGGTCTTGGTCAGTTGGATGGGGTCGGTGTCGACCGCCGGATGCTCCAGCGGCGCATCGGCCACGGTGTAGTCGTTGTAGTCACGGAAGCGGAACGCCGCCCACGCGCCTCGCGACACCCAGAACGCCGCCAGCAGTTCCTCCTTGGCGGCACCTTCCAGCGTTGCGTAGTCGGCGCTGTACTTGTGCAGCGGCAGCTCCATCTGGGCATTGCGTGTCTCGTGCCCGCTGCGCAGGCGCCGGGTCAAGGTGTCCCATTGCGGGCCCCCGGTGAACCCGTACGCCACGTCGTCGCTGAGGCGGTGATCGATGAAGCTCATCGGTTGCGTCCCGTCCAGGTTTGCAGGCGGGCGGCGGTCTCGTTGGCCACTTGCCCCCGGGTCTGGCGGTCGACCCGGCCCTCGACCGGGATGGTGATGTTGAACACGTCCCCACCCCGCCCGCCTCCGCGGTTGGCGTCCACGCGGCCGCCCTGCTTGCCCATCATCAGGAAGGTTTCGCCGCCAACGGTCAGCAGCTCGTTTCGGTTTTCGTTGACGCGGTAGAAGCTGCCGGCCTGCACCGCGCCGCCGGCGTCACGTCCGCCGCCGAACGCACCGAGCAGGGACGAGAACAGTCCCGCCCACCCGGAACCCCCGCCACCAGCCCCGGCGGCGCCGGTACCGCCACCACCACCGCCATCAAGCGCACTGAAAAGCGCGTCGATGGCCTTGTCGGCGGCGAACTGCAGCGCACGCTCGAACAGGCTGTCCATGAAGCTGTCCCACGCCTGCTCGCCTTCCTTCGCGCCCTTGGCGAAGCCGACGAACACATCAGCCAGGCCGTATTTGATGGTGTCCAGCAGCTCGGCCTGCTCACGGGCGGCGATCAGCTCCTTGGTCAGCCCGGCCAGCTCCTCACCCTCGGCGCTCATCGCGTCGACGCCTGCGCGGCGCTGGGCAATGGCGATCTCCCGCTCGGCGTTGGTCATGCCCAGCAGCTCCAGTTCGAACTGCATGTCCGCCTTCATGCCCTCGTAGACCTCGGCACGGGCGGCGGCAACTTCTTTCTCTTGCTGCCACCGGTCAGCCGCCGCGTTGCTGCGGTCGACTTCCGCCTGGTCCCAGATGCCTTGGATTGCTATCAGGTCCAGTTCCGCGGCGCTGAGTTCTTCCACCGCGGCTTTGGTTTCCTTGACCGCCGCCGCGCCACCACCGCCACTGGGCTTGCCACCGCCGGCCGCAGGCTTGGCCTTGGGAGCCTCCAGAGGGCGCATCATCACGTCGATGATGTCCGGCGCGGGTTGGCTTGGGGATGCCGGGGCCGGCGAGCCGCCACCGAACACGCGCGCGATGTCGGCGCTTTCCTCGGCCGCCATTTCCCTGGCAATCCTTGCCTCGCGCATGTTCTGGGCGGCGCCTTCCCAGTCGCCGGTGAGGGCATCGAACCCGGCTTGGCCCGCATTGGCCAACGCGATCAGGTCGAGGGTGATGCCGCGCACCACCGACGAGGTCACCTTCGCGGCGCCGACGACAACGTCGAAGCCTGCGCCAATGGACTCGAGCACCTCCGCCACGCCGTCGCTATCGCCCGCCATGCCGCTCAGGGTCTCGGCGAGCTCGCGGATGACCGGTATCGCTTCCTCGGCAATCTGGCGCTTCAGCGCCAGCAGGACCAAGTCCAGTTCCGCAAGCTCCTCCTGCAGCGCGGCGGCCTTCTCCAGCGCTTCCTCATCCAAGATCGCTCCCAGGCGCGAGGCCTGGTCGCCGAACTCCTTCGCCGCCGCGCCGTTGTCGCGCAGCAACGGGGCCAGCACCGACGCGTCGTCGGCCATCGCTTCCATGTAGGCGATGGTCTGCGACTGCGACAGGTTGGCCTTCTCCAGGCTGCTGAAGAACAACTGCAGCGCATCCGGGCCGGACAGCTCGCGGAACTGGTCGGCTGTCACGCCGGTCAGCGGTGCGACCTCCTTGAAGAAGTCGATCAGTTCGCCGCCGCCGGTGTTGATGAACTCGCCGACCTTTTCCTGCGTGTCCTTGTAGATCGCGGCAAGCTGTTCTTGCTCAATGCCGACGGTCTTGGCCGCAGCGGCTTGGCGCTGGAAGTTCTCGACGCTGGTGTTGGACAGCGCCGCCAGTACAGTCAGCTCCTTGCCTGCCACCGCCATGTCGCGCGACCACGCCAACACTGCGGCGCTGGCCGCCACCGCGCCGCCGACCAGCACCGTGCCCAGGATGGTCCCGGCGTTCTTTGCCGCGGCCGTCAGCCGGGCGTGCCTCTCGGCGCTGTCATCGGCCTGTTTGCCTGCCTTCTCCACGGCGTTGCCGGCCTTGTCGGCGCCCTTGGCCACGTCGGCAAACGCCGCGGTGACCTTGCCGTCGCCGTCGACCTGAAACTGCACCTGGAACCGGGTTGACCTAGCCATCAACGGCTCCCTGCGGCTGCGCCATGGTTTCCTGCTGCACCGCCAGCAGCGCGCCCTCGATCACCTGCACGCCGGCGAACAGCCGCGCACGGCGCGCACGCTTGGCCTGCGGGAACGCGCAGCGGATCGCGACCTCGCAACCGGGGTACGCCATGCCGATGCGCGCCCCGTTGGCGCCGACTGTCCACTGGGTGCGGCAGGCCAGGTACGCCTGCACGTCGTCCTCGCATTGCGGCAGCAGGCGCGGGCGCGGGCACTTGCTGGCCGGGCACATCACCCTGCAGCCATCGCACGCCGCCGACGTCATGTCGGGGCTGGCGTAGTGGGCTTCGAAGTCCCACAGCCGTGGTCCCTTTACGCCTGGGCCGGCGCCGGCAGACCACCGGGCCCAGGCTGTGAGTTTTTTCGGGGGGCTTCCCGGCTGGCGGCGAACAGTTGGGTGCGCAGTTGCTTGTAAATCGGGTCGTACCCCAGCAGCGCCCCCAGCCGGTCGCGGCTGAAGGGTTCCTCGGTGTCGCCGTCGCCCAGCCCGCGCCAGTCGGTGATGCGCTCCAGCAGGTCGGCGGTGTCGCCGGCCTGGCGCTCGGTCACGGTCTCGAACAGCGCCAGCAGGTCGTCGCCATGGCGCTCGACCTCGCCAGCGCCAGCCTCGGGCTTGGCCGCCATTTGCTCGCGCTTGGCGGCGATGCGCTCCACCGCGGCGCGTTCCTGCTCGCGCAGTTCCTCCCGGGTGTAGATCCGGTACTGGAACCACGCGGTCACTGTCTCCACCTGGTCGGGGCCGGTGGATTGCGTCAACTCCACCGGCCACCACACCAGCCCCTGATCCGCCAATCGAAACATGCCGCCTCCTGTCAGACCGTTGCCAGTTCGTTCTTCAGCACCATGTTCACGCCGATCTCCGCCCCGCCGACGCGATGGGCGACGAAGTTGAACGGCTGCTTGAGCCCGCGCGGCCCGTTGACCGGCGGCACCGACTTGCTCATCGACGACAGCGGGATGGTGATCGCCAGCGACTCGTTGCCGGCGGTGCCAAGGCCATCGCCGCGGCTGAGGGTGACGACCACCTTCAGGTCCTCATCGGCGAACGCCTTGAGCATCAGCGCCGGGGTGTCGAACTGGGCCACGCCCTCGCCGGTGATCGCCAGGTCGCCCTCGGGCAGGGCGTGGCGCTGGCCGCCGTTGTTGAGGCAGTACAGGTCGGTGTCGAGATTGTTGTTCCAGTTGAGCGTCAGCGACTCGATGCAGACCTCGAGCGCGCCGTCGTCCAGCACCAGCGAAATGTTGCCGACCACCCAGGCCGAATGGCCGGCGTCGGATGGCGTGGCGTCGATGGTGACGGCCGGGGTGCTGGGGATGCCCGCGCCACGGATGTTGAACGTGGCCACCTGCGCCGGGGCGCCGGTGTTGAACACGAACTGCGCCGACTCGATGCGGTTGCCGTTCCAGTCGATGAAGCGGCCAGGGGTGGCGATGCGGTCGCTGAAGTCCTGCTCGAACATGATGCCGGGGGGGATCGCCAGCGCGCCCTCACCCACCGCGAAAGTGTGGACGTACGGGCCGGCACCGGTGGTGGTCGGCGCGCCGATCAGGTGCTTGAGCCAGAAGCCGATCGACTGCGGCGCCATCGATACCGCGGCGCTGCCGCTGACATCGCTGCGGCCCTCCACGCCGCGCAGCTGGCCGCGGAAGCCGCCGGCCAGCGTCGGGTCCTGCTCGCGCGGGGCGTTGTAGTTCAGCTCGAAGGTGCGCACGTACAGCACCTGCGCATCAGGCACGGCCGGAACCGCGTTGAACGTGTCCTCGGTCAGGCCGAGGATCTTGGTGGTGGCGCCAGTGGCCTGCGGCATGGGTTACTCCTCGTCCTTCGACAGGGGGAAGCCGCCGCCCTCGCCCGTCGCGACGGCGGCGGGGCTTGGGGCAAGGGCGGCGGCGTTGAGCTGTTCGGCGTGGCGGGCGGCGGCCTCGGCATCGCGCGGGCTGGCGTACTGGAAGTGCTTGACCTCCACCAGCCGGATGGCGACCTCGGGCCGCACCACGTACTCGATACCGGGCGTGAAGTTGCCGACGCGCAACAACCCGCGGCGCTCGCTCTCCGGCCAGATGACGGCCACGCTGTCGTCGCCGTCGTAGCGGGTTTCACGGGGAACCGTGGTTGCGGTGTCGGGCGATGCGGTGCGCTTGCTCATGGTCAGTCCCGGTGGATGGTGTGATGCACCCGCACGACGTAGCTGCTGAAGTGCGTGGGGTGGCGTTGGTTGCTGTCGTTGGCGGCCTGGGCGACGTAGGCCAGGGTGACCGCGCGGTTGAGGTCCGGGTTGCGCAGCAGCAGGCGCACCACGGCGGTGAACACCGCGCGGCGCTGGCCCAGCGATGCGGCGTGGTCCTGGTTGATCCAGACGAACGCGAGGTCGAAGTCCTCGGCCCAGTCCTGCGAGCAACTGCCCAGCGACAGGCCGGCGGCATCACCTCCGCCATCGTTGCCGCCGTCCTGCCCGGCGCCGTCGCCGGCGTCGATGACGAAGCACGGGTAGTGCTCCTGCCCGATCTGCTCGAACCGGCGGTTGCTGCGCAGCACGGTCGGGGTGGCGACACCGCCGGCGGTGCCGAGGTTCAGCGCCTGCAGCTCGGCGACGAACTGCGGGTCGGTCGTCAGCAGGGTTTCCAGCGCATCGACGATGGGGTCGCTCATCGGACCGTGCCCTCCCATGCGTCGCCGGCGGCGGCGATGTCCAGCTTGTCCTGCGCATCGTCGAAGTACGGCCGTGGCGAGATCGGCATGGCGGCGGCGTTGCCGTACGGGCGGTAGCCGTCGTGCAGGGCCCGGGCGTAGTTGCTGCTGTTGAACACGATCGCGCGGCTGGGCTTGAGCTCGAACCCGAAGCCGCGTCGGAAGAAGCCGGTATGAACCGGGATCGGGTAGCTGCCCGGGGCGCCACTGCCGGTGGATAGAGCCGTCGCGGTGCGCTCGGTCTGGATGGCGAGGTGGCGTAGCAGGGCCTGGCGGGCTTCCGGCGCACGGCCGGCGCGCCCACGGAAGATGCGCGGGAGGTCATCGCCGGCCACGGCGAGGCGCATCACCACGACGTGGCTCCCGGCACCGCGGGCGTGCTGGCGTACGGCCCGGTCTCGGCGTAGGTCAGCACGCCCGCGCTGCCCGGTGTCGCCGCCCCATCGCCCTTGGCCTGCGCCATCCAGTCCTCGGCGCATTGCCAGGCGCGGGCGGCTTGCGCCTCGAACTCGCGCCGATCGGAGTGGGCCAGATTCTCCAGCGAGCTGACGGCGTTGGCGTCGATGAAGGCGGCGCGGCGCTTCCACAGCTCGGCGCGCACGTAGCAGAGCTCGGCCTGGCGCAGGCGCTCGAACGTGGCCGGTGCGTCAGCGAGGGTGGCGGCGGCATAGCCGCTGCCGAACTGCGCCTCGGCCCAGATGGAGGCCGGGGAGAGAATCCGGGCCAGATACCCGGTGTCGGCGGTTTCCCAATCGGCTGGCGTGCCGAACTGCGCCGCCTTGAAGCCGGCGTCGGTGATGTCCTGAATACTCGCCTTGGCCGCCATTGTGCGGGGCGGGCCGGATCAACCGGCCCACCCCTCCCCCGTCAGGCGAACTTGACGCGGCGCACCTGGGCGGTGTCGCCCACGATGGCGTTGTACTGCATGGTGCCGACCATGTCCTCGGCGCGCTTGTAGATGTCGCGGGCGCGTTCGATCATCAGGTCCTTCCACACGCCGCGGGCCAGCTTGCGGCCCGGCAGCACCAGGTAGTAGCCGGTATCGGCGGCAGCCACGTAGGTGGTGGCGATGACGCCGGCAATGGTCACCGAGATCGGCTGGCCGTTGGTGTAGCCGACGATCAGGCTGCCCTGCGTGGCCTCCAGCATCTTCAGCACGTAGCCGCGCTTTTCCGGGCTGGTGACGATCCACAGCGGGGTGCTGGCGCTGACGCCGTCATTCTCCAGGCCGCGGTAGATCGAGGCGCCGGCGGCGTTGAGGGTCTCGGTGCCGAGGTCGTCGCCGACGATGTGGGCCACGTCGATGGACGCGCCCAGGCCGGTCAGCAGGCCGTAATGGTTCTCCGCCTGGTTGGCCCACGCCTTGCGGCGGAACTCGGTGATGACCTCCTCGATCGTCCACCACTTGTTGTACTGCAACCAGTCGTCCAGCACGCCGGCACCCGCGCTGTACGTCAGGTACGGCACCGGCACGGTGGTGCCGGTCGGGGTGCGCCAGATCTCGGTCTTCTCGCCCGGCGCCCGCTGCTTGTAGCTGATGCCGAAGGTGCCGGTGTTGATGTCGAACGCCGACTGGTTGCTGCCGCGCATGTCGACCACGCGGAACAGGTTGGTCCAGCCCAGGTCGATTTCCTGCATGCCGGTGTGGAAGAACTGGTCGATGCGGTTCGCCACGTCGGTGCTGGCGTCCGAATCGCTGGGGACGGCGTACTTGAGCTGCAGCGCGCTCTTGATGCCGGCCACCTTGGGGGCCAGCGCCTTGCGGTCGCTGAGCAGGGTCACCGAGCCGTCGTTGGCGGCGGCGCCGTTGCAGAGGTCCAGGTACATGCCGGGCAGGCCGAACTCCAGGTCGATGGCATCGACCAGGGCCTTGCGCTGCTGCTCGCTCTGGGACGGCAACTGGCCGAGAGCGTTGAATCGTGCGACAGAAGTCATCGGTCAGTTCCTCACGCGGAAGCGAAGCTGTTGAAGGCCACCAGCGGGCTCACCGCCACCGTCGCCGCTTTGGGCTGCAGTGCGTGGCCGAAGATGGTGAGAGCGCCGGCCACGTTGGTCAGCATCGAGGTGCCGGGGTCCCAGTACAGCGCCTGGCCCGGGACCCAGACCTCGGCCGCGGTGGCGGGCACGTTGTCGACCTCGGTCTCGTAGGCGAACGCGTTGTGCTCGTCTGCGTCCTTGGTGTTGATCGGGATGAAGAGCTGGCCGCTGATCGCGATCGGCGTCTTCTCCACGGTGGCGGCCGTATGCGCGAAGCCGACGGTCTTCACCAGCTCGCTGGGGGATGCGATGTTCAACATGGCGGGTGCTCCTTAGGCCGTCGCGACGGCTTTGCCGCCGAACGCCGGGTTGGTGGAGAACGCGTCGGTCGCCGCGCCCTTGTTCTTGTTGGCGTTGGGGTCGCTCGGCGCGACCTTGCTGCCGGTCGGGGTGCGCTCGCGCCAGTGCTTGGCGAGCGACTCCAGCCGGGGCAGCTTCTCGCCGGCGTAGATGGCGCTGGCGGCCTTCACCGCCTCGTCGTCATCGCCGCACAGGCCGACCGCGCGCTCGCCGGCGACGATGTCGTCGATCAGCGACTGTCGGTGGGCCTTGGCCGCGGCCACGGTCTCGACCAGGGTGTCGTCGCTTTCGAGCAGGTGGGCGTCGTCACCGACGGCCTTGCGGGCGGCGGTCATGCGATTGGCGGTTTTCTGGCTCTCGGAAAGCTGCGACTCCAGCTCGCCGATGCGGGTGTTGGCAGCCTTCAGCTGTTCTTCGAGGGTCACGTTGGTGTTCTCCGGGTTGGTCTTTGCGGCCTTGACCGCGCGTGCGCCCGGCTGGGCGCCGAGCCATACAAGGGAGCCTTCCAGCGCTTCGGCAGGCAGGCTCCATTTGCGGGTGGTGAGTTCGTGGCCGTCGGCGTCGACGATCGGCGTCGGCCACTTGGCGTTGAACCCGATGGACACGTCACCGGCGATGCCGGCGTCGATCTCGTCGCGCAGGTCGGCGTTGCCGCTGGTGACTGCGAGGAAGGCCGAACCCATCAGCAGCGCGGCATCGGCCTCGCCGGGCGGCCACTGCAGGTCGGGTGCGCGCAGCAGCTTGCGGGCCTCGTCGTGCGACATCCGCTCGACCTGGGCGTCAAACCACCGGCCCTTGCCCGGCCCGGTGTCGCCGTCCCAGCCGAGCGGGTGCTTGATGTGCAGGCCCTTGCCGGGCAGCGTCTGCGCGAATGCGGTCAGCACGTCGCTGCCGAACACTTCGTTGTCGCGATCGATGGCGTTGTGCGCGACCACGAAGGTGCGCGCGTACAGCTTCTCGGGCGGCAGGTCGACCAGCGTGTACGCGTGGATCTTCGCCAGCTGCGCCTCGTCGGGCGCGCCGGCTGACTTGACCCGCAAGCCGAGCGACTTGAAGTGGGCCGTTCCGCTCACTTGGTCGAGGCCTTCCGCACCGGCTTGACGTTCTCGCGGCGCCAGTTGGCCTGGGCGATGTCGAGCGGGCCGTTGTAGTCGGCGGCCTGCCAGGCGGGGCGCGGGGTGCCGGCGGGTTTCAGCGCTTCCGCCTTCGGCAGCTTGCCCGCGGTCGCTTTCTCCGCGGGCGGGTCGATGCCGGTCAGCTTCCCAGCAGCTTCGGCGGCATCGATCGCGGCAAGGACGCCCTTGCGCCCCTCGGCCTTGCCGTCCTCGGTCTCGAGCTTGCGCAGTTCGGCCAGCGCGTCGGCATCGAGCTCACCGACGCGGTCCTCGATCTCGGCAACGGTGAGGTTCTGCAGCTCGCGGATCTCGTCGGGGGTCATCGTCCTGGCCTCTTGATCGCCGCGCTCGGAGCGTCGGCAGGGATCGGTCAGGCTGGATGGTTACCCGGTTGTTTGTTTAGTTTCGTCCGGAGCTTTCGCACCGCGTCAGACGAAGAAGCCCCGCACGTGGCGGGGCTTCCGGGGTGATCGGAAATTTCGGATGGTCAGGCGAGCTTCAAGTTACCGCCGCACCTTTCACACAGCGCGGGCTGCGTTTGACCCATGTCCGTCTCTCCGCAGAAGGCCCAATACTGACCTGGCGCGAGTTTTGCCCGGCAACCTTGGCTGGAAGGCTCGTCATAGACAGTAATGTCTTCGACATCGAATCCGACTTTTTCGCTGTCTTGGAAGCGAACCGCGTGACCGATGTGATCGTTCACGAACTTGTTGAACGCCTCGCGCTCGGCTTCGGTCCCGTAAACGAACCACCCGCGCGTCCGACTCTTCTGCCCGACCCACAGCGTTACCTTGCAGTCGTCGCAAGTGAGATTCAGGCATTGGCTCATGTCGCTAATCCTAGCTTAGTCTGCATGGCTACTGCCGAGGGGTGATGGTGCAGCGGCAGCTCGGGTGCGAGTCATCCACCGGCACTGGCGACGATGCGGCGTCGATGTCGTATGGGCCATTGCGGGCCAGCCTCCGGCAGGTCGGGCACGCGCCGGTGGCGGCGGTCACGAAGTCATACTGCGTGACGCCTTGCTCGCGCATGTGGTCGCGCTTGCCGTGCGCCTGCGCGCGGGCGGTCTCGCTGCGCGCCAGGCGCTCCCAGTTGGCGTTGCCACCGCCGAAGCGCTGGCGCAGCGTGGTGGCGACGTACTGCGGGTTCATGCCGTCGAACTCGCCCGATGCCAGCGCGGCAACGATGCGCGTCTGGAACCGCCGCGACATGCCGCCGCGTACCAGCTCCAGCCCGCGCTCCCGGTAGAAGCCGCGCGCACGCTCGTGCATGCGCGCCACCGCGATCCGTACCTCGGTGTCGTCGAAGTCCGTCGACAGCTCGATGCCCGCATTGATCACGCCGCGATCGAACGCCGCAGTCTGGCCATCGAGCAGCACCGCCGCCATCGACGCCGCCGCCAGCTCGCCGGCCGACATCAGCGGCGCGAGCAGGTCCAGCGCGGAATCGAACCGTTCACCCTCGGGCGCATCCAGCCCCAGCACCCGCAGCACGTCGTCGCCCAAGGTGAACCAGACCGCCAGCACGGCGGCGACCGTACGCGCTTCGATCAGCGGCAGTTCTTCGTCGTCTTCCGCCCACGGTTCGGATTCGTCACCGTCCTCGCTGGCCTTGGTGCCCTTGCTCGGGCGCGTGTGCACGTGGCGGCCGGCGCTGCGCAGGTTGTTGTCGACGCCGGTACCGAGCGCGGGGGCGCCCGGCTGGCCGGACTCGCCGAGCATCAGCGCGGTCTGGGCGCGCAGGAACGCAGCCTGGGCGCGCTTCGCCTCGTCCATCAGGTTGGGCAGGCGTTGCACCAGCTTCCAGTCGCCGGGCTTCCAGGTGCGACCACGGGCGCGCAGCATCGCCTCGATCGGCTTGTGCAGGCCGGGGCCGCGGCGCTCGAACCGGGTCTGCGCCTCCTGCAGCACCACCACCGACTGCTGCTCGCCGATGCCGGACGCCTGGCTCCAGGTGATGCCCAGCATCCACGGCGGCAGCCCGAAAGCGGCGACGACCTGTTCCAGCATGTGGCGCGCGGGCTCCCCGATTTCCAGAGCCTCGCCCGCGGCGCCGATGATGGCGATCTTGATCTCGTCGTCGGCGCCCGCGCCGGTCGCGAGGTCGACGCTGTTGCCCTTGGCCTTGGCCGCCATCGCGGTGGCGAGGTCGGCGACTATCTGCCGGGCGCGGCTGAGCGCGGTGGCGTTGTCGATCTTCCGGTTCTTGGTCGAGTAGCTGACGTGGAACGGCGGATCGCCGAACCGCTCCCACGAACGGCCGGTCGCATTCTGCATTTTCAGCAGTATCTGCGCGACGAATGGCACGCTGCGCAGGATGCTGGTGCCGTAAGGGTTGTCGGCTTCCGGCTGGTTCAATGCGACCACCAACTGCCGCGGCTCGAGATCGACGTATCCGGCAGCCAGCAGCGCGCCGCAGGTGTCGCCTCTGACGGTTCCGCGCAGCAACGACTCGACCGAGCCGAGCCCGTCGCGGCGGGTATCTCCCCGGTTGGTCGGCGCGCGATAAAAGATCCGCATCCGGTCGCTGTCACGCGCGAACTCCAAGCCCTTGCTATCGGCCACACGCAAGCCGATCACGTCGCGGCCCTTGCCGTCGTACACGAACTCGCCGATGCCGACGCCCTGCTCGTAATGCTCCGCACCCTGGCTGGCGTAGAACGCCTGGTAGCCGGTTTCGAGGTCGTTGACCGGGACGTTGCGCATCCACTCGGCGATCTCGGCGGTCAGCTTGTCGTTGCCGCCCTCGACTTCGATGATGCCGTCGACCGTCACCAGCCGGTTGATGCCGCCATCGAGCACCGGCACCGCCTCGCGCAGCGCCTCGTACAGCCACGGCGTGTGGGCGCGGGGCTGCCACTGACCGAAGGTCGACGACCACGGCCCCATCGACATGGCCTCGCGGGTCGCCGCCGCCAGGTCGCCGCGCTGGTTGCGGGTCGGGTCGGTGTTCTTGCGGAACGGGTTGAGGTTCATGCGTGGGCTCCGGGCGACAGGCGCGCCCTGCGGTGGTCGGGGGTCATGCGGCGCGCTCGACCACGCCGCTGGCGAATACATCGACGGCGCCCCACCCGTCCTCGGACTGGGCGCGCAGGCGCCGCAGCATCTGCTGCCGGCGGGCGTCGGGGTGGTGGTCGTCCTGCTTGCTGTAGATCGGCCACTTGGCGCCGGCGCGGGCGGTCTGGGTGGCCATCGAGTTGAGCGCCTCGTTGTCGTACGGCAGCGCGTAGCCGCCGGCCTGCAGGCGCTGGCTGATGGTCTGGGTGGCCCAGTGCTTGGCCGGCGCGGTGATGACCTTGTCGTCGCCGGTCTTGTGGTCGGCCTCGGTCAGCACCTCGCCGTCTTCGCCGATGCAGTCGACCGACTGCTGGAAGAAGAACCCGGTCAGCCGGTCCTCGAACCGGGCGTCGTCAAAGCGCTCCAGAGTGACCAGGTCCTTGACCACGGCGGTACCGGCGCTGCCGAGGTCGGCGCCCCAGAACGGCAGGTGCGCGAATAGCTTGTCGATCGAGTAGATCAGGTCTTCCTGCAGGTGGTACGGGAAGCCCGTGGCCTTGACCCGCAGGCAGTCGCGCAGCGTGGTGCCGACCTCTTCGCTCAGGATGATCTCGGTCGGATCGTTGCGCTCGCCGAGATCCGCGCCGGCCCAGAACACACCCTGCCCCGCGCCGGCGCTGTGCGGGCGCAGCAGGTTCATCAGCGCCGTCTGGCGGTCCTCGTCGCTGCCCGCCAGCAGGCCGCTGAGCGATAGCGCGCTGTCTTCCAGCCAGGTCTCGTCGCCGTGCTTGCGTTTGTCGGCGATGGTCAGGGTGATGCGCTTGACCTCGACGCTGAGGGTGTCGCCCTCGGCGTCGGCGTGCAGCTTCACCACGCGGTAATCCGGCAGGTCGACCACGTTCGGCAACAGCACGCCCCACGGCCAGACGGGATTCTCCGACTGCCCGTGCTCGCCCAGCACGTTGCGCTGGTAGCCCGGGGTGTTGCGGCCGCCGAAGCGGCGCAGCATGTCGGCCTCGCGCTCGGGGCCCCAGAACGGTTCCGGCTTCAGCTCCTGCGTCCAACGGAACAGCCGGTGCCCGCGCTTCGTGGTCGGCAGGTCGATCACCGCCTGCTGGGTCAGCCGGAAGAACTCCGAAGCGCGGTCGCCGTCCGGAACCGAGTAGATGCGCGAGCGGGCGCCCGGCTTCAGGGCGCGCCAGAACTCGCTGAAAATCACCTTGTTCTTGACCTTCGCGGCCTCGTCGAACATGCCGAACGCGTTGACGTGCACGCCTCGGAACGCCTCGCCGTCGTGGCCACCAGGCCGGAAGTACGTGCGCGCGATGCTCGGCTTGTCGGGGCGCACCGGATTGGGCGACAGGAAGCGGAACATCGTGTGCGGGGTGCGTTTCGGCTTCAGCCAGAAGCTGCTGATCAGCGTCCGCTGCGACAGCCCCTCGGCGACGCCGAACTGTTCCTCGAGCGCCAGGATGATTTCGTCGAGGTGGGTCTGCTGCGGCGCGGCCACCAGCGACCACGGGTTCGGCACCCGGCCACCGACGGCGGTGCAGCCGGCCCACGCCAGCAGCGCGATGATCTCGCGGGTCTTGCCGCACTCGGCGCCGTCTTGGTGGATCACGTCCTGCATCCACGATTCGGCGCTGGTGCGCTGGTAGGGCCAGAACGAATACGGCTCGCCGGTGTCGGGCTCGAACAGGAACGTTTCCGACCAGCGCAGCGGGCACTCGAACGTGAAGACCACCAGCGCCTCGTCGACGCTCAGGCCGTAGTCGCCGCGCTCCAGCGCCCGCCACGCCCACCCGCGCTCGGCCAGCCAGGCGTCGAACGCGTCGAGGTCGTACACGCCGCGGTCGCGCATCTGCGCTTCCAGCAATCCGGCGGTGGTCGGCTTGCGTGCCAATCAGTCGGCCTCGGGGTCGCGCGGCGGCGGCAACGCGCCGCGGGCGGCGGCGCCGCGCTGGAAGATCCCGCCGAGCAGCGTCTGCATCGCGTCGACCTTTTCGACGTCGAGCTTCGCCTGCGACTGCGACTTCGGCGTGGTGAGCATTTCGCTGAGGTCAATCTTCAGCACCTCCAGCGTCTTCAGCACGATCGGCCAGCCAGGGTTGGGCACGTACTTGCCGATCACTTCGCTACCGTCGGCGCGGGTCACGACCTGGCCGTCGGCGTTGAGCATCGGGATGCCGATCATCGGGCCGAGGTCGGTGACCTGGCTCTTGAGCTCGTGCAGCATCTGCAGCGTGCTGGCGACCTCGCTCGCCATCATCGCGTTCATGCCGTCCATCGACTGGTTCTCGACCGCGTCCATGATCGCGGCGAACGCGTCGACGTAGACCTTGCGCTCCATGCAGTTGCCGCCGGCCTGCGTCAGCCCCTCGGTCACCAGCGAGCACGGCGCCTCGGTGCGGTTCGGGTTGTCCGGGTGCACCGGGCACGTGGTCTGGCAGGGCTTGCCCATCGTGCCGATCAGACTGTTCAGGCCGTTGCCGAAGTGCGCCTTGTGCACGGCGCTGCTGAGGCCGTGCTTCCACGCGTTGCGGCTGCTGCGGGCCTTGCCGGCATCGGTGCGCGGGCCGGTGGACTGCGCCGCGGCGTTGCGGCGCTGCGCCAGCTCGGCATCGCTGAGTTGGCGTTTCGGCGTGGCGCCGGGTTCGGGGGTGGTGGTGGGGACGGTCACGGGGAGTGATCTATCACGGCGCGGTGTTTAGTTTCGTCCGACCGGCGGTGCCGACGATCTGCGACACCCGACCGCGGCTCACCTTCAGCACCCGGGCGATTTCGTCGACGGTCCAGTTGTCGATCACCACCCGATCGATGATCCAATCCCGGCGGCCCTCGGCCCACAGGCCGCTGAAGAATCGATGCCGGTGCGGCGTGTGGACCTTCTCGCTGCCAAGCTCGTCCAGCACCGCGACCAGCGCCCGGGCGGCCAGCTCCGGGCCCAGGTCGCGCACCAGCCGCTGCGCGACCATTTCCCAGTGCCCATCCCCAACGCACGCGACCAGCAGTTCCACCTCGAAGCGGGTCGGCTCGTCGCCGGCCTCGCTGAACTCCACCCCGTCAATCATCGAAGCCCCCATGCATTCGCCGCGCCCACAGCGGCACCCCCGTTGGTTTCGTGCCCAGCACGCGGTGCTGGCGGTCCGCGCTCAGCCGGGTGCGGCGGGCGCGTTCGGACACGGCCAGGTAGCGGCGCGTGGTCTCGATGCTCTCGTGGCCCATCAGGGCGCGGATCGTCTCGATGTCGGCGCCGTCGTCGTACAGCTGGGTCGCATAGGTCACGCGGAATCGATGGATTCCCCAGTCGCGCAGCTTCGCCGCCCGCGCGTGGCGCGCCAGGACGTCCTCGTAGCTGCGCATCGACAGCGCGTTACCGCGGGTCGGACCGGTCAGCCCGACGAACAGCGCGGACGCGTCGAACTCGAACGGCAGCGCCTCGCGCGTTTCCAGCCAGCTCTGCAGCGCCGCGACCACCGGCCCCTCGAACGGCACCTCGCGTTCCTTCGCGCCCTTGCCGAAAAACCGCACCACGCCGACCCGGCGCTGCAGCTCGAACTGGTCGAGCGTCAGCGTCGTGATTTCCTCGCGGCGCGCGCCGGTCGACAGCAACAGCAGCACGATCGCCAGGTCACGCTTGGCCTTGATCGGCTTCGCCAGCGCGATCGACCGGAACAACCCGCGCAGCTGGTCGTCGGTGTATTTCCTCGGCGGCTTCGGCTTGACCTTCGGCCCCTGCAGCTCGCTCGCCAGGTTGGTCTCGGCCAGGCCGCGCGACCGGCGCCAGTCGAAGAAATTGCGCAACGCCTGCACCTGCTGGGCCCGCCAGTTCTCGCGGTTCTTGCACTCGACCGCCAGCCAGCGCTGCCACCGGTCGAAGTCGCCGATGGTCGCCGCCGTGAAGTCGACCCCGCCATCGGCCGCCCACTGCAGGAAACGCGCCGTCGTCCGGCCGTAGCTCTGCGCCGTCGTCGCCGCCCGGCAGCCGTCGTTGATCACGATGTGCACCAGCCACAGCCACAGCTCGGCCAGCGACCGGTCCGGCAGCCCGCGTGCCTCGACCCGGCGCATCACCTCGGCGAACCGCCCGCCCTCCTGCAGCAGGTACCGCCGATGCGTAGGCAGCTCCCTGCCGCCCGGCAGGGGCGCCGCAGCGGACAGCACACCGGCTGGCAGGTCCGCGGGCTCCACCGCGCCGCTCACGCAGCCACCCGGGGCGCCAGATCAAAAACCGCCCCCCATTTTTTGAGGCCCCAGTAGTTACCGGGGCAGGCACCGCGGCCCCCCAGTTTCAAGGGGGGGTGGGCCCTACCGTAGCGACCCGACCCCGACGCAACCGCTACAACCCCCGCCCCACAAGGCTCCCAGCATCCCCGCTGCCCGGTTCCTTTTGCACCCCCCTGTAGCCCATTCAGCCGAGAGGCCGCAGCGGATAAACGCTGGCACAGCAGGCTATCGGGCAGCACGGCAGCGAGGCGGCAACAACCAAACACAACTGTGCTTGCGCGCAACTCTTGGAGGGAACGAATCATGGAAGCGGCTCCAGGCCTAGCTCTGCGCGCAGCCGCGCCACCTTGGCCGCGGTGTCGGGCTGCATCGGCACATGGCCCGGCAACGTCTGGCCGCGGTCCTCGGAGATCAGCAGCAAGGCAGGCGGTGTAAGGCTCTCGCCACCGTGGAACCGTTGCTGCGCCTTGGCGTATGCGGCGCGCCAACGCTGCTCGAGTTCGCGCTGGGTCAGGTGACTCATCGGCCATGGGCCGACATCGCCGGCGGCAACGCCCACGGTCGGGTGCGACCACTCGGCGCCGATCGGCTTGCCACGCCACCACGCCATCGCCTCGGTCAGGGCCTCGGCCGGGTCCGGTAGATCCGGGCGGCAGAGCTGGATGAACTCCCCCACCGTCGGCGGCGCCCGCAGTTGCGAGGCTTGCGCCATGCCGCACCGCACCTGGCGCGGTGTCAGGTGGGCGGTCTTGATGGCGATCGCCCAGGCGTACCGGGCTTTTTCGTCCTGGTGGTCACGAGCCCACAGGTGGCGGAAGCAACGGGCGAAGAAGTCGAACAGCTCGTTGACGGCGAACCGCTCTCGCTGGTCGAGGCCTGTCGGCATCGTCGACCGCTCTGGGCCGGCGACCGGTAGCTGATCACCCTTTAGCAAAGCGGCGGCTGACTTCATCACCATCCTCGTAGCTCTTCGCGGCCGAGCGCTTGCCCGTGCCGAGTGGGTTGTTGATCACCGAGTTCAGGAAGCCGACGTTCAACGGCAGGTGCGGCGTGGCCGAGGCCCGGCGTGATGCCGTGGCCCGCTCTACCGCCTCGTCGAACTGCTTGCGGGTCAGCCCGTCGGCCACCCAGCTTCGGATCGTGGCGACGTGCTTCGCCCTGGAGAACATCCCCACCGGAATGCCGGCCTGCTCGAGGCTTGCCCAGACCTCCCCTGCTGCCATCCCTCGCCCGCGCACGTCATCACGTGATGTATCCGAAGAGGTAGAGCTACAAGATGAGGTTGATGTATGAGAGCTAGAGCTTTGCTCTATCTCTCTATCTAGGGCCGTGACGTCACGCCCGTTCGTAACGTCACGCGTGACATCGTGACAATCGGCGGGGTTGGTCGGGGTCTCGCCATCGGCCTGCGCCTTCTTGGCCCGATGCTTTCGCTGGCGTGCGGCCGCGGTTGGATCGCGCGATTGCCGGTCGTGCCACTTGGTGATGAACCGGCCGTCGTGCATGCCGACGCCGCCGGTCGCGCGCGGGCCGAAGGCATCGACCACGACCTGCACGTCCTGCGGTTCCAGGTTGGACCACAGCGCATAACCTTCGACGTCGAAGGTGTCGATGGTGCCGCGGGGTCGTGCCTGGCTCGCGTGGTCGAGCAGTGCCAGCCAGATGCCGGACACGCGCGCGCCGTCGGCCCCGGTGGTGCGCATGACGCGCAGGAACTTGTTATCGGTGCTGATGCCCGCATGGGCGCGGAACCACATCACGGCACTACCTCCGAAACTTGGGGTTCGTGCGCGTGTTCAGGTGCCGCTGTAGGCTGCGAGAGTGAGCTGCGGGTGCAGCCGGCAGCCTCGAATGGATCGAGGTTTGAAAGGGTCACCGTTTTGTCCCCAAAACCGGTAACCGTTGCTACAGCAAGGTCTTACGTGGGTAAGCTACTGCATATTATGTAAAAATCGGAGATCACCAAAGCGCAAGTTGCCAGCGCCGCAAGCACCATGTCCGCCCGCTGCAAATCCGTATCCTTTGGAGCCAATCGATACAGATGCGAGGCCGCAGGCGCGGCCTTCCATAGAGGAGCCCGCTGAAACATGGTCCCCATCGAGTACACCGGCCACGATGGATGGCCGTTGACCGCGTTCATTTCAGAATACGCACAAGACCTTATTGCCTTGCTGGACCACCTCGGTGTGGACCGCGCACTCGTTGGCGGTGCGGGATTGGGAGCGACCGTCAGCTTGCGCACGGCTTTGGCTTATCCCGACCGCGTCGCTGGCCTGGTGCTGATCAGCGTGGAAGACATCGAAGACGACGCCGCGAAGCAGGACGAAATCGAATTCATGGAAGCGTTTGCAGCGCGTGTACGCCAGGCCGGACTCGAAGCCGCTTGGGCCCCTGTCCTGCCCCAGCTTTCGCCCGTGATTGGGGCGATGGTTCGGGAAGCACTGCCGCACGCCGACCCCGACAGCGCCGCGGCCGCAGCCGCTATCGGCTACGACCGCGCGTTCGGCAGTGTCGACGAACTCATGGTCATCGATGTCCCAACCCTGATCATCCAGGGGGCCGACTGGCGCCATCCGGCTGGCCTGGCGAAGCAGCTGGCGGAAGGGCTACCCCACGGCCGACTGGCGGCGGTCGGCATGTCTACCGATCTTCAAAGTTCAGACGATCTCGGGCGAGCGTTCACGCCCGAGATCCAGACGTTCCTGGTCGAGTTCTCAGACATCTTCTCGAGGATCAAATAACGGCGTGTTGCGATGAAGCCACCGATAAAGCGCCGGCAGCACCAACAGCGTGAGCAGCGTCGATGACACGATGCCGCCGATCACCACCGTCGCCAGAGGACGCTGCACTTCCGAGCCGGTGCCGACATTGAATGCCATCGGCAGGAAGCCCAAGGACGCCACCAGCGCGGTCATCAGTACCGGCCGCAGGCGTCCGAGCGCGCCGTCGACGATCGCGCTCTCCAGCGGGTCGCCCTGTTCGCGCAGCTTGCGGATGAAGGTGATCATCACCAGACCGTTGAGAACGGCCACGCCGGACAGCGCGATGAAGCCCACGCCGGCAGTGATCGACAAAGGAATGCCGCGAAGTGCCAGCGCGACTACTCCGCCCGTCAACGCCAGCGGCACGCCGCTGAACACGATCGCCGCATCCTTGGCTGAGCCGAACGCCATGAACAACAACCCGAAGATGATCACCAGCGTCACCGGCACCACGATCGCCAGCCGGCGACTGGCCGAGATCAGCTGCTCGAACGTTCCGCCGTAGTCGACCCAGTAGCCTTCCGGAATGTCGACCTGCGCGGCGATACGCTGCTGCAGCTCGTCGACGAAACCGCCCAGGTCGCGGTCGCGCACGTTGGCTGTGACCACCACCCGGCGCTTGCCGTTCTCGCGGTTGATCTGGTTCGGTCCGAGGATCTTCTCGATGGTCGCCACCTCGCGCAGCGGGATCGTCTGCGGCGGGGCGTCCGACCACGCCGGTTTGCGGCTCGACTCGTCGGCGTGGCTCGCATCGCCCAACGGAATGGGCAGGTCGGCCAAGGCGTCCGGATCCTCGCGCAGGTACTCCGGCAGACGCACCACGATGTCGAAGCGGCGATCGCCATCGAACAACTGGCTGGCGACCTGCCCGCCGACCGCGGTGGCGACGGTCTCCTGCACCACGCTCGGGTTGAGGCCGTAGCGCGCCAAGGCCTCGCGATCGGGCACGACTGTCAGCAGCGGCAGGCCGGTGGTCTGCTCGGCGCGCACGTCGGCTGCACCGTCGATCTGCCGGGTGACCGCCTCGATCCGTTCGGCCGTCTCGACCAGCGTGTCCAGGTCATCGCCGAACACCTTGATGGCGACGTCGGCGCGGACGCCGGAAATCAGCTCGTTGAAGCGCATCTCGATAGGCTGGGTGAACTCGTAGTTGTTGCCGGGGATCTTCTCGACGACCGCCTGGATCTCCGCGATCAGCTGCTCCTTGGGCTTGCGCGGGTCCGGCCAGTCCTCGCGTGGCTTCATCATCAGCATGGTGTCGGCCACGTTCGGCGGCATCGGATCGGTGGCGACCTCGGCAGTACCGATCTTGCTGAACACGCGCTCGACCTCGGGGATGCGTCGCACGCCCTCCTCCACCGCAATCTGCATCTTGACCGCTTGCTCGATGCCGGTGCCGGGGATGCGCATGGCGTGCATGGCGATGTCGCCTTCGTCCAGGCTGGGAATGAACTCGCTGCCCAGGCGCGTGGCCAGCAGGCCGCAGGCCACCACCAGTACCGCGGCGCCGCCGAGTACCCAGCCGCGGTGTCGCAACGACCAGCCCAACAGTGGCGCATAGCGGCTCCGTGCCCAGCGCATGACCCGGTTCTCCTTCTCGTCGACCCTGCCACCGAGGAACACCGCGATCGACGCCGGCACGAAGGTCAGCGACAGCAACATCGCGCCAGTCAGCGCCAGCACCACGGTGATCGCCATCGGGTGGAACATCTTTCCCTCGATGCCGGTCAGCGCAAAGATCGGCAGGTACACCGCGGTGATGATGCCCAGGCCAAACAGGCTCGGGCGGATCACCTCGACTGTGGCCGAGGCGGTCAGGTCGGTGCGCTCTTCGTCGGTCATGACCCGGCCGAGCCGGTGCTGCATCTCGCCGAAGCGGCGCAGGCAGTTCTCGATGATGATCACCGCGCCATCGACGATCAGGCCGAAGTCGAGCGCGCCCAGGCTCATCAGGTTGCCGGACACCCCGCCGTGGACCATGCCGGTGAGGGTGAACAGCATCGCCAGCGGGATCACCGCGGCGGTGATCAGCGCCGCACGGATGTTGCCCAGCAGCAGGAACAGCACCGCGATCACCAGCAGCGCGCCCTCGACGAGGTTCTTGGAGATGGTCTTGATGGTGCGGTCGACCAGCTCGGTGCGGTCGTAGACGGCGGTCGCCTCGATGCCGTCGGGCAGGCTCGCGCTCGCCGCTTCCAGCTTGGCCGCCGCGGCTTGGGCGACTTCGCGGCTGTTGGCGCCGACCAGCATCGCCACGGTGCCGAGCACGACCTCCTCGCCGTTCTGGGTCGCCGCGCCGGTGCGCAGTTCCTTGCCCTCCCCGACCTGCGCGACATCGCTCACCCGGATTGGCAGTCCGTTGCGGCGGTCGAGGACGATGCTGCCGATCTCGTCGAGGCCGCCGACCTGCCCCGGCACGCGCACCAGGTATTGCTGGCCGTTGCGCTCGATGTAGCCGGCTCCCATGTTCTGGTTGTTGGCGGCGACCGCGTCGACGATGTCGCGCAGGGTGAAGCCCAATGCGACCAGCCGCGACGGATCGGGGGTGATGTGGATCTGGCGCTCGTAGCCGCCGAGCGTGTTGACCTCGGTGACGCCGGGCGTGTTGCGCATCTGCGGGCGGATCACCCAGTCCTGCAACGTGCGCAGGTCGGTCGCGGTCCACGGCGTGCCGTCGGGTTGGGTTGCCCCGGGCTTGGCGTCAAGCGTGTACATGAAGATCTCGCCCAGGCCGGTCGAGATCGGCCCCATCTGCGGCTCCAGTCCGTCGGGGATCTTCGAGCGGATCTGCTGCAGGCGTTCTGCCACCTGCTGCCGGGCGAAATAGAGATCGGTGCCGTCCTTGAACACGACCGTGACCTGCGACAGTCCGTAGCGCGACAGCGAGCGGGTGTAGTCCAGCCGTGGCAGGCCGGCCAGCGCGGTTTCGATCGGCCAGGTGACGCGCTGCTCGGATTCCAGCGGCGAGTAGCCCGGCGCCTGCGTGTTGATCTGGACCTGGACGTTGGTGATGTCGGGCGTGGCGTCGATCGGCAGCCGGGTGAAGCTCCAGATGCCGATGCCGATCAGACCCAGGGTCAGTACCAGCATCATCCAGCGATGGCGGATCGAGAAGCGGACGATCCTTTCCAGCACGCCGCCGTCGCCAGCCTGCGGTTCAGTGCTCATGCGCGGCCCCTTCCTTCTCGATGTCGGCCTTGATCAGGTAACTCTCCGCGACCACGACCTGGTCGCCACGCTCCAAGCCGGTCAGGATCTGGGCACGCTGGCCGTCGCGCTTGCCGACTTCGACCGGACGAGCCGTGTACGCCTCGCCACTGCGCACGAACACCACGTCCACGCCATCCATGGTCTGCAGCGCCGACAGCGGCACCATCAACTCGACCGGTTGCCGGTCTACGGTGATCCGCGCCTTGACCGCCGAGCCCGGCCGCCACTGGCCGTCGGCGTTGTCGATCGTCGCGCGGGCGACGGTGCTCTGGCTGGCGGTCGCCATCCCCGGCAGCACGCGTTCGAGTACCGTTTCGACGGTCTTGCCATCGCTCATGCGGGTGATCGTGACCGGCACGCCGGGTTGGATGTGCTGGGCGTCGGCGCCGAAGATGTGCAGGTCGACCCACAGCTGCGACAGGTCGGCGATCTCGAACAGCGGCGCGCCCTCCCCCGCCTGCGCGCCGACCGAAGCGTTGCGCGCGGTCACCACGCCGGAGATCGGCGCGGCGATGCCGTAGTTGCTGAGGCTGAGGTTGCTTTCGATAGTCGCCAGTGCCTGCCCGGCGCGCACTTCATCGCCGACGTTGGCGCGTAGCGAGCGGATCGGGCCCGGGAAGCGCGCAGTGACGTTGGCAACGCGGCCGTCGATCGGGGTCAGCAGTCCTTGGACTTCATGTTCGTCGGCGATGACGCCCGCGGCGGCGGGCTGGACCTTGATTCCGGACTTCTTGGCGATGGCGGCGGCGATGACGGTGCGTGCTTCGGCGTGACCGTTCTGTTCGGCCGCGTGGTCGTCGTGCTCGTCGGCTCCCGGTTCGGCATGGATGGAGCCTTCGCCCGAATGCTCGCTCGCAGCGTCAGGGGCGTGGCTATCGCCACCCGACTCGCTGCCGCAAGCGGCCAACGACAATGCCAGCGCCAGTGTGCTGATCAAATGGACAAGCTTCACGGGACAAATCCTTGTTCGGTATGGGACTCGGGACCGGCGACGGCGTGCCTATCGATGAATGCCTGTCCGGTGAGTCGCTGGATTTCAATCAGGGCACGCTGGGCATCCAGCGCCGCGTCGAGTTGCTGCGTGCGTGCGGCGGTGCGTTCGGCCTGCAACGCGGCCCATTCCAGGTAACTGGCCGCGCCGGCGCGGTACGCCTGCTGTGTAGCCGCTTCGGCCTTGGCCAACAGCGGCAGTACGTCGTCGCGCAGGCGTTCCACCTCGACCTCGGCGACGCGGTAGCGGCCGTGGGCCTCGGCCAGGGTCGAGTACAGCGACAGGCCTTTGGCCTCGCGCTCGAGCTCCAGCCCTGCCAGTTCGGCCCGCGCGGCGCGGATGCCAGGCTGGGCGCGGCTGGCACTGCCCAAAGGAATCGAGACGCTGCCGATCAGGCCGAAGTCGTCGCTGCCCTGGAACCGGCGTACACCCACCTGCCAATCCAGATCCGATGCCGACTCGCTACGGGCGAGTTGCAGGCGCGCTTCGCGGATGCGCGCCTCGCCGACGAACTGCGCCAACGCCGGCGTCCGCGCCAGCCAGTCGGCCAGCACGTTGAAGTCGGCCAGTGGCGGCAGTACCAGCGGATCGCCACCGGCTACCTCGAAGTCGGGGGCACGTTCGCCCCACAGCGCGGCCAGTTGCTGGCGCGCCGCCACCTGCCGCTGTTCAACCCGGACAAGGTCCAGCTCGGCGCGGGCGACCGCGGCCTGCGCGGTCAGCACCACCGACTGCGGCGACGCGCCCGTTTTGTGGCGTCGACGTGCCGCCGCGACGGTGCGTTCGCGCTGCTCGATATCGAGGCGGGCGATCGCGGCTTGGCGTTGCGCGGCGACGATCGCCAGATAGCGATGTGCAACCTCGGCCAGCAAGTCCAGCCGCTGCGCCTCGCGCTCGATGGCCAGTGCATCGATTCGGCTCTGCGCCAGCGTCCGGCGCGCATCGAGCTTGCCGCCGCGTTCCAGCACCGAGGCCAGGCTCAGGGTCAGTTCGGCGCCCTGCAGGCCGCTGGCGTCGCCGCTGCCGAATGCGTTCTCGATGCTCGCGTCGGCAACCAGCGCCGGGCGCAGCGAGGCACGATCGAGCTCGGCCTCCAGCGCGTCGTGGCGCGTGCCGAACAGGCGCAGCTCGGGATGGGTCTCGGCAACGCGCGCAAACGCGTCGTCCAGGGTCAAGGGGCCGTCGGCGCGCGCGGGAAAGCCCACGGCACACACGACGACGAGCACGGCCGCAGCCGCGAGTCGCAAACGCATGGAGTTGCTCCGGATTATTCGGGATGACGAACCGCCGGCACGAATGCCGGCCGTGAGGTCATGCCGTGATCGGAGGCCTGAAAGGCGCAAACAAGAGCGTCTGCGAGATGACCTGCGCGTGTGTCATCGCCGGTTGCGTCGCCGGCATCGGCGCGGCCACCTTGATGGTGGCCAGCGGTGCGGCGGTCGCGTGGCCGCAGCAGTGGGCGAAATGCAGCAACAGGTGCAAGGTCGACGTTTCCTCGTCGCCCAGCTCGCCGCTTGACGCCGGTTCGGCGGCGGTGTCGCCCGGATGCTCCGCATGCGAATGCAGACCGGAGGGATCGTGCGCGAGTTCGTGCACTTCGCCGACGGACGCCAGCACCGGCTGCACCAGCAATGCCAGGGCGAACACCAGCAACACCAGAAGGCGCGCGGGTGTCGACAGCTTGCGGTGGCGGAAGCGGTGCATCCGGCGGAGGATACCGACGGATCACGGGGTTACACAATTGCAGCCTGCGCCCGCGATGGAGAGTGCCATGGACCTGATCGCCGCCCTGCCCGCACTGCAATCCCATGCCGCGCTGCACCTGCTGCTGCACGTGCTGGTGCCGGGGCTGGTCGCGGTCATCTGGCATCGGCCGCGGTGGCTGCGCGCGTGGCTGGTGCTGCTGGCGGGCTGGTTGATCGACCTGGACCATCTGTTGGCCGATCCGATCTACGCGCCAGGACGGTGCAGCATCGGCTTTCATCCGCTGCACACCGCCCCTGCGATCCTCATCTATGGCGCGTTGACCATTCCACAACGCACGCGCCTGTTTGCGATCGGCCTGCTGATCCACGTGGGGCTGGACGCGATCGACTGTCTGTTCATGTAGTTTTCGCCAGCCGCAGCGCATTGGCCACCACCGACACCGAACTCAGGCTCATCGCCAGCGCGGCGATCATCGGGCTCAGCAGCAGGCCGAACACCGGGTACAGCACGCCGGCGGCGATCGGCACACCGAGCGCGTTGTAGAGGAACGCGAATCCCAGATTCTGCTTCATGTTGCCGACGGTCGCCTCGGAAATCGCCCGTGCGCGCAGGATGCCGCGCAGGTCGCCCTTGACCAGGGTGACCTGGGCACTGGACATCGCCACGTCGGTGCCGGTACCCATCGCAATGCCGACATCGGCCGCGGCCAGCGCCGGGGCGTCGTTGATGCCATCGCCGGCCATCGCCACGCGCCGGCCTTCGGCTTTCAGGCGTTGCACCAGCGCGGCCTTGTCCTGCGGCCGCACTTCGCCGTGCACTTCGTCGAGGCCGAGTTTGCCGGCGACCGCGCGGGCGGTGGTGAGGCCGTCGCCGGTCGCCATGATGATGCGCAGGCCGGCGGCGTGCAGTTCGTCGATCGCCGCGGCGGCGGAAGCCTTGATCGGATCGGCGACCGCGATCACCCCGGCGATACGGCCGTCGACCGCCAGGAACATCGCGCTGGCGCCCTGCCCGCGCAGCCGCTCGGCGACGTCGGCGTGGCTCTCGATGTCGGCGCCGATCTCCTGCATCAACGCGGTGTTGCCGAGCGCGAGCGCGCGGCCGCCGACATGGCCGCGCACGCCCAGGCCTGTGACCGAATCGAAGTCATCCACCTTGTCGAGGCCGAGTTCGCGCCGACGCGCCTCGGCGACGATCGCATCGGCCAATGGATGCTCGCTGCCCTGGTCGAGGCTGGCCGCCAGTTGCAGCACCTCGTCGGCATCAAACCCCTCGAACGCGACGACTTCCTCGAACACCGGGCGTCCTTCGGTCAGTGTGCCGGTCTTGTCGACGATCAGGGTGTCGATCGTGCGCAGTTGCTCGATCGCCTCGGCGTCGCGGAACAGCACGCCGGCCTGCGCCGCACGTCCGGTGGCGACCATGATCGACATCGGCGTGGCCAGCCCCAACGCGCATGGACAGGCGATGATCAGCACCGACACCGCATTGAGCACCGCGAATGTCCATGCCGGGTCGGGCCCGAACAGGCCCCAGACGAAGAACGTCGCCACCGCCGCGGCGAGCACCGCCAGCACGAACCAGAACGCGACGTTGTCGGCCATCCGCTGCATCGGTGCGCGCGAGCGTTGCGCTTGCGCGACCAACTGCACGATCTGCGACAGCACGGTGTCGGCGCCGACGTTGCCGGCGCGGATCACCAGCGCGCCGGTGCCGTTCTGGGTGGCGCCGATGACGCTAGCACCGACGGTCTTCTCGACCGGGATCGGCTCGCCGGTCAGCATCGATTCGTCGATGCTCGAACGGCCCTCGATGACCTCGCCATCAACCGGCACCTTCTCGCCCGGCCGCACGCGCAGGCGGTCGCCGACGTGGACGTGGGTCAGCGGGATGTCCTCCTCGCTGCCGTCGTCGTTGATGCGCCGCGCCTCCTTCGGCGCGAGGCCGAGCAGGCCCTTGATCGCGGCGCCCGTCTTGCTCCGCGCGCGCAGCTCCAGCAGTTGCCCGAGCAGGGTAAGCGACACGATCACCGCCGCCGCTTCGAAATACACCCCCACCCGTCCCATCTCGCGGAACGAGGCGGGAAACAGCTCCGGCGCCACGGTCGCGACCACGCTGTAGGCAAATGCCGCGGTCACGCCGATGCCGATCAGAGTGAACATGTTGGGGTTGCCGCTGCGGATCGAGGCCACGCAGCGTTCGAGGAACGGCCAACCGGCCCACAGCACCACCGGCGTGCTGAGAACGAGTTCGATCCAGGTGCGCGCGGTTGGCGACAGGCCCGGCAGGTAATGGCCGAACATTGCCAGTGCGAGTACCGCCAGGCTCAGCGGCAGGGTCCACCAGAATCGCCGGGAGAAGTCGCGCAGCTCCGGATTTTCCTCGTCATCGAGGCTCGGCATTTCCGGCTCCAGCGCCATGCCGCAAATCGGGCAGGTGCCGGGGCCGATCTGGCGCACTTCCGGATGCATCGGACAGGTGTAGGTGGCGCCGGCCAGCGCCGGGTCGGGCTCGGACGGAGACAGGTATTTCTGCGGATCGGCGATGAAGCGCTCGCGGCAGCGGGCAGAACAGAAGTGGTAGTCCTCGCCTTCGTGCTGCGCGCGATGTTTGCTGGTCGCGGGATCGACCTGCATGCCACAGACCGGGTCGGTGACGGCCGCGCCCAGGCTTGTCGCGCCCGGGGCGTTGCCGCCGCAGCAACTGTGACCCGCCTTTTCGGAACCGGGTTTGTCGTTGTCGCCGTGGCCATGCGGCCCGCCCTGCCCGTGCTTGTGAGCGTCGCGATCGTGCGCGTTCATGCGTCGTTCTCCGCCAGTGCGGCCAGGATCGGGCAGCGATCCAGCGGACCGTGTCCGGGGCAGGACGCCACCAGCGCCTGCAGGCCGTCGCGGATGCGGGTCAGTTCCGCGAGCTTGTGCTCGACATCGACCAGCTTCTCGGTCGCCGCGGCCTTGAGCCCGGCCATGTCATCGGCGCGGCGGCCGGACAGCGCCAGCAGGTCGCGGATCTCGACGAGAGTGAAGCCGAGTGCCTTGGCGCGGCGGACGAAGCGCAGCCGCGCGACATCGTCCTCGCCGTAGCGACGGTAGCCCGACGCCTGGCGCTCGGGTTTGGGCAGGATGCCGTTGCGTTCGTAGTAACGCACGGTGTCGATGGCGACACCCGCGCGGTTGGCAAGTTGACCGATCTGCATGGCACTGGCTCCGTGGAATCTACCGACTTTGTAAGTCCGGACCTTGGTCCAGAGTCAAGCCCGGCTCGGAACTGAATGCCGGATCGTCGCGAACGCCACCAGCCCACCGGCAATGGCGCAGCCGGCCGCGATGTAGACGGCGATGGCGAACGAAGTGCTGCCCTGCCCGCCACCCCCGGATGGCTGCGGCTCGGTACCGCCGAAGAACACCAGCCCGAGCACCGCCACCGCGATTACCCCCGCCACCCGCGCGACGGCGTTGTTGATGCCCGAGGCGACCCCGGCCTGATGGGTGTCGACGGCCGCCATCACCGTCGTGGTCAACGGCGCGACCGCCAGGGTCATGCCGAGGCTGAGCACCACCATCGCCGGCCCGAAGCCTTGCCAGTAAGCGGTGCCCTGCCCCGGCAACGCCAGCATTGCCATGCCGATGCCGGCGATGACCGGCCCCAGCGTCAACGGCCAGCGCGGGCCGATGCGATCGTTGAGGTGTCCAGCCGAGCGCGAGAGCGCGCCCATCACGATCGGCAACGGCAACAGCGCCGCACCGGCCTGGGTCGCGCTGTAGCCGTGGCCGCGGATCAGCTCGAACGGCAGCACGAACAACGCGCCACTGAGCGCGAAATACAGCAGCAACGTGAGCAGGTTGGTGCCGCTGAAGTCGCTCGAGCGGAACAGCGCCGGCGGCATCATCGGCGCGCGCACGCGGGTTTCGATGACGACGAACGCGACCAGCAACAATGCGCCGCCCGCCAGTCCAGCGAGCACCCATGGGTCGCCGAAGCCGCGACTGGAGGCGTCGGTCAGCGCCCAGGTCAACGCGCCCAGCCCGAGCGCGACGATCAGGGCGCCGATCCAGTCGAGTCGGTCCGCCCCGGGGTCGCGACTCTCCGGCACCGCGCGCAGAGTCAACCAGACCGCGACGACCGCGATCGGCACGTTGAGGAAGAAGATCGCGCGCCACGAAATCGTGTCCACCAGCCAGCCGCCGAGGACCGGCCCGAGCGCCGCCATCAGCGCACCGAAGCCGGCCCACGCACCGATCGCGCGACCGCGTTCGGCCGGATCGAACGACGCGCCGAGAATCGCCAGGCTGCTCGGCACCAGCAGCGCGGCCGCCACGCCTTGCGCGGCGCGGGCGGCGATCAGCGTGCCGACACCGGGCGCCAGGCCGCAACCGATCGAAGCGAGGGTGAACAGCACGATGCCGAGCAGGAACACCCGTCGGCGACCGTAGCGGTCGCCGGACGAACCGCCAATCAGTACCAGCGCGCCGAGCAGCAACAGGTAGGCGTTGATGACCCACTGGATGCCGGCGGTATCGGCCGCCAGGTCGCGCTGGATCGCCGGCAACGCGACGTTGACCACCGAGCCGTCGATGAACGCCATGCTGGAGCCGAGGATGGTGGCCGCCAGCGCCTGCGATCTGTGCGTGACGGTCGGCCGGCCCGCCGCGGTCGCATCCGCGTTGCGGATGACGCCTTCGTCGCAGGGAGCGTGCTGGTTGCCGATCACGTTTCAGCGTCCTCGTGTTGCCAGCAAGACGGCGATCGTACCCGCTCAGTCGCGCCGGCTATTCGCCGTGCTGCGCGAAGACCGAGGTGGAACCGTCATTCGCGACCAGTTCCACGGTGTAGGCGTCGATGCTGCCATCGGGCACCTCCATGCCGGGTGAACCCTTCGGCATGCCCGGCACGACCAGGCCCTTGGCGTCGGGCTGTTCGGCCAGCAAGCGCTTGACGTCCCCGGCCGGCACGTGGCCCTCGATGAAGTACTTGCCGACCTGCGCGGTGTGGCAGGAACCCTTGGCCAGCGGCACGCCGACGCGCTGCTTGATCGGATTGACGTTGGCGACGTTGCGCACTTCGACCGCGAACCCGGCCTCGTGCATGTGCTCGACCCACAGGCCGCAGCAGCCGCAATAGGGGCTTTTGTGCACGACCAGCAGCGGCATCGCGTTGTTGGCCGGAACCGCGGCAGCGGCCGGAGCCGCCTCCGACGTGGCGGTTGTCGACACGGACTGTGGTGACCGCTGCTGGGCGCAGGCCGGCAAGGCCGTGCTGGCGGCGAGCACGATCGCGGTGAAGACGGAGTATCGACGAATGTTCATGATTGTCTCCGGGATTCAGTGCTTGGGTCGTCCGTCGCTGCGGGTGCGTGATGCGTGTGCGAGGCCGGCTCCGGCCGGGTTTGGGCGAACGCGGCGCTGGCCCCGCCGATGGCGAGGATGAGGACAAGAACGGTTGCAACAGATTTCATGCTCGGAAGCTCCGTGGTCAGTGTTCGTGATCGTGGCCGTCGTCGGTCGGGGGGTTGGCGGTGCGGGCTGTGATTCGACGGTGCCATCGGCATGGCAATGTTCGCTCATCTGCGGCGGGGCCTCGGGTTGCGCATCGGTTTCGTGGTGATCCGCCTGCGTGCCCGGCGGATGATCGTGGCTCGTGGAAGCGCCGACCGCCGCCAAGCCTGCCGCCGGGTCGTCATGATGGTTTGCGGCGACGCCTTCTCCGTGGGGATGAGGTTCCGTTTCGCTGCCGCCATGCGAATGTCCACCGCTGTTGGCGACCATGGCCTGGTACTCGGCTTCGTCGAGCGTCGGCAGCACCTGCAGGAACGCGGCCATGTTCCAGATGTACTCGTCGGCCATGCTCTCGCCCCAGGCCGGCATGCCCGAGGCCTTGATGCCGTGCTTGATGACCCAGAACGCCATGTTTGGCTCCTCCTCAGAACCAGATGCGGACGCCCGCGACGACGCGTGTGTCCTCGATGTCGTGGAACTGTTCGCGCCGGTAGTCGGCGGTGCCGCCGTAGGCGCGTTCCCACACCACGCCGATGTAGGGCGCGAACTGGCGGTGGAACTCGTAGCGCAAGCGGAAGCCGGCCTCCAACGTGCTCAGGCCGCTGCCGATGCCGCGCTCCGGATCGTCCTGACCCCACGCTTCGGCCTCGGCAAGCCACTGACCGATCAGGCGGTTGGTGAACAGCGTCTCGTACTCGGCCTCCAGCCCGATACCGGTCTGGCCTGATTCGCCGAGATAGGCGGTCGCATCGACCTCGAACTTGTACGGCGCCAGGCCCATGACGCCGAAGGCGGCGAAGGTCTGCGACGGCCCCTCCCCGAAGTCGTGGCGAACGCCGGCAACCAGATCCCACCACGGGGCGATCGCGCGGCCGTACAACACCTCGATATCGCCCGACTCGGTGCTGCCATCCACGTGTTCGCCTTCGCTGCGCAACCAGACGCGGTCCAGGTCGGTGCCGATCCAGGCCAGCGCCTCCCAACCCACACCCGTGCCCTCCTCATCGGCGTCCCACGCCTCGAGCCGGTCGAGCAGCCAGTAGGAATGAACCGCGGTGTCGTGGACGGCGTGACCGCCAACACCGGGGAAGGCGGCGGCACGATCGGCGGGGGTTACGGGTGGTATCGGCTCTCGCGGCGGCATTGAAGCGTGCGGGTCTGCCGGTTCGGACGCCTTCTGCGCCGGCGCGGTGGTCTGCTCCGGTTGATGCATGGAATGGTCCATTTCCTGGCCCCAGGCCGGGGCCAACCCGAGTGAAAACAGGGTCGCGGCCGCCATGCTGGCGATACGCGGGTAGCGATTGGACAGGTTCATGGCGCTCATTCCTCCACCCGCACTTCCCGGAACATGCCGGCTTCCATGTGGTAGAGCAGATGGCAGTGGTAGGCCCAGCGACCGAGCGCGTCGGCACGCACGCGATAGCTTCGTTTGCTGCCCGGCGGCATGTCGATGGTGTGCTTGCGCACCTGGAAGTTGCCGTCCTCGTCCTCGAGGTCGCTCCACATGCCGTGCAGATGGATCGGGTGGGTCATCATCGTGTCGTTGACCAGCACGATGCGCATTCGCTCGCCATAGTTCAGCCGCAATGGCTGCGCGTCGGAGAACTTCATGCCGTCGAACGACCAGGCGAAGCGCTCCATGTGGCCGGTCAGGTGCAGCTCGATTTCGCGTCCTGGCTCGCGGCCGTCCGGGTCGCGGAAGGTGCTGCGCAGGTCGGCGTAGGTCAGCACGCGGCGGCCGTTGTCGCGCAGGCCGATGCCGGGGTCGTCGAGCTTCGGCACCGGGTTCATCGTCTGCATGTCGACCAGGGGATTGTCTTCGCTGGCGGGGTGTTGCTGCATGCCCGCCGCGCCATGGTCCATCGTCGCCATCGGGCCGGGTTGCATCGACGTGGTGCCGTGCTGGCTGTGGTCCATGCCGGTGTGCTGCATCCCGGCCATCGAACTGCCGGCCATTGCGGCCATGTCGTGGCCCATCGCGCCGTGGTCCATGCCCCCATGCCCCATCATGCCGTGGCCCATGTCGTCCATGGTCAGGATCGGCTTGGGGTCCACCGACGGCACCGGCGCGCGCAGGCCTTCGCGCACCGCCAGGGTGCCGCTGACATAACCCGTGCGGCCCAGGTCCTGGGCGAAGATCGTGAAGGCATCCTGCCCGCTGGGCTCGACGATCACGTCGAAGGTCTCAGCGGTGGCGATGCGGAACTCGTCGACACTCACCGGATGCACGTACTGGCTGTCGGCGGCGACCACGGTCATCTTCAATCCCGGGATGCGCACGTCGAAGTGGGTCATCGACGAGCCGTTGATGAAGCGCAACCGCACCTTCTCGCCGGACCGGAACAACCCGGTCCAGTTGCCCAGCGCGGTGGTGCCGTTCATCAGGTAGGTGTAGGTGTTGCCGTTGACGTCCGACAGGTCGGTCGGGGTCATTCGCATCTCGCCCCACATCTTGCGGTTGGCGAGCGTGGCCGACAGTCCGTGCTGCTGGACGTCGTCGACGAAGTCGCCGACGGTGCGCTTGGCGAAGTTGTCGTAGTCCGACTTCTTCTTGAGCCGGTTGAACAGGTAGACCGGATCGAGGTCGGTCCAGTCGCTCAGCAGGACCACGTAGTCGCGGTCGTAGGAGAACGGTTCGGGCTCCAGCGGGTCGATCACCAACGGGCCGTACAGCCCGGCCTGTTCCTGGAACCCGGTATGACTGTGGTACCAGTAGGTCCCGCCCTGCACCACGTTGAAGCGGTAATTGTAGGTCTCGCCGCGGTTGATGCCGTCGAAGCTTAGCCCCGGCACGCCGTCCATGTTGGCCGGCAGCAGAATACCGTGCCAATGGATCGAGGTGGAATGGCCGTGGATCGAACCGGGCGGCAGCGCATTGGTGACCCGCAGGTTGACCGTGGTGCCTTCGCGCCAGCGCAGCAACGGCGCCGGAATGGAACCGTTGACGGTGATCGCGGTGCGCGTCGCGCCGGTGAAATTCATCGGCGTCTCGCCGATGGTCAGGTCGAACTCGGTGCCCGACAGCACGTTGGGCACACCTTGGGTGCGTAGCGCCCAGCTTTGCCGAGGCCACAGCCCCAGCCCGGCAACGGCACCACCGGCCGCCAGCCCTTGCACGAAGCGACGCCGCGACGGCTGCGGCAGCCCGCCGGCCCCGCGGCCAAAAGGATCGGATGACATGAACAGAACTCCGGAAAACGTCAGGGAACTCGCCCGACACGCAAGGCGATGTAGCGGCCGGCCCGGGCGGGGCAAGCCGAGGGCGCCATTGCGGCGCCAAGGGAAGATTTAGCCGATCGGTGGTCGGATCAGATGGGGGAGCACGGGCGAGGCGTGCATCGGGAACATGGGGCGCACATTGCCGGTGCGCCCGAGCGACCCAAGACCGATTGCTGCGGCCACGACGGCGGCCTGAACGGGATGCAGGCAGGCGCAATCGCAGGCGCCGGATTCGCAGCAATCCGGTGATTTCGTTCCGGTATCCGGAGACTCGTGTTCATGCTCACCGAGGTCGGGTTGGGCGGCTGTCGCCACCTTTTTCCCGTTCGCGTCAGCATCGTGGCAAGGCATCTCGCCCACTGCGTCGGAACTCGCGGTGGATGTCGCCTGCGCAGTCGCTTCCGCCATGTCGAGGTGATTCATGTGCACCGACGCCACGGCCGTCGCTGTCCCGTCGAGCAACAGGACGAGACCCAGGAACAGCCGCAGCAGCATGGAGCGGATCGACATGCGTCTACTTTATCAGCACGTGTAAAGCATGCGTAGCGTCCGGACCTCGCTCCAGGGTCACGGATTGCGGGCCGAGCGCCGGTGCCGACCGCTATCGCGGTTGCGCCGAATTTGCGCGAAAATGAGTCCGACCGCAGATGCATCCGGGGCCACCATGTCCATCCAGTCAAAAGCCAAGCGCGACGCCAACAAGAAGAAGGCCACCCGCGAGCGCACCGTCACCGCGACGCCGCGCTCGTCGATCGAGGCCCACGCCGAGTTGCGCGACAGCGCAGGCACCCTGCTCGGCGGCATCGCCCGTCAGGATGGCGAGTGGGTATTGGGACTGGACGGCAAGATGGTCGGCGGCTCCGACAGCGCCGCGACCATCCTGGCGATGCTCAAGCGCGCCGCGGCGATGCACGAACGTGCCGGCGGCAGCATTGCGCTGAAATTTTCCGATGCATTGCGCGACGCCGCCGATGCCGAAGCCCGGGCCAAGGGCTTGAGCCTGGAGGAGTTCGAGGCGCAACTCGAACGTGGCATGCGCGATGGTGCGCCGACGGCCCCGGTGCAACCCAACCCATCGGCCCACTGACCGCAACGAGCGGCCAGGCGACTGCGACCAGCCGCCGCTCGCGCCGCGAAGATTCAGGGTGTCGTTGAGGTCAGGCGATATGCGGGATCCCGGCAGGAAGCGTCAGGCCGCGACTTCCTGCTCCTCGTCGTCCTCCTGGCTTTCGTGCGAGGACGTGTACTGCGCCGCCCACGCCCGCTGCATCGATCCCGCGTCGACGCCTGCGGTCTCTTCGCAGGGGCGGTTCGGACACAGGCTCTGCATGTAGTCGGCGTCGAAGCTCAACCGCTCGACCAGGAAGTCGACGAACGCGCGCACCTTCGGCGACGTCACCTGGCCGCGTGGGAACAATGCGTTGAGCTCCAGTTCCGGGCCGGTCCAGCCGGCCAGCACGCGCCGCAGGTAGCCCTTCTCGGCAAAGGCCTTGACCATGATATCGCTGGCCAGCATCAGACCCTCGCCGCACAGCAGCGCGCCGCGGACGCCGGCGGGGTCGTTGGCGACCATGATCGGATCGATCCGGTATTCGACGGTGCTTTCGCCGTCGCTCAACGGCCAGAAGAAATGGTCGTTGCGGCGCATCTTCTGCATGCCCAGGGTCCGGTGGTGTTGCAACTCGTCGGGGTGCAGCGGCTCGCCGTGGCGTTCGATATAGGCGGGGCTGGCATAGACCTGGGTGCGCAGCACCGCAAGCCGGCGCGCCACCAGGTTGGAATCGGGCAGGCTGCCGACCCGCAGGGCGACGTCGATTTCCTTGTCGATCAGATCCAGCGACTCATTGGTCAACAGCATCTCCACCCGTACTTCGGGGTGGCGGGCATGGAACTCGCCCAGCAGCGGCGCGATCCGCTCGATGCCCAACGAGTACGGCGCAGTAATGCGAAGCCAGCCGCGCGGGCCGCCCTGCAACTGGCCGACCGCGTTCTCGGCCTCGTCTAGATCCTTGGCGATGCGTTTGCAATGGTCGTAATAGATGTTGCCGGCCTCGGTCAGGCCGAGCTTGCGGGTCGTTCGATGCAGCAGCTGCGCGCCGAGGCGGGATTCCAGCTCCTGCACCTTGCGGCTGACGGTGGTCTTCGGCAGTCGCAGCGAGCGGGCGGCGGCGATGAAGCTGCCGTGCTCGATCACCTTCACGAAGATCAGGGTGTCGTTGAGATCGCGGGCCATGTGGGGGACTCCGTTCGCGCGCGCCAGCATTGACCCGCGACCGGGACAATTATTCCCCGATCTGATGGCTAATCAAGTGCCGGCATCACCACTAGCCTGTGTCGCATCCGAACTGGAAGTGCCGCAGGCCGTCCAATGAATCACCGCCCCCATCACCGTTTCGCCCCCGTCGAATCGACACGGCCCGGGCTCGCTGCAGACGTTGACCCGCTCTGGGAAGGCCCAGCTGCAGGGCTTGCGGTTGTTTCGAGGATTGCCCGGGGCTTCGCGAAGGACCTGCCCAGGCAAGCCGGCGTGCGGTCCCGGCAGCCCCCATCGGGACCCTTGATGACGTATTCCATGCAGATTCTGGGAGAAAAAATCCCGGGAACGGGACAATGAGCGCCGCCCTCGTCGTACTTGGTGCCACCGGGGGCGTCGGTCGCGGCGTGGTCCGCGCCGCGCTCGAACGCGGCCATCCGGTGATCGCGGTGGCGCGCCATGCCGATGCGCTTGCAGCGTTGGCTGGCGACTACCGCGGCACCGATCTGACGACCCTGCCCGGCTCGGTCGCCAGCGACAGTGACGGCGCCGCGCTGGTGGAGCGGCTGCGCGGGTTGCGCCGGCCGTTCGCCGGCATCGTGGCCTCCGTCTGCGGAAGCGCCAGCAGCGGCCGCGTGCTGGACGAGCCGGCCGAGTTCCTGCGCCGCAAGCTCGACGAGGACGTGCTGCCGCACCTCGCCGCCGCCCGTCACCTGCTGCCGCTGTTGTCGGAGGCCGGGCGCGGCAACTACCTGCTGATCGGCGGCCCCGGCAGCGAGCATCCCTGGGCCGGCCATGGCCACCGTTCGATCGGCGCGGCCGCGCTGCGGATGCTGGCCCGGGTGCTGCACGACGAGGCCCGCGCGCTCGATGTGCGGGTGCAGCTGCTCGCCGTCGACGTGCCGGTCTGCACCGCCGCCAACCGCAAGCACGCCAGCAGCCGCTGGCCCAGCGCGCTGGCGATCGGCCAGCAAGCGGTGGCGCTGGTCGAACGATCCCCGCCCGACACCCCGGTCGTGCGTTACGCACCACCACCCGACAACGCCTCTCGCTTTGGCCCGGACAGTGCACCTCCCCCATCGGACAGCTGCCCCTCCCTCGTCGCCGTCCGCGCGCTGCTGGGCCGTTTTTCTTCCACCGGTTCCAATAAGGATATTTCGTCATGACTTCCCTCAAGAACAACTCGCAGGCTGGCCGGTTGAACCGCAGCGTCCTGCCCGAACTCACCCTCGCCATTGCCGCCGTGGTGCTCACCCTGGGCCTGTCCGGTTGCGGCAGCCAGGCGGCTCCGGGCGGCGCGATGCCGGCGCCGGCGGTCAGCGTCGCCCAGGTGGTAGAGAAGCCCGTGCAGCACTGGGACGAATTCACCGGCCGCATCGAGGCGGTGAAATCGGTCGAACTGCGACCCCGGGTCAGCGGCTATGTCGAACGTGTTGCCTTCGAGGAAGGCGAGGAGGTCGCGAAGGGCGACCTGCTGTTCGTGATCGATCCGCGACCGTACCAGGCGGCGCTCGCCCAGGCCGAGGCCAACCTTGCCCGTGCACGCAGCGAGGCCGACCTCGCCAAGGCGCAGAGCACGCGGGCGCAGACGCTGGTGGAGGCCAAGGCGATCTCGCGCGAGGAAGCCGAGGCCCGTCGCGCCGCGGCCAGCCAGGGCAACGCCGCGGTGCGCGCCGCCGAGGCCGCGGTCGCCAGTGCCCGGCTCGACCTGCAGTTCACCGAAGTGCGCTCGCCGATCGACGGCCGTGCCGGCCGCGCCCTGCTCACCGCCGGCAACCTCGCCCAGGCCGATGCCACCGTGTTGACCAGCGTGGTCTCGCTGGATCCGGTGCATGTCTACTTCGAGGGCGACGAGCAGACCTGGCTGCATTACCGCGAACTGGCGCGCAACGGCGATCGCGCCGACTCCAGCAACCCGGTGCGCGTCGGGCTGGCCAACGAGCAAGGCTACCCGCACGAGGGCACAGTCGATTTCGTCAACAACCAGGTCGACCCGGCCACCGGCACCATCCGCCTGCGCGCGGTCCTGCCGAACCCGGACCGGGTGTTCGCCCCTGGCCTGTTCGCCCGCGTGCAACTGGCCGGCAGCAACAAGTCCGAGGTGCTGCTGATCGACGACAAGGCGGTGATGACCGACCAGGACCGCAAGTACGTCTACGTGCTCGGCAAGGACAACACCGCCGTCCGCAAGGACGTGCAACTGGGCGACAAGGCCGAGGGACTGCGCGTGGTGACCTCCGGGCTGTCTGCGCAGGACAAGGTGATCGTCCACGGCGTGCAGAAGGTGTTCTTCCCCGGCATGCCCGTCGACCCGCAGACCATCGCGATGGGCGCGCCGCCGGCCGCCGCCGGCAAGCCAGCCGATCCGATAGCAAGCGTCGCGGGCGCCAAGTAAGTCCGCCCGCGAATCGCCAACAAGGAACTCTCCCCCCATGGATTTCTCAAAGTTCTTCATCGACCGGCCGATCTTCGCCGCGGTGCTGTCGATCGTGATCTTCGCCGCCGGCCTGATCTCGATCCCGCTGCTGCCAATCGGCGAATACCCGGAAGTGGTACCGCCGTCGGTGATGGTGCGGACGGTATATCCGGGCGCCAACCCCAAGGTCATCGCCGAAACCGTCGCCACGCCGCTGGAGGAATCCATTCGCGGCGTCGAAGGCCTGATGTACATGAAGTCGGTGGCCAGCTCCGACGGCTCGCTGCAGACCACCGTGACCTTCGGTCCCGAGGTCGATGCCGACGAGGCGACCGTGCGCGTGCAGAACCGGGTCAGCCAGGCGCTGGCGCGACTGCCCGAGGACGTGCGCCGTCAGGGTGTGACCACGCAGAAGCAGTCGCCGGTGTTCCTGATGGTCGTCCACCTGACCTCGCCGGACGGCAAGTACGACACCCTGTACCTGCGCAACTACCTGCGCCTGCACGTCAAGGACCGGTTGGCGAGCATCCCCGGCGTGGGCGACGCGCAGGCGTTCGGCGGCGGCGATTACGCGATGCGGCTGTGGCTGGATCCCGACAAGGTCGCCTCGCGCGGACTGACGGCGGGCGACGTGGTGCACGCGGTGCGCGAGCAGAACATCCAGGTCTCCGCCGGCCAGCTCGGCGCCGAGCCGATGGCCAATGGCAGTGACTTCCTCACCCTGATCAACGCCAAGGGCCGCCTCTCCACCGCCGAGGAGTTCGGCAACGTGGTGATCAAGACCGGCGCCGACGGCACGGTCGTGCGCCTGTCCGACGTGGCCCGGATCGAGCTGGCCGCGGGCGACTACAGCATGCGCTCGCGCCTGGACGGCCAGAACGCCGCCGCCATCGGCATCTTCCAGGCACCGGGCGCCAATGCGCTGGAGATTCGCGACGAGGTCATCCGCCGCATGGACGAGGCGGCCAAGAGCTTCCCGCCGGGCATCGAGTACAAGTCGATCTACGACACCACGGTGTTCGTGCGCGACTCGATCAAGTCGGTGGTCACCACGCTGCTGGAAGCCACGCTGCTGGTTGTGCTGGTGGTGATCCTGTTCCTGCAGACCTGGCGCGCCTCGATCATTCCGCTGATCGCGGTGCCGGTGTCGGTGGTCGGCACCTTCGCCGCGCTGTACCTGTTGGGCTTCTCGATCAACACCCTGACCCTGTTCGGACTGGTGCTGGCGATCGGCATCGTGGTCGATGACGCGATCGTCGTGGTCGAAAACGTGGAGCGCCACATCGAGGCAGGTGCGACGCCGCTGCACGCCGCGCACCTGGCGATGCGGGAAGTGTCCGGTCCGATCATCGCGATCGCGCTGGTGCTGTGCGCGGTGTTCGTGCCGATGGCGTTCCTGTCGGGCGTGACCGGCGAGTTCTACAAGCAGTTCGCGGTGACCATCGCGATCTCGACGGTGATCTCCGCGATCAATTCGCTGACCCTGTCGCCGGCGCTGGCCGCGCGCCTGCTGAAGCCGCACGGCGCGCCGAAGGACCGGCCGACGCGCCTGATCGACCGGATGTTCGGCTGGGTGTTCCGGCCGTTCAACCGTTTCTTCGCCAAGAGCTCCGAGCGCTACGAGCGCGGCGTGGCCAAGGCGCTGGGCCGCCGCGGCGCCGTGTTTGCGGTCTATGCCGGTTTGCTGCTGGCGACGGGGCTGATGTTCCAGGTCGTACCGAAGGGCTTCATCCCGGTGCAGGACAAGGGCTACATCATCGCCGGCATCAAGATGCCGGAAGGCTCCTCGATCGAGCGCACGGATGCGGCGCTCAAGAAAATCGGTGCCCTCGCGCTGGACATCGAGGGAGTGAAGAACGACGTCGCATTCCCGGGCTTCAATCCGTTGCAGTTCATCAACACGCCCAACTACGGCGTCAGCTTCATCACCCTCGAACCGTTCGGCGAGCGCACCCGCAGCGCCAAGGAAATCACCGACGAACTCAACGCCAAGATCGCCGGCATCCAGGAGGGCTTCGCCTTCGCCCTGATGCCACCACCGATCCAGGGACTGGGCAACGGTTCGGGCTATTCGCTGTTCATCGAGGACCGCGGCAACCTCGGCTACGGCGAACTGCAGAGCGCGGTGCAGGCAATGCAGGCGGCCGGTTCGCAGGTACCGGGGCTGGGCTACCTCAACAGCAGCTACCAGGCCAACGTGCCGCAGCTTGACGTCGAAGTGGATCGCGTCAAGGCCAAGGCGCAGGGCGTTCCGTTGACCGAACTGTTCGACACCCTGCAGACCTACCTGGGTTCGGCCTACGTCAATGATTTCAACATGTTCGGCCGCACCTGGCAGGTGATCGCGCAGGCGGATGGTTCGTACCGCGACAGCGTCGAGGACATCGGCAACCTGCGCACCCGCAACGTCCACGGCGAGATGGTTCCGATCGGCAGCATGGTCGAGGTGAGCAGGACCTTCGGTCCCGACCCGGTGATCCGCTACAACGGCCATACCGCGGCTGATCTCATGGGCGAAGCCGACCCGCGGGTGATGTCGTCGGCGCAGGCAATGGAGAAGCTGGAGGAGCTCGCGCGGCAGGTGCTGCCCCAGGGCATGGTGATCGAGTGGACCGACCTCAGCTACCAGCAGTCCACCCAGGGCAACGCGGCGCTTGTGGTCTTTCCGCTCGCGGTGCTGCTGGCATTCCTGGTGCTGGCCGCGCTCTACGAGAGCTGGACCTTGCCGCTGGCGGTGATCCTGATCGTGCCGATCGTGATGTTGTCGGCGCTGCTGGGGGTGTGGCTGACCGGCGACAACAACGTGTTCGTGCAGGTCGGGCTGGTGGTGCTGATGGGACTGGCATGCAAGAACGCGATCCTGATCGTCGAGTTCGCCCGCGAGCTGGAGATGCAGGGCCGCGGCATCGTCGAAGCCGCGCTGGAAGCCTGCCGCCTGCGCCTGCGCCCGATCGTCATGACCTCGATCGCCTTCATCGCCGGCACCGTGCCGCTGGTTCTTTCTTCCGGCGCCGGTGCGGAAGTCCGCTCGATTACCGGTATTACCGTCTTCGCCGGCATGCTCGGCGTCACCCTGTTCGGTCTGTTCCTGACCCCGGTGTTCTACGTCGCCTTACGCAAGCTGGTGTCGCGACGTGCCGGCAAGCAGGCGCACAGCGAACTGCAGGAGATCACCCATGCGTAACTTCACCGCGCGCAATTACATCCGCGCCACGCGCCTCCTCGCGCCGACCGCCCTGACCCTCGCCCTCGCCGCCTGCATGGTCGGACCCGACCATGTGCGGCCCACCCTGTCGGTGCCGGAGCAGTTCGTCCGCGACGACGCCAATCCCGTCGCGGTCGCACCGCAACCCGAGCCCGATGCGGATTTCTGGAACGCGTTCGACGACCCGATGCTGACCCGACTAGTCGACGAGGCGCTGGTCGCCAACTACGACCTGCGCATCGCCCTGACCCGCTTCGACCGCGCGAATGCCTTGCTGCGTGGCTCGCGTTTCGACTACCTCCCCACTGTCACCGCTAGCGCTGAAGGCAGCGATGCCCGTGCCAGCGCCGACCAGGCACCGGGACTGTCGCGCGAGCAACGCGACAGCGAAAGCTACTCGGCCGGCATCGACATGGCCTGGGAGCTGGACCTGTTCGGCCGCATCCGCCGCGGGGTCGAGTCGCAACGCGCCGAGGCCGCCGCCACCGCGGCCGACCTCGCCGCGCTACAGGTCGCGATCGTCGCCGAGGTCGCGCGCAGCTACATCGACCTGCGCGGCCTGCAGGAGCGCCTCGATGTCGCGCGCGAAAACGCCGACAACCAGCGCGAGACCCTTCGCATCGTCCAGGCCCGGCTCGATGCCGGCAGCGCGACCGGCTTCGACCGTGCCCGTGCCAGCGCGCAATTGCAGGCCACCCTCGCCCGCGTGCCCGCGCTGGAAGCCGAGGCTGCGGTGATGATGCATCGCCTCGCCGTGCTGACCGGCAAGACCCCGGGTGCCCTCGTCGTCGAACTGGAGCAACCTGCCGACCTCCCGGCCCTGCCCGCCCCGATCGATCCCGGCATCCCGGGCGACTTGCTGCGCCGCCGCCCCGACATCGCCGCCGCCGAGCAGCGTCTGCACGCCGCCACCGCGCGTATCGGTGTCGCCACCGCCGACCTGTTTCCGCGCTTCACCCTCGGTGGGTTGATCGGCAGCCAGGCGATTGACACCGGCAACCTGTTCGAGCGCGACAGCGAAACCAGCCTGATCGCACTGGGCATCGACTGGTCGTTCCTCGACATCGGCCGCGTCCGCGCCCGCATGGCCGCCGCCGATGCCGACGCCGCCGGCGAGCTGGCCAGTTACCAGAAGACCGTGGTGCTGGCATTGGAAGAAGCCGAGAACGCCCTGATCCGCTATGCCCGCACCCGCACCGAGGACCAGCACCTGCAACAGGCCGCCGAGGACAGCGCACGCGCCGCGGACTTGGCCCACGTCCGTTACGACGCCGGAGCCACCGGACTGCTGGAAGTGCTGGATGCCGAACGCACCAAACTGCAGGCGCAGGACGCGCTGGCCGACGTCCGTACCCGCGCGGCGACCAGCGCGGTGGCGGTGTACAAGGCAATGGCGGGCGGCTGGCCGAGCCGGATTCCGCTGCGGGAGGATGTGGCGAGCGTGGATTGAATGCACAAAAAAAGAAAGGCCCGCCAATGGCGGGCCTTTCGATAACAAAAGTGGTGTCCCCAAGGGGATTCGAACCCCTGTCGCCGCCGTGAAAGGGCAGTGTCCTAGGCCTCTAGACGATGGGGACACAGTGGAACTTCGCACTTGGGCCGACCGCTTTCACTCGGTCGAGTATCGAAGAACACTTTAAAAATGGTGGAGCCAGGCGGGATCGAACCGCCGACCTCCTGCATGCCATGCAGGCGCTCTCCCAGCTGAGCTATGGCCCCACGGGGCTGGAAAGTCGACAAGCTTAGGGACGACTCCGGAAATCGTCAAGCAATCTTTGCGACTTCCATGAACTTTTTTTCATCCGGGACCAATGTGTCGCTGCCATGGCCCCGCTCGGCCAGGTATTGCAGCCACTTGCCGAGAAAGGTGTTCATCCGCAGGCGGTGCCCGACCAACTCCGCCGGCGGCGGGTACATGCCGATCACGTCCTGCCAGCGGCGGCCGATGTAGCAATGGGTCGCCTCGAGCTGACGGGCGTCGTGGTACTGGCGCAGGTACGCCGACGGGTCCGGCTGGCCGGTCACCGGGTCGGGCATGGCGTAGGTCAGGCGCAGCTCGGTGGTGTAGCGGTGCTGCTCGATCACGTCGATGTGCAGGTCCAGGCCGTCGCCGACGCTGGAGACGTAGCGACCCGCCCGCAGCCCCACCAGGCTGAACAGCTGCTCCAGCCGTTCGTGGTTCTCGGTGTACAGCGCCATCAGCCAGCCCAGACGGCTCAGTGTGGGGATGCGCGCGGTGCGGGTGGCCAGCGAATTCATGACCCGATGCTACACGCCGTGGCTGTACCGCGGCAGCATTGACGGGGGCCACAGGCGGTCGTACTTTCAAGGTTCGCTGCGCGGGGGATTCCCTCCCCCTCCCCGCCTCAGAACATCTCGCGGCGGATGCCCAGGGTCGACATCACCTTGCTGGCGATTTCCTCGATCGAGGTATGGGTCGTGCTCAGGGTCGGGATGCGCTCGGCCCGGAACAGCGCCTCGGCGGCGGAAACCTCGCGACGGCAGGTCTCCAATTGGGCATAGCGCGAGTTCGGCCGGCGTTCCTGGCGGATCTGCTGCAGGCGGATCGGATCGATGGTCAGCCCGAACAACTTGGCGCGGTGCTGGCGCAGCAGGTCCGGCAGGCGGTCGTGCTCCAGGTCTTCCTCGGTCAGCGGGTAGTTGGCCGCGCGCACGCCGTAATGCAACGCCAGGTAGACGCAGGTCGGGGTCTTGCCGGCCCGCGACACCGCGACCAGGATCACGTCGGCATCGGAGTAATCCACGGCGGCGCCGTCGTCATGGGTCAATGCGTAGTTCATCGCGTTGATGCGGCGGTGGTAGGTATCGAAGTCCACGATCGCGTGGGCACGGCCGACATGGCGCTGGCGGGTCTGCTCCAGCTCGCGCTCCAGCGGCTCGATGAACGGCGCGAACACGTCCAGCATCAGCGCCCCGCTCTCGGCCAGGGTCTCGCTGACCTCGCTGTCCATGCACGAATTGATGACCACCGCGCGGACCCCGTGGATCTCGGATGCGGCGTTGATCCGTACGGCCGCCTCGCGCGCGCTCTCGATGTCGTTGACGAAGGAAATGCGCTCGCCGATGAAATGGGTATCGGTGAACTGGGTCAGGAGACTGTGGCCAATGGTCTCGGCAGTGATGCCGGTGCCGTCGGAAACATAGAAAACCGGCCGTACTGCCGTCATCGCGACCTCTCTGGGTTGATGGGCACGCGGGTGCGTGCAAACAGGAAAAACCCCGTCGAATCAAGCTTGTATGCACTCGACGCACAGGCGATCATAGCGGCTTGGCGCGCGCGGACGCGCCCAAACCACTGGAGATCGGCTGTCTTGAACGAGAATATCCTCTGGCTGCACGCGCTGCGCCTCGACGACCTGGCCCGGGTGGGCGGCAAGAACTCGTCGCTCGGCGAGATGATCGGCAACCTCGCGAACCTCGGTGTTTCGGTGCCCGGCGGCTACGCCACCACCTCCGAGGCGTTCAAGGACTTCATCGCCCACAACGACCTGCACCAGCGGATCTTCGACCGCCTGGCCGATCTCGATGTCGAGGACGTTGGCGCGCTGACCAAGGCCGGCACCGAGATCCGCCAGTGGGTGATCGATGCGCCGCTGCAGCCGGCGCTCGATACGGATATCCGCAGCGCCTACCGGCAGCTCTGCTCGGAGAATGGCGGTGGCGACGTGGCGGTCGCGGTGCGCTCCTCGGCGACCGCCGAGGATTTGCCGGACGCGTCGTTCGCCGGCCAGCAGGAAACCTTCCTCAACGTGACCGGCGAGGACGATGTCGTCGTCAAGGTCAAGGAAGTCTTCGCCAGCCTCTACAACGACCGCGCCATCGCCTACCGCGTGCACCACGGGTTCAAGCACGAGGACGTGTTCCTGTCGGCCGGCGTTCAGTTGATGGTCCGCTCGGATGTCGGCGCGTCGGGCGTGCTGTTCACCCTCGACACCGAGTCGGGCTTCCGTGGCGTGGTGTTCATCACCTCGAGTTTTGGCTTGGGCGAGATGGTCGTGCAGGGCGCGGTCAACCCGGACGAGTTCTACGTCAACAAGGCGACGCTGGCCGAGGGCAAGCACGCGATCCTGCGCCGCTCGATCGGCGCCAAGCAGTTGCGCATGGTCTACTCCGACCAGCCCGGCGAGCGCGTGCGCACCGAGGACACCCCGGCTGAACTGCGCGCCACCTTCTCGATCTCCGACGAAGACGTGCATGAACTGGCCCGACAGGCGCTCACGATCGAGCAGCACTACGGCCGCCCGATGGACATCGAGTGGGCCAAGGACGGTGTCAGCGGCAAGCTCTTCATCGTGCAGGCACGCCCGGAGACGGTGAAATCGCGCAGCAAGGCCACCCAGATCGAGCGTTACCAGCTCGGCGAGCGCGGGCCGGTGATCTGCGAAGGCCGATCGATCGGCCAGAAGATCGGCAGCGGCGTCGCCCGCGTGGTGCGCTCGCTCGACGACATGGCGCGGGTCCAGCCCGGCGACGTGCTGGTCGCCGACATGACCGACCCGGACTGGGAGCCGGTGATGAAACGCTCGGCCGCGATCGTCACCAACCGCGGTGGTCGTACCTGCCATGCCGCGATCATCGCCCGCGAGCTCGGCGTGCCCGCCGTGGTCGGCACCGGCAACGCACTGGACACCATCAAGGACGGCCAGACCGTCACCATCAGCTGCGCCGAAGGCGACACCGGCTTCATCTACGACGGTGCCCTGCCTTTCGAGCGTCACACCGCCGATCTCGAGAAGATGCCGCCGGCGCCGCTCAAGGTGATGATGAATGTCGCCAACCCGGAGCGCGCGTTCGATTTCGCGATGCTGCCCAATGCCGGCGTCGGCCTGGCGCGGTTGGAGATGATCATCGCCAGCCACATCGGCATCCATCCCAAGGCGCTACTCGAATACGCGACGCAGGACGCGGCGACCAAGAAGAAAATCGACGAGCGCATCGCCGGTTACGGTGAACCGGTCGATTTCTATGTCGACCGCCTGGCCGAAGGTATCGCCACGATCACCGCGGCGTTCGCGCCGAACCCGGTGATCGTGCGGCTCAGCGACTTCAAGTCCAACGAGTACGCCAACCTGATCGGCGGCTCCAAGTACGAGCCGCACGAAGAGAACCCGATGATCGGCTTCCGCGGCGCCAGCCGCTATGTTGACCCGAGCTTCACCGAGGCGTTCGCGCTGGAGTGCCGCGCGGTGCTGAAGGTGCGCGAGCAGATGGGCCTGACCAACTGCTGGGTGATGATCCCGTTCGTGCGCACCCTCGACGAGGGCCGCAAGGTGGTCGAGGTGCTGCGCGCCAACGGTCTCGAGCAGGGCAAGGACGGCCTCAAGATCATCATGATGTGCGAGCTGCCGTCCAACGCGCTGTTGGCCGAGGAGTTCCTGCAGATCTTCGACGGCTTCTCGATCGGCTCGAATGACCTGACCCAGCTGACTCTCGGCCTGGACCGCGATTCCGGCCTGGTGGCGCACCTGTTCGACGAACGCGACCCGGCGGTCAAGAAGCTGCTGGCGATGGCGATCCAGACCGCGCGCGCCAAGGGCAAGTACGTCGGCATCTGCGGCCAGGGCCCGAGCGACCACCCGGATCTCGCCGTGTGGCTGATGGAGCAAGGCATCGAATCGGTGTCGCTGAATCCCGACACCGTGGTCGACACCTGGCTGAGGCTGGCCAAGGCCAAGGCGGACTGATCGGGCCCATGACGGAGCGCTAACGGTCCGGCCGTTAGCCTGCAACCGGTGACCGACGCCCCGCTGATGCGGGGCGTCGCATTTGAAGACTCAGGAGAGCGATATGGAGTGGCTGGCCAACATCGAGGGCATCGACTGGAAAACTCTTGCGGTGACTGTAGGCATCAAGTTGCTGGGCGCGCTGTTGATCCTCTTCATCGGTCTGCGGATCGTGAAATGGATCGCCGGCATGGCCGAACGGGGGTTGACCCGTGCCAAGGTCGAACCCACTGCCGTGCAGTTCCTGCGCAAGGTCGCCTACGTCGTGCTGCTGGTGGTCCTGCTGCTGGCGGTGCTGCAGGTGGTCGGGGTGCCGATGACCTCGATGATCGCGGTGCTTGGCGCCGCCGGCCTGGCGATTGGCCTGGCGCTGAAGGACTCATTGTCGAACATCGCCTCCGGCGTGATGCTGGTGACGCTCAAGCCGTTCAAGGTCGGCGATGTCGTCAACATCAACGGCGAGTCCGGCACGGTCGAGTCGGTCAGCATCTTCCAGACCCGTCTGCGCGGCGCCGACAACCAGACGATCGTCCTGCCCAACAGCCTGATTACCAGCGACTCGATCATCAACCTGACCCCGGACGTGATGCGCCGGATCGAGCTGGTCATCGGCATTGGCTACACCGACGACATCGATACCGCGCGGACGGTTGCGCTGGAGATCATGCACGCCGACGCACGCGTCCTGGCCGAGCCGGCGCCCGACGTGCTGGTGTACGCGTTGGGCGACAACGCCGTGAGCCTCGGTATTCGCTGCCATACCAACAACGCCGACAACTTCGCCACCAAGTGCGCGCTGACCGAGCGGATCAAGAAGGGCTTCGACAAGGCCGGGGTCAGCATGCCGTTCCCGCAGCGCGACGTGCACATGTACCACCATGTCGCCGACGGCAGCATCGTCGATCCGCGCAAGTTGGCGGCGCCCGAAACCGGGCAGTGACTCAGGTCGGCTCGGGCGGTTGCAGCCCGCTCAGGCGGCCCATGAAGTAGCGGTAGTGCCGCAGCTCGGCAATCGAGTCGCGCACGTCGCTGAGCGCGGTGTGGCTCGCCTCCTTGCCCACGCCGGCCAGTATGTCTGGCGCCCAGCGTCGAGCCAGCTCCTTGAGGGTGCTGACATCGAGGTTGCGGTAGTGGAAGTACTGCTCCAGCTGCGGCATCTGCCGGTGCAGGAAGCGGCGATCCTGGCAGATCGAATTGCCGCAGATCGGCGATGCCTTGGCAGCGACCCACTGCCCCAGGAACGCCAGGGTGCGCGCCTCGGCCTCGGCCATGGCCACGCCCTGCTCCAGCACCCGCTGCCACAGGCCGGACTTGCGGTGCTGGTTGCGGTTCCAGTCGTCCATCGCCTCCAGCCGCGCAAGCGGCTGGGCAATCGCCAGTTCGGGCCCTTCGGCCAGCACTTCCAGGTTCGCGTCGGTGACCACGGTGGCGATCTCGAGGATCGAGTCGTTGTCGGTATCGAGCCCGGTCATTTCCAGGTCGATCCAGATCAGCCGATGTTCGTTGCCTGTCCGTGTGCTCATGGCTCGCCGTAGTGAAGGTGACGAGGCATGATATCCCACGTCTAGCACCCCCTTCTTTTGCGAACTCCGGCACCATGCCCGTCGAATCCCACTACGCCGTCCTGACCGCGATGCTGGCCCCGGCGTTCTTCCTGACCGCCACCGCGTCGCTGCTGATGTCGGCCAACAACCGGCTGGCGCGGATCATCGATCGCGCGCGGTCATTGTTGGCGGAACTGGCCGACACCCGCGACGAGCAGGACGTTGCCACGCTGAATCAACGCATCGCATTGCAGCGCCGACGCAGCCTGATCATCCTGCGCGGCAGCCAGTTGCTGTACGTGGCGATCAGTTGCTTCGTCGGCACCAGCCTCACCGTGGCCGGCGATGCGTTCCTCGGCTACCGCCTGGGGGGCGTGCCGACCGTGCTGGCGGTGCTTGGAGTGCTGTGCATGTTCGCCGCGAGCCTGTTGCTGGCGCGGGAATCCTCGTTGGCGGTCGCCGCAGTCAATGACGAAATGGACCACGGCCATGCACGCGCGATGCGGCGCGACTGAGCGTCCCTGCCCGCGCCGGGGCTTCGTCGTTCAAAGCGGCGGCTTGCCACGCTTGCGTCGAAAGTAATTGCTGAGCGCGGTACCCGCCGCATCCGCAAGCAGCCCGCCCTGCACCGTCACCCGATGGTTGTGGCGCGGGTCGGCCAGCAGGTCGAACACACTGCCGGCGGCGCCAGTCTTGGGATCAAAGGCGCCGAATACCAGCCGCGCGACGCGAGCATGGATCATCGCCATCGCACACATCGCGCACGGCTCCAGGGTCACATACAGGGTGCTGCCGAGCAGCCGATGGTTGCCGAGCCGGCGGCCGGCGGCACGCATCGCCACGATCTCGGCGTGCGCGGTCGGGTCATGCTCGGTGATGTTGCGGTTCCAGCCCTCGCCCAACACTTCGCCGTCGGCCGAAACCAGCACCGCGCCAACCGGGATCTCGTCGTCCTCGCGCTCGGCGCGCTCGGCCAACGCCAGCGCGTGGCGCATCCAGTGTTCGTCTTGGGAAGCTTGATCGAGCATCACGCTTGGGATGGCTTGCCGGTCAGCGGGTTGACCGGCATCCGCCGAATATTGTCCTGATGCAATCTGACGGTCCAATGGCCTCCCGGCTCCTGGGTCAACTGGAGCAAATCGTACGTGCGCAGCATTTCAAGCAAGCCTGAGTAACCGTAGGCATCGGGCGAGAAGCCTGGATCCGTCCGTCTCAGGTAGTTGCCCAGCGCACTCAGATTGACCTTGCCTTCGGCCGAATCGGCTGCCATCTCTGCTACCGCCCTGACGACGAACATCGGACGTTGCTTTCCGGGCTTCGAGGTTTGATCTCCAAATTTGGAGGTCACTCCACTCGCGGGCGTGCTATTGGGGCTGCCGCCATTCGAAGTCGAATCTGAAACGATAGGTTGCCATTCCGAAAAATGGTCACTGGCATTTCGCAGAGCGGGCGGCGTCTTATCCTCGCCCACAATGCAGACGAGCGCCCCGCGCTCACGCAGCTTTCGGCACAAATACGCAAAATCCGAATCGCTCGTCACAAAGCAGAACGTATCCACCTTGTCATCGAACAGCATTTCCAGCGCGTCCAAGGCCAAGGCGATATCCGCGGTGTTCTTGCCACTTGCGTATTGGTACTGAAGGCAGGGCGTAAATGCCAGTTGAACCAGTGCCTCCTGCCAGCGGTTACCGGCGAGCGTACCCGGGTTGCCATAGCCACGCCGGACCACGACACGGCCGAATCGTGCGACGAAACGTAGTGCATGGTCGAGTATTGAAGGAGGGACATTGTCGCAATCCACAAGAACTGCGACACGCGATTCCCGCCCATCCTGCTGCACTGTCATCGCCCGCTCCCCTGTTCCCAAGTAAGAGATTTCAGCTTGCCGTAGGCCACACCGCGCTCGTCACTCCCACTCGATTGTCGCCGGAGGCTTGCCACTTATGTCATAAACAACGCGAGAAACACCTCGCAACTCATTGATAATTCTATTTGAAACTTTGCCGAGGAACTCATACGGCAAGTGCGCCCAGTGGGCGGTCATAAAGTCGATGGTCTCCACCGCGCGCAGCGCAATCACCCACTCGTAGGCGCGGGCGTCGCCGACCACGCCCACCGACTTGACCGGCAGGAACACCGCGAAGGCCTGGCTGGTCTTGTCGTACAGACCGGCCTTGCGCAACTCGTCGATGAAGATGTGGTCGGCCTTGCCGAGCAGCTCGGCGTACTCGCGCTTGACCTCACCGAGAATGCGCACGCCCAGGCCCGGGCCGGGGAACGGGTGGCGGTAGACCATCGTCTCGGGCAGGCCGAGCTCGACGCCGAGCCGCCGCACCTCGTCCTTGAACAGCTCGCGCAGCGGTTCGACCAGGCCCAGCTTCATGTGCTCGGGCAGGCCACCGACGTTGTGGTGGCTCTTGATGACGTGGGCCTTGCCGGTCTTGCTGCCGGCCGACTCGATCACGTCGGGGTAGATCGTGCCCTGCGCGAGCCACTTGGCGTTGGCCAGATTGGCGGACTCCTCGTCGAATATCTCGACGAACAGGTTGCCGATGATCTTGCGCTTTGCCTCCGGGTCGGCGACGCCTTCGAGCGCCTTGAAGTAGCGGTCGGCGGCGTTGACCCGCACCACCTTGACGCCCATGTGCTCAGCGAACATCGCCATCACCTGGTCGCCTTCCTGCCAGCGCAGCAGGCCGGTGTCGACGAACACGCAGGTCAGCTGCTCGCCGATCGCCTTGTGCAGCAACGCGGCGACCACCGAAGAATCGACGCCGCCCGAGAGGCCGAGGATCACTTCGTCATCGCCGACCTGTTCGCGCACGCGGGCGATCTGGTCGTCGATGATGTGCGCCGCGGTCCACAAGGTCTGGCAGCCGCAGATCTCGGTGACGAAGCGGCGCAGCAGGGTCTGGCCCTGCAGGGTGTGGGTGACTTCCGGGTGGAACTGCACGCCGTACCAGCGCTTGGCATCACAGGCCATCGCCGCGACCGGGATGCGGTCGGTCCTCGCGGTGACGGTGAAACCCGGCGGCGCGGTGGCAACGTGGTCGCCGTGGCTCATCCAGACGTTCAGGCGCGGCTCGCCGCCGTGGTCGGACAGACCGCCAAGCAAGGCGTCGTGGGCGACCAGCTCGACCTCGGCATGGCCGAATTCGCGCGCGTCGGCGGCTTCGGTGGTGCCGCCGAGCTGCGCGGCCAGCGTCTGCATGCCGTAGCAGATGCCGAGGATCGGCAAGCCGGCGTCGAACACTTCCTGCGGCGCCCGAGGGGCGTCGGCCAATGTGGTCGATTCCGGCCCACCCGACAGGATGATGCCCTTGGCACCGTACTTCGCGATCTCGGCCGGATCGTGGTCCCAGGCCCAGATTTCGCAGTACACCCCGATCTCGCGGATACGGCGGGCGATCAGCTGCGTGTACTGCGCGCCGAAGTCGAGGATGAGGATCTTGTCGCTGTGGATGTCGGTCATAAGAAACACATGGCAACGAAAAAAAAGGGCGTATTGGCCTAGCGACGGGCTTCAGTGGCCATCCGGAATGCCAGCCCGGCCAGCACCGTTCCCATAAGCCAGCGCTGTACGGTGATCCACGCCGGACGCCCGGCGAGGAACGCGGCAATGGAGCCGGCGGTGATGGCGATGATGGCGTTGACGCTGACGCTGACGCCGATCTGGACCGCGCCAAGCACCAGCGACTGCGCCAATACGCTGCCCTGCTCCGGATTGATGAATTGCGGAAGCAGCGACAGGTACATGACCGCAATCTTCGGGTTCAGCAGATTGGTCGCGAAGCCCATCGCAAAGAGCCTGCCAGGACTGTCGGCAGGCAAATCCCGAACCTGCAACGGCGAGCGGCCGCCCGGCTTCACTGCTTGCCACGCCAACCACAGCAGATACACGGCCCCAGCGAACCGCAGCGCGTCATAGGCATAGGGCACGGCCATGACGATTGCGGTAATGCCGAAGGCCGCACACAGCATGTAGAACACGAACCCGAGAGCGACCCCGCCAAGGGAGATCAGCCCGGCGATCGGGCCTTGGCAGATCGAGCGCGAGATCAGGTAGATCATGTTGGGGCCGGGCGTCAGCACCATGCCCAGCGCGATCAGGGAAAACCCGATGAGGCTCGCTACTTCCGGCATTTCGACCCCTTGGTTCGGTACTGCGATCGCGTGGAATTGGAAGGGAGCATCAACCGCGGCGAGCACCGCGACAATCAGCCGGCGCGATAGTTCGGCGGTTCCTTGGTGATCTGCACGTCGTGGACGTGGCTCTCGCGCGAGCCGGCGTTGGTCACGCGGACGAATTGCGGGGTCTTGCGCATGTCCTCGATGGTCGCGCAGCCGACATAGCCCATCGTCGCGCGCAGGCCGCCGACCAGCTGGTGGACCACACCGGCGAGCGGGCCGCGGTATGGCACCCGACCTTCGATGCCCTCGGGCACCAGCTTGTCGGCGTCGCTGGCGTCCTGGAAATAGCGGTCCTTGGAGCCCTGCTCCATCGCGCCGAGGCTGCCCATGCCGCGGTAGCTCTTGTAGCTGCGTCCCTGGAACAGCTCGACCTCGCCGGGCGCCTCCTCGGTGCCGGCGAACAGGCCACCGACCATCACCGTCGACGCGCCGGCGACCAGCGCCTTGCCGATGTCGCCGGAGTAGCGGATGCCGCCGTCGGCGATCAGCGGGATGCGGTCCTGCAGCGCCTCGGCGACCATCGACACCGCGGTGATCTGCGGCACGCCGACACCGGCGACAATACGGGTGGTGCAGATCGAACCCGGGCCGACGCCGACCTTGACCGCGTCCGCGCCGTGGTCCATCAACGCCAGCGCGGCATCGCCGGTGACGATGTTGCCGCCGATGACCTGCAACTGCGGGAAGTTCTTCTTGACCCAGCGCACACGCTCCAACACGCCCTGCGAGTGGCCGTGCGCGGTATCGACCACGACCACGTCGACGCCGGCCGCGGCCAGGGCCTCGATGCGCGACTCGGTGTCGCCGCCGACGCCGACCGCGGCACCAACCAGCAGGCGCTCGCTGCTGTCGTAGGCGGCGTTGGGATTGTCGGACTTCTTCTGGATGTCCTTGACCGTGATCAGCCCGCGCAGCTCGAAGCCGTCGTTGACCACCAGCACCTTCTCGATCCGGTGCTTGTGCAGCAGGCCGAGCACCTCCTCGTCGGATGCGCCCTCCCTCACCGTGACCAGGCGATCCTTCTTGGTCATGATGTGGCGGACCGGATCGTCGTGCTTGGTCTCGAAGCGCATGTCGCGGCTGGTGACGATGCCGACCAGCTGGCCGCCGTCGACCACTGGCACGCCGGAGATGTTGCGGGCGCGGGTCAGCTTGAGCACGTCGGCGATGCTGGTGTCGGGGCTGACCGTGAACGGCGACTTGATGACGCCGGCCTCGAAGGTCTTGACCTGGGCCACGTGCGCGGCCTGCTGGGCCACGCTCATGTTCTTGTGGATGATGCTGATGCCGCCGAGCTGCGCCATCGCGATGGCCAGGCGGGCCTCGCTGACGGTGTCCATCGCCGCCGACAACAATGGCAGGCGGATGGACAGGTCGCGGGTGACGCGGGTGGTGAGCGAAACGTCCTTCGGCAGGACGGTCGAATGCGCGGGGACGAGCGATACGTCGTCGTAGGTCAGCGCTTCAGCCTGGATGCGCAACATGGGGCGGCCCGGGGAGGATGAAGCGCGCCATTGTACCGCGTTCCGGGGCTCCGGATACGCAAGCCCTTCGCTGTTGTAGGAGCGGCTTTAGCCGCGATCTGGAGTCGGCGCGGGCGAACAATTCCCGATCGCGGCTAAACCCGCTCCTACAAAAGCACTTTATCCGCCGCCTCGGCGGCTTCCAGCGTGTTCTGCATCAGCGTCGCGACGGTCATCGGCCCCACCCCACCCGGCACCGGGGTGATCCAGCTGGCCCGCATCGCCGCGGCCTCGAAGCCGACATCGCCGACCAGGCGGCCGTCGTCGAGCCGGTTGATGCCGACATCGATCACCACCGCGCCGGGCTTGACCCACTCGCCCGGGATCAGCTGCGGCCGGCCGACCGCCACCACCAGGATGTCGGCGCCGCGCACGGCGGCCTCCAGCACCTCCGGCGGAGTGAACTTGTGGCAACTGGTGGTGGTGCAGCCGGCGATCAGCAGCTCCAGCGCCATTGGACGGCCGACGTGGTTGGAGACCCCGACGATCGTCGCGCTGGCGCCGCGCACCGGGCGGTCGGTGTAGGCCAGCAAGGTGGTGATGCCGCGCGGCGTGCAGGGGCGCAGGCCGAACTCGCGCAGGGCCAGGTGGCCGACGTTCTCCGGATGGAAGCCGTCGACGTCCTTGCCCGGCGAAATGCGATGGATCAGCGCCGACGGGTCGCGGCGGTCCGGCAGCGGCAGTTGCACCAGGATGCCGTGGACCTCGGGGTCGGCGTTCAGCTTGTCGATCAGGGCCAGCAGCTCGGCGTCGCCGGTGTCGGCCGGCAGGTCGAAGTCGATCGCGCGGATGCCGACCTTCTCGGCCGCGCGACGCTTGTTGCGCACGTACACCGCCGAGGCCGGGTCCCGTCCCACCAGCACCACCGCCAGCCCCGGCCGCGACTTGCCGGCGGCGATCCGCGCGTCGACCCGGGCCTTGAGGTTGTCCAGCAGGTCCTCGGCGATGCGCTTGCCGTCGAGGATGCGGGCCTGGCGCGGCGCTTCGCCGGCAAAGGTGGTGGTCGTGGGAGCGGACGAGGAAGCCGTCATGCGGGGTCTGCGGACCTGCGTTAGAGTCGGGCCGCGCATTATCGCATCCCTGCCCGCCATGCCGACGATGACCGAGATTGCCCACTCCGAAGCGGCGCGGCCACGCCGCCGGTTCCATTGAGTCCGATGTCGCGTCGGCACATGCTCGCCCTGTTCGCGCTGCCGCTGGTGGTTTACGCCTTCGTATGCGGCTGGATGTACTTCAAGCAACGCGACCTGATCTATTTCCCCCAGTTCACCCATGGCGAGGTTCCGACCGACCTCGTCCTCGAACGCGACGGGGTGACGCTGCGCGGCTGGGTGGTCAATCCGGGCCAGCCCGATCCGATCCTGTACTTCGGCGGCAATGCCGAACGCGTCGAGGACAACCGGGACGATTTCGCCGCCTGGTTCCCCGGCCGCAGCGTGTACCTGCTGGCGTACCGCGGCTACGGGGCCAGCGACGGCGAGCCAAGCGAGGCCGCCCTCACCGGGGACGCGCTGGCGCTGTATGACCTGGCGCACTCGCGCCATCGCGGACAACGAATCTCGCTGATGGGCCGCAGCCTTGGCGGTGGCGTCGCCAGCCATGTGGCGGCACATCGTCCGGTGGACCGGCTGGTGCTGGTGACGCCGTTCGACAGCCTTGCGGCGGTCGCCCAGGGGCACTATCCGTGGCTGCCGGTGGGTTGGCTGATGGAGGACCGCTACGACTCGGCCGCATTGCTGGCGGCCTACCGGGAGCCGGTGCTGGTGCTGCGCGCGGGTCGGGATGCGGTGGTGCCTGCGGCGCGAACGGATGCGCTGGTCGAAGCATTGCCGGCGCCGCCGGAGATCGTCGAATTCCCGCAGGCCGATCACAATGACATCCACTTGCAACCGGGTTATCGGCATGCACTGTCGGATTTCCTGCGTTGAGCGCTGTCGCTCTTGTAGGAGCGGCTTCAGCCGCGATCGGATGCCCGGCCGTGCGTCCGATTTCAGATCGCGGCTGAAGCCGCTCCTACGAGAAGCGGGCTTCAGGCGCCGGAGCAGAACGCGGCGTAGTCGATGTAGCCGGGGAACTCACGGCCAGGCGCGCAGACCACGCATTCGGGATCGGCATGCAGCCGGATCTCGCGAAAGCGCATCGCCAGTGCATCGAAGTGCAGCAGACGCCCGGTCAGCGGCTCGCCGATGCCGAGGATCAGCTTGATCACCTCGGTCGCCTGCAGCAGGCCGATCACCCCGGGCAACACGCCGAGCACGCCGGCCTCGCTGCAGTTGGGCGCGTCTTCCGCCGATGGCGGTTCGGGAAACAGGCAGCGGTAGCACGGCGCCTCGCCGCGATGGCGGCCCGCATCGAACACGCTGGTCTGGCCGTGGAACCGCAGCACCGCGCCGTACACCAGCGGCTTGCCGAGCTTCACGCAGGCGTCGTTGAGCAGGTAGCGGACGGCGAAATTGTCGGCGCCGTCGAGCACCACGTCGGCACCGGCGAGCAGGCGTTCGACGTTGTCGCTGGTAATGCGCTCGCGAAAACCCTCGACGGTGACCTTGGGGTTGAGCGCCGACAGCGCGATCCGCGCCGATTCGACCTTGGGCAGGTCGATCCGCGCTTCGGTGTGCAGGATCTGCCGCTGCAGGTTGCTGCGGTCGACCACGTCGTCGTCGGCCAACACCAGCGTGCCGACGCCGGCCGCGGCGAGGTAGTACGCCGCCGGCGAGCCCAACCCGCCGGCACCGATCATCGCCACCCGCGCCGCCTGCAATCGACGCTGGCCGGCCTCCCCGACCTCGGGCAGGCTCAAGTGTCGCGAATAACGGTCGTAAAAATCCAGGTCGGCATCCGTGGGCTGGACCAGGGGAAGCTCGTCGCTGCGCCAGCGCCGGGTGCCGCCATCGACTGACGCGACCCGTCGATAGCCGGCTTCGACCAGGGTCTGGGCGGCCTTCACGGAGCGTCCACCCATCTCGCAGATCAGCAGCACCTCGGTATCGCGATCGGGCACGGTGGCACGCGGATCGGCCACCAACTCGGCGCGAGCAACGCCGATCGCGCCTTCGGCCATGCCGAGCGCGCGTTCGTGCGATTCGCGCACGTCGACCAGCAGCACGCCCATCAGTTGACGGCGGCGGGCTTCGGCGGGAGTGATGATCTCGATATCCATGGCGTGATTATCCGCCTTCGCCACGCCCGGGGTCGTCCGTATCCTTGTAGGAGCGGCTTTAGCCGCGATCTGGAGTCATTACTGGTGCCGATTCCAGATCGCGGCTAAAGCCGCTCCTACAGGGGAATCACGTCCACGATGGCCGTTGCCGGGAAGGTCTGCGAATCCCCCTGCAGCAGGATCAAACCGTGGGAATCCGCCAGCCCAGACATCCGCGGATCGACTCGCAGCCCGTCGCCCTCCACTTCGATCCGGGCCGGAACGAAGTCGCCTTGCAGTTGTGCCAGGTCGACCGGGCGAGTCAGCCGCGCCCGCAACGCCAAGCGTGGCTCGATGCGCCCCTGTAGGCCATCGACGAGCGCGCGTCCCAAGGTCAGCCAAGCCGCCGTCAGCGCCAGCGGATCATCGGGCAAGCCGAGCACCCGGGCCTGGTCGAGGCTCCCGAACAGAACCGGCGCACCGAAGCTCGTCGGCATGTCGTTGAGGTGGACGGTGCCGAACTGCCCCAACACCTTGGCGACAAACGCGCCAGCGCTGGCCGTCGGTGACTCGCAAATGACCACCAGGTCGAACGCGCAGCCCGCATCACGCAGCGCGATCTCGATCTGTCGCGGGTCGTCCGGCAGCCGCGGCCAGGCGGTCGGCTCCAGCCCTTCGGCGCGCAGCAGCCCCATCAGCAGTTCACGGCTGCCGTCGTAGGCCTGCCCGGCGGCGAGCGGCATGCCGGGCTCGATCAGATCGTTGCCGGTGGTGAACACCGCAACCGTAGGCCGGCGCGCGACCGACAACGCCGGGATGCCGAGCGATGCCGCGAGCGCGACCCTTGCAGGCGTCATCACCCAACCGTATCGGATTGCCGGATCGGCGTTGCCGGCCGGTCCCGCGATGTGGATGGAGGCCACGTCCTGCTGGACCACCCGACCATGGCAGCGCGACAGTGCCAGCGTTTCGGATTCGAGACGGCGGCTGGCCGCAACGTCGCGAACGACGGCGAGCGCCTGGTCGAGCGGCCGCGTCACTTGCCGCGTTTGACGTGCCGAATCAGGCGGCGCTTCTTGGCGATCTGCTTCTCGCTGAGCACGTTCTTCTTGCCCTCGTAGGGGTTCGCCCCTTCCTTGAAGACGAAGCGGATCGGGGTGCCGACCAGCTTGAAGCGCTTGCGGAAGAAGTTTTCGAGATAACGCTTGTAGCTCTCGCTGAGGGTGCGCAGGCGGTTGCCGTGGACCACGAAGGTGGGCGGATTGCTCGCCGCCGGGTGGGCGTAGCGCAGCTTGGCGACGTGGCCGCGGACCACCGGCGGCGGGTTGGTCTCGTAGGCGATTTCCATCGCCTTGGTGACTTCGCTGGTGCTGAATTCGTGGGTCGCCGAGGCGTGGGCGCGGTGGATCGCCTTGAACAGTTCGCCCAAGCCGGAACCGTGCTTGGCGCTGATCCGCACCGCTTCGGCCCATTCGACGAAGCTCAGCTTGCGCGACAGCAGCGATTCGGCCTGCTGGCGCTGGTAATCGCTCTGCCCGTCCCACTTGTTGACCGCGACGACCAGTGCGCGGCCGGCGTCGAGCGCATAGCCGAGTACGCTGGCATCCTGGTCGGTCACGCCTTCGCCGGCGTCGAGCATCACCACCGCGACCTGACACTGCTCGATCGCCTGCAGGGTCTTGATGATCGAGAATTTCTCGACCGCCTCGTCGACCCGCGACTTGCGGCGCAGGCCGGCGGTGTCGATCAGCCGGTAACGGCGACCGTCGCGCTCCATGTCGATCGCCACCGAGTCACGGGTGGTCCCCGGCACCTCCGAGGCGATCATCCGCTCCTCGCCGAGCAACCGGTTGACCAGGGTCGACTTGCCGACGTTGGGGCGGCCGATGAAGGCGATCCGGACGCGCGACGGGTCGTTGTCGAGCTCGGTCGACACGCCCTCGTCCGGCAGCCGCTCGATCACCTCGTCGATCAACTCGTCGATGCCCTGCCGGTGCGCCGAGGAAATCGCCACGACCTCGCTGAAGCCATAGCGGGCGAAATCGTTGAGCGCGGCCTGGGTGTCGATGCCGTCGGTCTTGTTGATCACCAGCATCGTCGGCCGCGCGGTCTTGCGCAGCCAGGCGAGGATCTCGTCGTCCAGCGCCGAGGCGCCTTCGCGGCCGTCGACGATGAACAGCACCAGGTCGGCCTCGGTCGCGGCGGCACGGGCCTGGCGGGCGGTCGCGCCAAGCAGGCCCTCGACCAGGTGCTCGCTCTCGCCGGCGATGCCGCCGGTGTCGACCACCGCGAATGTCCGCTGCCCTTCCGGCCGGCACACGCCGTAATGACGGTCGCGGGTCACGCCTGGCTGGTCGTGGACCAGGGCGTCGCGGCTGCGGGTGAGCGCGTTGAACAGCGTGGATTTACCTACGTTGGGACGACCAACGAGCGCGACTAGCGGAAGCATGGGATCAGCCGGAATGTGTGGAGCAGTAAATCGGACCGGAAAAGCAAAACCGGCAGCGGAACGGGCGCACTGCCCATTATCGACTGCCGGCTCCCCATTTCCCTAATGCTTTCCCCGGCGCCCGACCCGCCACGGGTCGGGCGCCGGATCGGTTCATTGTCCGAGGCGATAGGCCCTCAGGTCGCCTTCGATGTCCTGCACGATCAGAATGCCATCCGCCACTACCGGCGTGGCCCGCAGGGGATCGCCGCCGACGCGGGTCCTGGCGGCGAACTCGCCGGTGCCGAGGTCCAGCCAATGCAGGTAGCCGTCGAAATCGCCGACGACCGCATAGTCGCCGTGGATCGCCGGCGACGTCGTGCTGCGGCGGACCAGTCCCGGCTGTTGCCACAACGCGGCGCCGCTGGTCTTGTCCAGGCCGAACACCGCCCCGTCGAACCCGGTGACCGCTACCACGCCCGGGGCGACCGCCACCTCGCCGGGGCCGCCGTTGTCGCTGAGCCACATCGGCTGGCCGCTGGGCGCGTCGATGGCCATGGTCTGGCCCTTGAAGCTGGTCGCGAACAAGGTGGTGTTGTCCAGCACCGGGGTGCCGTCGACATCGGCCATGCGGTCGAGTTCGGTGCGGCCTTCCTGCTGGGCGATCGCCTGTTCCCACAGCGGCCGTCCGTCCTGCGCGGCGAGCGCGCTGACGGTACCGTCGTCATTGCCGATGAACAGGTAGCCCGGGCCGAGCACCGGCGCATCGTTGCCACGCACCGACAGCGTCGGCACGTCGTGGTTCCAGAACCAGCGACGCTCGCCGGTCGCTGCATCGAGCGCGGTCACCCGGCCATCGTTGGAATGCACGAAGACCATGCCCATGCCGACCGCCGGCGCGGCGATCACCTCGTTGTTGACCTTGGCCGTCCACTTCTCGGTGCCGGTGGCAGCATCGAGCGCGATCACGTCGCCGTCGAGGCTGCCGATGGCGACCACACCCTCGCCCACGCCGGGACCGCCGCTGAGGCGCAACTCGCTCTCGTAGGTCCAGACCGGTTTGCCGCTCTGCAGGTCGAATGCATGGACGCCGCCTTCCACGGCCGCGGCGTAGACCCGGCCATCGGCGACGACCGGACCCTGGCGGGCGCCGAGCAGGTCTTCGCCCTTGCCGGCATTGACCGACCAGATTTCGGCAACCGTTACCGCCGGGGTGATCTCGGTCAGCTCCGTTGGCGCCTTGGCCTTGTCTTCATCGTTCTGGAACCAACCCTTGATCGTGCTGCAGCCCGCCAGCGTGGTCGCGCACAACGCGACCATGCCGAAACGGACCCAGTTGGACCGGCGGGCATGCGAGCCGGTTGCGATGGAGTTGGCGGTGGCGCGGGGAATCGCTGCAGACTTCATCAAGACTTTGCCTCGGTGCGGTCGGCGCTGCCGCCGACTTCCGTGAGTTTGAGTTCGAGCACGCGCCGCAGTGGCGAGGCCACGTCGAGTCGGGTCAGCGCCTGCTGGTAGGACTCGCGGGCCTGGTCGGCCTGGCCGAGGGCGTACTGGGCATCACCGCGGATCTGCAGCGCGGCCGGCGTGCTGGCGGTGTCGAGCAGCGCCAGCGCGGCTTTGGCCTGGTCGGTGTCGATCAACAGTCGCGCCAGCCGCTGGTTGACGATATCGGCGATGGCCGGATTGCCGGGCGTGATGCCACGCAGGGTCTCGATCGCCGCGGTGTTCTGGTTCGCTTCGACCTGCGAGGCGGCCAGTTCCAGCGCGGCCAGGTTCGTCAAAACGCCCTCGCCGAGCGCCTGCACTTTCCCGGCACCTTCGCCATTGCCGGCCTCGATCGCGTCGACGGCGGCCTGGTACTGGTCGGCCTTGGCGAGCTGCTGTTGCTGCTGCTGCGCTTGCCACCATTTCCAGCCGCCGATGGCGGCCAGGCCGAGGACGATGCCGCCGATCAGGCCGGCGCCGTTGGCGCGCAGCCATTCAAGGACGCGTTCGCTTTGTTCGTGTTCGTCGAGTGGATCGTCTAGTGCCATGCGGTAGCTGCCATCCCGCCCCGACTTGAAGCCGGGGACCAGTAATTTGGACAAGCCCGCGAAACGGGCCGGTGAGAGTGTCGAACCCGCGGCGCGGGTCAGTCGACGACCGGCGCGAGGGAACCGTCAGAGGATAGCGTAAAGCGTGCCACGTTCGCGCGGCTGAACGGTGCCAGGTCGACCAGTTCGCCGTCCTGGCGGACTTCGACCGCCGACGCATTGCCGAGCACGACATGCCCGACCTCGCCCTCGTCGTAGCTGCGGCGCTCGCCATCGGCCAGTAGCCCCTGTTCGAGCTTGCTGCCATCCGCGTCGAACACCTGCACCCAGCTTTCGCCGTTGAAGGTGATCGACAACGCCGCAGCTTCCACCGCGGTGCTGCGCATGGCGCCCATCGAGGCGATGAGCGGGGTGCGTTCCGGTGCCTTGCGTGCCGGCGGCGGTGCGCTGCCGGCGTCGACCGGCACGGTCTGCACGTCGAGCGATTGCACGTTCAGATCGTCGTTGGACAGATGCGGCCGGGTCGCGAGCCAGACCGGCACCGCGATCACCGCGGTAATCGCGATGTAGACCGCGCGACGGGTCGCGTGCTCGAACATCCGCTGGTAACGGGGGGTATGGCTGTGGCTGACCAGCTCGGACGGGGCGACGCTGCCCACTTCCTGCTGGACCGAGTCCAGGTCGAGCTCGATTCCGAGCAGGCGCGAGTAGCTGCGCAACTGGCCGCGCACGAATACCGGGGCACCGGCTTGCGACCAGTCGTCGGATTCGAGGGCACGAACCACCCGGACCGGCATCTTCAGGCGGGCGGACACCTCTTCCTGCGAAAGGCCTGCCCGCTCCCTCGCCTGCTTGAGGCGAGTGCCGCAGCTATCGACGCCGCCAGGCGCGATTTCATTCGACTGCATCATCGTTTCCCGTCATCCCCTGTTCCGGAGTCCGCGATGTATCCGGGAACTCCGCCCGCAGTCGTTGAACGTAGCCGGCGGCGGCCTCCTTGTCGCCGAGTTTTTGTTCGATCTGTGACGCAAGCAACAGCACGGATGCGTTTGCCGGTGCTGCGGCGAGCCGTCGTTGCGAAAATGCACGCGCATGGAAGGCCCGTCCCGCGAGGAACTCGTGCTCGGCCATGGCCGCCAGCGCGACCGGATTTTCCGGGTCGAGCTTCAGCGCGGCTTCCAGGTAACGCGCGGCGTGCGCACTCTGGCCGGCCTCGTTAGCGCAGCTGCCTGCGTTGGACAGCGCCACCGCAGGCGTCCGGTAGTTGCGGTCGGCCAAGGCCTGGTCGAACCAGGCAAGCGACTCGTCGGCCCTTCCGTTGGCGCACAGCCAGGTGGCGTAGTTGTTGTGCATGCCGCCCACGTGCGGGGCCAGCTCGACCGCGCGGCGGTAGTGATCGCCGGCGAGGTCGGTCTTGCCTTCACGGGCGGCGACTACGCCACGCAGGGTATGGGCGGCAGCGGACTCTGGATTCGCGTCCAGCGCCTGTTGCGCCGCCTGTCGTGCAGCGTCGAGGTCGCCACGGGCAAGCGCGAGCTGGCCCTGCTGCACCGCCAAACGCGCGGCCACCGAGTCCTCGTTGCGGCTGTCGGTGGTGATGTCGAGTTCGGCCGCGGTGCGGCGGAAGTCGCTGCGGGTGTAATCGGGTTTGATGAAGCTGAGTCGGTTGCAGCCGGCCAACGTCGTCACCATCACTGCCAGCCCCAACAACCACGCCCATCCGGCTGCCGGCGGCGGCGTCGTTCCCCGGTCAAGCGGCCGCATCGTCCGCCCCCTGCGCTGCCAGAGTCTTGCGGAACTCGGCCTGGCGACGGGTGCGGTCCATGACCTGGCCCTTGAGCTGGCCGCAGGCGGCGTCGATGTCGTCGCCGCGGGTGCGCCGCACCATTGTCAGCACCTGGGCATCCAGCAGCAGTTTCTGGAACGCGCGGATGTCGCTTTCGGCGGAGCGCTCGAAACGGGTGCCGGGGAACGGGTTGAATGGAATCAGGTTGACCTTGCCGGCGTCCTTCATCTGGGTCGCGTTGTCGAACTGGCGCATCAGTCGCGCCAGTTCGCGCGCATGCCGCGGCTGGTCGTTCACGCCCTTCATCAGGGTGTACTCGAAGGTGATCGACGAACGCGGCTTGCGCTTGACGTAGCGCTCGCAGGCGGCCATCAGTTCCTCGATCGGGTACTTCTTGTTGAGCGGCACCAGCTCGGTGCGCAACTCGTCGTTGGCGGCATGCAGCGAGACCGCCAGCGAGACGTCGCTGACCTGCCCGAGCTTGTCGATCATCGGCACCATGCCGGCGGTCGACAGGGTCACGCGCTTGTTGGCCAGGCCGTAGCCGAGGTCGTCGCGCATGATGCTCATCGCCCGCACGACGTTGTCGAAATTCATCAGCGGCTCGCCCATGCCCATCATCACCACGTTGGTCAGCTTGCGCTGCTGGTGCGGGATGTTGCCCAGGTGGCGCGCGGCGACCCATACCTGGCCGATGATCTCGGCGGTGGTCAGGTTGCGGTTGAAGCCCTGGGTGGCGGTGGAGCAGAACTGGCAGTTGAGCGCGCAGCCGACCTGGCTGGACACGCACAGGGTGCCGCGACCCTTGTCGGGGATGAAGACCGCCTCGATCGCGTTCTTCGGGTCCATGCCGATCAGCCACTTGTGGGTGCCGTCGACGGAGGGTTTCTCGTGAATGACCATCGGCGCGCGGACCTCGGCGTGCTGGTGCAGCTTGGCCCGCAGGGCCTTGCCGAGGTCGGTCATGTCATCGAATTCGGTGACGTAGCGGTGGTGGATCCACTTCATCACCTGGTGCGCGCGGTAACGTTTCTCGCCGAGGACGTTCTCGAAGAAGTCCTCGAGCGAGACGCGGTCGAGGTCGAAAATATTCGTTCTGGAGCCGGCCGAGGCCGGCTCCGGGTTGGTCTTCGACTCCGCCGCGGCGGTAGCGGCTAAACCCGTCCCCGCCGCCATCGGCACCTCTACTCCGGCGTTTAGGGCGCTGGCGAGGGTGATATCGATGGTGTTGTCGCGGTTACGGGTCATGGCCTTGTGTCGATCTTGATTGTTTAGCGAGCGAAGACGTCGGTCGCCGGGAAGAAGTACGCGATCTCGTTCGCGGCGTTCTCCAGGCTGTCCGAGCCGTGCACCGCGTTGGCGTCGATGCTGTCGGCGAAGTCGGCGCGGATGGTGCCGGCGGCGGCTTCCTTCGGGTTGGTGGCGCCCATCAGGTCACGGTTCTTGAGTACCGCGCCCTCGCCTTCCAGCGCCTGGATCATCACCGGGCCGGAGATCATGAACTCGACCAGCGCGTTGAAGAACGGACGCTCGCGGTGGACGGCGTAGAAACCCTCGGCCTCGGCCTTGGACAGGTGCTTCATCTTCGAGGCGACGACCTTCAGGCCGGCCTTCTCGAAACGGGTGTAGATCTCGCCGATGACGTTCTTGGCGACGGCGTCGGGCTTGATGATGGACAGGGTGCGCTCCAGCGCCATGGGATGTCTCCGGGTAGGCGGGCCGCGACCCTTTCTTGCCTGGGTTCGCGCCCGAGAATAACAGAAAAACCCGCGTCGGGACGCGGGTTTAGCCGATATGGCTGCGGTAATACTACCGGATCGTCATGCGGTTTTGCAGTGCCCCGGTGCATTGTTTGCGATTCACACCGTCCCTGCGTTGACGATTGCCATCGCCCGGCCGTAGCATCAAACAAGCGTTTGATTAATCCACCCTCGCAGAACGCTCCAGTCTCCCGGACGACTATGGCCGCCACTACCCACTTCTCCACCAAGGACCGCATCCTCGGCGCCGCCGAGGACCTGTTCGCCCAGTTCGGCTTCAGCGGCACATCGCTGCGCCAGGTCACCAGCCGGGCCGACGTCAACATCGCTGCGGTCAACTACCACTTCGGCAGCAAGGAGAACCTCGTCAACGAGGTGTTCCGTCGCCGCATGGACGAGATGAGCGCACACCGCCTGTCCGCCCTGAAAGCCGCTCTGGAACAGCATCCTGGCGAGCTGGAGCCGATTCTGGCCGCCTTTGTCGAACCCGCCCTGGCCATCGCCCAGGACCGCCACGGCGGCGCGGCTTTCGTCCGGGTGGTGGCGCGCGCCTACGCGGAAAAGAACGACAGCCTGCGCAAGTTCCTGTCCGACCACTACGGCCACGTGCTGCGCGAATTCGCCAAAGCGATCGCGGCCTGCGTGCCGGAACTGAGCAAGGAGGAGCTGTACTGGCGGCTGGACTTCCTGGCCGGCGCGTTGACCTACGCAATGGCCGACTTCGGCCTGATCAAGCGGCCCTCGGGCACCGCGGAGAAGGCCCATCGGGAGCGTGCGGCGCGCGAGTTGATCCGGTTTGCAGCAGCGGGTTTCGAGAGTTGAGCCGCCAGATTCTGGCTACAAAAACAAATTTATCAAGGAGTTACTGAAAATGGCCGAGAAACTACTTGTGCGTCGTGCCGCCGTCCTCGGCGCCGGCGTGATGGGCGCGCAGATTGCCGCGCACCTGGTCAACGCCGGGGTCGACACGGTGCTGTTCGACCTGCCCGCGAAGGACGGCGACCCTAATGGCGTGGTCAACAAGGCGATTGCCGGGCTGGCCAAGCTCAGCCCCGCCCCGCTCGCCGACAAGGCGCTGGCCAAACGGATCGTCGCGGCCAACTACGACACCGGCTTGGACCTGCTGGATGACTGCGACCTCGTGATCGAGGCTATCGCCGAGAAGATGGAGTGGAAGCAGGACCTGTACAAGAAGATCGCCCCGCACATCGCCAGCCACGCAGTGCTGGCCAGCAACACCTCCGGGTTGGGCATCAACAAGCTCGCCGACGTGCTGCCCGAGACGCTGCGTCCGCGCTTCTGCGGCGTGCATTTCTTCAACCCTCCGCGCTACATGCACCTGGCCGAGTTGATCCCGGCCAAGGCCACCGACCCGGCGGTGCTGGCGAATCTCGAGACCTTCCTGACCACCACCCTCGGCAAGGGCGTGGTGATCGCGCGCGACACCCCGAACTTCATCGGCAACCGCATCGGCGTGTTCTCGATGCTGGCGGCGATGCACCACACCGAACAGTTCAAGCTCGGCTTCGACACCGTCGATGCGCTGACTGGCCCGGCGATCGGCCGTCCCAAATCGGCGACCTATCGCACCGCCGACGTGGTCGGGCTCGACACCATGGCCCATGTCATCAAGACCATGGCCGACACCCTGCCCGACGACCCGTGGCACAAGTATTTCAAGGCGCCGAAGTGGCTGGCCGGGCTGGTCGAGAAAGGCGCGCTCGGAGCCAAGACCGGCGCGGGGTTCTACACCAAGAAGGGCAAGGACATCCTCGTCCTCGACCTGAAGGCGCAGGACTACCGGCCGTCGACCCCGGAGCTTGATCCGGAAGTCGCGGCGCTGCTTAAGGAGAAGGATCCGTCGAAGAAATTCGCAGCCTTGCGCGCTAGCGCGCATCCGCAGGCCAAGTTTCTGTGGGCCTGCTTTCGCGACACCTTCCATTACGGCGCGTTCCACCTCAAGGACATCGCCGAGACTGCCCGCGACGTCGACTTCGCGATGCGCTGGGGCTACGGCTGGTCGGTCGGTCCGTTCGAGAGCTGGCAGGCCGCAGGCTGGAAGCAGGTCGCCGACTGGATCGCCGAGGACATCGTGTCCGGTGACGCGATGAGCAACGCCACCCTGCCCGACTGGGTGTTCGACGGCCGCGAGGGCGTGCATGCCGATGCCGGCAGCTACAGCCCGAGCCGCGACGCTACGGTGCCGCGCTCGACCAACCCGGTGTATGCACGCCAGCGGCTCCCGGATCCGTTGATCGGCGAGAAGTCCTCGAAGGGCCGCACCGTATTCGAGAACGACGGCGTGCGGATGTGGGCCGACGAAGGCGACGACATCGCCGTGGTCAGCTTCAAGACCAAGATGCACACGGTCTCCGACCATGTGCTTGACGGGCTGCAGGAAGCGGTCGCGCGCGCCGAGAAGGAGTTCGCCGGACTGGTGATCTGGCAGCCGAAGGAACCGTTCTCTGCCGGCGCCGACCTGGCCGGCGCGCTGGGCGCGCTGCAGGCCGGCAAGCTGGCCGAGTTCGAGGCGATGGTCGCCAACTTCCAGGCCACCAGCCAGCGGATCAAGTACTCGCTGGTGCCGGTGGTCGCGGCGGTGCGCGGGCTGGCGCTGGGCGGCGGTTGCGAGTTCCAGATGCATTCGGCGCGGACGGTGCTGGGGCTGGAGAGCTACGTCGGCCTGGTCGAGGCCGGCGTCGGCCTGCTGCCGGCCGGTGGCGGCCTGAAGGAGCTGGTGGTGCGCGCCTCCGACGCGGCCGGCCCGAACGGTGACGTGTTCGTCGAGCTCAAGACCGTGTTCGAGACCGTGGCGATGGCCAAGGTTTCCACCTCGGCGGTCGAGGCCAAGAACCTGCAACTGGCGCGCAAGGACGACGTCGTCGTGTTCAACGCGTTCGAGCTGCTGCACGTGGCCAAAGCCCAGGCTCGGGCGCTGGCCGAGTCCGGTTATCGCCCACCGCTGCCGGCGCGCAACATCCGGGTCGCCGGCGACGTCGGCATCGCGACCTTCAAGATGCTGCTGGTCAACATGCTGGAGGGCCACTTCATCTCGCAGCATGACTACGAGATCGCAACCCGGATCGCCACGGTGCTGTGCGGCGGCGAGGTCGACCGTCATTCGGTGGTCGACGAGGACTGGCTGCTGAAGCTGGAGCGGCAGCACTTCGTCGAGCTGGCGCAGATGCCCAAGACCCAGGAGCGCATCGCGCACATGCTCAAGACCGGCAAGCCGCTCCGCAACTAAGCGACGACGAGGACATACAAATGACCAAGCAAGTTCAAGACGCCTACATCGTCGCCGCCACCCGCACCCCGGTCGGCAAGGCCCGCGGCGTATTCGCCAACACCCGTCCCGACGACATGCTCGCCCACGTGCTGAAGGCCGTGCTCGCGCAGGCGCCGGGCATCGACGTCGACCGCATCGGCGACGCCATCATCGGTTGCGCCATGCCCGAGGCCGAGCAAGGCATGAACGTGGCGCGCATCGGCGTGCTGCTGGCCGGCCTGCCGCACACGATCCCGGCACAGACGATCAACCGCTTCTGTTCCTCGGGCCTGCAGTCGGTGGCGCTGGCGGCCGACCAGATCCGCCTCGGCCAGGCCGACCTGATGCTGGCCGGCGGCACCGAATCGATGTCGATGGTGCCGATGATGGGCAACAAGGTCGCGCTGTCGCCCAACGTGTTCAAAGACGACCACGTCGCGATTGCCTACGGCATGGGCATCACCGCCGAGAAGGTCGCCGAGGAGTGGAAGATCTCGCGCGAGGACCAGGATGCGTTCGCGCTGGGGTCACACCTGAAGGCGCTGAAGGCGATCGAGGCCGGCGCGTTCAAGGACGAGATCAGCCCGCTCGAGGTGGTGTCGCACGTGCCGGATCTTGCCGGCAACACCATCCAGTTGCGCAAGACCCTGGTCGACACCGACGAAGGCCCGCGCCCGGGCTCGACGATCGAGGGGCTGGCCAAGCTCAAGCCGGTGTTCCGCAACGACCAGTTCGGCGGCAGCGTGACCGCCGGCAACAGTTCGCAGATGAGTGATGGCGCCGGCGCGGTGCTGCTGGCCTCGGAACAGGCGATCAAGGACTACGGGCTGACCCCGCTGGCGCGACTGGTCAGCTTCTCGGTCGCCGGCGTGCGCCCGGAGGTGATGGGCATCGGCCCGATCGCGGCGATCCCGCTGGCGCTCAAACAGGCTGGCATCACCCAGGACCAGCTCGACTGGATCGAACTCAACGAAGCGTTTGCCGCACAGTCGCTGGCGGTGATCCGCGATTGCGGGCTGGATCCGTCCAAGATCAACCCGCTAGGTGGCGCGATCGCGCTCGGTCATCCGCTCGGAGCGACCGGCGCGGTACGTACCGCAACGATCGTGCATGGCCTGCGTCGCCAGCAGCAGAAGTACGGCATGGTGACGATGTGCATCGGCACCGGGATGGGCGCGGCGGGGGTGTTCGAGGCGCTGTAGGGCGCATGTGGATTGGGGCACTTGGCGTGCCCGGTCTGTCAATGATGACGGGCTTTTTTGTAGGAGCGGCTTCAGCCGCGATCTGGAGTCGGTGCAGGCGGACGATTTCCGATCGCGGCTGAAGCCGCTCCTACAATTCGAAGGCCGCGGGGGATTCAGCGTTCGGTCGCGGCTTTCCAGGCGTCCTTCGCCTCGGCCCACCAGTAGCTCAGCTGCGCGCCGAGGAAACCTGCGGGTTTCAACGCCGAAACCAGCCCGTAGTCGCTGAACTCCTGCCAGCGGTTATCCCCCTCCGCGATCGCCGAAGCGACCACCTCGCCGGCGAACGTGGTCGGTGCCACACCGTGGCCGCCGAACGCCTGCGCCAGCCATAGACCGTCGTCGATCCGGCCGATCTGCGGCATCTGGTGGCGGGCGTAGCTCATCAACCCGGACCAAGCGTGGTCGATGCCGATACCGTCCAGTTGCGGGAACACCTTCAGCAGGTCGCGATACAGCAACCGTTCGACCGCATGGGGCGGTCGATCCAGCACCGATATCCGGCCACCCCAAAGCAATCGGTTGTCCGGCAACGGCCGGTAGTAGTCGAACGCGAAACGGGTGTCGTACACCGCTGCCCGCGTGCTCATTACCTCGTCCATGCGCGTACCGAGCGGCTCGGTGACCATGACGTAGGTCGCGATCGGCATCACGCCGGCATCGACCTTCGCGCGCAGGCCGGCGAGATAACCACCACAGGCCAATACCACCTGGTCGGCCTCGACTTCGCCCTCGGGCGTTCGCACCCGCCACTTTGCACCGACGTGTTCGAGCGACACCGCCGGGCTGTGTTCGTGCACGGCAACGCCGGATGCCGCCGCTTGCCGGGCCAGGCCTACCGCGTACTTCAACGGATGGAAATGGAAACCCTGGCATTCCAACAACGCATCGGAATAGCGCTCGGTGCGCAGCAGGTCGCGCAACGCGGCTTGCGGCAACCACTCCCAGTCCACCCCGTAGTGCTCGGCAAGCAGTCTTTGGCGGTCGCGCAGGATCCCGGGGTCACGGAACCAGTTGGCCCAGATCACCCCCGCCTCGGTGACGTCGCAATCGATCGCCTGCTCCCGGATACGGCGGCGAATCAGCTCCATCGCGTCGAGAGTGCCGGTGTACAGCGCTTTCGCGCGACGCGGGCCGAGTTCGCGCAACAAGGCTTCCTCGCCGCGTGAGAAGCCGCCGAAAACGAAACCGCCGTTGCGCCCCGACGCGCCGTGGCCCATCTCCGCGGCTTCCAGAAGCACCACGCCGCGGACACCTCGTTCCGCCAGGCCCAGCGCCGTATTGAGGCCGGCGAAGCCTCCGCCGATGACGCAGACACGGGCCTCGCACGTACCACACAGGGGCCGGTACGGCACGCGGGTCGGCAAGCTGGCTTGATAGTAGGAGGGGTTCAACCGGAGCGGCACGTCGGCATTGTTGTCCGATGGTGGCGCAACCACGATCGAACCGCCACCGGATCGGCAGCGGGCGCTCTACTGCAACTCGGTGACGCCCATCTCCTTGAGCGCGTCCTGCATCAGTTGCTGCGCGGCTTCACTGAGCTTTTCATGGTCGAGGGCGTAACGGATGGTCGCCTCGATCAGGCCGATATGGGTGCCGCAATCAAAACGGGTTCCCCGGAAACGGTAGGCATTGACCGTTTCCTCGGCCAGCAATGCCGCGATCGCGTCGGTCAGCTGGATCTCGCCGCCGGCACCGGGACGGGTGCTTTCGAGCAACTCGAAGATGCGTGGGTTGAGTATGTAGCGACCGACCACCGCCAGCGTGCTCGGCGCATCGGCCGGCTTGGGTTTTTCGACCATCGCCGTGATGCGGCCCTGGCGCTCGGCGAAGTCTTCGGTCGCGACGATGCCGTAGCTGCCGGTCTGCTCACGCGGCACGTCCTGCACTGCGATCATGCTCGCGCCGCTCGCCTCCGCAGCGTCGGCCATCTGCTTCAACGCGCCCGCGCCCCGGTTCCAGATCAGGTCATCGGGCAGGATCACCGCGAACGGCTCATCACCCACCACGGGCTTGGCACAGAGCACTGCGTGCCCCAGGCCGAGCGCTTCGGTCTGGGTCACGAACACCGCGCGTACACCCCGCGGCAGCACGTTGCGGACGAGTTCCAACTGTTCCTGCTTGCCGGCCCGTTCGAGCTTCTGTTCCAGCTCGTAGGCCTTGTCGAAGTAGTCGGCAACCGCGTGCTTGTAGCGGTTGGTGACGAACACCAACGTATCGCAGCCGGCCTCGATCGCCTCGTCCACCGCGTACTGGATCAGCGGCCGGTCGATGATCGGCAGCATCTCCTTGGGGACGGTCTTGGTGGCGGGAAGGAATCGGGTGCCCAGGCCGGCAACAGGAAACACGGCCTTGCGGATACGTGCAGACATCAACTCTTCCTTGCGGTTCTGGATGGAAAGGCGACGACCGTGGCCGGGCCAGGCAGCAACGGGGTGTGCTCGCCAATGGGCTGGAACTCGGGAACGAGCGCCCGCAACACGCTGCCCATAGTGTCGCGGTCGTAGCGTTCGGAGGCGTCGCGCAACTGTTGTATGCCGCTTTCCATCCCCTGCATCGAAATCGCACGCGGCTCGGCTAGCAGGATCTTCGGGTGCGCGGTGGCGCGGTAGCGTTCGTCGGCGTGGAACAGGGTTTCGTGGAGCTTCTCGCCCGGGCGCAATCCGGTGTAGGTGATCGAGATGTCGCGACCGGGCTGCTTGCCGGCGAGGCGGATCATCTGTTCGGCCAACACCCGGATCGGTACCGGCTCGCCCATGTCCAGGGTGTAGATGGCCTCATGGGTGCCGATCGCGGACGCCTGCAGGATCAACTGGCACGCTTCCGGAATGGTCATGAAGTAGCGGGTCACTTCCGGGTCGGTCACCGTGACCGGCCCGCCACTGCGGATCTGCTCGCGGAACAACGGCACCACGCTGCCGGCGGAATCGAGCACGTTGCCGAAACGCACGGTCACGAAACGGGTGCCGCACTGGTCGGCCAGCGCCTGGCAGGTCATCTCGGCCAGGCGCTTGGTGGCGCCCAGCACATTGCCCGGATCCACGGCCTTGTCGGTCGAGATCAGCACGAAAGTGCCAACGCCGGTCTCGCGACAGGCGCGCGCGAGCGCTTCGGTGGCGAGCACGTTGTTGCGCACCGCTTCGCGCAGTTGGGTTTCCAGCAATGGCACATGCTTGTAGGCGGCCGCATGGAACACCGCTTCGGGCTCGGCGGTCTGCAGCGCAAAGGCAATCACCGCCGGGTCGCCACAGTCACCGAGTACCGGGATGTATTCGAGGTCGGGGAAGTCGCGGCGCAGCGAGGTCTCGGCACTGATCAGCGCCAGCTCGTCGCGCTCGACCAGCGTGATCCGCCGGGCGCCATGGCGGGCGCATTGGCGGCACAGTTCCGAACCGATCGAACCACCGGCACCGGTCACGAGCACCGAGCGCGCTCCGAGCCAACTGCGGATCGCCTTCCAGTCGGGCAACACGGGCTGACGACCGAGCAAATCCTCGATTGCGACTTCCTTGAGTTCGCCCGGCAACGAGCGGCCCTCGAGCACATCGCGCAGGCGCGGCACCATCCGGAACGGCAGGCCGGATTGCTCGCAGGCCACCACCACCCGCTGCATGGCATCGGCATCGGCCGAAGGCATCGCGATCACCAGCAATCTCGCCGCGGTCTCGCGTGCGATCTCGGCGACTTCCTCGATCCGCCCGAGCACCGGCACGCCCTGCACCTTGGAACCACGCAGCCGACTGGCATCGTCGAGGAAGCCCGCCGGCTGGTAGGTGCCGAACCGCCTGAGATCGCGCACCAGCGCCTCGCCGGCATGGCCGGCACCGAGGATCAGGATCCGCACGGACGCCTGCCCGCCACGATCCATGCGACTGTCCTTCCAGGCGCGATACAGCAGCCGCGGCGCACCCAAAAGGCCCATCAGCACCAGCGGGTACAACACCAAGACGATGCGCGACACCATTTCCCAGCGGTTGTAGAGTCCCAGCGCAAGCGCGATCGTGAACAGTCCGAATGCGCTCGCTTTGAAGATGTTCCACAGATCCGGAACGCTGGCGAATCGCCACAATCCCCGGTACAGGCCGACCTGCCAGAACACCAGCCCCTGGGCGACCATTACCACCGCGACCTCGGCGGACCACAGCGGCATCGGCGGCGGATGCAACATCACGCCGAAACGCAAGCGATGCAGGCCCTGCCAAGCCAGCCACACCATTGCCAGGTCGTGCAGAACCACCGCGACCCGCGGCAGCCCGCTGGACCACCAATCCTTCCAGGCACTCATTCGTTGCTCTTCTTCTTCATGGGCATTCGTTCCGATCCCTTGCCACCGGTTCCAATCGCTGTACCAACCACCAGGCCAAGACCGCAGCCAGATACCACGCAACGCAGATGCACGACATGATAATCGCGGGAAGACCGTTCAACGCGATCATGGCGACCACGCCCGTTGCCGACCATGCAACGTAGGCCAGCGTGACGACAGCGTGACCCCTGCGCCGGGCCCATACCTGATACGCATGCTGGGTATGCGGAGTCCACCAGCGCTCGCCACGGACGATGCGACGCAAAAGGGTCAGGCCGGCATCGACCAGGAACGGGGACAACGGCAACAACAGCCATGCCGCTTCGACGCCTTGCCCGCCAACGGCAACGCCGGTCAACGCGGCGATCGCGAAGCCGATCGAGCCGCTGCCGACGTCGCCCATGAATATCCGCGCACGCGGGAAATTGAATGGCAGGAAGCCAAGGCAAGCCGCCGCCAGGGCCAGGGCAATAAACGACCAGGCGCCGCCGATCACCAGCGTAATCGCGATTGCGACGATCATCGCTTGCGTTGCCGCGATTCCGTTGATGCCGTCCATGAAATTCCAGACATTGGCAAACACCACGGTCGCCGCAAAGGCCAACAGCGACACCCAGACATCGCCATATCCGTACTGCATCGCCGTCGCAAACACTGCCCCCGCCACCACATGCACCGACAGCCGAACCCACGGAGACAACGGTCGGTGATCGTCGACCCAGCCGACCGCGGCCACCATCAGCACGCCGACGGCGAAGGCCGCCATCGGCACCGCGTGGGCGGGAACCCGCAACGCCAGCGCGACAGCTGCGACCAGCAGTGCCAGCACGATCGCAATGCCGCCCCCGCGAGGCGTTGCCACGTGATGGCTGCGGCGCGCACCCGGCTGGTCGATCAGATCGTGCTGCAAGGCATAGCGCCGCGCCAGCCAGGCGCCGGCCGCACCGATGCCCGTGTGCAAGATCAACCAACCGAACATGCCGTTCAGACCACCGCGTAATTCAGCAATGGCTTGACCGTGCCCCACTCCTTGCAGCTGGGGCATTGCCAGTGGTGGCTGCGCGCACCGAAACCGCAGCGGTTGCACCGGTAGCTCGGATTGCGCACCAGCAACTGGTCGGTGATGTGCTTGAGGTCGTGCAGGGTCGCCGCCGGATCGGCACCTTCGGCCAGGGTCAGGTCGATCAATGCCGCCTCGCCGCGGACGGATGGCCGGTCCTTGAGCTGTTGCGCCAGGTAGGCGCGCGCGGTGGGCACGCCCTCCTCGGCTTCGACCATCCGGGTCAGCGCCAGCACCGGCGCGATGCCGCGATAGTGCTCGCACATCTCCGCCAGGAATGCGCGGGCGCCGGTGGTGTCGCCGACCCGCTCGTAACTTGCCAGCAGCGCCGGCAACACTTCCGGAAGATAGTCGGGGTCGTGGCGGGCCACCCGCTCGAACGCACGGATCGCGCCCGCATCGTTGCCGCGCTCGGTTTCCAGACGACCTTCCAGGATGCCTGCGCGTACCGAGTTGGCGTCGGCCTCGTAGGCGCGGGCGACGGCGGCGCGGGCGGCATCGGCCTCGCCCGCCGCGCGGTGCCGATCCGCCAGTTCGCATTCGAACTGCGCGATCAGCTTGCCCATCGGTTCGGTGGTGGCGGCCTCGTAGCGCCGCGCGTTCTCGATCGCCTTGCTCCAGTCGCGCTCGGACTGGTAGATGTTGATGAGGTGGCGCAGCGCCAGCGGCGCGCGCATGTCGAGGTCGACCAGGTCGCTGAACACCGTTTCGGCGCGGTCGAGCAGGCCCGATCGCATGTAGTCCTCGCCCAGTGCCAGCAACGCCTGGACCTTTTGCTGGTCGCTCAGGCCCGGGCGCTGCACCAGCGCCTGGTGCAACCGGATCGCGCGGTCGACCTCGCCACGCCGGCGGAACAGGTGGCCGAGCGCGACCTGGGTCTCGAAAGTGTCCTTGTCGAGTTCGGCGATATGCAGGAACAACTCGATCGCCTTGTCGGGCTGTTCGTTGAGCAGGTAGTTGAGGCCGCGGAAATAGGTGGTCGACAACCGGCTGACCTGGTTGTCGCTGTGGCGCTCGCCGCCGCGACGACCGATCACCCAACCACTGACCGCCGCGATCGGCAGCAACAGGAAGAACCAGAACCACTCGCTGATGAAGGCCACGGTCAGTCCCCGGCGTCAAGCTGCGGCGCGACGCGTTGCTGGCGTTCGGCGCGCGCGAGGCGACGGCGCAACGGCAACACCAGGCTGGCGCTGATCGCCAGGCCGCCGATAAGCACGCCGATCAGCAAAGACACGATCAATGCGACCCCGAGATTGGTGGGGACGTGCACGACCCCGAGGTCGATCGAGATCAGTTGGCGATTGAGCGCGCCAACGACCGCACCCAGCGCCAGACAGGCGAACGCGACGAGAAAACGGATCAAGCGCATGTCAGTCTCCGGACGGTTCCCTGTTCGGCGAATAGCTTAGCCGACCCGCAATGCGGGACGGCACCCCTGTAGCAACAACCCGGCCTCAGTCGGCCTCGTCCAGCGGCATCGCGTCGCTGACGCGCTCGCGCAGTTCCTTGCCGGGCTTGAAGTGCGGCACGTGCTTGCCGGGCAATGCGACCGATTCACCAGTCTTGGGGTTGCGCCCAAGGCGCGGTGGCCGGTAATGCAGCGAGAAACTGCCGAAGCCGCGGATCTCGATCCGCTCGCCGTTGGCCAGCGACCCGCCCATCATCTCCAGCAGCGCCTTCACCGAGAGATCCACGTCCTCGCTCTTCAGGTGGGCCTGACGCTGGGCGAGTATCTCGATGAGTTCTGACTTGGTCATGGGCGGGACGACAGCTCGAATATGGCCAGGACGAAAACCCCCTGGCAGAAAAAAGGACGGCCTGGCCGAAGCCGGGCCGTCCCCTGTTACCGCATTGCAGCGTGCATCAAACAGCCGGTCCGGGTGTTACTCGGACTTGTTGTTGAGCTGCTCGCGCAGCAACGCGCCCAGCTTGGTGGTGCCGCTGGCGGCGTCGGCCGAAGCCGCGGCGGAGCGGTTGTAGTCGGCCACGGCCTCCTGCATCTCCGCCTCGTCCTTGCCCTTGATCGACAGCTGCATCGTGCGGCCCTTGCGGTCCATGCCGATGAAGCGCGCTTCGATCTCGTCGCCAACCTTGAGCACCTTGCTGGCGTCGTCGACACGCTCCTTGGAGATGTCGCGAGCAGCCACGTAGCCCTCGATGCCGTCGGCCAGCTCGATCGTCGCGCCCTTGGCGTCGACTTCCTTGACCTTGCCGGTGACGATCGAGCCGCGGGCGTTCGACGCCATGTACTGGCCGAACGGATCCTGCTCCATCTGCTTCACGCCGAGGCTGATGCGCTCGCGCTCCGGGTCGACGGCAAGCACCACGGCTTCAAGGGTGTCGCCCTTCTTGAACTCGCGGGCGAGATCTTCGCCGGTGGAGTTCCAGCTGATGTCGGACAGGTGGACCAGGCCGTCGATGCCGCCGTCCAGGCCGATGAAGATGCCGAAGTCGGTGATCGACTTGATCTGGCCTTCGACCTTGTCGCCCTTCTTGTGCAGGACCGCGAAGGTCTCCCACGGGTTGGACGAGACCTGCTTCATGCCCAGCGAGATGCGGCGACGCTCCTCGTCGACGTCCAGCACCATGACCTGCACCTCGTCACCGACCTGCACGATCTTGGACGGGTTGACGTTCTTGTTGGTCCAGTCCATCTCGGACACGTGGACCAGGCCTTCGACGCCCGGCTCGATCTCGACGAACGCGCCGTAATCGGTGACGTTGGAGACCTTGCCGAACACGCGGGTGTCGGCCGGGTAGCGGCGCGCGATGTTGTCCCACGGATCCTCGCCCAGCTGCTTGAGGCCGAGGCTGACGCGGTTGCGCTCGCGGTCGTACTTGAGCACGCGGACGTCCATCTCCTGGCCGACTTCGACCACTTCGGACGGATGGCGCACGCGCTTCCAGGCCATGTCGGTGATGTGCAGCAGGCCGTCGATGCCGCCCAAGTCCACGAACGCGCCGTAATCGGTGAGGTTCTTGACCACACCCTTCAGCACCGCGCCCTCGACCAGCTTCTCAAGCAGCTGCTCGCGCTCTTCCGAATGCTCGCTCTCGACCACCGCACGGCGGGAGACGACGATGTTGTTGCGCTTGCGGTCCAGCTTGATCAGCTTGAACTCGAGTTCCTTGCCTTCCAGGTAGGTCGAGTCGCGCACCGGGCGCACGTCGACCAGCGAGCCGGGCAGGAAGCCGCGGACATCCTTGATGTCGACGGTGAAACCACCCTTGACCTTGCCGCTGATGCGGCCGGTGATGGTCTCGTTCTTCTCGAGCGCTTCCTCGAGCTCGTCCCACACCATCGCGCGCTTGGCCTTCTCGCGCGACAGCACGGTCTCGCCAAAGCCATTCTCGATGGAGTCCAGCGCGACCTTGACCTGGTCGCCTTCGGCCACGTCGATCTCGCCGGCGTCGTTACGGAACTGTTCGATCGGCACGATGCCTTCGGACTTCAGGCCGGCGTTGATCACCACCACGTCGCCACGGACCTCGACGACGGTGCCGACGACGATGGCGCCCGGCTTCAGCTTCGCCAGGTACTCCTGGCTCTGTTCGAACAGTTCTGCAAATGATTCGGTCATTGGGAAAATTTTCCGGTTGAACACACGGGTCGCACCGGCTGCAGGGCAGCGCGTGGTCGACCCACCCGTTATGTGGTGCGATGGAACTGCACCATGTGTCGGTTGGTTTCCTGCCGCGGGATTGCGACAGGGCTCTTCTGCTACGGATTCAGGCCTCGCGGCCCGGCAACAGCGCCAGCACGCGATCGACCACCTCGTCGATGCCAATCCCGGTGGTGTCGATGTGGACGGCGTCATCGGCCGGCCGCAACGGAGCCACCGCGCGACTGGCATCGCGGGCGTCACGGGCCAGAATCTCCCGCAGCAGACCAGCCAATGTAACGGAAACCCCCTTGTCACTCAACTGCTTATGGCGCCTTTCCGCCCGTTCCTCGGCACTGGCGGTCAGGAACACCTTGTACGCCGCATCCGGAAAGATCACCGTGCCCATGTCGCGGCCGTCGGTGACCAGCCCCGGCGGCTGTCGGAACGCGCGCTGGCGGGCCTTGAGGGCAGCCCGGACCTCGGGAATCGCCGCGATGGCCGAAGCCGCGGCGCCGGCGGTCTCGGTGCGAAGCTCGTCGGTGGCGTCGCTGCCGTTGACCAGCACCCGCAGCTCGTCGCCGTCGTCGCGGAACCCGATCTCGGTGTCGAAGGTGCACCGCACCAGTGCGGCAGGGTCGGACAAGTCGATGTCGCCCCAGCCGGCGGCCACCCCGACCGCGCGGTACAGCGCGCCGGAGTCGAGATAATGCCAGCCCAGGCGCTGCGCGACCAGGCGGCTGATGGTGCCTTTGCCGGAGCCGGAGGGGCCGTCGATGGTGAGGACGGGCGCGTTGTTGGTGTCGGGTTCTGTCATCCCGTCATTATGCGGTGCTGGCGCGCCCGCCGGTGTCGGGCGGGGCCGGCATCCGCACCGTCGAGCCGGAATGCACGCAAGCACTTGATACCACTGGCAAACACCCGCTAGAATAGCGGGCTTGCTCATTTATCCCTGTTGCCGAGGCTGTCATGAAGGTCCTGAACTCCCTGAAGTCGGCGAAGACCCGTCACCGCGACTGCAAAGTCGTCCGCCGTCGTGGCAAGGTCTTCGTGATTTGCAAGTCGAACCCGCGTTTCAAAGCGCGCCAGCGCTGAAACAGCGTTGGCATGCGAGGCGCGTGAGCGCTGAAGCATGGCCGGCGGGCGCGACCACGCATTGCCAAGAAAGCCGCCTCCGGGCGGCTTTCCTGCTTTCCGACGCCCGACCACCTCGGCGACTTGGATTCGTGACGCGCATGCGCTGCCGCCGGGCGCGGCAGGCGCTTACAATCCGGGCACTTGCCAAGGGGAAAAGGGGAAATACATGAAAGCTGCCACCACGTTGACCGTCGCGCTGCCACTGTTCGCCATGCTGGCCCTGGCCGGCACCGCGTCCGCCGAAACCCTGCTGATCGAACGCGTGCAGGAAGAGAACGCCGCCACCCTGCCCGCGCGCGGCCAGAGCATGGCGCAGATCGAGGCCGCCTATGGCGCGCCGGCGCAGCGCATGGACCCGCGCGGCGGCCAGAAAAGCCAGTGGCCGACGATCAATCGCTGGGTCTATCCCGCGTTCACCGTCTACTTCGAAAACACCCGGGTGATCGACGTCGTCGCCAACAAGACCGACGCCAGCGAAATAGGCCCGAAGCCGCCCATCCTCTGACACGAGCCGCACGCCACCGATGAGTGAATCCCTGCGCTTTCCCGCCGAATGGGAGCCCCAGTCGGCGGTCCTGATCGCGTGGCCGCACGCCGAGACCGACTGGGCCGACCGGCTCGGCGAGGTCGAGGACACCTACATCGCGCTGGTCGCGGCGATCACCCGCTTCCAGCCGGTGCTGGTGTGCGTCGCCGACGACGACGTCCAAGCCTACGCGCGCGCGCGGCTGTCGTCGGCGCGGATCGACATGGACCGGGTCCGCTTCATCGAAATCGCCTACGACGACACCTGGCTGCGCGATTCCGGCCCGATCAGCCTGCGCGGCCGCGATGGTTTCCGCTTGCTCGATTTCCGTTTCACCGGCTGGGGTGGAAAGTTCGAGGCCAGTCGCGACGACCAGTTGATCGAAGGCCTTTTCGACCTGAATACGTTTGGCAATAGTTCGCGGCAATCGATTGATTTTGCACTGGAAGGCGGCGCAATCGAGACCGATGGCGCCGGCACCCTCCTGACCACCTGGAAGTGCCTGAACGAGCGTCATCCCGACGTCAGCCGGGTCTCGCTGGATGCCCGTCTCGCCGACTGGCTGCAGCAGGACCGCGTGCTCTGGCTCGAACACGGCTATCTGGAGGGCGACGACACCGACGCCCATATCGACACCCTCGCCCGCTTCGCCGCGCCAGACGCCATCGTCTACCAGGCCTGTGACGACCCGACCGACTCACATTACGACGAGCTGCAGGCGATGGCTGTCGAACTGGCCGCCCTGCGCACCCGCGACGACCAGCCTTACCGGCTGTTCCCGCTGCCGTGGCCGCAGCCGGTAATCGACCAGGGCCGGCGCCTCGCCGCCAGCTACGCCAACTTCCTGATCATCAATGGCGCGGTGCTGATGCCGGCCTACGACGACCCGGCCGACCGCGACGCCGCCGCCGTGCTTGAAAAAGCCTTCCCCGGCCGCGAGATCGTTCCCGTGCCGTGCCGTTCGCTGATCTGGCAGAACGGCAGCCTGCACTGCATCACCATGCAACTGCCCGAAGGCCTCGTCTGATGTCCAAGCCCACCCGCACCCTGCCCGTCGCATTGATCCAGGAACGCGCGATCGTCGACCGCGGCGACGGCAATGCCGATGCCAACCTTGCGGTGATCGAACAGCGCGTCGCCGAGGCGGCCAAACAGGGCGCGAAGCTGGTGCTGCTGCAGGAACTGCACAACGGCGCCTATTTCTGCCAGCACGAATCGGTGGACGAGTTCGACCTCGCCGAGCCGATCCCCGGCCCCAGCACCGAGCGCCTCGGCAAGCTCGCCAGGCAGCACGGCGTGGTGCTGGTCACCTCGCTGTTCGAGCGCCGCGCGGCCGGGCTGTACCACAACACCGCGGTGGTGTTCGACGCCGATGGCAGCACCGCCGGCAAGTACCGCAAGATGCACATCCCGGACGACCCAGGCTTCCAGGAGAAGTTCTACTTCACCCCGGGCGACCTCGGATTCGAGCCGGTCGACACCTCGGTCGGCCGCCTCGGCGTGCTGGTGTGCTGGGATCAGTGGTATCCGGAGGGCGCGCGGCTGATGGCGCTGGCCGGCGCCGAGATCCTGCTCTACCCGACCGCGATCGGCTGGGACCCGGACGACGACCAGGCCGAGAAGAACCGCCAGCGCGATGCCTGGGTGCTGAGCCATCGTGGCCACGCGGTCGCCAACGGCCTGCCGGTGCTGAGCTGCAACCGGGTCGGCCACGAGCAGTCGCCGCTGGACGCCTCGGGCATCGATTTCTGGGGCAACAGTCACGTGCTCGGCCCGCAGGGCGAGTTCCTCGCCGAAGCCGGCAGCGAACCGGAAATCCTGATGGCCGAGATCGACCTGCAACGTAGCGAACACGTGCGGCGGATCTGGCCGTTCCTGCGTGACCGCCGGATCGATGCCTACGGCGACTTGCTGAAGCGTTACCGCGACTAGCGCCCCTGTAGGAGCGGCTTTAGCCGCGATCTGGAGTCGGGCGAGTGATCCAACATCCGATCGCGGCTAAAGCCGCTCCTACAGGGCGACGAACGGTCGCGCTAGACCGAACGGTCGTGCTATTTTGTCGGTATGACCCCCGCTGCCGCCACCGCCAAGGGTGCCGCCACCCGCGAAGCGATCCTCGACCACGCCTACGCCATCGCCTGTTCGGCGGGGCTGGAAGGCCTGTCGATCGGCGCGCTGGCGCATGCGGTGGGCATGTCCAAGAGCGGTGTGTTCGCCCACTTCGGCTCGCGCGAGGACCTGCAACTGGCGGTGCTGGACGATGCCGCCCAGCGGTTCGTGGCGCACGTCTTCGAGCCGGCCCTGCGGCGGCCCCGCGGACTGGCGCGGCTGCGGACGATCATCGAACAATGGTTCGACTGGGTGCGGCACGAGGATGACGGCGGCTGTCTGTTCCTGGCCGCGGTCAGCGAATACGACGACCGCCCGGGCCCCCAGCGCGACCTGCTGCTGCAACAGGACCGCCAGTGGCGCCAGGCCTTGGGCCATGCGGTGTCGCTGGCCATCGGCGAGGCTGAATTGCGGGCGGACATCGACGTCGAGCAACTGGTGTTCGAGATCTACGCCCTGCCCTTGCTGGTCCACCACGACGCCGGGCTGTACGGATTCGACGCGGCACGGTCCCGCGGCCTGCGTGCCTACGAGCGCCTGATCGGCGCCTGTTCCCTCCCCTGAAAATCCCTTGCGAGGTCTGTCATGGCCAAGTCATTGTCAAAAATTAGCACGATCGTTCGAACTTTTATCCAATGGAAACTGTTGCGCCTACGCTTTCAACTGGGCAGTCGACTGGCGCCGCGCAGCACCGTCGAGCGGGCCGCCGCGTTGTTCTGCACGCCGTTCCCCGGCTCGCGCAAACGTGCCCTGGCGGGACCGACGGGCGACGCACAGTGTGAGGAGATAGACGCCGGTGGCATCGCGGTCACCTGCTACACCTGGGGCGACCCGGCGCGACAACCCTATGTGCTGTTCTCCCATGGCTGGTCCAGCCATGGCGCGCGCTTGCTGTCGTGGGTCGCGCCGCTGCAGGCGGCGGGATACGCCGTGGTCGGCTTCGACCAATGCGCGCACGGGCGCAGCGGCGGCAGCCAAAGCAACCTTGTGGAGTTCACCGAACGCTTGCTCGAGGTCGGCCGCCGCAATGGACCGGCGGCGGCGGTGATCGGTCATTCCCTCGGCGGCGCCGCGGCCGCGTTGGCATTGGCGCGCGGATTGCGCGCCGACTGCGCGGTGCTGATCGCACCGATGGCGGATCCAGTCGAGGCGGGAGCCCGATTCGCGCAGCAGATCGGGCTGACCGGGCACCTGCACCGACGCATGTTCGAACTGTTCGAGGCGCGTCTGTCGATGCGCTTCGCCGACCTGCAGGTCGAACGCAATGCCCCGTCCATCAACCGTCCGGCGTTGATCGTGCACGACCTGGAGGACCGCGAGGTGGCGTGGTCGGAAGGCGAACGCTGGGCGCGCTACTGGCCCCGCGCCCGCCTGCTCAGCACCCGCGGACTGGGGCATAACCGCATCCTCGACGACACTGGCGTGATCGCTGCGGCACTGGCGTTCCTGCAAGGCCAGGCGGTCGGCGAGCGCCTGGTGTCTTCGCCGAACCTGGTTTATGGCGTTGCCTGAACCCATCGCCTCGATCCGGTTTGCCGGTCCCGCGAGCAGGCTCTAAGCTGCCCTGTTCGCGCACCTGCTGCGCCCTGCCTTTGCTGATGGACAGTGTCGCTCGTTGGCGCACACGTCCCGAGTCGACGCCCGATGCCCGTACCGCCAAACGATCTTGCCCCTACCCAGCCGTCCACCGCCGTGGTCGACGCGACACCGCCGGACCGAGCGCTGCAAGACCCGGCGCTGCAGGACCAACCGCATGCGATCGTCGAGCGCGATGGCGTGCGCTACACCCTTCTGGGCACCGCGCACGTCTCGCAGGCGAGCGTCGAGGCGGTGCGAGAGGCGATCGCCGGCGGCGATTATGACGCCATCGCGGTGGAACTTGATGCGCCTCGACTGCAGGCGCTGAGCGAGCCGGATGCGCTGGCCAAGCTCGACCTGATCCAGGTCATCCGCAGCGGTCGCACCGCGATGTTCGCCGCCAATCTGGCGCTGTCGGCCTACCAACGCCGACTGGCCGAGCAGCTCGGCATCGAGCCCGGCGCCGAACTCAAGCTGGCGGCGACCGAAGGGCGCCAGCGTGGGCTACCGGTGCATCTGATCGACCGCGAGGTCGGTTTGACCTTCAAGCGCGCCTCGGCGCGGCTGGGCTTCTGGGGCCGGGCCAAGCTCGGCGGCGGCCTGCTCGCTTCGCTGCTGGCGTCCGACGACGTCGGCGCCGAGGACATCGAAAAGCTCAAGCAGGGCGACATGCTGGAGGCGAGTTTCAGCGAGTTCGCCAGCGAGAGCCCGGCGATCTACGAAACCGTGATCGCCGAGCGCGACCGCTACATGGCCGCCCGCCTGCGCGAAACCGCCGGCGACGCCCGCGAGGTGCTGGCAGTGGTCGGCGCCGGCCACCTGCAAGGGTTGGCCCGCCACCTGCGCGAGGATACCCGGCCCGCCGCGGCGATCCGCGAGGAACTCGAGGCGCTGCCGCCCAAGAGCGGCATCCCGTGGTTCACCATCGTACTGGCCGCATTCGTCGTCGGCGGCTTTGCCTGGGGTTTCTGGCAAGGCGGGCTCGACGTCGGCTCCGACCTGCTGCTGCAGTGGGTGTTGGCGACCGGCGTGCTGGGTGCCATCGGCTGCGCGATTGCCGGCGGCCATCCGTTGAGCATCGTGGTCGCGTTCCTGGCCTCGCCGATCACCCCGCTGCATCCGGCGCTGGCGTCGGGCACCCTCAGCGCCCTGACCGAAGCCTGGCTGCGCAAGCCGACCTACGCCGACTTCATGGCCCTGCGCGACGATGTGCAGACCGTGCGCGGCTGGTGGCGCAACCGGGTTGCGCGGGTGTTGCTGAACTTCTTCCTGACCAGCCTGGGTACCGCGATCGGCGTGTGGACCGGCGGGCTGCGGATGTTGAATACGTTGTTCTGAGGCTCGGGATGTATCCCGGCTCTTGTCCGACTGGACTTCCTTCGGTCGTAGGAACGGCTTCAGCCGCGATCGGATGCTTGATCGAGCGCGCCGGCTCCAGATCGCGGCTGAAGCCGCTCCTACAAAATACGGGAACCGTCTGCCCTGAACGTGCCCGCGACTAGCGCCGCGGGCATGTCGCGTCAGACCGGCCGCGCCTGCGGCTCGCCCACCCCGCCCCTCGCCTTGCGCACGACCCGCACGGTGCCGTTGCGCAGGTCGTCGAGGATCGCGTAGATCGTCGGCAGGAACAGCAAGCTGACCACGGTCGAGAACGCCAGTCCGCCGGCCACAGCGCGCGCCATCGGGAAGTAGGTCGCGCCGCCGAGCACCACGGTGTCGCTCAGCGCAATCGGTACCATCGCCAGGATCGCGGTACCCATCGTCATCATGATCGGCCGCAAGCGCTCGCGGCTGCCGTCGACCAGCGCATCGGTGCGACTGGCGCCGCGCCGGCGCAGGTTGTTGATGTGCTCGATCATCACGATGCCGTTGTTCACCACCACCCCCATCAGCACCAGGATGCCGATGAAGGCCATGATCGTGAACGTGGTGCCGGTGATCCAGAACAGCCAGAACACGCCGAAGATCGAGAACAGCACGCAACTCATGATCGCCGCCGGGAACAGCAGCGACTCGAACACCGCGGCCATCACCACGTAGATCATCACCAGCGCGATCACCAGGTTGAACAGCATCTGCATTTGCGCCTCGGCGTCGTTCTCGAAGGCGCTGCCGTCGAAGGTGAAGCCGTAGCCCGGCGGGAACGCGATGCTGTCCATGGTCTGTTCCATCACCTCACGTGCTTGCGGCACGGTGGTCTCGCCCGCGAGGCTGGCCAGGATGGTCAGCCGGGTCTGGCGGTTGGTCCGCCGGATCTCGGTCGCCGCGGGCTGCACGCTGACATCGACCATTGCCATCAGCGGCACGCTGCGGCCATCCGTCGCACGCACGGTGAACGAGGCGATGTCTTCCACGCCGTAGTTCGCCGCGCCCTCGAAGCGCACCCACACCGGCACTTCGGTCTGGTCGCGCTTGAAATCGCGCAGTTGCGCACCACGCAGGGCCAGCGAGACGAACTGCGACACTTCGCGGGTGCTGAACCCGAACGACGCAGCACGCTCGGGGTCGACCCGCACCCTCAACTCGCTGTTGAGATCGCCGGTATCGACCCGCACGTCGGTCAGTTCGGAGTTGCGCGCGAGGATCGGCACGATGTCGGCGGCCAGCGACTTCAGCGTCTCGGTCGAATCACCGACCAGTTCGACCTGCACCTTGCCGCCGGCGCCTTCGCCCATGCCACTGCGGCCGACCACCAGTTCCGCGCGCGCGGACTTCGGCAGTTCCTTGGCGATCACCTCGCCGATGCTGGTGGGATCGTCGATGGTGTCGTCGAACGCCATTTCGGTCTCGCCCCAGCCGCGCTCGCTGAACATCGAGTAGATCTGCACGATGTGGAAGCGCTCGCGGTTGTCGTTGAGGTACTGCTCGACGCGGTTGACCTCCTCGGTCATCTGCTCGCGGGTATAGCTGCCGTTCCACTCGTAGAAGATCTCGACCTCGTCGCCGCCACCGCCGCCGAACATCTCGATCTTGGTCTGGGTCATCGGCACCAGGCTGATGGCGATGATCATCAGGATGCCAAACACGCTCCAGCCACGGTGCTCCAACGTCCAGCGCAGGAATCGGGCGTAACGGACCTGCAGCCGGTGGATCAGGCCGCCCTCGTTGCGCACCGCCGGCGGCGTCTTCATCCGCGCCGACAGCATCGGGATCAGGCTGACCGCGACCAGCCACGACGCCAGCAGCGACACCGATATGGTGATCGCGATCTGCGACATGAAGATGCTGATGTCGTTGGTCTCGCCGAACAGGTTCGGCACGAACACGATGCAGTGGCACAAGGTGCCCGCCGACAACGCGATGGCGACGTTGCGGGTGCCGACGATCGAGGCCTGCATCGGCTGGCCGGGATACTTCTCGCGCTCCTGGTAGATGCTCTCGACCACCACCACCGCGTTGTCGACCAGCATGCCGACCGCAAGCAGCAGGCCCATCAGCGACAGGATGTTGAGGGTGACGCCGGCGAAGTACATGAAGCCCAGGGTCATCACGAAGCAGATCGGGATCGCCAGGGTCACCATCAGCGTCGACGGCCAATGGCGCAGGAAGAAGAACAGCACCGCGATCGACAGCAGCAGGCCGATCCCGCCGGCCTCGGCCAACTCGACCAGCGACTCGGTGACCTCCTCGCCCTGGTTGTCGTCGACCTTGATCTCGATGCCGCTCAGCTCGGGTTGCTGGCGGATGCGCTCGATCTCGTCGAGCACGCTGCGCGACACTTCAACCAGGTTGGCGCTGCGCTCCTTGAAGATGTCCAGCGACACCGAAGGCCGACCGTCGAGCTGGCGCCCCATGGTCAGGCGCTCCTTCTTCAGGCGGATGTCGGCGATGTCGCCCAGGCGCACGCCGGATTCGTTGAGCACCAGAGCGCGCAACTGGTCGAGGTCCTGCAGCTCGCCGACCGGTTGTACCCGCAGGCGATTGCCGTCGGCCTCGATCTCGCCGGCGGCCATCGAGAAATTGACCGCCTGCAGTCGCGACGTCAGGTCGTTGAGGCTCAGCCCATGGGCGGTGAGGCGGTCGGGATCGATCGCGATCTCGACCTCGTTCGGCGGGGCGCCGCCGATCTCGACCTTGGCCACGCCGTCGACGCGCTCGATCGGCCGCTGGAACTCGCGTTCTAGCAAGTCGTAGGCCTGGCTCAGGTCGGTGTCGCCGGCCAGGTGGATTTCAAGTATCGGATCGTCGGTGCTGGACCAGTTGCCGACGAAATAGCGCTGGAAGTCGTCAGGCAGTTCGTCGCGGATCGCATCGAGGCGTTCGCGCGCTTCCGATGCCGCGATCTGGACATTGGTGTCCCAGTCCGAGTACTCCACGAACACCCGCGCGCCATCGGCCGTCGCCGTGCCATTCAGGCGTTCCAGCCCGCTCATCGTCGCCAATGCCTCCTCGGCCGGACGCAGCACCATGCGCTCGACTTCCTCCGGGGTCGAACCCGGATACGGCAGGTTGATGAACACGCCCGGGAAGGAGATCTCCGGCAGCGCCTCCAGCGGCAACCGCACCGCCGCGATCAGGCCGATCACGAACATCGACACGAACAGCATGATGGTGGTGACCGGCCGTTTCAGGCTCAGCTCGGCGACGCTCATGCGGGCTGCTCCGCGTCGCCCTCACCCACGCGGCTTGCGCCCGCAGTGTTGCCCAGTTGCATCGCAGCCAGCCGACCTCGCTCGCGGTAATACTCGTCGGTGCGACGATCGAGCAGGTCGTACACCACCGGGATCACCACCAGGGTCAACAGGGTCGACACCAGCAAGCCGCCGATCACGGTGATCGCCATCGGCGAGCGCACCTCGGCGCCGGCACCGAACGCCAATGCCAGCGGCAGGAAGCCGAACAACGTGCACAGCGTGGTCATGATGATCGGCCGCAGGCGCGAGCGCGCACCCTCGACCAGCGCCTCGCGCTTGGCCACGCCGGCCTCGCGCAACTGGTTGACCTTGTCGATCAGGATGATCGCGTTCTTGGTCACCAGCCCGACCATCAGGATCAGGCCGATGAACACCACGATCGACACCGACGAGCCGGTCAGCAGCAGCGCCAGCACCGCGCCAACCATCGCCAGCGGGATGGTGAACAGGATCACGAACGGGTGCAGCAGCGACTCGAACTGCGACGCCATCACTAAATAGACCAGGAAGATCGCCAGCCCGAACGCGAACAGCAGCGAGGTCACCGCATGGCCCAGTTCCTCGCCCTGGCCGCCGATGTGCATGCCGACGTCGGGCGCGAGCGGGTTCTCGGCGACCATCTGCTGCACTTCCTCGACCGCGCTGCCCAAGTCGATGTCACGCAGGTTGGCCGAGACGATCGCGACGCGCTCCTGGTCGGCGCGGTGGATCTCGCTGGGACCAGTGGTCGAGACCACCTCGGCGACCGACGACAGCCGCACCGGCCGGCTGCTGCCGGGATTGACGATGAGGTTGCGCACGTCATCGACCGAGGCGCGGTCGGACTGCCGGGCGCGCACCAGCACGTCGATCTTGCGGTCGCGGAAGCTGTAGCGCGTCGCCACCTCGCCCTTGACCTTCTTGACCACGGCGTCGGCGACCTGTCGCGTGGTCAGGCCGAACGCCGCCGCGCGCTCCTGGTCGAAGTGGATCTGGATCTCGGGGAAACCCTGCTCCACGGTCGAGCTGACGTCGGCGTAGTGCGGGTTGGCGCGCAGCATCGCCGCCACCTTCTGGCCGGCGATTTCAATCGATTCCAGGTCGGTGCCGCGCAATTCGATCTCCAGCGGCATCGAAAAACTGAACAATTCCGGCCTGCTGAAATCGACCTGTACGCCGGGGTGCGCCTCCATGGTCTCGCGCATGCGCTCGGTGGTGGCGGCCTCGACTTCCTCGCTGCCGCCGTCGGCCATGACTACGGTGAGCTTGCCGATGTTCTCGCCGCTTTCGGCCGGGCTGGCGTCCAGCCGCGTGCCGCTGCCGCTGACGCCGTACAGCGATTCGATCCCGGGTGCGTCGACATGCTTTTCCTGCAGTTCGCGCACCAGCGCATCGGTCTCGCGTAGCGGCGTGCCCGGTGGCAGCTTGACGGTCATCTCGAACCGGTCCTGCGCCAGCTGCGGAATCAGGTCGGCGCCAAGCAGCGGGACCAGCAGCAGGGTCAGCACGAACGCTGTCGCCGCCGCGCCGAGCACCAGGAACGGCCGGCCCAGTGCGCCGGGCAGCAGCTTCAGGTAACCGCGCTCGGCACGGTGGTACGGCGCCATCGCGATGTCACTGGCCTTGCGCATCACCGGGCCGACCACTGCGGTCAGTCCACGCCACAGTTTCACCACGACCCACGCGATGCCGAAGAATCCACCGCGGGCGCCGGCGCTGACGCCGCGCTCGGCCATGGCCAGCGGCTTCTGCAATTTCGACTTTGGTTGCCACTGCGGATGCGGTGGCTCTTCCGGAAACGCCATCGGCGGCCGGCCCTTGAGCGCGCTCAGCATCGGGATCAAGGTCATCGACACCACCAGCGAGATGCCGATCGCGATCGCCACGGTCAACGCCTGGTCGCGGAACAATTCGCCGGCGATGCCCTCGACGAACACCAGCGGCAGGAACACCGCGATCGTGGTCAGGGTCGAGGCGACCACCGCCATGCTGACCTCGCGGGTACCGGTGATCGCCGCCTGCAGGATGCCGAGACCGCGTTCGCGCGCCTTGGCGATCGATTCCAGCACCACGATCGAGTCATCCACAACCAGACCGGTCGCCAGCGCGAGGCCGCCCAGCGACATCACGTTGAGGCTCAGGCCCAGCTGGCCCATGAAGAAGAACGTGGTGATGATCGACACCGGCAACGACAGCCCGACCACGAACGTGCTCCAGCCATCGCGCAGGAACAGGAAGATGATCAGGATCGCCAGCAGGCCACCGATCACCGCGTCCTTCTTGACGTCGCTGATCGCGTGGCGGATGAAGGTCGACTGGTCCTCGATCACGGTCAGCTCGAACTGCGGTGGCACTTCCTCGCGGATCTGCTCCACCCGCTTGTGGATCGCGTCGGCGGTGGCGACGGTGTTGGCATCGCCTTCCTTGTAGATCGCCAACTCGACCGCTTCCTGCCCGCCGAGGCGGATGATCGCCTCGCGCTCCTTGTAGCCCTGGGTGACGGTGGCCACGTCCTTGAGCCGCACCGGCATGCCACCGGCCACCACGGAGCCGTCACCCGACGATGCACTCTGCACCGACGCCGCGGCCGCCATCGCGTCGGCCGAGCCGCTGGCTGCGGCCACCCGCGCCATCTGCATCGCCGCATCCTGCGCCGCGCTGTCGCCGCCGCTGCTGGTGGTGACCAGCATCTCGCGGATCTCGTCGATGCTGGCGAACTGGTTGACGGTGCGCACCAGGTAGCGTTGCGAGCCCTGCTCCAGGCGACCGCCGGAGACGTTGACGTTCTCCTGCGCGAGGCGCTCGATCACGGTGTCGATCGGCAGGTTCAACTGGGCCAGCTTCTGCTGGTCGATCAGCACCTGGATCTCGTCCTCCAGGCCGCCGCCGACCTTGACCGCGGCGACGCCCTCGACCGGTTCGAGCTTCTTCTTGAGGTCCTCGTCGGCGTAGCGGCGCAGCAGCGTCAGCTGGCGTTCCGCATCACCCTCATTCCCTTCAGAACCAGCCTTGGCCGACAGCGCGATGCGCAGGATCGGCGCGGTCGATGGATTGAAGCGCAGCAGCACCGGTGGCTCGGCCTCCAACGGCAACTGCACGCCTTCCATCTTGTCGCGCACCTCCAGGCTGGCCTGGTCCATGTCGGTGCCCCAGGCGAATTCCAGCACCACGTCGCTCTGGCCGGTGCGCGACACCGACTTCAGCTTGCGCAGCCCCTTGACCACGCCGACGGCCTCCTCGACGGGCTCGCTGATCAGGGTCTCGATTTCCGACGGCGCCGCGCCGGTGTACTCGGTGCGCACCGTCAGGGTCGGGTAGCTCAGGTCGGGCAGCAGGTTGACCTTGAGGTTGCTCAGCGCGATCAGGCCGAACAGCAGGAAGGTGATCGTCACCATCGCCACCGTGACCCGACGGCGGGTGGAGAATTCGACCAGGTTGAAGCTGCGCGGCGCGTGCGAGTCGGGCACGTGCGGAGAGGGATCTTTGGCGTCGCTCACGAGGGCCGTCCCGGCTTAGTTGTTGTTGGCAGCGGTGGCTTGGCCGGCGGCCTGCTTGGCACCGTCCGCCTCGCCTTTCGCCTCGGCGACCTGCGCCGCCTTGTCCGGCGCGCCGACCACCGTGACCTCGCTGCCGTCGCGCAATGCGCTCTTGCCGGCGATGACCACCCGGTCGCCCAGCTTGATCCCTTCGCGGATCTCGGCCCACTCGCCATCGAGATAGCCCAGTTGCACCGGCACCCGCGCGACCTTGCCATCGCGCAGCGCGAACACCGCGGCATCGCCGGTGCCTTCGAGCAGCGCCGAACGCGGCACCACCAGTGCGTTGGCACGCTTGTCGTAGTCGATGCCGATGCGGCCGAACATGCCCGGCTTCAACAGACCATTGCTGTCGAACGCGGTGATCACCCGGAACGTGCCGCTGCCGGCGTCGACCACCGGCGAAATGCGATCCACCACGCCTTCGAAGGTCTTGCCCGGCAGCGCATCCACCTTGAGGTTCACCGGCAGGCCCTGCTCCAGGGTCGCCAGCTCGCGCTCGGGCACGTTGAGTACCGCTTCCAGTTCCGAGGTATCGACGATACGCACGATCGGGGTGTTGATCTGCACGAAATTGCCCGGCTTCGGCGTGACCGACGCGACCACCCCGCTGATCGGCGCCTTGACGTTGGCGTAGGACAGCTCGAGGTTGGCCAGGCGATTGGCCGCGCGCGCGTTGGCCAGGTCGTAGCGGATCTGGTCGTAGTCCGAGGCGGCGATCAGCTGCTCGCTGGCCAGCTTCTCGGCGCGGGCGAACTCGTTCTGCAGCTTGTTCATCTGCGCCGCGGTCTGCGCCGCCTGCAACTCGGCGCGCGAGGAGTCCAGCCGCACCAGGGTCTGCCCGGCGCGCACCATGTCGCCTTCCTCGACCAGCACGCTCAGCGCCACGCCCGAGGTCTTGGCGACTACTTGCGACTCGGCCGGCGCTTCCAGCGGGGCGGTGCCGGTGTAACTGGCGGCGACCGGACGATGGACCGCGGCGGCCACTTCGACCGGGATCGCCTCGGGGTCCTTCTTGCCGTTTTCCTTGGCCTCGGCATCGGCGGGCGAGCCGCCGCCGCACGCCGCCAGCACCAGCAGGCAGGACAGCGCGATGGCGCCGGAAAGGACGTGGCCGCGGGCGCGGCGGTAGGAATGGTGGCGCATCGGATGGACCCCGGGGACAGGTGGCAAGCGTGGTTGTTCCGGCTGTATACCGGTGTTGTATATAGGTATATCACCGACGCACCCGGATCCCATGCGCCGAAGGTCATGGTGAACGCTGGCACCCGTGCTCGGTTGACCGCTGGTCGACGGTGGTTGGGACCGCATTGTGAGGCCGGTTGCGGACATCCGCGCGGTGCGCGGCTTCGTTGCGAACCGCTCCCAAGTTATACTGCGCGGATTGTGCATCGCGATCGTGAATCGCGAACCGCCAGCAACATCCTTTGCCAGCCAACAAGAGATTGCGGACTAACATGATGCGACCGCTGACGATCGCCGCCCTGGCGCTTACCACCGCTGCCCTCGCCCTCGCTTTCCCAACCCAGGCCCAAGCCCAGGACACGGCGCCCGTCGCCGCGCCCGCCACGGTGTCGACCACCTCCAGTGCCGTGGTCGGCGACGCCGAAAGCGGCCGCATGCTGACCTACACCTGCCAGGGTTGCCATGGCGTCGTCGGCTACAAGAACGCCTACCCGAACTACCACGTGCCGAAGATCGGCGGGCAGTCGACGCAGTACCTGGTCAACGCGCTGACCGCCTACGCGCAGGGCACGCGCCAGCACCCGACGATGCAGGCCCAGGCCGAGAGCTTCTCGGAGCAGGACATCGCCGACATCGCCGCCTTCCTTTCCAGCCTGAAGTAAGTGAGCAGACGCCCATGACGATCCGCACCTTCGCCATCGCCCCTGCCCTGCTCGCCGTCGCCGTGGCGCTGTCGGCCTGCTCCGGTTCGGAAGCCCCGGCCGGACACGCCGAAGCCACCGAACACGCGGCCCCGACCTCGTCGTCGGCCGGCCTGCCCGAGGGCAACATCGCTGCCGGCGAGAAGCTCGCCAACACCAAGGGCGAGGCTACCGGCCAGTCCTGCGTCGATTGCCACGGCGCCAACGGCAATGCCCCGATCGACCCGACCTATCCGAAGCTCGGCAACCAGTACGCCGACTACCTCGCCCATGCGTTGCAGGCCTACCGCAACGGCGACCGCGAGCATGCGCTGATGTCCAGCCAGGCCAAGGCGTTGACCGACCAGCAGATCGCCGACCTGTCGGCCTGGTTCGGCACTCGCGAGAGCGAGCTGGTCACGCTGCATGGCGCACATGACTGACTGAGCCGGGCCGAGGCCCGACGCTTTCGGAGTCCACGAAAAAGCCCGCACTCGTGCGGGCTTTTTGTTTGTCTAGCCGGCGGGCGGCGGCGCGCTGCCGTTGCCTTCCTGCAGTTCCGGCTTGAACGGGATGTCCGGCGGCGGTCGCGCGGTCGCAGGCTGATCGTTGAGGTTGGGATCGCCGATGCCGCAGGCCCCGCCCATGACCAGCATCACCGTGGTGCATTCGATGTATTTGTTGGTGCCGGGGATCGGGATGCGGATGGTGTTGACGCTCTTGCGCACCCATTCTTCCAGCAGCGATTCGTTCGGGCGCCAGTACTCGGCGAAGGCGGTCGGCTCGTAGTCGTTCGGCGGGCGCCGCAACCAGGTGCCGGCACGGTCGAGGTCGGCGATCTCCTCGGTGATGGTGCCCGGCGGTTGTCCCGGCGACGCCGAACCCGGCGTTTCGGCCAGGCGGACGCTGCCATCGCTGTCGTACAGCCCCGGTGGCTCACCCTTCTGCGCGCCGGGCCGGTCGCGCGCGGCCGCGCCCCAGTCGTCGGCGCGTTCGGGCGAAGGCCAGCCGCCGGGCGCCGGCGTCTTTTCGGGGCCGGCGGTGGCGGTGACCGGTTCGGTTTGGACCGGAGGGCGTGGCTCGGCGATGGGTGTGGGTGCGGGCTTGGCCGGTGCCGGAGCCACCGGCGCAGGCGCAGGCGGCGATGGAATCTCGCGGACCCGCGCTTGCGGAACCACGGGCTCCAACGTCGGCACGTCCGGTCGGGTCGGTTGCAGCACCGGCACCACGGCCCGCGGCGGTGCGGGCACTTCACGGACGGGTACATCGCGCACGACCACCGCGGGCGGTGCCGACTGCAGGACCGGTTGCTCGATCCGCGGTTGCGCGATCGGCTGCACCGACGGGCGCGGCACCCGCGATCGTTCCCGCGGTATCTCCACGACTTCGATCGTCGGCGTCGGCGCGCTCAACTCCGGCATCGCGATCGCCGGCGCGTCGATTCGCGGTGTCGTCGGTGGCAGCACGAACACTTCGGTGCGGTCCGGCACTGGTTCACTGACGATCAACGGTTGCGTGGCTGCGGGAGGCGTCGTCTGCGGCACCTCGCGCTCGACGAATTCCGGCGGCGGCACCTGCAAGGTCGGCGATGGCAACGGAAGCGGCGACGGCTCCGGAAGCGGGGCCGCCACCGCCGTTTCGGATGGCGGCGTCGCTTCCGAGGGTTCGATCGCTTCCGTGGGCTTGGCCGCTTCTGCCCGCTCGAGTGTTTCCACCACCTCGATCGTTTCCGGCTCGGGCCCGCCCCCGACCTCTTCCGGCGTGCCGTCACCGACGTACTCGATCTGCACCACCAACTCCTCACCCTTCGGCGGCGGGTGCGCGACGTTGTCCAAGTCGAGGTATATCAGCCATGCCAGCAGCGCCGCGAGGAACAGGTGCCAGCCGCCCGATATGCCGGCGGCCAGCCAGTGCCAGCGGCGCTCGTCATCGGATTCCTGCGCGTGCCATTGCTGCTGCCACAAGGTGGAGAAGGCCTGCCAGCGGCTGAGCTCGGCCATCCGGCCCGGCGCGACGGCCAACGGCCGCTGCACCAGCACGGCTACGAGGGCATCGGCGCTGGCGCCGGTCACCGCGCCAGCGCGCTCGCCCATTGCGTCGAACCATTGCTGCCAGCCGGTCGGGAGCTCCCCCGGCGGCCGCAGCCAGCGCCGCGCGACCTGCATGCGCAGTTGCACCGCACGGATGAGGGCGTCGGCTGAGATCATCAACGACGCGCGGCCGCGATCAGGCCGCGCTGTCTCGGCTGATGTACGGGGCCGCGCCGCTGTCGTGGTCGGTCGCGTCGCGCACCGCAGTCACCCCCGGCACCTTTTCCAGCAGGGTCTTCTCGATGCCCTGCTTGAGGGTCACGTCGGCCATTCCGCACCCGTGGCAACCGCCACCGAAGCGCAACACCACCACCCCGTCGGCGGTGACCTCCTGCACGGCGACGCTGCCGCGATGCTGGGCCAGTTGCGGGTTGATCTCGTTCTCGACCAGGTAGTGCACGCGTTCGACCAGCGATGCCGACTCGCCCGGTGCCACGCCCTTGATTTTCGGCGCGCGGATCTGCAACTGGCCGCCGGTGGCCTGGATTTCGTAGTCGATCTCGGCATTGTCGAGATAGCTGACGCTGGCCGCATCCAGCCACAGGGTGAAGCCGTCGCAGTCGATCGCCCACTCGTCGCCCGACAGGTCGCCGGGTTCGCTGAATTCCAGGCGCACGTCCGCGCGCGGTGTCCCGGGATGCACAGCCGACAAGCGCACACCGAGGCCGGGCAGCGCCTCGCGCTCGATCAACTTGCGGAAATGGGTCTGGGCGGATTCGGAAATCTGGATCATGCCGCTATTCTAACGGTCTGCACGCTATACCAGTGCGCAACTGCCCCGTCCGTCCGCCGTCGATTGCACACCATTCAGTCGCGCCCGCCGCAAGGAATCCCGATGACCGACCTGATCCCCCTCGCCCGCGCCCACTGCATTGCCCGTCGCGGCAGCGAGCACAAGCTCCCGCAGGCCAGAGTGCGCGAATTGCTGCCCGAGATCCCCGGCTGGGAACTGGTCGAGGACGGCCATGCGCTGAGCAGGATGTTCAAGTTCGAGGACTACTACCGCACCATCGCCTTCGTGAACGCGCTGGCGTTCATCGCCAACCGCGAAGATCACCACCCCGACCTCAGCGTGCATTACGACCGCTGCGTGGTGCGCTATTCGACCCACGATGTCGGTGGCCTCAGCGAGAACGATTTCATCTGCGCGGCCAAGGCCGACGCCCTGACGGAGTGACGCCATGAACCCGAACAAGCCGACTGCCGCCAACGCGAACCCGCTGATCCGCACCTGGCCGCGAGCAGCTGCCTGCGGCGCGCTGCTTTCGCTGGCCCTGCTGGCCGGTTGCGAGGGGCCGATCCAGGCTCCTGCGATCGCGCCGACCCAACCCGCCGCAGTCGACACGCCGCCGCCGGTCTATCCGCCGGAACTGGCCTGTGCCGACATCGGCGGCACCGTCGGCCTGCTCATGGAGATCGGCGTCGATGGCAGCCCGGCCAACATCCGGATCGAAAGCAGCAGTGGCCAGCCCATGCTCGACCAGTCGGCGATGGAGGCGGTCAAGGCCTGGAAGTTCCGTCCGGGCACCCGCAACGGCAACCCGGTCTCCACCGACCTGCGCGTGCCGGTGACCTTCGAACCGCCGACCATGCGTCCGGACATGTGCTTCCAGTTGGACGAGCAGGGTTAACGCGTCCGGTGGCCTTGTAGGAGCGGCTTTAGCCGTGATTTGGAATCGTTCGCCCGCGCCGACTTCAGATCGCGGCTAAAGCCGCTCCTACAGATCGCGGCTATGACCGCTCCTACGTCAGCCGGTCCAGCACATCGAGCAGTTCCGGCGCCAGCGGCGCATTCAGCAGGTACGGCGTCTTGCCGCCGTCCAGCGCGAACTCCAGCGTCGAGGCGTGCAGGAACAACCGCTTCAACCCGACCTGCTCGCGCAGCTTCTTGTTGATCGCCAGGTCGCCGTACTTGTCGTCGCCGGCCACCGCGTGGCCGATATGCTGCGCATGCACGCGGATCTGGTGGGTGCGGCCGGACTCGATCCGGACCTCGCAATACGACTGCCCCCCCCGGCGCTCCAGCAGCTGAAAATGGCTCAGCGAAGCCTTGCCCGCCGTGCTGCCGACGCGGGTAACCACCTGCACGTGGCGTTCGCCGCCCTGGCGCAAGCCGACGTGCAATGGCGCGTCCACGCTCATCACCCCGTCCGGCATCCGCCCGCCGAGCAGCGCCAGGTAGCGCTTGCGGAAGCCGGTGCCACCGCTGCTGCCCTCGCGCATCAGCATCTGCATCTCGGTCAGCGCCGAGCGCTTCTTGGCGACGATCAGCAGCCCCGAGGTGTCGCGGTCGAGCCGGTGCACCAGTTCCAGCGACTGGTTCGGGCGCAGCGCACGCAGGGTTTCGATCGCCCCGAAACTGATCCCGCTGCCGCCGTGGCTGGCCACGCCGGAGGGCTTGTTCAGCGCCAGCAGGCGCGCGTCTTCGTAGACGATCGCCGCGTCCAGCGCATTCATGAACCCGATCGGCGGCGTCGGCTTGTCTCCGGCTTCGGCGAGACGGACCGGTGGGATGCGCACCTCCTCGCCGCCCTCCAACTTGCGCTCGGCTTTGGCCCGGCCGCCATTGATCCGTACCTGGCCCGATCGAATCAGCTTGTAGATCAGCGACTTGGGAACCCCTTTTAATTGTCCCAGGAGGAAGTTGTCGAGCCGCTGGCCGGCACGATCGTCCGGCACCCGCACGACACGGGCGCCGGTGCGGTTGTCACCGACGGGATTGGGGGCTGAATGGGTCATCCGCAAAGGGTTATCTGATACACTCGCGACGCGAGATAAGGTTTTGATTTCGCAGGAAGTTGTTCCCGGCGCCGCGCCAACACGCTGCAGCGGCGGGACGCAGGGCCAAAAGCCCAACCTGCGATTCCGGCCCGCGCCTGACCACCATCCTCGGGATGGCCATGTTAGCAGCGACGGTCCGGCGAAACCGGCCCTCGTCCGGCGGGTCAAACCGCCTGTGATGAACACGCCCCGAGCGACGCCAAGGCAGTTTCCACTTTTGCTGAACGCGGTCGCCGGCCCCGAAAGTTTAGGAATGCAACAAGCAAGCGCTCCCGCGGCACGCCGTGGTGTTGTAGCGCTGGAAAATTGTCAGGTCACGCCAGCGTGCGCAGGAACCCGCTCCCCGGAGCCTTCCTGCAGCCGTCGCGAAGGCGGGACCCGGTTGTCCAGAAGCGAGACGCCAGGCGTTCCGCGCGGTTCGAGCGCGCGAGGAACGCAACAATGAAACGCATGCTGATCAACGCGACGCAGGCAGAAGAACTGCGCGTGGCGACCGTCGATGGC
>JBOHYB010000001.1:0-142801 GCA_050737695.1 Lysobacter sp. | reverse complement strand
GGCAAGTGCGCCAAGGTGGCCCTGGTCGCCTGCATGCGCTCTTTCCTGGGACGACTGAACGCCATGATCCGCGATGGCGCACCTTGGGTCCCGCAGCCGATTTGAAGAAGACAGTTGCTCCTACAACCGCGGGGAGCCGGACGGACAACAGCGGAATCGGCTTGCCCGCACGCTCAGGCGCCGCGTTCGCTGCGCAGGTCCTGGGTGGCGCGGTGGTCGCCGGCGGCGGCGCGCGCGGCGATCCAGCTGAAGGCGACGATGCCGACGATCACCAGCCCCGCCCCCCACAGCGCCCGACCGTGCGGCCACGCCTCGCCGAGCCAGAGCACGCCGAGCGCGGTCGCGAACAGGATCTCGGCGGCCTGCATCGCCTCGGCCGCGGCCAGCGCGGTGGGGTCGTTGCGGACCATGCCGGTGGCCTGGAAGAACAGCACGGTGGCGATGATGCCGGCGCCGAGCGCGACCCCGGCCGCCAGCCATACCTGGCCCGACGACGGCGCCCCGGCCTCGACCCCGGCATACAGCGCGAAGGCGAGCCACGCCGGCTGGCTGGCCAGGGTCAGGCCGAACACGCGCTGGGTCGCGTTGAGTTCGGGGCCATCGCCGGGATGGCGCTCCAGGTGCAGCAGCAGTCCGCGGTTGCCGAGCGGATAGGCGACCGCGGCGGCCGCGACGCAGGCCAACGCGATCCAGCCGGCGCGGTCGAGCGAGCCGCCGCCGACGCCGAACTGCATCAGCAGCACCCCGGCGACCACCAGCAGCCCGGCCGCCAGCGCCGGCAGCGGCACCTTCGCGCGGGCATCGTCGTACAACAGCGGCGCGCACAGCATCCCGGCGACCACGGTCAGCTGGAAAGTGCCGGCGACCAGCCACGACGGCCCGCTGGCGGCGGCAAAACTCAGGCACACGTAGAACAGCACGAAGCCGATCGCGCTCCAACCCAGCCACGGCCACGGATGCGCGCGGATCGCCCGCCACACCGGCGCCACCCCGCCCTGCCAGTGCATCAGCGGCAGCATCAGCGGCACGGTGATCAGATAGCGCAGCGCCGCCGTCCACGCCCAGTGCCCACCGTCGGTCGCGGCCGCGCGGTTGAGCAGGTAGGTGCAGGTGAAGAACAGCGCCGAGGCCAGCGCGATGGCGACCGCGAGCAAAGTGCGATTGCGATGGGCGGGACCGGGCATGCTCAGCGCTGGCGCACGCGGATGCCCGATGCCGGCACGTGGACCTCGTCGACGCCGCCGACGCGGATCGGTGCGCCCGGCGGTGGACCCCAGGCGTGGGCATAGATCACTTCCCAGGTCGCCGGCAGTTGGCCCGGCAGCGGCATGCCGGCGCCATCGCGCATCGCTTCATAGGCCTGCGCGGCGCGGGCGAAACGGGCGCGGCCGGTGAGGCTGCGGCGGCGCGTCGCCATCGCGTTGGTCGCGCCGATCGCGCGCAGCTCGCGCATCAGGTCGGCGAGGTCGGGATGGCCGAGGCGGAACTCGTCGCGGTCGAGCACCGGGTCCTTGAAGCCGGCCGCCAGCAACGCGTCGCCGAACTGGCCGATCGCCGGGAACAGGCTGACATGCGGGGCCTCGTCGGCGGCGGCGAACGCCTCGCGCAACTCGAACAGGGTGGCCGGGCCGAAGGTCGACACCAGCAACAGGCCGCCGGGCTTGAGCACCCGGCGGAAGCCGGCGAACACCGCCGGCAGGTCCTCGACCCATTGCAGGCACAGATTGGAATGCAGCACGTCGACGCTGGCATCGCGCAGCGGCAGCGCGCGGGCGTCGGCGCAGACCGGCTTGGGGGCGTGCGCGAACGGATTGAGCCGATTGAAGCCAGTGCCGCGCGCGTGGCGGCGGGTCTCGGCGAGCATCCCCGGTGCGAGGTCGAGCGCCAGCACCTGCGCCTTCGGCCAGCGCTGCTGCATGGCGACGCTGGCGTGACCGGGACCGCAGCCGAGATCAAGCACCACCTGCGGCGGCGCGCGGCCGTGGGCGGGGTCGTCGAGGTAGTCGAGTTGCTCCAGCAACCGCGCGCCGACCTCGCGCTGCAGCGCGGCGGCGGAATCGTAGCCATGCGCCGCGCGCGAGAACGCGCGACGGACCTGGCGGTGGTCGAACAACTCGGTCATGCCGGCTGGCGCGCGTCGACCGCGCGCATGAACGCATCGATCTCGGCGGCAACCTCGTCGGCCGCGCCGAGGAACGGCGCGTGGCCGGCATTGGCGATCACCACGCTGCGCGCGTCCGGCGCCAGCGCGGCGGCGGCCGGCATCGCCCCGGCCGGGACCAGCCGGTCACGGCGGCCCGACAGCCACAGACTTGGCACCCGCAGGTTCGGCAGCTCGGCGCGCAGGTCGAGGCGGTCGAGCAGCGCCAAGCCTTCCTGCAGCGCGCGTGGCGCCGGTTCTCCGCGCTCGAACGCCTGCGTGCGCAGCTTGCGCAACTCGTCCTGGGCGCTGGCCGAACCGAGCGCTTCAAGGGCGAGGAAGCCTTCGAGGGTGCCACGGAAGTCGCGTTGCAGCGCGTCGCCGAAATCGCCGAACAGGCTGGTGCTGACGCCGTGCGGCCAGCCGTCGGCGTCATCGCGCACGAACCGCGGCGAGGCGGCGATCATCACCAGTCCGCGCACGCGATCGGGATGATCGAGCGCGGCGCGCAGGGCGAACTGGCCGCCGAGCGACCAGCCCAGCCACACCGCGTCGGGCACCCGCGCCACCAGCGTTGTCGCCAGCGCATCGGGCCGCAGCGCGGTGGTGTCCTCGCGGGCGTGGCCGTGGCCCGGCAGGTCGACCAGGTGCAGGGTGTAGCGGTCGGCCAGGCGCTCGACCAGCGGCGCGAACAGGCCGCCGTGCATCGCCCAGCCGTGGATCAGCGCCAGCGCCGGGCCGTGGCCGCGGGTCTCGATGAACATCAGGCGCCCGGGCGGTTCGCGGAAGACCGTTTTTTCACGCCGGTCTCCAGGTCTGGATGCCGGCCACCCGCGCCTCGGCTTCGGCACGATCGCGCGCGCGCAGCAGTGCCGCCACCAGGCCGTCGATGTCGGCGATCGTGTGCAACGCCGACAGCGTCACCCGCAGCCGCGCGCGGCCGGCGGCCACGGTCGGCGGGCGGATCGCGGCGACCCAGTAGCCGGAGTGCTCCAGCGCGGTCGCCATCGACAGCGCGCGGGCGTCGTCACCGACCAGCACCGGCTGGATCGGCGTGTCCGAGGCCAGCAGCACCAGGCCGGCGGCCTGTGCGCGCTGGCGGAAATGGGCCACCAGCTCGACCAGCTTGTCGCGGCGCCAGTGTTCGCTGCGGGCGAGCTTGACCGCCGCCAGCGTTGCCGCGGCCTGCGCCGGCGGCAACGCGGTGGTGTAGAGGTAGGGCCGCGCGGTTTCGGCCAGGTGCTCGATCAGGTCGGCATCGCCGACCACCGCCGCGCCGTAGCCGCCGAGCGCCTTGCCGAGCGTCGCCAGCTGCAGTTGCACCTCGTTGACCCCGAGCCGGGCCGCCGCCGCGGTACCGCGGCCGTCGGGCCCGACCACGCCGACGCCGTGGGCGTCGTCGACATACAGCAGCGCCTTCTGCACCCGCGCCACCACCGCCAGCTCGCGCAGCGGGGCGAGGTCGCCGTCCATGCTGAACACGCCGTCGGTGGCGAGGATCGCAGAGCAGTCGGGCATGCTGCGCAGCTGCCGGATCGCGCCTTCGGGGTCGTTGTGCGGGTAGCGCCGCAGACGGCAGCCGGCCAGCCGCGCGGCGTCGATCAGGCTGACGTGGTTGAGCCGGTCCTGCACGCAGATGTCATCGTCGTCGAGCAGGCCCTGAACCACCGCGAGGTTGGCCAGGTAGCCGCTGCCGAACAGCAACGCGCGCGGCGCACCGAGCCAGTCGGCCAGTTCTTTTTCCAGTGCGTCGTGCAGCGCGTGGTGGCCGCATACCAGGTGTGAACCAAGCCCGCCGGCGCCCTCGCGCGAGGCAGCGTCCTGCAACGCGCCGACCACCGCGAAGTGTTGCGACAGGCCGAGGTAGTCGTTGCCGCAGAAGTTCAGCAGACGGCGGCCGTCGAGCTCGCAATGGACGCCGTCGCGGTGAGTGACCGCGCGGCGCACGCGGCGGCGCGAGGCCAGGTCGCGGGCATCGCGCGCCGCTTCGATGCGGTCACGCCAGGAGGGACGCGCCACCGCTCAGGCCGCGCGATCGGGGCGGTCGGCATCCGTGCCGGTGGCGACGCGGCGCTCGCCGCAGCTGTCGGTGTGGTTCGAATCGATAATGTCGGCGTGCACGGTGTTTCCCCCCTGGGTGTGCGCGGTGTCGACGACCTGCATCGGACGCAGGCCCAACCGTGCAAACAATGCCAGATCGCGCTCGGTATCGGGGTTGCCGGTGGTCAACAATTTCTCGCCGTAGAAGATCGAGTTGGCGCCGCCAAGGAAGCACAGGGCCTGCAATTCGTCGGACATCTGCTCGCGGCCGGCCGACAGCCGCACCATCGAGCGCGGCATCAGCAGCCGGGCGACGGCAATCGTGCGGACGAACTCGAACGGGTCGAGCTCGGCGAGACCCTCGTCGTCGGCCAGCGGGGTGCCCTCGACCTTGACCAACCGGTTGATCGGCACCGAATCCGGGTGCGCCGGCAGGTTGGCCAGGGTCTGCAGCAGGCCGGCGCGCTGCTCGCGGGTCTCGCCCATGCCGACGATGCCGCCGCTGCAGGTCTTCATGCCGACGTCGCGGACGTGCTCCAGCGTGTCGAGGCGGTCCTGGAACTCGCGGGTGTGGATGATCTGGTTGTAGAACTCCGGCGCGGTGTCGAGGTTGTGGTTGTAGTAGTCCAGCCCGGCGGCGCGCAGCGACTTGGCCTGCTCACCGCTGAGCATGCCGAGGGTCGCGCAGGTCTCCAGCCCGAGCGCCTTCACCCCGGCGATCATCGCCGCGACCTTGGGGATGTCGCGGTCGGCCGGCGAGCGCCACGCCGCGCCCATGCAGAAGCGGCTGGCGCCGGCGGCCTTGGCCTGGCGCGCCTTGTCGAGCACCGCCTCGGTCGCCATCAGCTTCGAGGCCTCGACCCCGGTGTGGTATCGCTGCGCCTGCGGGCAGTAGCCGCAGTCCTCCGGGCAGCCGCCGGTCTTGACCGACAGCAGGGTGCTGACCTGGACTTCGGCCGGGTCGAAATGCGCGCGGTGGACGCTGGCAGCGCGGTGCAGCAATTCCGGGAACGGCAGGTCGAACAGCGCGCGGACCTCGGCCCGGGACCAGTCGTGGCGGAGGGCGGCGGGCGCGGCGGGGGTCGAATTCGACTCGGGAGCTTGGCTGACGGCAGGCATGGGACTTTTCCGACGGACGCGAACGGGCAAGAGCGGCAGTCTGGAAAGCATGGCCGAGGCTGTCAACCAAAACGGGGCTTCGACGGTTGACAGCGCCGGGCCCGGACACGGCTTCCGCGAGGACAACGACGTCCGCGGGCCGACCGGCGCGTTTGCGACGGGGCCGACGACCGGCCCGGCCGATCCGCCGGGTGCGCGACTGGCGCTGGCGCGCTGGCTGTGGCCGCCACGGTGCCTGGTTTGCCACGACCGCGGCAGCGCTGGACTCGACCTGTGCGGCGCCTGCACGACAGCGCTGCCGTGGCTGGGTCACGCCTGCAGCCGCTGCGCGCTGCCGCTGCCGGATCCCGGCCGCGATTGCGGTCATTGCCTGCACAACCCGCCGCCGCTGACCGAAACCCACGCAGCCTGCCTCTATGGCGCGCCGCTGGACCGGCTGCTGCCGCGCTTCAAATTCCACCACGACCTCGCCGCCGGACACCTGCTGGCGCAGTTGATGGCGCGGTCATTCGCCCCGCTGGCGACCGGCTGGACGCATCCGGCGACGCTGCTGCCGGTGCCACTGCATCCACGCCGCCTGCGCCAGCGTGGCTACGACCAGGCGCTGGAGTTGGCGCGGCCATTGGCGCGCGCGCTCAACCTGCCGCGGCTCGACAACGTGCTGCAGCGGGTCCGCGACACCACTCCGCAATCGCGGCTGGAGGCGGCACAGCGCCAAAGCAACCTGAAAGGCGCCTTCAGCGTGACAGCCACCGCCGCCCTGCCCGCGCACGTTGTACTGGTCGACGACGTCATGACCACCGGGGCGACCCTGCATGCGGCCGCCGAGGCGCTGCGCCGCGCAGGCGTGGTCCGGGTCGACGCCTGGGTTTGCGCACGGGTGCCATGAACCGAAGGCACGGGCCTTTGTAGGAGCGGCTTTAGCCGCGATCGCGGAATCGTTCGCCCGCGCTGGTTCCCGATCGCGGCTAAAGCCGCTCCTACAACAGCTCCCGCAATCCATAATCGAGGGCGATCCCGGCGAATACCGCCAAACCGACCCAGTGGTTGTGCAGGAACGCGCGGAAGCAGGCCTCGCGCTCGCGCCGGCGGGCGATCCAGAACTCCCAGCCGACCAGCGCCAGCGCCACGCCCCAGCCGGCCCAGTAGACCCCGCCGAGCCCCGCGCGCTGGCCGACCAGCGCCAGCGCGGCAAACGTCAACGCGTACAGCAGCCCTTGCGCGACCAGGTCCATCTCGCCGAACAGGATCGCGGTCGAGCGCGCGCCGATCTTGAGGTCGTCCTCGCGGTCGACCATCGCGTACCAGGTGTCGTACGCGGTCGCCCACAGGATGTTGGCGATATACAGCAGCCAGGCCAGCGCCGGCACCTCGCCGGTCACCGCGGCGAAGCCCATCGGGATGCCCCAGCCGAACGCCATCCCGAGGTAGACCTGCGGCAGGTAGGTATAGCGCTTGAGGTAGGGGTAGCTGGCCGCCAGCAGCACGCCGATGAAGCTCATCCACACGGTCAGCCGGTTCATCGTCAGCACCAGCGCGAACGCCGCCAGCATCAGCACCGCGAACACCGCCAGCGCCTCGCGGCCGCGCACCGCGCCGGTCGCCAGCGGCCGGTCCCGGGTGCGCTCGACGTGCGGGTCGAGCCAGCGGTCGGCGTAGTCGTTGATCACGCAGCCGGCCGAGCGGGTCAGCCAGACCCCGGCGCTGAACACGAACAGCGCCCACAGCGGCGGGACACCCTCCGCGGCCAGCCACAATCCCCACCAGGTCGGCCACAGCAGCAGCAGCCAGCCGATCGGGCGGTCGCCGCGGACGAGCTGCCAGTACAGCGCCAGCCGGGATTTCCACACGGTCGCGGCGGGCGACTCGAAACGTTCGTAGCTCATGCGGGAAGGTTAAAGGACCCCGGAAGCGACCGCACGGTCGCGTCACCGCACCAGTCCTCCCTTCTCTCGCTTGCGGGAGAAGGTGGCCGAAGGCCGGATGAGGGCACACGACACCCATTTGCCGCTAGAATGCCCACCCGCGCGGCGCAATGCCGCACGCGTTGTTCCCGATGCGCCTGTAGCTCAGCCGGATAGAGTAGTGGCTTCCGAAGCCATTGGTCGGGGGTTCGAATCCCTCCAGGCGCACCATCTGCGGATGACTATTCCGCTGTCGACGCATCCAACCCCGTAACGTTTTTCCTTCCGGGGTCGTGATGAAACCAGATGTTCGTGGGACGCATGCGTGTGCGCGATCGGTGCTGATTCTGGCCGTCGGCATTTGCAGTTCGACCGAGGCCGCGATCCTGGTCGACGGCAGACTCGATGAGCCCGAGTGGACGCAGGCCCACCGCTACGACGCCTTCAAGCTCACGGAGCCGTTTCGGCTGAGCGAGCCGGACACCGGAACCCGCACGCAGGCGCAATTGATCTCCACACCCGACGGCATCGTCGTGGGATTTACCGTTGAGCAGGCGCCGACGATCCCGCGGGTCAAGCCGCGGCTGGAGCGCGACCAGCAGGACGCGGCCGACGCGGTGAACGTCATGATCGATTTCGATGCCGACGGCCGCACCGCCTACAGCTTCACCGTAGGCCTGTCGGGATCCATCCGGGATGGCGTCATCAGCAACGAGAACGAACTCGATCTCGACTGGGATACGGCTTGGACGTCGGCGGTCACCGAAAGCGAAACCGGCTGGCAGGTCGAAATCCTGATCCCCTGGTCGGTCGCGCCGATGCGCGGCATCGATTCACCTGCGCGCACCGTCGCGGTCTACTTCAGCCGAACGCTCGGCAGCAATGATCAGCGGCAGGCATTTCCGGCGGTATCGCGCGCGCGCGGGCAATTCATCTCGGGCTTCGAGCGCATCGAGGTCCCCCAGTACCGCAAAGCGCTGTTCCACTACTGGCCATATCTCACCGCGTCACGTGACCTGATCGACGGCAGCACCGCCTACAAGGTGGGCGTCGATGTGTTCTGGAAACCTTCGCCAACCTTCCAGCTCACCGCCACGGTGAATCCCGACTTCGGCCAGGTCGAGTCCGATGCCCTGGTGATCAACTTCGACGCGGTGGAGACCTTCTTCAGCGACAAACGGCCGTTCTTCACCGAGAACCAGAGCATCTTCAATCTGGGTACGCCCGATTCCGGGCGACTGGTTCACACACGGCGCATCGGCGGCGATGCGGATGACGGTTCCGGCGCCAGCGACATCGACGTCGCAGTCAAGCTCAACGGCTCATTTGGCGCGCTCGGCTACGGCGTGCTGGCCGCAACCGAGGACGGCAACGCGGGACGCGACTTCTATGCCGCCCGCCTGCAGTACCCGGTCAGCCGCGGCTTGAACGTCGGCTGGCTCGGCACCGGAACGCAAAGTCCCTTCCTCGATCGCAACGCGCAGGTGCAGGCCTTCGACCTGAGCTGGAAGCCGACCGAAGCACTGATCGTCAACACCCAGGCGCTGGCAAGCTTCATCGACCAGCGCGGGGCCAGCGTCAACGACAGCGGAGCGTGGGTGCGGATGAACTGGACGCCGTCCGACAGCTGGAGCTACGAGTTGGAAGCGACCCACTTCGGCAATCAACTGGACTTCAACGACCTCGGCTTCCAGCGCCGTGCGAGCCTGAACGAGGTGGAAGCCACCGCCGTCTACATCCACCGGGTCGCGGACGAGGCCGCGCGCGTGCGCAGCAGCCAGTGGTCGATGGAACTGCAGGCGCGCAGCAACGACCACGGTGACCGCCTGCCGACTTGGCTCCTGCTGGGCAACAGCTATGTCTTTCGCAGCGGCAACCGCGCCTATTTCAGTGCGAGCCTGATCAGCGCCGGCTGGGAGGACCTGATCTCGCGTGGCAATGGCTTATGGTGGCGTTCGGGCCGCTACCGCGCCGAAGCCGAGTTCGTCAGTCGTCGCTACGGCGACTGGGGGTTCTACGCCGGCTTCAGCTTGCTGCCGCTGGGGCTGTCGGCCACGCCGGCGCACGAGTTCGAGTTGAGTGTCGACTGGTATCCCAGCGATGCCTTCAACGCCTCGTTTGCGTTCGGTCCCGACCGGACCGAGGACTGGTTGATCTGGGAAGGCGGCACCGATTTCGGTCGGTATTCGCGTCGCGGCGATTTCGCCAGCCTCAACCTCAGCTGGTTTCCGGGGCTGAAGCACGAGTTTCGGCTGAAATCCGAATGGGTCGCGATCAGCGCCAGCGACGGTGTTCGCCACCAGTTGCAGCCATCCGGCGAGATGCTAGTCACCGCCGAGACCCGACCCGACTTCGACGTCAACAACTTCGGCGTGCAACTGCGGTATCGCTACCTGCTGGGGGCGCAGTCGGACATCTTCCTGGCCTACTCGCGCGGCGGGTTCAGCCGCCGGGACCGCGATGAGGTGGGCACGAGCGAACTGTTCGAAGAGGCCCTGGAGCTGCGCGACTCCGACCAGCTGCTGGCGAAGATCCGGTACCGGTTCTAGGGGGTTGACGACGTGCTTGCTAACCGAGCACCGGCAGCGTGCATCCTAGTGGACATGGACGGCGGCGAAATCCCGGATGGCGGCAACGCGCAAGCGGTGGCCCAGGCGCGCGCGGGCGATCAGCAGGCGTTCCGGCACTTGGTGGAGGCCAATGCGCGTGGCTTGTTCCAGGTGTGCTTTCGGATCACCCGCGACTCCACGCTGGCCGAGGACGCGGTGCAGGAAGCGTTCTACAAGGCCTGGCGCGCGTTGGGTGAGTTCGATGGACGGGCGGCGTTCTCGACCTGGCTGCACCGGATCGCGGCCAACGCCGCGCTTGAACAACTGCGGCGCAATACCCGCCATCGGCGGGAGTTGGGTGAGGCATCGCACGACGAGGATGCCGAGCCGGATTTCCTGGCGGGCTTTGCCGACGGCGCGCCGGACCCGGAGGCGCACGCGTCCGGCACGCAGATCGGCCACCACATCGGCCTGCACATGGAACGGTTGAGTCCGACAGAACGCGCGGCGTTCGTGATGCGTCATTGCGAAGGCGAGCGGCTGGAGGCCATCGCCGCCGCCCTTTCCCTGAACACCGGCCAGTGCAAGCAGGCGATTTTCCGCGCCGTGCGCAAGTTGCGCGGCGCGCTGGAACCCTTGAGGTAAGCCATGTCCGACATTCGCGACAACGATCTGATCCTGTACCGCTACCGCGACGGCCTGACGCCGGAACGCCTGCGCGAGATCGAACGCGCGCTGGCCGCATCGCCAGCGCTGGCTGCACGCTATCGGGCGCTGCAGCGGATGCTGGCCCACACCGATCGTGACATCCCACCACAACCCGATGCGCAGTTCGAAAGCCGCCTGTGGCAACGACTGCAGCCGCGTCTGGACAGCCAGGAAACCGCGCCGCTCGCGCCTACACCGCCGCGCCGGGCGACACCGCGGCCCCCTGCCCGGCCGCGACGGCGAGCGCATTTGTGGAGCGCTGGCTTGGCCGCGGCGGCAGTGCTGGTAATCGCGTTGTACTTCCCGCTGTCGCGTGATGACGCACCGCAGGCGTCTCAGCAGGTCGTGCAAACCCCGTCGCCAGTTCCAGCGCCGACTTCTGCCGCCGACCGCGCGTTCACCGTCTATGTCGCAGCGCACCTGCGCAGCACCGAGGGCGTATTGCTGAGCGTGATCAACAACACGGGCACCACGCTGTCGCCGGCGGGTGATGACTTCGTGCATTCGCTGGTGGGTGACAATCGACTTTATGCCGCCGCCGCCGCCAAACACGGAGACCAGGCTTTGGCGGGATTCCTGGAATCACTCGATCCCATGCTGATCGAACTGGCCAACCAGCCCGTTGGCGGCGACGTCAGATACGCAAGGGAGCTCCGCGACTTTGTTCGCAACAGCGACGTGTTGTTCCAGGTCCGCGCCGTCGAAGCGCGACTGCAATCGCGCGACGACCAACGTGCCAGGGCGAGAGGTGCCACGACATGAACGCTCGGATGACGACGCTCACGATGATCACGGTTCCCGCCCTCGCGGCATCGCTATTGCTGGCTTCCGGCAACGTCTCCGCGACGCCGACCGATGCGATCGCCACGTCCAGCGCAGCCGAACCGGCCCAGCTCTACTGGCAGGGGCACGCGGCCCTCGGATCCGGCGACTGGCGCCTGGCGCTGCAGCGCTTCAAGAATCTGGAAAACCTGTTGCGCAGGAGCGAACCGAGCGTGGCGGATGCAGCGATCTACTGGCAGGCCTATGCCCTGGCGCGCGCCGAGCGCGGCGACGAAACGGCCGCGGCCGTCGCGCGTCTGCGCCGCGAGTTCCCCAATAGCCACTGGAACGATGCGGCCCGCCTGCTCCGGCGCGACGACGCGGCCGTGGGCAACGCGGTCGGTAGCGGCGCGCACGACGAGGCTTTGCTCGCAACGCTGATGTCGCTACCGCCGGCCCAGGCGATTCCCGGGTTGGTCGCTGTGCTGCAAGGTCAGCATCCGCCGCAGCAGAAAACACGCGCGCTGTTCGTGCTCAGCCAGATCGACGACCCTGGCGCAGTGGCGCAGGTGGTCGCTGTCGCCCGCGGCCGTGATCGTGCGCTCAGGGCCGAGGCCGTGCGCTTGCTCGGCGTCATCGGCGCCACCGACGAGTTCCGCGAAGTCTATGCCGCGGCGCGCGATGCCGCCGGCAAACGCCAGGTACTCAATGCCATGGGCGTGGCTGGCGCCGACGCCGCGCTGGCCGACGTGGCGCGCAACGATTCCAATGTGGAACTGCGCGTCGATGCGTTGCGGGCGCTGGGCGTGTCGGGCAACACCGAGGTGCTGGCCGAAGTCGCACGCAGCGACACCGATTCGCGGACCCGACGCGAAGCGATCAGGGCGCTTGGCGTGGCCAACGGCACCCGTCCGCTGCTCGCGTTGTATCCGCAGGTGATCGGCACTCCCGCGCTGCGCGACGAAGTGCTTAAAAGCCTTCTCGTCGCCGCCGACGAGAAGGTGTTGCTGGTGCTCCACCGTCGGGCCAGGACGGTCGAGGAGAAGCAGGCGATACGGCGCGTGCTGCAGGAAGCGGGCCACGACCCGGGCACGGGAAGTCCGGCACAGTCGACGCCAGCCGACGGGTCAAGGAAATGAACCTGCCCCGCCGTCAAGCAACAAGCATCCCTTGGATGCTCTGCAGCGCTGCCTTCGCTCTGCTGGCCGTTCCAGTCCTTCTGATGGCGGGCCCGCCCGTCACGATTGCCACACCCATCCGATCCAGCGACGCTGGCGGTGCGCGGCTGATCGCTGCGGTCAAGGCCGGTCGCATGGATTCGATCCACGCATTGATCCGCGATGGCGTCGATATCGATGTGACCGTTCCCGGCGACGGTACGGCGCTGACGACCGCCGCACGCGCCGGCGATCTCGACATCGTCAACGAACTGCTGCGCCTTGGGGCCGACGTCGATCAAGCGAGCCGCGGCGATGGCAACCCGCTGATCATGGCCGCCTCAAAGCCCGGCAACCTGGCTGTGGTCGAGCGGCTGGTGTGTGCAGGCGCCGACGTGAATGCGGTGATGACCGATGACGAAACGCCATTGATCAATGCGGCACGCAGCGGAGATCTGCGGGTCGTCAGGTACCTGGTCGAGCACGGCGCGGATGTCGATCTGGGCGTCGCGGTGACGGTGCATTCCCAAGCTAGGGTGTGGCGTTCACCCTTGAACCAGGCGCGAACCGTGGCAATTCGAAACTACCTGATCGCCCATGGCGCAACACGATAGTCGGCCACTCAATCGCCGATGATCGCGTGCTAGACAAACCGCGAACTGTCCCGGGTTCAGCACGGTCCGCACCGAGTTGCACATGATCGGCTGGCGGACCACGCATAGCTCGCTCGCGACTATCCCAACCTGAAGTCCACACTTCCAGGCCAGACCGGTCCCAGCCGTCCCCTGCCGTCGAACCTGTGCTCGGTCATCTCGCCGTCGGCATCTACGAAATGGAAGAACAACTGGCACCAGATGCCTTGTGGGAGCGGCTCGCGCCAATGCGGCAAATCCATGCCCTTGTAGATCAGGGCGTCGCCGACATCCAGGGCTACCGGCACGTCCTCGCCTTCGGACTCAACCATGACCGGCCAGAGCGCGTCGACGTTCTTGTAGCCCACGGTCATGGTGGCGCTGATCTCGCAGGCGCCCCGGTCGACGTGCTTGGTGAGGGTCGAGGCGGTCGTGTAGATCCTGGCGAATGAATAGGTCGGCAGGAGCCGTCGCCCGATGCGCTTCTCGATGGAGGCCTGGACCCTGGGCATCATGGCTTCGCCGAGCGCATCTATGTAGCGGTTCAAGGCGCGGGTGTCGTCGGGAACGTCGTAATACCCGGGAGTTCCCACGTACGACAGGTAGTAGCGGAAGGCGATATCCAGCAGGTCGCGCGACATCAGTCCCTTGAAAGTGGCATATCCCTTCTCCTCGAAGGTGTCGACCTGCGGGTTCGGTTCGGCGGTCGCCAGGTTGCTTTGCATGACTTGGATTCCTCGTTGAACTGAAAAGGTGCGGATTCCTTCCGAGACGCCTGCGCCGACCAGCGCCTCCCGTTCGTCTGGCGGCAGTTTTTTCAACGTTTCCACCAGCCCGTCCATCGCGCCCTGCTCGATCAGGTTGGCGCACTCGATTGCCAGCAGGTCGCGTAGCTCCCCGCGGGTTACCGCACAGGCTTCCGCGGTGAATCGATTGACCAGGTGCAGGTCGGTCAGGCCTCGCAACAGGGCGGCAGGCCGTTCGCAAATGCTGAACAGGTATACGAGTCTTTCGGCATCCGCACCGATCGAACGACGCAGCCGGGATCGCCGGCTTGTCTGCACACACGAGGTTGCGAATGCATTCGTGCCGTAGATGCTGTGGAACATGCCCGCGGCGCACACGTCGGCGCTGCAACCCCAGGCCTCGAGCAGCTTGGCGGTCGCGATCAAATGGTCGCGCAGCATGCGGCCGGAGTGCGGCACCCGGCCGGCCCCCAGGTTGTCGAGTTCGGTTTCCAGGTCGGCTTGCATCGCCGGCTACTTCAGCCGCGTCTTGATCACGATCGAGATCCGCAGCTCCGGGCATTCGCGACTGACCGAACGCGCCACATGAGGGGTTGCGCCGCAGAACATGATCACGCGACCGGGCTCGGGCATCACAGCGTGGGTGATGTCGTTGGTCGCTTCCGAGAAAAACACCGTTTCGCCAGCCCAGTTCTGGTCCCATACGCCGTGCGCGTAGTAGATCGTCGTGAAATAGTCCGTGTCGTCACTATCGGTGTGGACATAGCCCTCGACGCCATAGGTGTGGCCGTTGGCATAGACACGCAATGGCACGTGCCCCTGCAGCACGGTCGTCGACAGGTACTTCCACAGTTCGTGGATGGGCGCGGCGGACACGTTGGCCGCCAGGCTTTCCTCGCAGTTGTCCCGGCTAGCCTCGTCCCCACCGGCGAAGTGAGCGTGCCAGAACCCATAGCGATCGTGTTCCTTGATTGATTTCCAGCCATAGGCCCAGATGGGTCGCCGCACGAGGCGCAGGATGTTCCTGCGAAGAGACTCGGGAATCAGATCCTCGAAGACATCGACGGTTCCGAGGGCCGGTGTTCTGATTACGTCGTGATGACTGAAAGTGTTCATGGTGTCGGTTCGTCCATCGATCCAGGCAGAAAGGTTGCAAGGGCGCGTTCGCACGGCTGGGGGAAGCGTCCGCGTGCCAAGTGCCGGCCGCCCGCCTTCATGTTTGCGCCCGCGCGCTGACCGGCATCGGCTGCGCCATCGGCGCCCACTCCTCCACGAGCTGTCCGTCGCGCAGCTCCAGTACGCGGTCGGCGGTGGCGAGGGTCTCGGGACGGTGCGCAATGATTATCCGGGTGATCCGGAGATTGCGGATCGCCTGGTTGACCAGTCGCTCGTTGTCCAGATCAAGATGGCTGCTGGCCTCATCCAGGATGAGGATGCGAGGATTCCGATACAGCGCGCGCGCCAGGATCAGTCGCTGGCGCTGGCCGCCCGAGAGCGAAGCACCCAGGTCGATGATGCGCGAGTCGTAGCGCAGCGGCATCGCCATGATCTCGTCGTGGATCTGCGCCAATCTTGCCGCAGTGATTGCGTCCTCGCGCGAGAAACCCGGTTCGAAGAATGCGATGTTCTCCGCGATGGTGCCGCTGAACAACTGATCGTCCTGCAGCACGCAGGCGATCTGTTCGCGCAGTGCCTCGCGCTTCAACGAACCGATGGCCTTGCCGCCGATCAGGATCTCGCCGTCGTCCGGCTCCAACAGCCCGATCATGAGCTTGCCCAGGGTGGACTTGCCGCTTCCCGACGGTCCTTTGATCGCGATGCACTCGCCGCTGCCCACCTCCAGATCCAGCCCGCGCAAGACCGGTGGTCCGTCGGCGTTGTAGCGAAACTGCAGGCCGCGGATCGAGAAGTCGTTGCGGTCGGGATGGGCGGCGTGCGTGCCGCCCGCGGACTGTGGCGTTGCCGAAACGATATCCGCCAGACGCATTCCATGCAGGAGCAACATCCGCCATTCCGACATCAGGTCGAGCAGGCGCGTGGAGCGCATCGAGAACTGGTAGGCGTAGGTCACGTAGGCGATCAGCATCCCGGCGGTGATATTGCCCTGCATTACCAGAGCCGCACCAACGCCAACCGCGGCGATCCAGTGCAGGCGCATGATCGACTGTCCGGCCTCATCCACGGTGCCGGTCCAACGCTGCACGAGCATGGCGGCATGCGCGGCGTCGCGAGTCTTGCGGTTGTAGCGCGCAAGCTGGTTGGTCTCGCGCCCGCTGGCCTTGATCGAATGAATCCCGTGCAGCATCTCCAGCAACAGGCCCTGCTGTGCCGACTGCAGCTGGATGCCGCGCTCGGTGGCCTGGAGCAGCCGCGGAAGCGTGATGATGCGAAACAGGCCATATGCGAGCGAGAAGCACAGGGTCACGGCGGCCAGCGCCGGCGAGTAGGCCAGGATGATGGCCAGACTCAACAAGGACGTGGCCCCGTCAAGCACGCCTTCGACGAATCGATGGGTGATCGTCCGCTGGACTTCCTCGATCGAGCCGAATCGGGAATGTATGTCGCCGATCGAACGCCGCATGAAGAAGATGTATGGCAGTTGCAGGAGCCGTCCGCCCACGGCGGAGTTCCAGCCCACGGTCAACTCCTCGCTCAGGCGGATGAGCAGCGATGTCCGCGAAAGCGAGACTGCGACCTGCAGCAGCGCCGCCGCCATGAACGCAACACCAAGGATCAGCAATAGGCGGTCGTCGTTCCCGGGCAGGACGGCATCGGTTACTGCCTGGATGAACAGCGGCGAGACCAGCGTCAACACCTCCAGCATCAGGGCGAGAACGACCACTGTGGCGATCGTGCCTACGCGCTCCCGGAGTCCTTCCCGCAGCAGCGCCAAGGCGCTGGTGTTGATGCTTGGTGCCTCGCGCCGGAACTCGATTCCGGGCGTCATCTCCACCACGATCCCGGTAAACCGGCTATTGAACTCGGCCTCCCCGATCGACGTCCGTCCGATCGAGGGATCCACGACCTGGAACAACCCGTCTGCGCAGGATTCCAGCACGACGAAGTGCGAGACGTCCCAGTGCAGCACGCAAGGCATTTTGAGTTGGCCCAGGTGGGCCGGTTCGGCGCGGTAGATGCGGGCATTCATCCCAAGGTCCTGCGCCATGCCCACCAGGCTGCTGACGTTGGTGCCCCGCGTAGAGGGAGTGAAGCGCTCGCGCAGGTGCGCCATCGGCCAGTCCTGGCCGTGATGGGACAGCACCATCGACAGGCAGGCGTGGGCGCACTCGGTTACTTCGCCCTGTAACGTCACGCGCAGACGTCGTGATTTGAACCGTGCGGCCACGCGGGACGTGAAGCGGCTCATTGCCCGACTCCGGAGATAGGCGGCCCGCTATCGCGTGGCATGATCCAGCCCAGCAGCGTGCGCGTCCGAGCGGCTGCAATATCGATGCGGCCAACCGGCGCCGCCACGCCCCTCGGCCACGAAACGCGGATGACCGACGAGGCGGCTCCGGCGCGATCGCGCGAATCGAGCGGCCGACCGAGCACATGCACCTGGACGGCGGGTTGGTGGGCAGTGGCGATGCCAAGCGCCGAACCCTCGGCCAAGTCGCCGAGATGCGCCGGCGGCTGGACGATCTGCAGATCGATGCCGCACGGATCTTGCGTCGGCATGCAGCGCAGCGAACCCGGGATGAGTGCACCGGTGTAGTGATGGACCTGCCGGTGCGAGACCAGGGTCACCACCAGAACGAGTACCAGCAGACCCATGACGGCGCCGGCCATCAGTATCCAGGGCGACACCGGACGCGAAGCGGGCGCCGTGGCCACCCAGTCTGCCGCGCCCGGGTTGTTGAACACCTCCGGCCGTAGCAGTGACGGAAGCAACGACGGCTCGGCGCGGGAGTCCGGGTTCATCCGAATGCGGGTTCGGGCACCCGGCCCGATGCGATCGCCAGTTGTGCACCACTGCACAGGCGCTGGTCCACGTGCGCATGGAACATCTTCAGTGCCTGGCAATAGACCGACTTGCTGTCGAATCCGCGCTCGCGGGTGAACCGGTGCGCCACCTCGCCACCCGCGCAGGAGTCAATGTAGGGGCAGCCCCGGCACTCCTCCGGCGCTTCGATCAGTTCATGCACCAGCTGCTGCAGGTGCGGCTGATCCAGGTAATCGGCGAACCTCGACTTTGAAACATGCAGATCCCGCTGCGCCCAGAACCACTCCGAGGCGATCATGAAATCGTCCTGGATGCGGACGCGGCCATCGCTGAGCAGCGCGAAGCCGATGGTGACCTGGTCCCTCATCAGGTCCCTCTGGTGGTTCACGGCCAGGATGCGTCGCACGACGGTATCGAAGAACTCGACCTCCACCCGGCCCCGGTCGTGGAGCAGCCAGTGATCGAATATCTCGCACAGCGTCCGCCCCAGGTTCTGCAGTTCCTGGTCGGTCGGCACCATATCGCTGGTGCGATCGAGGAACAGCAACTTGAGGTGGCGGATGCCCAGGGTATCGACCAGGTGCCGGTAGAAATCCAGGCCGGCGAAATCGTCGCCCATTACAGCAAGCGCGGTCACTCGGATGTGACCGGTGGCATCGAGCGGCAGCAGTTTTTCGAGCGTGCTGCAAACTCGATCATAGGAACCGCGCCCACGATGATCCACGCGATACTGGTCGTGCGCCTGCTTGTCGCCGTCGATACTGATACCTACGCCGATGCGTTCGTCGACGATCAATTTCATCCAGTCATCGGAAATGTGCACGCCATTGGTCTGCAGCGCAAAAGCGACTTCCGCCTTGGGCCCCAACCGTTCCCTGGCCTTGCTGCAGAACTCGCGCACTCTGGGGGTCTTGGCCAAGGTGGGCTCGCCACCGTGGAAGCCGAATACGACCCGCCGCATCGTGACTTGGTCCAGCGCCGCTTCGACATAGTCGATGAGCCCATCGAGGTGCTCCTCGCTCATCAGCGACTGGCGTTCCAGCACTTCGGCATTCTCGGGCGTGTAGTAGTAGCAGTACGAGCAATTGAGGTTGCAACGCTCGACCAACTTGATGATCACGTACAGCGCATTGATCCGCATGGGCTTCACTCTTGATCGACAGATCGTAGGGGACGGCACAAGGCCGTCCCCTACGCGAGCTTCGGCTAGTTACTTCGGCTTTACCGGGGTGATCGGGCCGACCTTGACCCAGCCGTCACCACCGAAGATGTCACGCGCTTCGATGTCGTCCAGCTCGCGCAGGACCAGATCGGCAGCGGCCTTGGCGAGGTCGTCGTGCTTCTTCTCGTTGTTCATGTACAGCTCCTTTGTGAACGTTGCCAACCTGGCAACAAGTACCTGCGCTCTCGCAGATTCCTAGAAGGCGTTGCACTCCGTTGCGGCCATTGCAGCAACAGGAGCGGCGTCCGTGGCCGCCAGCTCGCGCAGGCGTCGCCACAGGCAGGCACCGGCGTCCGTGAGGACCGCGCTTGTGTCCAGTGCGGGGACACAATCCGTTTCCAGCATCAACATCCGGCGCTCGATGTGGCCTCGTATCCCGCTCGGCGCCTCCGGCGCCGTGGCCATGTCGCGCAGCGCCGCGATCACGTTGACGTGTTCGTGCGCCGCGGCGAGCGCACGTCGAGTCGTCGTGTACGAGCGGCGCGACGGGACGTAGTGGACTTCTTCGACGCCCGGTTGCGTCAGTGCAAACACCAGCGCGAGCTGAAACAGCTTTTGGTGACAGGTCCCGGCGATGATGGTTTCGGCGTAATCGAGCAGGTTGCGCCCGGTGTTCAGTGCAATCAGACCCGGGAAGTCGGGGCTGCTGATCCCGACCTCTGCCTCTCCGTGCGTCAGGATTACGCCATCGATGGCGCTTGCGAACCACGCTTGGCGCGCGGCCGAGTTTGCGGTCAAGGTCGCGAAAGCCAGGTCGATCGCGCGGATGCTTGCCGCGGTCTCCGGCATGCGCCCGTGGCCGGACCTCGTGTCCATCGGGTTCGGGAAAATGCTGGACGAGCCAGCGCGTCCAGACTCAATGAGGTAGCGAGCTGGCGCCGAGTGCAGCGTGTGCACGCGGCCAGCCTCGTCATCCGGCACGGCGGTAATGTTCCATCGACCTGTCGCCGCATCCACGCACGCGCTGCCGCCACCCCTTGGCAGATGCAACCCATCCGCATCGGCACACACCACCACCTCGTCCTGTACCGGCAACACGCAGCCATCCAGGAACAGGCGGCCGGGCGCTTCCAGCGCGACGGAGAGCTCCAGCGTTTGAGGTCGCGCCATCAGTATCAGTTGCAATGCCGCCAGCGTGGCCGAGCCGGAGGCGCAAGCGGTGGCGGCGATGCCGACGTCGGCCCGCCAGCATGCGTCCGCGGCAGGACGTGCGGCCGCGAGCGCCAAGGCAAGCCCGTGCTGCGAAGAGGCTTCCAGCTGGCACAGCAGCCGCTGGCGAACCCGCTCGAAGTGCTTTCCGGCGATCACCGCAGAAGCGCCCATGAAGACGTCTCCTATCGGCGAGGCGAGCGCATGCACGAGCGGCACTAGACGGCCCCCTGTGGATGACCGCCATCCTTCTGCAACCCTACTGCCCTGTCGCGGAGGAAGAAGGTGGCGATCCACTTCTCGGCGCTTCCGAGGGGCACGCCGGCGTGCATCGTCAACGAATCGGCGTGGGCATGCGGATAGCCGAAAAACAAAGCGTTGCCTTGCTGCGGATACACCTCGAGCTCGACGTCGGGGAACGCCGTTGCGCCGCCGCTGGCGGGCGTATTCAGGTACATCAGCACCGTGCCGACGCGCTGCCCTTCGCGGGCAATCAAGTCCTTGTGGGCGTCCGGGCAGAAAAAATCATGGTGGGGGGCGAAGTCCGCTCCGGTCCGATAGCGGACGATCTGTGCGCTTTCCATGCAGTCCTCGGGCCAGCGCGTGAGCAGCGCAACCCGTCGCTGAATGCGGTCGACCAACTCGGAAGCTCCGCGCTGGATCGTCGCCTGGTCGCTGGTGCGCGAGTAGGCGAGCACGCCATCCTCGTCCACTTCGCCGTCGCCAACGATGACCCTGGAGCGTTCCATTCGCGGTCGCGACTGTTCGATCAGTTCGGCGCATTCGCTGGCCGACAGGAAGTTGCTCAGCAGGCAGACCCGCGGGTGGTGGATGCGCAATTGGACCTGCACCTCATGTCCGTCCAGGCAAAGCTGCGTCGGCAGCCGGTCGAGGTCCGGCTCGGGGCGGGGCCTTGGCGGGCCGGATTCGGCCGGCCCGCCGGCGGCGAAACGGTCCACCGCACGCCGGATACTCTCGGGATGCCAGCCCATGGATGCCAGGTCGCTCCGGACCGCGTCCAGGGTGCAACCCTGCGTCACCCTGGATCGGATGAACCTCTGCTCGCTCGCTTCGTACTTCACGTCCTGCGTCATCCTTGACTTCCCGTTCTGTAGTTTCAGTTACTCGGTACGTAAGGCTTCCATCGGCCTGACGCGGGAAGCGCGATAGGCAGGCAGCGCGTTCGCCATCAGCCCGACCACAAAAAGCAACGCGCACACGAACAGCATCGAGGCAGGATCGGCCGGGGAAAGCTGATGCAACCGCGGCTTCAGCACCGCGCCCAGAAGCAGGGCCAGGGGCACGCCGAATGCAAAGGCAAGGGCCATCATTCGCGCGCCCTGCGAGAGCACGCCGACCAGCAGATCCCGCGCGCTCGCACCCAGGGCCTGGCGGATGCCGAACTCCCGATGGCGCATCGCCACGGCGTGCGCGAGCAGCGCGTACAGGCCCACCGCCGTGAGCAGCAACGAGATCGCGCTGAGGATCTTCAGCAGGGATGCCAGGCGCATGGCATCGATGATGGTGTCGGAAATCCTCCGCTCCATCGTGACCACCTCGGCCAGCTGCAGCGTCGGTGCTGCCGATCCGATCCGGCTCCGCATCGCGTCCGCCGTATTGGCAGGCTGCGCGGTCCTGACCACCAGTTCCACCGAGTTCAAGGGAATGCCGGGCACGGCGAAGGGCACCGCCGAAGGCAGGAAGATCGACGGGTACTCGTCACGCGCCGTCAGCGTGCGTTGGCGCACCCGGCCCACCACACCGACGACGGTCGCTGGGAACAGCTCGCCGTCGGCACCGCCGGAGACCCGGATGGTGCGGCCGACCGGATTCCCGCCGGGGAAGTAGCGGTCCGCGATGTCCACATCGATGATCACGACAGGTGCGCGTTGCTCCGCCTCGGCGGAGGTGAAGCCGCGCCCTTCAAGAACCCGCAGGCCAATCGCGCGCAGGTAATCTTCGCTGGTGTAGGAAACGTAGGCCTTGGGCAGATCCTCGAGTGCACCGGAGCCTTCCGGACCGCGGAATCCTTCGAGTGTCACGTTCTCGCTGAAGGGGGCCGAGGACGACAGTCCCACCGCTTCGACGTCCGGCATCGCGGCCACCACCGACATCCAGGCAGCGATGCTGGCGCGCACCTGCTCCGGGGCGGCGTCCGGTTCGGCCGCCAGCGGCTGCAGGGTTCCGATCAGTTGGCCGGACCGGTCAAATCCGACATCCGCGGCGAGTAGCCGATGGGAACTGCGCGCCAGCAACACGGTGCCGAACAGCAGCATCAGGGTCACGGCTATCTGGCCAACCACCAATGCCTGGCGCAGTCGGTGCACGCGGGAGCTCGCGGTCTGCCCGTTGCCGGTCTGACGCAGTACCTCGAACACTTGCTGGTGGCGAAACGCCAGGCTGCTCGACGCCAGGAAGGCCGCGGCGACGGCGCACATCGCCGCGATCGCCGCCACGGTGACGCCGTCGACGCCGATGGATTGAGGGGTGCCGGTAGGCATGACATCGAAATGGCGCAACAAGGCGATGCCCAGCGGGATCAGCACGACCGCCACCAGCGTCGCAATCGCGCTAAGGAGCCCCGCCTCCAGCGTGATCTGCGCGGAGCGGCGCGTGCTCGTGGCGCCGACAGCCGCAAGCAGCGCGAACTCCTGTCGCCGCCGCAGCATCCGCAGCATGTACAAGTTGTAGACGTTGGCCAGGGTTACCCCGAAAACCAGCAGAGACGCGACCAGCATCGTCTTGAGCGAGCTTTCTCGGTCTTCGAGCCACAGGTCGCGCAGGGGCTGCGCGGCCAGTTTCAGTCCGATCTGGTCCGCTACCCACGCCAGAGTTTCATCGCTGCCGGCGAGCCCTGCCATCTCGCTGGTGGCGCCACCCAACGTACCCGAGGGGGCCAGCCGTGCGATCGCCCTGAGACTGCCGAAAGAGCCGGCGTTCTCCACTGCGATTTCCGACTCGGAGAACCCCATCGGCAGCCATATCTGGATCGACTGGGTCGGAAACACGAACGAACGCGGCAGGACACCCACAATGCGGTAGCTCTTTCCGCCAAGGTGGACCTTCTGCTCCAGCACCGAGGCAGACTTTCCGAAACGCGCCTGCCAAAGGTCTGCGCCGATCAGCGCCACCGGATCGGCACCCGGCTTCGCATCGTCCGCGGACAACACGCGCCCTACTTCCGGACGCACGCGGAGCAGCGAGAACAGCGCGGGCTCGGCGGTGAGAATTTCGGTGACGCCAGTGACCCGGCCACTGCTGTCGGCCAGTGCCACTTCCTTGCGCTGGTAGCCGGCGACGCTTTCGAGTTGTCGGCTGTGGCTGGCGATCCTCACCAGGTACGGCGTGGACCAGCCCAGATCGATGCCCATCTTGGTGGAGCGTGCCGTCAGCTGGACGAGATCGTCCTGCCCGGCATACGGCAACGGCTTCCACAGCATTCCGTAGGCGATCGCGAACACGCAGGCGTTGATCGCAATGGCCAGAGCCAGCAGGAATACGATGGACAGGGACGAACTCCTGTTCCGTGTCATGCGCCGAAGCGCGACGCCAAGATCATCGCGCATTGCGGCGGTGCCTTCCGAAGCACCCGTCGTGCGCAGACGCGGCGACGATCAATGTGAGCGGTTGCAAATGCATGGTGCGCACTGGATTCCTTTCCATTGTTCGACCCGCCGATTAAGAGCCTGGTGCGTCAACTTCGACGCCGCTCTATTGCATCCATCTGCCGACCCATCTGCCGATCACGCATGCGCGGTTTGCTTTCGCGTTCGCTTATGCGCCATGTCTGATGGCGACGCTGAATACTTGACGAGTCGATTCTGAATTGTCAAGACTACCGATTCACCGCATTGGCACGCTGACTGAGACCGATATGGATATCGCCCGGCCGGACCTGAAGAGGCGGAAGCAGCTCCGTCGGCGAATCCTTACCGGCTTCACGGCTGTCACACTCGCAGGAGCGACGATCGGCGCCATTGCCCTGACTTCGTCTGCGCCCACGGTCCAAGCTTCGGATGTATTGATCGATACGGTTCAACGAGGCAGGTTCTCGCGCAAGGTGCGCGGACCTGGAACGTTGGTACCCGGCCAGATGCGCTGGGTCATTGCGCGCACCGACGCCAGCGTGGAACGGCTGTTGGTCCGTCCAGGCGCGAGCGTCAAAGCCGACTCCCCCATCATCGAGTTGAGCAATCCGGAAGTGCAGGAGCGCCTGCTCGCCGCCAGCGCGGCATTCGCGGCCGCCGCCGGCGACCACGATGCGCTGCAAGCCGACCTGCAGTCCGATCTGCTTGAGCGCCAGTTGGAACTGGCCGCAATCGCGGGTGAGCATGCCGCGGCCGAAGTGGAGGAGGAAGCCAGTCGCCGCGCGCTGGAGAGCGGCGTTCTGGCCGAGGTGCAGTATCGGAAGGCTGCCATCGCACTGCAGCAGTCGACCAAGCGCGTTCGCATTGCCGAGCAACGCGTACTGCAGGCGAGGACCAGCATTCAAGCGCAGTTGCGCGCCAGTCGCGCCCGGCTGGACCAGCTTGCCAGCACGCGCGCGCTGCGCCAGCTCGAGGCCGATGCCCTGCGTATCACCGCCGGTATCGACGGCGTCGTGCAGCAGATCGGTGCGGAGGAAGGCCAGCGGGTGACCAGCGGATCCAACCTCGCCCGGATCGCGGGAGAGGGCGCCCTGATCGCCGAGCTCCGCATCCCCGAAACGCAGGCGGCCGACTTGGCGGTTGGCCAGGCCACCACGATCGGGATTGGACGCAGCCGCGTGCCCGGGCGCGTGCGACGGATCAACCCCGTCGTCGAGCAGGGCACCATCCTGGTGGAGGTCGACCTCACCGGGCCGCTGCCCGATGGTGCGCGTCCCGGACAGTCCGTCGACGGAAGCGTATTGACCGAACAGCTGGCCGACGTGCTCTACACCGGCCGGCCGGTCAACGCCTCGCCGCAAAGCGAGTCCTCGATCTTCAAGCTGGTCGCGCCCGGCACCGCGCAACGCGCACCCGTGCGCTTCGGCAAGGATTCGGTGAACCAGATCCAGGTGGTGGACGGCCTGAAGGAAGGCGACCGGGTCATCCTGTCCGACATGAGCGAGTTCGATGAGTTCAACGAAGTGTCCGTGGAATAGACACCCCGGCCTAAACCAATGCACAGGGAAGCAAGAAAGATGGATGCTGCAGCGCTGATTCGGCTGGACGATGTCAACAAGGTCTTCATCACCGACGAGATGCAAACCAACGCGTTGACGGGCGTCAACTTCCACGTCAATCGCGGCGAGTTCGTAAGCATCACCGGGCCGTCCGGCTGCGGGAAGTCGACGCTCATGTCGATCCTGGGCACGCTGGATGTTCCCACCTCCGGACGCTACCTGCTGGACGGCTCCGAAGTCGCGGCCATGGACGAGATCGCGCGTGCACGGATCCGCAGCCGCCAGATCGGCTTCGTGTTCCAGGCATTCAACCTCATCGGCGATCTGAGCATCCTGGAGAACGTCGAGGTCCCCCTCACCTACCGCGACGACGTAGGCCGGAAGGAGCGCAAGGACCGTGCCATCGAAGCGCTCGATCGCGTGGGAATGACGCATCGCGCCATGCACTTTCCGGCTCAGTTGTCGGGCGGCCAGCAACAGCGCGTGGCCGTCGCGCGCGCCCTGGTCGGGCGGCCGGCAATCCTGCTGGCGGATGAGCCTACCGGCAACCTCGACTCCCGCAACGGCGAGTCCGTGATGCAGCTCCTCAGTGACCTGCATGAGTCGGGGTCGACCCTGTGCATGGTCACCCATGACCCGCGATATTCGGCGTGCGCCGATCGCGAGGTCTTCATGTTCGACGGCAAGATCGCGCAGCAGCCGGAGTCGACTGCCGTCGCGCCGCTATCGCGCATTGGCATGCCAGCCTAAGCCTCCGCGCCGCACGGGCATTCGACTCAGTCGCCGATGATCGCGTGCGGCACGAACCGCGAACTGTCCTGGGTGATCCGGCTGCGGTCTTCGCGGATGCCGATGCCCGCGGCCTGGTCGGCGATCACCCAACTGCCGACCAAGGGATAGTTGCCGGCACAGTCGGGCAGCGGGTGGTACGCCTGTCGGATCATCGGGGCGTCGTCGTAGGGGCCGTCGCTGCGCAGACGTTCGCCGTCGACGGTGACCAGTTCGATATTGGCGCCCTCGCGCGAGAACAGCGGCTTGCGCACCCAGCCGGGCGCGACGGCGTCGCCGGGCGCCTCGTCGAAGAACGCCGGCAACAGGTTCGGGTGGCCCTGGTGGCGCTGCCACAGCAGCGGCAGCACGCCCTTGTTGCTGAGGATCGCCTTCCACGCCGGCTCGATCAGCTGCACCTTCGAGGCTTGCAGCTTTTCGCCGTACTCCTCGACGAACATCCACTCCAGCGGATACAGCTTGAACAGGGTGCGGATGACGCGGTCATCCTCGTCGGTGAACCAGCCCTCGGCGCTGATGCCGATGCGCTCGATCGCCAACTCGAAGGTGTTGATCCCGACCTGCTCGGCGCAGTCGCGTAGGTAGCGGATGGTGCCGCGGTCCTCGGCCGAGTCGCCGACCGCGGCGAAATGCACCGGGGTGGCGATCCGGCCTTCGCTCGCGAGCGCGGCGAAGGTCTCGCACAGCAGTTCCTGGATCCGGTTGTACTGGTCGGCGCCACCCGGCAGCACCCCGCGCTCGATCGCCTGTTCCAGCCACAGCCACTGGAAGTACGCGCTCTCGTACAGCGAGGTCGGGGTGTCGTAGTTGAACTCGTAGAGCTTGGCCGGACCCGCGCCGTCGTAGGCGAGGTCCATGCGCCCGTACAGATGTGGCTCGCGCGCGTGCCACGACTCGCGGATCCAGTCCCAGTACGCCGACGGGATCGCCAGCCGCGTCAGCAGCGCCTCGGACTCGACCACCTCGCCGACCAGTTCCATCGCCATCGCGTGCAGTTGCTCGGTCGGCGCTTCCAACTCGTCCTCGATCTGCCGCAGGCCGAACGCGTAGTACGCCGACTCGTCCCAGTACGGCGCGTCGTCGATGGTGTGGAAATGGAAACCGAGCGCTTCGGCCTGCGCTTTCCAGTCCGGGCGCGGCTCGGTGGCGATGCGTTTCATCAGCCGCCGAAGCCGCGGCTGCGGCCGAAGCCGCCGCGCGCGCTGGCGCTGGAACCGAAGCCCGAGCGCGAGATCGTCATCGCCCGCGCCGGCAATGCGGTGTTGCCGCGGCGGCCGGTGACGGTGCCCAGACCGCGGCTGACCGAATCGCCATTGGGCTTGAGGTAGCGGCCGGAGCGGTAGTCGCGGTACAGCGGCGATACCCCGCCGACGTAGTACGGGTACATGCCGCCGCGGGTCGCGCTGGCCAGCGCGTAGCCGAGCAGGAAGCCGCCCATCGGCGGCACATAGCTGGTGCCGCTGCCGGTCTGCACGACCTCGCAACTGCCGAACTGCTCGTTGCACTGCACCGCGCTGTCGAAACGCGGCGCCAGCTTGCGGTGCTCGGCCAGGGCTTTCTCGTAGGCAGCGGTGCACTGCTCGACCGGCACTTCGGTCTGGGTCTTGCACTGTTGCACCGACGACAGCACGGTGCCGGTCGGCTCGCTGTCGCAACCGGCCAGCGCGACCGGTACGGCCGCGGCCATCAACACCAGTTTGAGGTTTTGCGAACGCTTCATCGGGCGGCCTCCTTACGGCGTCATCGCGGCGGCATTGATCAAGCCGACCGCGATCGACACGCCGGCGGCGAAGATGCCGGCGGCCGGGATGTTGTCGGTGATCTGCTGCGACAGCTTCGGCGACACCCAGCGCATGGCCAGGTAGGCGACGATCTGGATCAGCGCCGACGCCGCGCCCCAGATCAGCGCGTCGAGCAGGCTGACCGAATGCGAGATCGCCGCGTCCAGCGGCAGCGCGATGCCGACCAGGCTGCCGGCGAACGCGATCGCGGCCGACGAGTTGCCGGCCCGGATCAGCCGGAACTCGTGGTGCGGGGTGGTCCAGGCCACCACCACCACCGCCGCGACCAGCACGCCGATACCGGTGCCGAAGTAGGCGAGGAAGGCGAGGAAGCTCGCGGCGTTGATTGGTGCGTCCATGGCGGGGTCCTTTTGAAGTAAGCGGAGGGTGTTTATGGGGTTGAGCGGCGGAAGCTCCGTGCCGTTGTAGGAGCGGCTTCAGCCGCGATCGGTCAATCGGCCGCCCGCGCCGACTCTGGTTCGCGGCTGAAGCCGCTCCTACAGGTCCGGCGTCGATCTGCCCGCATCAGGTGATGTCCAGGTCGGCGCTGGTCAGGTCCAACCCCACCGCATAGGTGACGCAGAATTCGTTGGGGCCGTAGTCCTCGGCGGTGACCAGCAGGAACTCGTCGCGCTCCAGCCCCGGCAGCGCGCGGCGGTACAGCATCGCGTAATGGGTCAGGTCGTCGTCCCTGCGCGGCGGCTCGCCGCGGTACAGGACTTCGTCGTAGACCACCGCCGGTGCACGGGCGCCGGTGTCGTCGGCGAATTCACGGTGCCACCGCTGGCCGGCGTACTCGATGCTCGCCGCGCCGAGATGCTCGTGGCCGGTGACGTAGCGCTGGAACTCGGCCTGGCTGGCCGGGTTGACGGTCTCGACGAACACGAACGCCTTGATGCCCTCGACCGCGTCGTTGTTGGTGCTGACCTGCACGTAGGCATCGTCATCGAGGTAGAAGCGGTGCAGCGCGTGACCGCCGCCGAGGTCGATGTGGCCGTAGCAGGGGATGCCCTGGTGGCCCTCCGGCAACGGCGCGGTCACGGCGTCGGGGTGGGCACGACTGAACATCGTGTCGAGCGCGACCCGGCCGTTGGCCCGGAACCCCAGCGGCAACGCGTGGGCGAGCGCGCCGGCCGGTGCGGGTGATTTGGTCTTGCCGCGCAGGCGGTCGAGCCAGCCCACCGATCAGCTGCGCGAGGTACGTTCGGAGTCGGCCGGCAGGCTCGACGGCAGCGCCTGCTGCGGATCGTGGCCGAGTTGCGGCACCGGCTTGTCGCGGAAGCGCTCGAGGATGTTGTCGACGCTGGCCGACTGCGGCAGCAGCCCGGCGCTGGCGAGGCGCGCGTTGAGGTCGCCGTCGCCGCTTTCCGACTCCAGCTGCGCGGCCGCCTGCATGCGCGCGCCGCGCTCGGCCTGCTTGGCCTGGATGCGTTCGAGCGAGTCCAGCGCGGTGCCGACCTTGCCGTTGGCGCCGGCGCTGCGCGAGGCCACCGCGCCCTGCGCGCGCTGCACCGCCTCAGTCGCCTTGACCGTGTCGATCTGCTGCTTGACCCGGGTCAGCTTGTGCTCGGTCTGCTTGATCGCGGTCTTCAGCGCGCCGATGCTGTCGTCGTAGGTCGCCAGGGTTTGCGCGTCGGTGGTCAGGTCGTTCTCGACCGCGGCCAGCCGTTCGGCGACTTCGCGCGCGAGCGGCTCGTCGCCCTTGCGCAGCGCGCCGGCGATGTAGCCCTCGTACTCGGCGCGCTTGGTTGCGCGGTCGGCGCTCTTGCCGGCCAGCAACTGGCGCTGCGCCATGACCTTGGTCAGTTCCTGCTTGGAGCGGGTGAGCTCGGTGCCGGCGTCGCGGATTTCCTGGTCGAGGATGCGCAGTGCGTTGGCATCGACCACGGCCTGGCCGGCCTCGTTGGCGCCGCCACGCAGCAGGGTGAAGATCTTGGTCAGGATGCTCATGCGGGGGTCACCTGGGAGGCCTTGAGGTAGGGCTTGAGGGCTTCGATCGCGTCGATCGCGTTGTCGGCCAGGGTGTGGATTTCCAGTTCGATCTGCGCCGGGGTCGCATCCGGCGATAGCTCGCCGAACACGATGTAGGTGTCGCGGCCGTTGATCGTGGTCAGGCCGAGGTTGGACAGCGGGTTGATCGGGTTCAGCCGCATGCAGGCCTCGTTGAACGCGGCATGGTCGCGGACCTGTTCGGACCCGACCAGCGGGGTCGACACGAACAACTGGTGGTCGGTGATGGCGATGGTGATGCCGAGGTCGCCCACATCGGGCAGCACCACCTGGATTGCCGCATCGGCGGCCTGGATCTCCTCGACGTTGTCGGCACCGAACGTGGCGGACAGGCTCGTGCACAGTTCTTGCGTGGTCCAGCGGGACATGGGGATTCCTGATTGGAAGCTTGGGGGCTGGCGGCCGACAGCCGCGCAGAATAGTGAACGGTAACGCACGTGGGCGGTCGCTGCAGGTGCGGGCGGCCCGGGCCCGGGGTGGTGGGTTGCCCGGCTGCACCGGCACCACAGCGGGTTATGGGGCCACCCGCGGGGCCGGGCAACCCGGTGGTCGGGCCGGGGCGCCGCGCGACGGCCGGAGTGCGATAAACTGTGCGGACAAGGTTGTCCCCCCGGTGGCTCCGGCGCGGATTTACCGCAGGTTTCTGCATCAGCGGCCGCATCTTGGGTGCGGCCATTTGTCGAACGCATTGCGCGTCGCCCGCGACGCGCGCAATAGGTGGATCGTGCGCAATTACGACCTCGAGTTCCTGAAGAAATTTTCCATGGTGATCGGTTTCCTGGCGGTGGTGACCGTCGGTCTGATGGTGGTCGCCTATTTCGTGCACGTCTCGTTGCCGCACGACGTGCCCGCGGCCGTGGCCAAGCGCACCGAGGCCCGCATCGCGCCGGTCGGCGCGGTCTACGCCGGCAGCACCGGCGCGGCCAAGCAGGCCGCGGCGACCGCGGCGGCAGCAGCAGCGGCGGCCGCGCAGGTCGCCTACGGCGGCACCCTCGACGGCGAGGTGATCTTCAACAACCTGTGTACCGGCTGTCACACCTCCGGTGCCGGCGGCGCGCCGACGATGGATGCCGCGCATTGGGCCGCGCGGATCCCGCAGGGCATCGACGTGCTACACCGCCACGCGATCGAGGGTTACACCGGCGGCGCCGGGGTGATGCCGCCCAAGGGCGGCAACCCCGCCCTGACCGACGAGCAGGTCAGCGCCACGGTCGACTGGATGCTCGAGAACCTGCAGTAAGCGTCGCCGCCTCGCGCCGACAACGCCGCCTCCGGGCGGCGTTGTCGTTTCCGCCCCCGATGCTGCCAACAAGCCCCCGGCTTCGCGCCGTATCATGGCGGCATGAGCAATCCCACGTTCCCCGACGGCGACGACTACCGCGCCGGCAAGCCCGTTGCGCTGACCCTGGCCGGCCCCGCCGGCGCGATCGAGGCGATCGTCGAAGGCCCCGAGCCGGAGGTGCCGCCGCGGCCGCTGGTGGCAGTGATCTGCCACCCGCTGCCCACCGAGGGCGGGACGATGCACAACAAGGTGGTGACGATGACCGCGCGCGCGTTCCACCTGTGCGGAGCGAGTACCGTGCGCTTCAACTTCCGCGGTACCGGCGCCTCCGACGGCCAGTTCGATGACGGCGACGGCGAGGCCGACGACCTGCGCGCGGTGGTCGCCTGGGTGCGCGAGACCCGCCCCGACGCCCAGGTCTGGCTGGCCGGCTTCAGCTTCGGCTCGTACGTCGCCTACAAGGTCGCCGGCGAACTCAAGCCCGGCATGCTGGTGATGATCGCGCCGCCAGCCGGCCGCGGTTACGACTTCGACGCGGTCACCCCGTTCGACGGCCCGTGGCTGGTGGTGCAGGGCGAGGCCGACGAGGTGGTCGATCCGGAGGCGGTCTACGCCTGGATCGAGGGCCTGGCGCAGCCGCCGGAACTGGTCCGCATCCCCGACACCAGCCATTTCTTTCATCGCCGGCTGATGGACCTGCGCGGGGCGATCAAGAACGGCATCCGTCCCTATTTGCCGGCCGCGACCGCCACTCCCGATGCGTGACGCCGACGCCGCGCCGCCGAGCGTGCGCTATGCCGCCGGCGCCCGCCGCGGCGACTGGAGCGACGACACCGCGCAACACCCGGCGCTGGTCGAGCTCGACCGCCTGCATGCCGCCCTGCTCGACCCGCCGCGGCGCGGTTGGCTGGACCGCCTGCGCGACAAGCCGATCCCCGCGCCGCAGGGCCTGTACTTGTGGGGCGGGGTCGGCCGCGGCAAGACGTTCCTGATCGATCTGTTCTACGACGGCCTGCCGCTGCAACGAAAGCACCGCACCCATTTCCACCGCTTCATGCGCGAGGTCCACGCCCAGTTGCGCGCGCACAAGGGCGAGGCCGACCCGTTGCGCACGATCGCACGGCAGTGGGGCCGCGACTGGCAGGTGTTGGTGCTCGACGAGTTCTTCGTCACCGACATCGGCGACGCGATGCTGCTCGGGCGCCTGCTCGAACGGCTGTTCGCCGAAGGCGTGGCGCTGGTGACCAGCTCCAACATCGAACCGTCCGGGCTGTTCAAGGACGGCCTGCAGCGCGAGCGCTTCCTGCCGGCGATCGCCCTGATCGAACGGCACTGCACGGTAGTGTACCTCGACAGCGTGCACGACTACCGCCTGCGCGCGCTGACCCGTTCGCCGGTATATCGCGCGCCGCTGGACGCCGGCAGCGACGCCTGGCTGCAGTCGCGCTGGGACGAGTTGACCGCCGGCGCGCCGCCCGAGGCCGGCCCGCTGCGCATCGATGGCCGCGAGATCCCGGTGCGCGGCCTCGCCGAAGGCCACGCCTGGTTCGACTTCGCTGCGCTGTGCGAAGGCCCGCGCGCGGCCGGCGACTACATCGAGATCGCCACCGAGCACCACACCGTGCTGGTCGGCGGGATCCCGCGCTTCGATGGCGACAACGACGATCCGGCGCGACGTTTCGTCCACCTGATCGACGAACTCTACGACCGCCACGTCAACCTGGTCTGCACCGCCGCGGCCGCGCCGCCGGGGCTGTACACCGGCCATCGGCTGGTCGGCGCGTTCGAACGTACCGCCTCGCGGCTGATCGAAATGCGCTCGGCCGAATACCTGGCGCTGGAGCACCGCGGCTAGCGCGGCCGTCAACCCGACCGCTTGCTCACGCGGGCCGCGGGTCGGCCCAGACGCTGTTCGGATCGCCGTCGCGCGCGCGTCGCGCACTGGCCCGGGCCAGCGCGGCGAAGCCGGCCGCCAGCGCGATCGCCATGGCGTCGACCGTGACCAGCACCCAGTGCCCGGCGACGGCCGCCTTCCACAACCACCAGCCGCTGGCGATGCCATGCGCAACCGGAATCGCCAGCGTCACCAGCATCGCCAGCCACAACAGCTCGCGCACGCCGCGCGACGGCGGCCGCAGCGCCGCCCACAACGCGCACAGCGCCCACATGCCGAAGCACGCCCAGCGCTCGGCGACAACGGAATCCAGCCCCAGCATCGGCGCCAGTTGCGCGGCCACGAAACTGGCCGATATCGCCACGCACACGCCGATGCAGACTCCGGTCGTGGCGCGCGCCATGTTGACCTGCGCGCGGCCCTGCTCGAGCACGCGCCGCTTGCGTCGCGACTCGACCCACAACAGGTTGCCGGAGTAGAACAGGAACGCGCCGGCCAGCCCCAGCAGGAAGTACAGCCACTGCACCACGTGGTTGCCGAACTCGCCGAAGTGCAGCGCGTAGGTGGCCTGCAGGGTCGCGTGGTTGGCATCGCGCGCGCCCTGCAGCTGCACCGCGAGCAGTTCGCCGCTGCCGGCGTCGAACGCGACCGAGCCCAGCGCGCCCAGCGCGCGCGAGGTCGCGCCGGTGATCTCGACCACCGCGTTGGCGTCGCCACCGTGCTGCAACTTCAGGTAGGCCGGCTCGAAATCCTCGATGCCGTGCTCGCGCGCAACCGCCACCGAGCGCGCATGCCACTGCGCCAGCGGCTGCATCGTGCCGGGCTCGCCGGACGCCGCGACCACCGGCGCGGTGTCCATCGCCGCCGGCACCGCGTCCAGCAGCTTGCCGTCGTAGACCAGCGGATTGAGCAGCGGGATCAGCACGAACGCCAGGCACAACACGGCGCCAGTGACGGCGAACATCACGTGCGCCGGCAGGCTCAGCACGCCGATGACGTTGTGCGCGTCCTGCCAGAAGCGCTTGAGGTTGCGGCCGGGGCGCAGCGCGAACAGGTCCTTGGTCAGCCGCGGCAGGTGGATCACCACGCCGGTCACCAGCGCCAATCCGTACAACAAGCTGACCACGCCCATCAGCCAGGTTCCGACCATCGGGATGCCGAGCGAGTAGTGCAGCAGGTTGACCAGCTCGGCCAGGCTCGAGGTCGGCGGGGTCGGACTGCCCTGCAGGGTGTCGAGGGTGGCGAACTGCCATATGCCCTCCCCGTCCATCCACCAGGCCGAAGCCTGCGCCGACTCGGCGCCGGGGAAGCCGAGGCCGAGGTGCACCCGCGCGCCTTCGTGGCGCGCCAGCAGCTCGTCGAGCAGGCGCTGTGCATCGTCGATCGATTCGGGCGCCGCCTCGACCACGCTCGACTGCCAGGCCGGTACCTCATGGTGGAACATCGTGATCGCGCCGGCATAGAACGCGACGAACAGGGCGAAGCCGGCGACCAGCCCGACCCAACTGTGGACCGCGGTGTACACCCGCAACGTATCGGCACGCAGCTTCATCGACTTATCCCCATCACGCGACCCACCCGCTTGCCTGCAGCAGCCACAGCGAACCGAGCGCAACCAGTGCCAGCCCGCCGATCCAGGCCCACGCCCGAACCCCGCTGGCGAAGCGGAAACCAGCCGCGGCAATGCCGATCCACAACGGGAAGAACAGCACCATCCCCACCACCAGGGTCGACTGCCACGGTCCCGGCCACAGCCGTCCGAGCAGGCCCACCAGCGCCGCGGCGAGGACGAAACCCGGTAGCGCGCCGGCGGTCGCGCGACCCCACATCAGTCGTTCTCCAAAGGTACGCGCAGCACCGGCTCGGCCTGCGGACGCCGTGCATCCAGCGGCCGCTGCGCGCTCGTCCACCACGCCAGGTAGGGCAACGCGACCAGTGCCAGCATCCACGTCGCCAGCATCGCGCACAGCCCGGCGCCGACGCCGATCAGCGCGATCCACGCACCCAGCGACACCAGCGCCAACACACCGCTAGCTGCACGCAGACCAGCGCGGCCCGCACCCGGCCGCCAGCCGCGATTGGGCGACGCCAGGTATAGCGCCAGCGCCGACGCCAGCGCGGCGACGATCGCAAGCAGGCCGAGTGCGAAGTCCATCAGCCGGCTCCGTCCGCCATCACCAGCGGTAGCGCACGGTCGCGGTGACCGTGCGCGGGTGGCCGTAGTAACACCACATCGCGCTGTTGCAGACCGCCACGTATTCCTTGTCCGTCACGTTGCTGGCGTTGAGCTGCAGGCGCCAGCGGTCGAAGTCGTAGTGCACCGCGGCGTCGAACAGCGTGTACGACGGCGTCTCCCACTCGTTGTAGATGTCGCCGTAAACTGAGCCGGTGTGGCGCACGCCGCCGCCGAAGCCGAGCCCCGACAGCGCGCCGTAGGCGATGGTGTAATCGAGTCCGAGTGAAGCCTGCTGCTCCGGCACCAACGCGACCCGCTTGCCGAGCGCGGCGGCGTCGGTGGTCTGGGTGACTTCGGTATCCATCCAGGTCGCCGCGCCGTACACGCCCAAGGTCGGGGTCAGGTTCCAGCGGCCTTCCAGCTCGATTCCGCGCACCCGGGTCTCGCCCTGCTGCACAGAGAACAGCACGTGGTCGGGATCGACGCTCAGCGTGTTCTTCTGGCGGATGTCGTACACCGCCAGTGTCGCCAACCCGCGGCCGCTGCGCGGCAGGTACTTGATGCCGGCCTCGACCTGCTCGCCGGTGGTCGGCACGAACGCGCTGCCATCGAAGTCGACCCCGACCGTCGGCTGGAACGACTCCGACCACGCCACGTACGGCGCGAATCCGGAGTCGAACACATAATTGACGCCCACGCGCCCGGAGAACGCGTCGTCCTCCTGCCGGCTGCGCGTCACCGGGTCGGCGATCAGGTTGTCGGCGCGCGTGCGCACCCTGTCCTGGCGGCCGGCGACGGTGACCACCCAGCGGTCGAGCCGCAGCTGGTCCTGCAGGTAGATGCCGGTCTGCTGCTGCACCTTGTCCTCGTGGAAGGTGTAGTCCGGCACGATCACCTCGGCGCCGTAGACCGGGTCGAACACGTCGATCGGGTCGATCCCGAACGCGAACGCGGAGGCGTAGTCGCTCTGCAGTCGGCGGTAGTCGACGCCCGCCAGCACGGTGTGCTGCCACGCGCCGGTGACGAAATCGAAGCTGACGTTGTTGTCGACGCCGAACGACTTGGAATGCTCCTCCAGCGGGAACAGGTAGCGGTTGAGCGTGCGCCCGTCCTCCTGCAATCCCAGCGTGCCGACGCCAGCGTCGTGGTCGACGTCGGTCTCGCCGTAGCGCAGGTTCTGGCGGAATGTCAGGCCGTTGCCGAACACGTGCTCGAACTCGTAGCCGGCCGACTTGCTGGTGCGCAGGTAGTCGTTCCAGCCCGGCTCGCCGGTGAACACGCTGGGCGGAATCTGGCCATGCGGGCTCGGCAGCAGCGTGCCCTCGGCCGGCAGGAAGCCGCTGCCATTGGCGGTGTCGGCCTTCTGCCAGCGCGCCAGCAGGGTCAGCGAAGTCGCGTCGCTGGGCTTCCACGCCAGCGCAGGGGCGAAGAAGTAGCGGTCGTCCTCGACGAAATCGACGAGGTTATCGCTGTTGCGGGCCAGGCCGGTGAGCCGATACGACCACACGCCTTCATCGTCGAGCGGGCCGCCGAAATCGAACGCGGCCTGGCGCAGATTGAAGTTGCCGAGCTGCACCTCGACCTCGCGCAGCGGCTGGTCGGTCGGGCGCTTGCTGACCAGGTTGACCAGCCCGCCCGGCGGCATCGCGCCGTAGGACACCGATGACGGCCCCTTCAGCACGTCCATGCGCTCCAGCCCGTACGGCTCGACGCGGGTCGCGCCGGTCCAGACGCCGTCGGTCAGCGCCAGTCCGTCCATGTAGCGCGCCGGGCTGAAGCCGCGCACCAGCAGCCAATCGCTGCGGGTGTCCTGGCCGTAGCCGCCGCCCTGGGTGCCGGCCAGGTACCACATCGCCTCGTCGATGCCGTGCAGGCCGCGATCGGCGAACTGCTGCGCGCTGACCACCGACACCGACTGCGGCGCCTCGGTGATCAGGGTGTCGGTCTTGGTGACGGTCTGGCTGCGCTTGATGATTTTCGCCTGCACCCGGACGGTGTCGAGGGTGGTGGCGTCGGGCTCGGCGTTGTCGTCGGCGGTCGACGCGGAGGTGACCTGCGCGGCGGCCGGCAACGCGGCCAGCAGCGCCAGGCCGAGCAGGCTCGCCCGCGGGAAGGAGGGTCGGGCGACAGCGGAACGGGACATGGGGAACCTTGTGATGCGAAGCAATGAGGGTCGCGCGTCCGTTGCGCAGGCGATGCCGGTATGGGTCCGGCGGCCTCTAAATAGCAATCATTCTCATTCTAGTCGGTGCCCCGACGCACGGCAACGCGCTTATTCCAGACACCGGATTCGGCAATGGTCTGCCGTGTTTTCGGTTCCGTGCCCGCCTTTGTAGGAGCGGCTTTAGCCGCGATCGGGAGCCGGCGCGGGCGGACGATTCCAGATCGCGGCTAAAGCCGCTCCTACAGGTGCCCGCCCCTCGCGTTAGGATCGGCGTTCCGCTCCCGGGGACCACACCATGCGTCAGTTACTCCTGTCCGTCGCACTTGCCAGCCTGCTGGTGCCAACCGCCGCCGCACAGACAACCGCGGCGTCGCCAGCGTCGGCGCAGCGCCCCGAAGTCGCGGCCGCGGCGACACGCCTGCAGGACGAGGTGGTCGAACTGCGTCGCTGGTTCCATTCCCACCCGGAACTGTCCAACCGCGAGGAGCAAACCGCCGCCAAGGTCGCCGAACACCTGCGCGCGCTCGGCCTGGAGCCACGCACCGGGATCGCCCACCACGGCGTCACCGCGATCATCGATGGCGGCCAGCCGGGCCCGAAGATCGCGTTGCGCGCCGACATGGACGCGCTGCCGGTGACCGAGCAGACCGGCCTGCCGTTCGCGTCCAAAGTCACCGCCACCTTCAACGGGCAGCAGACCGGCGTGATGCACGCCTGCGGCCACGACGCCCACACCGCGACCCTGCTCGGCGTCGCCGATGCACTGGTGGCGATGCAGGACGAGCTGCCCGGCCAGGTGATGCTGGTGTTCCAGCCCTCCGAGGAAGGCGCGCCGGCGGGCGAGCAAGGCGGCGCCTCGCTGATGCTGGCCGACGGCCTGTTCGCCGACTTCAAGCCCGAGGCGATGTTCGGCCTGCATGTGTTCTCGTCATTGCCGGCCGGCACGATCGGCGTGCGCGGCGGCCCGCTGATGGCGGCGTCGGACAAGTTCACGATCACCGTCAACGGCCGCCAGACCCATGGTTCCGCGCCATGGGGCGGGATCGACCCGGTCGTCACCGCCGCCGACATCATCGGCACCGCGCAGACCATCGTCAGCCGCAACACCAACATCGCCAAGCTGCCGGCGGTGGTGAGTTTCGGCTCGGTGCATGGCGGCATCCGCTACAACATCATTCCGGACTCGGTCGAACTGGTCGGCACCATCCGTACCTTCGACGAGGGCATGCGTTCGGAGATCCATGCCGAACTCGATGGCATCGCCCAGCATGTCGCGGCCGCGCACGGGGCCACGGTCGAGACCGACATTCCGGTCGGCACCGGCAACCCGGTCACCGTCAACGATCCGGAACTGACCGCGAAGATGCTGCCGAGCCTGCGTGCGGTCGCCGGCAACGATCACGTGATCGAACCGCCGCTGCAGATGGGCGCCGAGGATTTCGCCTATTACGCCAAGGAAGTGCCGTCGATGTTCTTCTTCGTCGGCGCCACTGCGTCGGGGGTCGACCCGGCGACTGCGCCAAGCAACCACTCGCCGGAGTTCATGCTCGACGAGTCGTCGCTCGACCTCGGCCTGCGGGCGCTGCTGCAGGTGTCGCTGGATTACCTGCACGGCGCGGAATAGCCGCCCGCCCGAACGGACGCCCAGCTTTTGTAGGAGCGGCTTTATCCGCGATCGGAGAATCGTCCGCCCGCACCGATTCCAGATCGCGGCTAAAGCCGCTCCTACACAGAGCAGGCACCAAAGCCGCCTCGGTAACGTCAGCCCAGCTCCCCCGCCGAGTGCGGATCGATCGAATACGGGTGCCACTCGGCCAGGTGCCCCGGCTGCGCCCGCACCCGCTGCAGCCACTCGCGGAAATGCGGATACGGCTGCAGCGAAAGCCCGGCGTCCTCGGCGTGGCTCGCGTAGGCGAACATCGCGATGTCGGCGATCGTGTACGCCCCGCCGGCGACGAACGCCCGCGTCGCCAGCTCGGCATCGAGGATCCCCAACGCCTTGAGCGCGGCGTCGCGGCGGGCGGCGACCTGCTCCGCGCTGCGCCGGTCGAGCTTGCCGGTCAGGGTCCAGTGGCGCAGGGTGCCGAGCTGGCTCTCGATCCGCTCCTGCTCGAAGCACAGCCACTGCTGCACCTTGGCCCGCGCAAACGGCTCATCCGACAGGTACGCGCTGCCATCGGCGAGGAAACCGAGGATCGCGTTGGATTCCGCCAGCACCCGGCCGTCATCGAGCCGGATCGCCGGCACCGTGCCGGTCGGGCTGATCGTGCGGTACTCCGGTCGCCGGCCTCCGCCCTCGAAGATGCTGATGTGTTGCGTGCGGTACGGGCGCTGCAGGTGGGCCAGCAGCTGGCGCACCTTCCAGCCGTTCTGCGAGGGCAGGTAGTCGAACAGGGTCAGCATTGCGGGGTTCTCGTTCGGGGCAGGCCAGTCTGGATGCTGCGGCCCCGCGCGGATATCCGCTTCTTGCGGCCGTATTCCCGGGCTTCTGTAGGAGCGGCTTTAGCCGCGATCGTGGAACTGTTCGCCCGCACCGACTCCCGATCGCGGCTGAAGCCGCTCCTACAGGGAGCAACCGGGAAAATGCACCCGGACCACGCACGCCGCCGCGCGCGATAATGCTTCGATGACCGCAAGCGACTCCACCAACGACCTCCCCCTCGGCCGCCACGTCGACTACCCGCGCGAGTACGACCCCGCGCTGCTGTTCCCGATCGCGCGCGCGCTCGGCCGCCACCAAATCGGCCTGGCCGACGATGCGCTGCCGTTCATCGGCCACGACCGCTGGCACGCCTACGAGCTGGGCTGGCTCGACCGCCTCGGCAAACCGCGGGTCGCCACCGCGACCCTGACCGTGCCGGCCGACTCGCCGAACCTGGTCGAGTCCAAATCGCTCAAGCTCTACCTCAACTCCTTCAACGCCAGCCGGTTCGACAGCGACGCCCAGGTGCGCGAACGCATCACCGCGGATCTCTCGCGGGTCGCCGGCGCGCCGGTCGCGGTGGCGTTCGGGCTGCCCGGCTTCGACGCGCAGGGTGCCGATGGACAAGGCACCGACGCGCCGGGAACCGCCGAGTCGATCGACGACCTCCCGGTCGCGATCGACCACTACGGCCCGCCGCGCGCCGATTTCCTGCAGGCCGACGCCGACGACATCGTCGAGCAAACCCTGTCCAGTGCGTTGCTCAAATCCAACTGTCCGGTCACCGGCCAGCCCGACTGGGCGCGAGTGGTGATCGCCTACCGCGGCCCGCGGATCGACCGCGAAGGATTGCTGCGCTACCTGGTGTCGTTCCGCGACCACTGCGAGTTCCACGAGCAATGCGTCGAACGCGTCTTCAGCGACCTGCTCGCGCATGCACGGCCGCAGCGGCTGGCGGTCGAAGCCCGCTACACCCGCCGGGGCGGGCTCGACATCAACCCGGTGCGGGTGCTGCCGGGGACGCCGCTGCCGGCGGCCGGTCGCGACGAGCGCCAGTAGCACGGCGACCGGTAGCACAGCCGGGGCGATGAACCTCCCGACCCGCATTCACGTTGGCGCGATCCGGCCTTAACAATTCACCTGTCATGGTGGCGCTCGCCCATACCGGCAGGAGGCCCCGAAGCCATGACCACCCCCGACAAGAAAGCCGATTTTTCCGGCGTAAGCGGCCGCGTCGATACCACCGCCGACAAAGTCGAGAAGAAGGCCGATTTTTCCGGCGTCAATGCCAGCGTCGACACCACCGCCGAGAAGGTGGGCGGCGGCGAACAGACCTATACGGTCGAACGCGGCGACACCCTGTCGCAGATCGCCAAGCAGTTCTACGGCAAGGCCAGCGACTGGAACACCATCTTCGAGGCCAACCGCGACCAGCTCGACGATCCCGACCTGATCCAGCCCGGCCAGGTCCTCAAGATCCCCGCCGGCGACCGCAGCAGCGGTTGATCCACGCCGCCCATCGAACCCGGCCCCGCCCCGTCGCGTCCGCCCAGCCAATCCGGCATGCCATCGAAGGAGATCCACCCATGACTGCCACCAAACTCCAGTACGCCATCGCCGCCGCCCTGCTCGCCTCGCTGGCCCTGGCCGGCTGCAAGAAGGGCGCCGAAGACACCACCGCGGTCACCCCGCCGGCCGCCACCGAGCCCTCGGCGCTGCCGCCGGCCGAACCACTGCCACCGGCCGACACGACCCCGATCGGCGGCACCGAAACCGCGCTCAACGTCAGCTCGGTGACCCTCGGTACCGAAGCGGGCGACGACAAGAAGGTCGCCGCGGCCATGACCACGTTCGCACCGACCGACCCGATCATCGTCTCGATCGCCACCGACGGCGCCGCCAGCAACGCCGAGATCGCCGCCAAGCTGGTGTACCAGGACGGCCAGACCGCCGGCGAGCAGTCGGAGATGGTCACCACCACCGGCATGGAAACCACCAACATCACCTTCACCAACGCCAACCCGTGGCCGACCGGCGACTACACCGCCGAAGTGTGGATCAACGGCACCCAGACCGAGACCACGGCTTTCAACGTCCGCTGAGGCATGCCTCTCTCTCCACCGTAGGGTGGACAAGCTGGGCGCGACCTCGGTCGCGCCCCTTTTTTTGCGACTACCATGGCGGCCCCGACCCGCCAGCGCCCCGCCATGACCAGCCCCAACGTGCCCGCCTACCTCGACGACGACCAGATCGAGCGCCTCGCCGACCTGCTGGAGCAGCGCGCGGTGCCGTTCAAGGGCTTCAACCTGGAGGCGCTGGACGGTTACCTGACGGCGCTGGCGGTATCGCCGGACACCGTCCCGATGACCGAGTGGGAACCTGCGGTCTGGGGCACCCCGCCCCGCTGGGACGACCCCGCCGAGCGCGCCGCGGTCGAGGCGCTGCTGCTCGGCCACCAGAACATGGCCGCCGCCCGCGTGCGCCACGGCGGCGACGAGCTGCCCGACCACCTCGCCCCGCTGCTGTGGCTGCCCGAGGACCCCGAACTGCAAGACGCCGAGGCCGAACAGGAGGACGAACTCGACGTCGGTCGCGATTGGGCGCTGGGCTTCTTCACCGCGGTCGGTCTGCGCGAGGCCGCGTGGGACCAGTGGCTCGACGACCACGACTGGATCGACGAGGTGTTCGACCTGCTCGACCGCCTCGCCAGCGGCGAAGTGCTGGCCGAGGATCCGGCCGCCCCGGCGACCCCGATCGGTTACCGCGAGCGGCTGGAGATCATCGCCGGCCTGCCCGACATGCTCGCCGACCTGCACCACCACCGCATCGACGCCCTGACCCCGCGCGAACCGCTGCGCCGCGCCGACACCCCCGACCGCAACGCCCCCTGCCCGTGCGGCAGCGGCAAGAAATACAAGAAGTGTTGCGGCGCCTGAGGGCGGGGCCTCCTGTAGGAGCGGCTTCAGCCGCGATCGTGGAATCGGCGTGCGCGACCCGGCATCCGATCGCGGCTGAAGCCGCTCCTACAACAACCGCGTCCCCAGCGGCACCTCGCGATCCGGCACGCACAACGCGACATCGCCGTTCTCGTCGTGGAAGCCGGTCACCAGGCACTCCGACATCAGCGGCCCGATCTGCTTGCGCGGGAAGTTCACCACCGCGACCACCAGTCGCCCGACCAGTTCTTCCGGCGTGTAATGCGCGGTGACCTGCGCGCTCGACTTGCGCACCCCGACCTCCGCGCCGAAATCCACCTGCAGCACGTACGCCGGCTTGCGCGCCGCCGCGAACACCTCGGCGCCGACGATGCGGCCGACCCGCAGTTCGACCTTGAGGAAGTCGTCGAAGCTGATGATCTCCATCGCCGTGGTTTCGTCACTCATACCGCCGTCTCCCATGCCATCGGCGCCCTGCAGCGCGCCTCAGTCCCAAGCGTTGGCCCCAACCTCGAAGCCGCCCCAGTATGGACTGCCGATGCAGAACCGGTGCCCGCTCGGCGCCTGCATCACCATCCATCGCTCCGTGCGCGACACGACGGTCGCACCCAACCGCTCCAAGCGCGCGACCTCCGACTCGATCGAGTCTGTCTCGATGTCGAGATGCGCTCGCGCTTCGTGCGTGACCCGCTGGATGACGACCTGCACGTCGCCGGGCGGCGTCACCAGCTGGATGAACCTGCCGTCCGCATCCGGCTCCGCCGGCAACGGACAGTCCAGCGCGGCGCTCCAGAACCGCGCCTCCGCCAGCAAGTCGTCGGTTGGACAGTCAATGACGATGTTTCCAAGCCTGCTCTTGTGCATGCGCCGTACTCCCTGCAGCGTCAGCGCCTGATCGCCGGTCCGCCGCCCTCGTCGGCGTACCTCAGCGTGAGGCGCAACATGTCGAAAAGTTGGATGCCGTCCTCGAATATCGGTTCGTCGTAGTTGCTCACGAAGAAGTCCCGATCGATGCCCGTGACCCGAAAGCCCTGCCGCTGGTAGAAAGCGAGCTGGTAGCCGAACGTTCCGGTACCCACTTCCAACTCGCTGGCGCCGGCGCTTCGGAAAAAGTCGACGACCCACTTCAGTAGCGCGGCGCCATGGCCGGACATCTGGTGCTGCGGGTGCACGGCGATGCTCATCAGTTCATGCGCATCGGCCGCTGTCGGCTGGACCGCGCACGCGCCCACGACCACTCCATCGTGCGAGGCGACGAAACACCGCGACGTCGGCAGATAGGCACGAACCTTGTCTTCCGACGGATCCGCGAGCAACAGCAGTTCCATCGGCGCGTCGGTTGGGGAAACTTCCTGAATCAGCAGTGACATGGCGTCGTTGTCAGGCCCCTTGCCGACGAGCGAAGTACTCGCGAACGCGGCGAATCAATAGCGACAGCAACAACGTGAGCGCGATGATTGCAAAGACTGCAGCAGCCATGAACTGCAGGTCATGACTGCAGTCCACGCCCTCCGGCACCACCGGCGAGACACAGGCCTCGAAGTCCGCCGCCATCAGGCGCGTCCACCACCAGAACGACCCGACTGCCAGCAGGCCCGAAACAATGGAAAGCCAGACCACCACCTTGCTGTAACTCGACATGGTTCAGTTACCCTGCGGCCCAACGCCTGAGTTAAGCCGACCCGCCAAGCCGCTTTGGTTGAAACGAATTGTTGGACACCCGCTCAATCTGGGCAAGTATGAATGTTGCGCGCTCCTGCACGGAGACCTTGGGAATGACACAAGTTTCATATGCTGCCTGGACATACGCCGAAACAGTTGCCTCATAAGATCTTGCTGCTCGATCGAAGCTTGCCTGGCGCTCGTGGTCACGCACATAGATCTCCGGCCAAGGCTCCGCCAGAAAAACCGTAGCGGCATAGCGGCACTGCGCTGCCACCTGGTGGTTGTCGCCTGAGTCCAGGAACCGCAACCACTCAGGGATGCCGCGATCAAAGAAAACGGGGGTGTTTAGGGACAGGGCCGCCTCGTAGTCTCCGACACTGCGAGCAAGAACTGCTTCCATAAAAGCCATGAGATCCATCGAAGGAAGTGCTTTTCCGTTGCATTTCAGCTGTTCTCGCATGACGGCGAGGGCTGCCTCTGGAACGGTGGCGTATCCAAGGTCCGCCAGCGCGGCTATGAGTGTTGACTTGCCAGCTCCAGAAGCACCGGTAATTACATGGAAATGTCGACTGCTCATGGTGCTGGTTCCGATGCCTAACTTACTAGCCGTCACTCCATGGGCTGGAGAATGATGGTTTTCCATTTTCCCGGTGCTGACTTGCGTATGTCGCTCAAATAGATCTCATGATGCTTGCCTCTCAGCGCCAACAAGGCAGTCAAACGCCCGGTTGATCTTCGCCCCACACCCACCAACAGATTTTCGGTCCCGCACCTGCGCGGTGTTAAGTCCTATCACCGCCCACCGGCGGTGATATCGCCGGGCCCGCGTTCCCCCACTTTGCCCCAACCTCCCCCAGGCGCGACAATCAGCGGCTTCCTGTTCGCAATCGAGCCGCCCCCATGTCCGATACCCCCCTGCCGCAGAACCCGGTGATCATCTACACCCTCACCGACGAAGCCCCGTTCCTGGCCACGCAGTCGCTGCTGCCGATCGTGGAGGCGTTCGTCGAGAGCGCCGGGGTGGCGGTGGAGACGCGCGACATCTCGCTGGCAGGGCGGATCCTGGCGCAGTTCCCGGACGTGCTGCCGGCCGACATGCAGGTCGGCGACCACTTGGCCGAACTGGGCGAGTTGGCGACCACGCCGGAGGCCAACATCATCAAGCTGCCCAACATCAGCGCGTCGGTGCCGCAGCTCAAGGCGGCGATCAAGGAGCTGCAGGCGCAGGGCTACCCGCTGCCGGACTACGTCGACGAGCCGAAGACCGACGCCGAGCGCGACGCCAAGGCGCGCTACAACCGGGTCAAGGGCAGCGCGGTCAACCCGGTGCTGCGCGAGGGCAATTCCGACCGCCGCGCGCCGACATCGGTCAAGCATTACGCGCGCACCCATCCGCACAAGATGGGCGCGTGGTCGGCGGGCTCGCAGTCGCACGTGGCGCACATGGACGGCGGCGACTTCTACGGCAGCGAGGCGTCGGTGACGGTCGAGCAGGCGACCGACGTGCGCATCGAGCTGGTCGGCGTGGACGGGGTGACCACGGTGCTGAAGGAGAAGACCGCGCTGCTGGATCGCGAGGTGATCGACGCGGCGGTGATGGACACACGCGCGCTGGCGCAGTTCTTCGATGCGCAGATCGACGATGCCAAGGCGGGCGGCGTGCTGTTCTCGCTGCACCTGAAGGCGACGATGATGAAGGTCTCCGACCCGATCATCTTCGGCGTCGCGGTCAACCGCTTCTATGCGCCGGTGCTGGCCAAGTACGACACCGAGCTGATGGCCGCCGGCCTCGACACCAGCCACGGCATCGGCGATCTGTACGCGCGACTGCCGTCGCTGCCGACGGAGCTGCAGGCCTCGATCACCGCCGACATCGCCGCACTGTACGGCGAGCGCCCGGCGCTGGCGATGGTCAACTCCGACAAGGGCATCACCAACCTGCACGTACCGAGCGATGTGATCGTCGACGCCTCGATGCCGGCGATGATCCGCGACAGCGGCAAGATGTGGAACGCCGCCGGCGAGTTGCAGGACACCAAGGCGGTGATCCCGGACCGCAGCTACGCTGGCATCTACCAGGCGGTGATCGCCGACTGCAAGGCGCACGGCGCGTTCGACCCGGCGACGATGGGCAGCGTGCCCAACGTCGGCCTGATGGCGCAGAAGGCCGAGGAGTACGGCAGCCACGACAAGACCTTCCGCGCCCCGCGCGACGGCACCATCCGGGTGGTCGACGCCGCCGGCGCGGTGCTGTTGCAGCACGCGGTGCAGGCCGGCGACATCTGGCGCATGTGCCAGACCCGCGACCTGCCGGTGCAGGACTGGGTGAAGCTGGCGGTGCATCGCGCGCGCGTCAGCGGCACGCCGGCGGTGTTCTGGCTGGACCCGCAGCGCGCGCATGATGCGCAACTGATCGGACGCGTCGAGGGTTACCTGAAGGACCACGACACCAACGGTCTCGACATCCGGATCCTGTCGCCGACCGAAGCCATGGCGTTCTCGCTGGAGCGCATCCGCCGCGGCGAGGACACCATCAGCGTCACCGGCAACGTGCTGCGCGACTACCTGACCGACCTGTTCCCGATCATGGAACTGGGTACGTCGGCGAAGATGCTGTCGGTGGTGCCGCTGATGGCCGGCGGCGGGCTGTTCGAAACCGGCGCCGGCGGCAGCGCGCCCAAGCACGTGCAGCAGTTCGAGCGCGAGGACTACCTGCGCTGGGATTCGCTGGGCGAGTTCCTGGCGTTGGCGGCGTCGCTCGATCATGTCGCCGAGACCACCGGCAACGCCAAGGCGAAGGTGCTGGCGGAGGCGCTGGACGCAGCCAACAGCGCGTTCCTCGACAACAACAAGTCGCCGTCGCGCAAGCTCGGCGGGATCGACAACCGCGGCAGTCATTTCTACCTGGCGATGTATTGGGCGCAGGCGTTGGCGGCGCAGGATGACGATGCGGAGCTGAAGGCGAAGTTCGCGCCATTGGCGAAGGCGTTGACGGAGAACGAAGCGAAGATCGTCGAGGAGTTGATCGCGGCGCAGGGCAAGCCGGTGGAGCTGGGCGGGTATTACCACCCGGACCTGGCGAAGGTCGGTGCGGCGATGCGGCCGAGTGCGACGTTCAACAAGGCGTTGACGGGGTTGTAAAAGAAGCCCGGGTGTCGCGTGCCGATGCCCGGGTTTTTAGCGCGCGTGTCGGGGCTCTTGTAGGAGCGGCTTTAGCCGCGATCGGGAGTCGGCGCGGGCGGACGATTCTCCGATCGCGGCTAAAGCCGCTCCTACAACGGCGCGGGGGTTCGGGCGCGGAATTGCTGGCGCTCTCGCAACCACGCTTCCGCTTCGGCCTCGGTCATCCTGTATTCGGGCGCCAGGTGCGGGCGCAGCAGCCGCATCCAGGCGCTGCCGGCCTGGTGCGCTTCGGCCGGGCAGGTCTTGGCCCGCGACTCGGGCAGGTCGCCACGGGCGACGATGTCGGCGAAGCGTTCCGGGTCGGAGCCGTACAGCAGGCACTGCAGGTTGAAGTAGCGCTGCAGGTCGAGCGAGTGGCTATCGGCGTAGGCCTCCAGCGAGAACTCGTCCTGCGCATTCGACAGGAACGACAGCCCGGCCATGCGCAGGTTCTCGGCGACCCGTTGCGGCGATTCGTCGTCGCGGCCGATGTACTGCATCAGCGAGGTCGCGAACTGGTCGACCGCATCCTCCTGGCGGCCGGTGACCGGCAGGTCGAGCAGGTCGATCAGGGCGTGGCCGGTCTCGTGCGAAATGATGAAGCGCACGTTGGCGAGCACGTAGCGCTCGGCGATCTTGTCCGGTGGGGTATCGCCGAAGTCGAAGCCGTCGCCGCCGGTCTCGGCCAGGTGTTCGCCCTGTTCGTACAGCACGTGCAGCATCTCGTAGCACAGCAGCACTTCGCGCTTGTCGGGCAGGTACAGGGCGGCGGGTTCGCCGCAGGCGGTGGCGACGTAGGTGATCGGCGCCGGCAGCAGCAGCAGGCCGTCGAGCCATTGCACCTCGGGCAGCTTGCGCAGCAGGTCCTGCTCGCGCACGCGGTCGGCAGTCGCGGCCAGCGCGGGGTCGGCGGTGTCGAGATAGCGGTAGGCGAAGTTGACCGGCTCGATCTCGATCTCGGGCTCGGCCGGGGCGACCGGCGCCGCAGGCGCCGGCGTTGGCGCTTCGGCCGATGCGACATTGCGACTGGACCAGGCGGCGTGGCCGCAGGCGCCGACGACGACGCCGCTCGCGACCAGCAGCAGTCCGGTGAGAATCCTCGGCAACATCGACGTCCCCTTCGTGCGCGAACCGGGCCATGGTAAGGCCCGGCCGCGCGTCGTGCCGCCTCAGCGGCAGCCGCCGGGGTGACGGTCGACCGGCAAGACCCCGGCGAAGGCGGCGATGCCGCGCAGTGTCCGCTGCCAGAGTGGCGCGGCGGTCCGTGCGCGGCCCGCTGCCGACGGGCGCGCGGTCGCCGGCGCGGCGGAGGTCGGCAGGTCATCGGCATCCTCGGCCGCAACCCGGAAGCCATCGAGGAACAGCAGGCCCTTGTAGATGTTCATGGTTCGCTCCTGGTGGGCAGGCGGCGTGCCTGTCTTTATTGAACACGGCAAAGGCTAGGCGCATGATCGGTGTCGAAAAAGCGACGTTTTCGCAAGCCTGACTTGAATCCATCTCAAGTCTTCGCCGGAGCCGCAACCAATGAGCCGCCCCCCGCTGAACACCCTGCTCGGCTTCGCCGCGGCCGCGCGCAGCGGCAACCTGACCCGCGCCGCCGAGTCGATGCACCTGACCGTCAGCGCCCTCAGCCACCAGATCCGCGCGCTGGAGGAGCGCCTCGGCCGGCGCCTGTTCGACCGCGGCCCGCGCGGGGTCGGCCTGACCGACGACGGCCGCCGCCTGCTCGACGAGGTCGGCCCGCACCTGCAGGCGCTGGAGCAGGCATTGCGGCCGTCCGGCCCGCGCAGCGACGAGGTGCTGACGATCAGCGTGATGCCGACCATGGCCTCGGCCTGGCTGGTGCCGCGGCTCGGCCGGTTCCTCGCCGCCCACCCGCAGCTGGAACTCAATTTGCTGTCGTCGGAACGGCTGGTCGACTTCGAGCGCGATCCCGACATCGACGCCGCGCTGCGGATGGGCGCCGGCGACTGGCCCGGAGTCCATGCCGAGCACCTGCTGGACGAGTCGCTGGCACCGGTCGCCAGCCCGGCGCTGATCGACCGCCTCGACTTGCCACTGGACGAGTTGCACCGCTGGCCGCTGCTCGGCGAGCGCGGCAAGGGGCACTGGACGCGCTGGTTCGACGCCCATGGCGGCCACGAACCGGAGCGCTACGTCGCCCGTCTCGACGACCTGGAATCGCTGCATCGCGCCGCGGTCGATGGCATGGGCGTCGCGCTCGGACGGATGGTGCGCTCGCGGGTGCTGATCGAAAGCGGCCAGTTGGTGGTGCTCAGCCCGCGGCGGTTGCCCAGCGACTTCAACCATTACCTGGTGTACCCGCCGCGCTCGGCCGACCACGCCGGGCTGCGGGCGTTCCGCGAATGGCTGCACGCCGAGGTGCAGGCGCATCGCGGCGCGGCGGCGGACACCGATCCGCGCGCCTGAGCCGCGCCGCCGCCATCGCTGCGGTACGCTGGCGCCCTCGTCCCTCAAGGCTCCGGCCATCCAAGGATCCGCCATGAACCGTGTGCTGCTCGCCGCCCTCCTGCCCGTCGCGCTCGCTGCCTGCAACGGCAACCCGCCCGAGTCCGCCGATGCCACCGACACCGCCGCCGCGGTCGAAGCGCCGGACACCGCCACCGTGCCCGATGCCGAAGCCACCGCCAACGCCGCGCTGCAGGCCGCGATCGCCGGCGACTGGCGCGACCCTGCCAACGTCGCCCGCGACCGCTACCGCCACCCGGCCGAAACGCTGGAATTCTTCGGCCTGCAGCCACAGCAGACCGTGGTCGAGATCACCCCCGGCGGCGGCTGGTACGCCGAGATCCTCGCGCCCTACCTGCGCGATGGCGGCCACTACGTCGCCGCGGTCGTCGACCCCGCCGCGTTGCCTGAAGGCGGCGGCCGCGACTACCAGCAGCGCAGCCGCGACGGCCTGGACAAGAAGTTCACTGCCGGCCCGGCGCAATTCGACGCCGCCGAAGTGGTCGCCTACGACCCGGCCAAGCCGGTGTTCGGTCCGGCCGGTTCGGCCGACCTGGTGCTGACCTTCCGCAACGTCCACAACTGGCGCGGCGACGGCGTCGCGCAGGAGATGTTCGACGGCTTCTTCGCGGTGCTCAAGCCCGGCGGCACCCTCGGCGTGGTCGAGCACCGCGCGATCGCCGACGTCGCCGCCGATGACGAGAGCGGCTACGTCGGCCGGGACCAGGTGGTCGCGCTGGCCGAGGCCGCCGGCTTCGCGCTGGAGGAAGCCAGCGAGATCAACGCCAACCCGCTCGACACCAAGGACCACCCCAACGGTGTCTGGACCCTGCCGCCGAGCAACAACCACGACGATGCCGACGATGCCAAGTACCAGGCGATCGGCGAAAGCGACCGGATGACGTTGCGTTTCCGCAAGCCGGAGTGATTCCCGGTTGTGCGCCGCCCGATGGTCGGGCGGCGCGTTGTCGCCGTGCCGCGGTCGCCCCCTGTAGAAGCGGCTTCAGCCGCGACCCGCGCCAGACATAAAACTGTTTGTGTCGTGGCCTCAACGCCCCGCCGCGCGCTTTGATACCTGCTTGCAGCGATGCGGCAATACCGACTTCAGATCGCGGCTGAAGCCGCTCCTACAAAAGCCCGGTGCAGGGCGCGACATAGCGATGGTCAACCTTGCTGATCGCCTTCAACAAACCCTTCGGCGTGCTGTGCCAGTTCACCGACGGCAACGACCCGCCACGGCAGACGCTGGCCGGTTTCGATCTGCCGCCTGACGTGTACGCCGCCGGCCGGCTCGACCACGACAGCGAGGGCCTGCTGTTGCTGACCGACGACGGCGCGCTCGCCCACCGCCTGACCGACCCGCGCCACAAGCAGCCCAAGACCTATTGGGTGCAGGTCGAGGGCGCGCCACAGCCGGCGCAACTGCAGGCACTGCGCGACGGGGTCGAACTGCGCGACGGCCGCACCCGGCCGGCGCAGGCGGAACTCATCGCGCCGCCGTCGTTGTGGCCACGCGACCCGCCGGTGCGTTTCCGCAGGACCGTCCCCGATGCGTGGCTGCAACTGGTGATCGGCGAGGGCCGCAACCGCCAGGTCCGGCGCATGACCGCCGCGGTCGGATTGCCGACGTTGCGGCTGGTGCGGGTCGGGATCGGCGGGCACCGGCTGGACGGACTCGCGCCGGGCCAGTGGCGGCGCTGCTGAATCGCGTGGACGCGGCGTCCACGGCCCGCTTTGGTGAACTGTTCAGGCGGAACGGGACAATCTGCCGCGCCGCCCGCGAAACGCCGATCGATTCTGCTACCGTCATCGCGTTCAGCATCGTCTACGCGACGTGATCGGTGGCGCCGGTCCGTTCGATCATGGAATCCCGGATGACTTCAGCCGATACCGCCCTGGGCCAGATCCTGGTCGTCGACGACCAAGCCGCCAACCTGCGGGTGGTCAGCTCGCTGCTGACGCGCGAAGGCTACCGCGTCACCACCGCTGCCAATGGCGACGAGGCGCTGGCCCGCTACGCCGAGTCGGTGCCGGACATGGTCCTGCTCGACATGATGATGCCGGGGATGGACGGCTTCGAGGTGCTCGCCGCGCTGCGCGAGCAGGAGCCGCCGCTGCAGGTGCCGGTGGTGTTCGTCACCGCTGCGCATGACCGCGACCTGCTGCTGCGCGCGTTCGACGCCGGCGCGGTCGACTACGTGACCAAACCGTTTCTGCCGGAAGAATTGCTGGCCCGGGTCAATGCACACATCGGCCTCAAGCTCACCCGCGACCGGCTCGAGCGGGTCGCCCACGAGCGCGCCGAGCTGGTCAACCTGGTCGCCCACGACCTCAAGAACCCGCTGTCGAGCGTGCTGTTCGCCAGCGACATCCTGATCCAGAACGGATGCAAGCCCGAGCGCGTGCCGCGTTACCTGCAGATGATCCACGAAAGCGCCGACGACGCCCTGGGCTACATCCGCCACTACCTGGAAGCCCGTGCCGGCGCGGCCGGCGAGCGCGACGAACTGGCCTGCGCCAACCTCGGCGATACCCTGCGCTGGCTGGTGCAACGTTACGAGATCCAGCTGGAGGCGCGCGGCAACCCGGTACGCCTGTCGGCGCCGCCGGCCGACGCCCATGTCGCGATCGACGAGCGTGTGCTGCGCCAGCTCGGCGAGAACCTGGTCACCAACGCGATGAAGTACGCGCCGGGCACCGAGCTGGAGCTGGCCGGCCGTCCGGGCGCCAACGGCTTCTGGCAACTGGTCGCGGCCGATCGCGGCCCCGGCATCGCCAAGTCGCAGCAGCGCGAACTGTTCAAGCCGTTCACCCGACTGCAACAACCCGACGACGGCATTTCCAGTGGCCTCGGCCTGTCGCTGGCCAAGCAGATCGTCACCAATGTCGGCGGCCACCTCTGGTACGAGGATCGCGAGGGCGGCGGCGCCTGCTTCGTGATCGAACTGCCGGAAGCGGCGCCGGCCGCGGATTGCGAGCCGGAAACGCAATCAACCGCTTGCTGACCCGATCCGCGACGCAGGCACGACGCATGCGCCGGTTGCGCGAAGCGACTCCGCGAAACCAGGCCTAATCGGAGCTGGGCGTCTTTGCCGCGCTGCGCTTGCGCGCCGCGGTCTTGCGCGCCGGTCGCTCGCGACGCGCCTCGATCCGTTTGGCACTGCCGTCGATCGGTGCCTCACGGGCCTGCCGCGCCTTGCGTCGCGCGGCGTACCACAGCAGGCCGGCACCGGCGATCGTCGCGACCGCGACCGCGGGGTTGCGCCGCACGAACGCGCTCGCCACCCGCGCGCCGCCTTTCAACGCGCCCAGCTTGGCCCCGGTCTCGAGCCAGCCGGCCGCGCCCCGCGGCACCGCGTGCCTGAGGCTGTCGCCGGCGCTGTTGGCCAGATCCAGCGCGCGGTCGGTGAAGGAATCGAATCTGCTCATCGGGGAATGCCTGGAAGAAGGGATGCCGCGCCAGTGTCGGCAAGCCGTCGTTGAAAGCGCGTGAGTCCGTGGCGGCGCGGTCGGCTCGCGGCTGAACGCCGGTGCGGCGCCGCGCCGGTCAGGTGCCACGCGGCTTGGCCCGGTGGGTCGCCTTCGCGGTCCACGGATCGTCGGGCCACGGGTGCTTGGGGTAACGGCCTTTCATTTCCTTCCTGACTTCCGGGTAGGTGCGTTCCCAGAAGCCGCGCAGGTCGCCGGTGACCTGCAGCGGCCGGCCGCCCGGCGACAGCAAGTGCAGGGTCAGCGGCACCCGGCCGTCGGCGATCCGCGGGGTGTCGGCCAGGCCGAACAGCTCCTGCAGCTTGACCGCGAGCACCGGCGCCAGCGGCACGTCGGCAGCGGCGTCGAAGCCGTACTCGATCGGCCGTTCCAGCCCCGACGGCACCGCGATCCGGGTTGGCGCGAGCTGCTCGATGCGCTGGCGCGACGGCCAATCGAGGCCGCGCTTGAGCGCCTCGGGCAACTCGGCTTCGGTCAGCGCCGCCAGCCGGGTCTTGCCGGCCAGCGCCGGCTGCAGCCAAGTTTCCAGCGTCGCCAGCAGCGCCTCGTCCGACAACTCCGGCAACGGCAACTCCGGACACCACACGCGCAGGCAGCGCACCCGCGCGCGCCATTGCCGCAGCGGCTCGGTCCACGGCAGCGCATCCAGCCCGAGCTGGCGCACCGCATCGACCAGCGCCTCGGCGTAGCGGCTGCGGTCGGGGTGGGCGACCGGTTTGCGTTCCAGCACGATCTGATCGAAGCGGGACTCGCGCACCGCGTGGATGCGTTGCTGCTCGGCATCCCACAACACCCGTTCGCTGGCGACGAAACGTTGCGGCCAGTCGCGCTGCAGCCGCTGCGGGTCCAGCGGCGCGGCGCGCAGCACGGTCGCATCGGCGCGCGCGCCCTGGGCGGCGCGCAGTTCGCTGGCCAACAGCCACGGTTCGCCGAACACCGCGCTGTCGTCGAACAGCCGCGCGCCGCGGCCGTTGGCGAGCTGGTATCGATGCGGATCGGCCGGGTTCTGGCGGGCGATGCGGTCGGGGTAGGCATGGGCGAGTAGGTCGCCGAGCCGGTGCGCGGCGATGGTCGATGGCGGCACCGCATCAACACGCAGGCGTCGACGCCATTGCCGCGCGGCCTGGTCGATCGCGGCGAGTGCGGCGCGCGAAGCATCGGCCGGCACCCGACCGGCGCGGAATGCCACCAGCGCCTGCCAGCGTTCGACCAAGGCATCGCTGCGCGGCTTGCCCGGCAGTGGCCGCAGTGGGTCGCGCGCCTCGATCAGGGCGGCGAGATCACAGACCAGCGCTCGCTCGTTCGGATCGGTGCGGGCCAGCAGCATCGCCGCCAGCCGCGGGTGGGTGCCGAGCGCGAGCATGCGACGGCCAAGCGCCGTGATGGTCGCGTCGTCGATTGCGCCGAGCCGTCGCAGCAATTCGCGCGCGGCCGCCATCGGCCCCGGTGGCGGCGGGTCGACGAAGCGCAGGTCGGGGTCGCCCCAGGCCGCCAGTTCGAGCGCGAGCCCGGCCAATTCGACCTGGGCGATCTCCGGCCGGCGCTGCGGTTCCAGCCGTTGCGATTGCGGCCACAGCCGATAGGCCCAACCCTCGGCGACCCGGCTGGCGCGGCCGGCGCGCTGGTCGGCCGAGGCCTGGGCGATGGCGACCACGTCGAGCCGGCCGAAGCCGCTGTTGGGATCGTAGCGCGGCTCGCGCGCCAGACCGCTGTCGATCACCACGCGCACGCCGGGCAGGGTCACACTGGACTCGGCGACGTTGGTCGCGAGCACGACGCGGCGACGGCCGTCGGGATGCGGCTGCAGCACCCGCGATTGCTGTTCCACTGGCAGTTCGCCGTGCAGGGCGAGGATGTCGGCGTCGGCCGGCAATGTCGCCAACGCCTGTTGCGCACGGGCGATTTCGCGCTGGCCCGGCAGGAACACCAGCACGTCGCCGGGATGCACGGCCAACGCCTGCTCGACCGCGCGCCGGGCGTGGTGTTCGAGCTTCTCCTCGCGACGCGCCGGGAAGTGGTCGACCTCGACCGGGAAGCTGCGGCCGGCACTGCTCAGCCGCGGCGCGTCGAGGAACTGCGCCAGCCGCTCGCCATCGAGCGTCGCCGACATCACCACGAGCCGCAGGTCGTCGCGCAATGCACTTTGGACATCGAGCGCGAGCGCGAGCCCGAGGTCGGCGGCGAGGTGACGCTCGTGGAACTCGTCGAACACGATCGCACCGACACCCTCCAGCGTCGGATCGTCCTGCAGCATCCGGGTCAGGATGCCTTCGGTCACGACCTCGATCCGGGTCTGCGCCGACACCTGGTTGTCGAAGCGGATCCGGTAACCGATCGTCTGCCCGACCGACTCGCCACGCTGCCGCGCCATGAACTGCGCCGCCGCGCGTGCAGCGACCCGGCGCGGTTCCAGCATTAGGATCCTGCGACCGGCGAGCCACGGCGCGTCGAGCAATGCCGGCGGCACCTGGGTGGTCTTGCCGGCGCCGGGCGGGGCTTCGAGCACGAGGCGGGGATGGGTGGCGAGGCTGTCGCGGATCTGCGGCAGCAACGCGTCGATGGGGAAGCTTGGGCGGGTCACTGCGCAAGGATAGGGGTTGGGCGGGAGCTGGGGTTCGTTGCGAAGCAAAGGCCCGTTCCAAAGTCAAAGCCAAACGGCGCTCGGGATGGTCGCGCGCTGCGGGAGGCGTGGTGCGGCGAGCAGAAGCTTTTGTAGGAGCGGCTTTAGCCGCGATCGTGAGTCGGCACGAGCGACAAATTGTCCGGTCGCGGCTAAAGCCGCTCCTACATAAAAGCCCAGGTCCGCCTAACCCACGCGCCGACGCGGCGTCCTGTCGGGGTATTGCGGAGAGTGAGTCGCCCCACTCCCCTAAACTACCCCGATGGACTTGATCGACATCGGCGCCAACCTCACCCACGACTCCTTCGACCACGACCGTGACGCGGTGATGCAACGCGCGCGCGATGCCGGCGTCGTGCAGATGGTCGTCACCGGCGCCAGCCGCGAGCACTCGCCCCAGGCACTGAAGCTGGCGCAATCCCATCCTGGCGAACTTTTCGCCACCGCTGGCGTGCACCCGCACCACGCCAGCGAGTACACCGCCGAATGCGACGCCGAGATCCGCGCCCTGCACGCCCATCCCGAAGTCGTTGCGGTCGGCGAGTGCGGGCTCGACTACTTCCGCGACTTCTCGCCGCGGCCGGCGCAGCGCCGCGCGTTCGAGATGCAGTTGCAGATCGCAGCGGAAACGAAAAAGCCCGTGTTCCTGCACCAGCGCGACGCCCACGCCGACTTCATGTCGGTGATGCGCGGGTTCGACGGCCCGGCGGTGGTGCACTGCTTCACCGGCAGCCGCGAGGAACTGTTCGACTACCTCGACCAGGACTGGCACGTCGGCATCACCGGCTGGCTGTGCGACGAGCGCCGCGGCCTGCACCTGCGCGAGCTGGTGAAGAACATCCCGGCCAACCGCCTGATGATCGAGACCGACGCGCCCTACCTGCTGCCGCGTACGGTCAGGCCGGCGCCGAGCCACCGCCGCAACGAACCGATGTACCTGGCCCACATCATCGAGGAACTCGCCCGCGACCGGGGCGAGGCGGTCGCGGTGGCGGCGGCCAACAGCACCGCCACCGCGCGCACATTCTTCGGCTTGCCGCCGCGCTGATGTCAGCCGCGGTTCCGGACCCCTCGGGCAACCATCGCGGCAACGCTCCCGAACTTACTGACTGACGGCCGCTGCACCGGCCTTGGCCGCGGCCTCCAGCTCCGCGCACGCCTTCGACAACTCCGCGGCCGACACCGCGTCCATCTTTTGCCGAGCCTTGGAATACTCGGCATCGAACCATGCGTCCATCTCGCGATCCGACCTCGTCACACCCAGACGCGCCAGCGCCTCGCGGTTGGCGGCGCGTGCGTCGTCAATGTCCGTCGCGCGATCGGGCATGCACTCCCGCTCCATGGCATACATGCCCGCAGCCATGGGTACCAGTTCCTTCGCAAAAGGATCGACCGGTCCTCCCGGAGTTGCGGCCGGCGCATCCTCGGTCTCGCCGATCCGGGCCTCGCCGGCCTCGGTCACGGGTGCGGAACTGTCCGTGGCCGACGTCGCGGCGGGCGGCGTCGACGCCGCGGTGTCCGCGTCCGGGCCGCTGCATGCACCCAGGGCACACACGAAAAGCGCCAGCCCGAGAAGACGAAGATCGATGGTGGATTTGCTCATGGGGATTCCTGATTGATAAGTGATTGATGCCTTCCGGGCGTCGCTGCGATGCTTGCCCGGCTCAACGTGACGAACTGCTTCGCCGCGACGAAAGCCCCAGCCGTTGCGCTCCGGTGTCGCCGGGAATCGCACTCCATCCCGACGGGTCGAATTCGGGATCGTCCCAGTCGGTCCCCGGGGGCGGGCAAGCCCCATCGAGCACGCACGCCGCATAGAGATAGGCGTTGCCGACGCGCGCCATCCATTCGCCCAGCCACTTGGCTTGGCCGCGCTTGTCGGTCGCGCGGGCGCCTGCTTCGAGGCCTTCGTGCAGGAACTCCATGTCCGTCAGGTCGCGCAGCGCGCCTTCGTCGGGGTGTCTGCTGCGATCGAGTTGCTGCTGGGCATCGGCGATCGTTTCCCAGGTTTCGCGCACGCGATCGACCCGGTCGACGTAATCGTGGATCTGCTCCAGTCCCGTTCGCTCGCCGGCACCCTCGCCCGCAGCCGCCGCGTCCGGCAGGGAATCGTAGAACTGATGCAGGCTGTCGACCTGGTCGAGTACGGCCTGCGCGCCCGTCGCGCCATCGCCATTGGGCGCGTCGGAATAGGCAGGCAGTGCCGAAGGCTGGTCCAGCACATGGGTGCCGCTCGAATCACTAAGCCGGATGCTGGATACCGGCCATTGCCGCAAGGCCGGTCCGCCAGCAGCCGAGACCGACTGCGGTTGCGCGCCCTCGTAGCCAATGTCGATGCGCCCCGCCGCAGTGGCCAGCGATGTCATCCTTCCCAGCTCGTCGCGCGTCACCTGGTAGGTGGCCGGCCGCACGATCTCCAGCCTCGTGTGCGAGTAGCGGTCCGGGAACGCCCGCAGGTAGTAGCCGGGCGCCAGGAACGTCCAGTGGCCTTCGTCGATCGTACGGACAGTGGCGGGCGCGGCCGGCACGGCGATGCGTTCCAGATCGCTGAAACTGATCGACATGTCGACCAACTGCCGCTCGAGCCGGGTGAAGGTATCCAGCGCGTTTTGCACTTCGGCTGGAAGCAGGGCATTGAGATCGAACCGCGACTCGAGCGCGGTCAACAGCGTCGGTGCGCCCTGCAGCAACGGCGCAACGCGCGCGGCAAACGCCGGATCCAGCGACTCATCCAGTCCGCGAGCCTCGATGATCCAGATCAGCCGCTGGACATCCCGCTGGGATATTTCCGGATGCTCTGCCGAGCGGCGCAGGACCCCGGCGATGGTGGGCGCGGCACGACCAATGAGCGGCCCGATCTCGTAACCGGCGCCGTTGGTCGGCCCCCACGCGCCTGCGTGCAGGCAGTAGCTCTGCACATCCACCGTGTAGTAGCCCGGCCTGATGGTGTCGCCTGCCAACGGTTGCGGACGCCGGTCCTGCAGGGCCACCTGCAACCACGGCGCGGTGGGATAGGCATCGCCAATGCTAGTGGCGACCGGATTGCGCATCGAACGCAGGTTGGCAGGCAAGGCCTGGCAACCGCACAGCAGCACCCCCACCATGCCGAGCGCCAGGCCCCTGGCAATCCGTACTGACGTTTCCGCTTTCATGCTCCCCCCCCCGGGGTCCGGAACGGACCCTTCGTCATCGTCGGTCCCGCTCGTTACAGACGCACCAGCTCGACGCGCCGGTTCTTCGCCTTGCCTTCCTCGGTGCCGTTGTCGGCGACCGGCCGGTCCTGGCCGAAACCCTGTGCATCCAGTCGTTCGGCCGCGATGCCCTGCGCGGTCAGTGCCGCGACGACGGATCCGGCGCGCGCTTCCGACAGTTGCTGGTTGTGGGCGGCGTCGCCGGTGTCGTCGGTGTGGCCGTTGACCGACAGCTCCAGCGCCGGGTCGTCCTTGAGCAACTGGACCACCTGGTCGATCTGCGGCTGCGAGTCGGGCAGGATCTCGGCCTTGTCGGTCGCGAAGTTGACCTGCAGCGCGACTTTGCCAGCAGCGTCGAGCTGTTGTTTCAGCTCGCTGGCCGGCAGCAGTGTCGCGGTGGGGGTAAGTGCCTCCGCCTGCGCCACGATCAGGCCGACAAACTTCCCGCCCTTGCAGGTGCGCACCCAGATGTCTCCTTTGGCATGCCGCAGGACGAACACCTGCACCGGCTGGTGCGCGTAACACGTGGATTCAGTGTCGTACTGGCCCTTGATTGACTCGATTGCCTCATCCTCGCGAGCGAGTTTTGGCACTTCGCCCGCGGCGATCTCCACGCCACCCGCCGAGGTGATGAGTTGCTCAAGGTCGCGCAGCACCTCCAGCGAAGAGAACTGCTTGCCGCTGTCGCGCTTTACCCGGATGCCGGTGGCGTAGACACGGCCTTCCACGACCTCGATCCGGTCACCGGTCCAGAACGCGGCCTGCGCAAAGTCCAGCTGCCGGGTGTCCAACGGATCCTCCCGATAGCCATCGGGTATGGAGAAGTATGGAAATTCGCCCAACGGCGCGTCCGATACCGGCACCGACTCGATGTCGAACCGATCAACCGCGTCCGGCGCGGCTTCGCCCGGCGTGGACTCTGCGGGTGAAGCCGCCTGCGCGTCAGTGGCCCCACTCGGCGGCGCCTCGGCGACAGCCGGGGTCGGCGTGTCGGCGGCATCCGCGGGCGGGGACGTGTCGCCGCCGCACGCCGCCAAGGCGAACGGCAACAGGGCGATGATGATGGCGCGGCTCGCGCGGGCGGATGTATGGCGTTTCACGTTGGCTGCCTCCTGGCGGCGATCGGGGGCGCGTCTGCGCGCGCACAAACCCTACCACCGCCGATGGCGCATCCATGGCGACCCACCGCACAACTCGGCGATGGGGATCAGCTACGCAGACCCACCCCGCGCTTGAGCAGCCACAACGCCAGCGCCGCCAGCGCCGCCACGAAACCCAGCATCAGCACGAACGCGATCCACACCGGCACGTCGCTCACGCCCAGCAGGCCGTAGCGGAACGCGTTGACCATGTAGAAGATCGGGTTGGCGTGGGTCATCGCCTCGGCCCAGTCGGGCAGCAGCTTGACCGAATAGAACACCCCGCCCAGATACGTCAGCGGGGTCAGGATGAAGGTCGGGACGATGGTGACGTCGTCGAACTTCTTCGCGTACACCGCGTTGATGAAACCGGCCAGGGCGAAGATCACCGCGCCCAGCAACACCGTCGACAGCGTCACCAGCGGGTGCGGCATGCGCACATCGGTGAACAGCGAGGCGATCGCCAGCACGATCACGCCGACCGCCAGCCCGCGCGCGACCGCACCGGCGACGTAGCCGGCCAGGATCACCCAGTTCGGCATCGGGCTGACCAGCAGCTCCTCGACGTGGCGGCCGAACTTGGCGCCGAAGAACGACGAGGAAATGTTGCCGTAGCTGTTCTGGATGATGCTCATCATCACCAGCCCGGGGACGATGAAGTCCATGTACGAGATGCCATCCATCTCGCCGATCCGCGAGCCGATCAGGCCGCCGAAGATCAGGAAGTACAGGGTCATGGTGATCGCCGGCGGCACCAGGGTCTGGGCCCAGATGCGCAGGATGCGGCTGATCTCGCGGCGGGCGACGGTGCCGAGGGCAACGAGATTGGCGTGCGAGGGGCTGGGATGGCTCATCGGCTTTGTTCCGGCGCGGTGTCGGCGACTTGGTCGGGGGCGGAATCGCCGGCGGCGACCATGCGCACGAACAGCTCCTCCAGCCGGTTGCTCTTGGTGCGCATCGAGCGCACCCGAATGCCGGCCTCACCGAGCGCGGCGAACACCCGGTTGAGGTCCATCGCGCGCGGCATCTCGATGTCGAGGGTGTGGTCGTCGCGCGCCAGCACGGTGGTGCCCTCGATCTGCGGCAGCGGCGATGGCAGCGCGCCGTCGATGTCGAGCACGAAGCCTTCGACGTCGAGCCGCGCCAGCAACGTGCGCATCGGCCCGGCGGCGACGATCTGGCCGCGGTCGATGATCGCCAGGTTGCGGCACAGGTACTCGGCTTCCTCCAGATAGTGCGTGGTGAGGATGATGGTGGTGCCGGCGGCGTTGATCTCGCGCAGGGTCTCCCACATGCCGCGGCGGATCTCGATGTCGACGCCGGCGGTCGGCTCGTCGAGGATCAGCAGGCGCGGCCGGGTCATCATCGCGCGGGCGATCATCAGCCGGCGCTTCATGCCGCCCGACAACGTGCGGCTCATCATCCGCGCCTTGTTCCACAGCTGCGCGCGCTTGAGCTCCTGCTCGGCGCGGACGAGTGCCTCATCGCGCGGAATTCCGTAGAAGCCGGCGTAGTTGACCAGGATGTCGAGCGGCTGCTCGAACATGTTGAAGTTGATCTCCTGCGGCACCAGCCCGATCAGCCGCATCGCGGCGCTGCGGTCGGCCTGCAGGTCGGTGCCGTAGATGCTCACTGCGCCGGACGTCAGGTTGACCAGCGAGCTGACGATGCCGATCAGGGTGCTCTTGCCGGCGCCGTTGGGGCCGAGCAGGGCGAAGAAGTCGCCCTCGGCGACGTCCAGCGACACGCCCTTGAGCGCCTCGACGCCGTGCTTGCCGGTGCCGACGTCGTAGGTCTTGCGCAGGTTCTGTACCGAAAGCGCCGGGACCGCCCGGTCCGGCGCGGCGACGGCGGTCGCCTGGGTCTGGGTCATCGATGTGCAACCTTGGTGGGTGCCGCGAGTGGCGGGCCGCGGCGGCGGCCTCGCGCGGGGAAGCGTCGCGACGATCCCGGTAGTATAGGCGGCGCTATCGGCGCGCTCCGGCGACGCTGTGTTCCAGCGCCTCCTCGCTGGCTTTCCAATCATTCCCCAAGGTTCCCCGCGCGTGGCAATCCAGCACTTCCCCCTCCGGCTCGTGTCCCGTCGCATGCTTGCGCCCAGCGTCGGCCACTACGTGTTCGTGCGTGACGACGGCCAGCCGCTGGATTTCATCCCCGGCCAGTTCATCCAGGTCCACTTCCAGTACGCCGACGGCACCGCGACCAAGCGCTCGTACTCGCTGGCGACCATCCACGACCACGCGATGGGCCCGGGCGAGGCGGTCGAGATCGCGGTCAGCTACGTGCCCGGTGGCGCAGCGACGGCGCTGTTCGAGGGCCTCGACGATGGCGGCACGGTGGATGCGAGCGGGCCGTTCGGGCGCTTCTGCCTGATGCCGGCGGATGCCAACGCGCGCTACCTGCTGATCGGCACCGGCACCGGGGTGACCCCGTACCGGGCGATGCTGCCGCAGATCGAGGCCGCGATCGCCGAGCGCGGCATCCAGGTGGTGCTGCTGTTCGGCGCGCGCACCCCGGCCGAGCTGCTGTACGGCGACGAGTTCCGCGCGTTCGCCGACAAACATCCGGAGCACTTCCGCTTGGTGCCGTGCTTTTCGCGCGAATTGCCGGCGCCGGAGTCGGCGATCGCCCACGCCGACGTGCGCCACGGCTATGTCCAGCAGTTCCTAGGCGAGTTCGCGCCGGATGCGTCGCGCGACATCGCCTACCTGTGCGGCAATCCGAACATGGTCGATGCGTGTTTCGAGGCGCTCAAGGAAGCGGGGCTGGAGGTCAAGCAGATCCGCCGCGAAAAATACGTCAGCAGCAAGTAGTCCTGCGACGGATCCCCGGCGACGCGCACGACGTTTGTCACGTTTTCCGCGCGCTCCCCGTCTGTCATCCTGCAAGGCGATCCGCCTTACGGACCAAGAGGGGACTCATGCGCACCACCCGGATACTGCACGCCGCCGTCGCTGCGGCGATCGCCGCGACCGCGCTGATCGGTTGCGATGCCGACGGCACCAACGCGGCCAATACCGACGCCGACAGCACCCGCCACTTCGGCGCCATCGCGTTCGAACCCTGCTCGCTCGCCAGCGCCAGCGGCGGTCCGCCGACCGAAGCCCAGTGCGGCACGCTCGAGGTTGCCGAGAACCCCGCCGACGATCCAGGAAATCCGGACGGCCGCCGGATCGCGCTCAACATCGCCTGGCTGCCGGCCAGCGATGCCGACGGCGGCGATGCCGATGACCCGGTGTTCTTCCTCGCCGGCGGTCCCGGCCAGGCCGCGACCGAGCATGCTGCCGCGGTCGAACGCACGCTCGCCGAGGTCGGCAAGCAGCGCGACATCATCCTGGTCGACCAGCGCGGCACCGGCGACTCCAACCCGCTGGATTGCCTCGATGCCGCGGGCGAGCCGATGCAACTCGACGCCATGGTCGCGCCCACGGTCGAACAGATGACCACGTTCGCGCGCCAATGTGCCGAAGGCCTGCAAGGCCGCGCCGACCCGCGCTTCTACACCACCACCGACGCGGTGCGCGACCTCGACGCGGTGCGCGCCGCGCTCGGGGTCGGCACGATCAACCTGCTCGGCGTGTCCTACGGTACCCGCGTCGCCCAGCAGTACGCGGCGACCTACCCGCAGCACACCCGCACGGTGGTGCTCGACGGCGTCGCGCCGAACTCGCTGGTGATCGGCGGCGAGTTCGCCCGCACCCTGGAGGACGCGCTGGCGCTGCAGTCGGCACAGTGCCGCGAACTGCCGGCGTGCAGCGCGCGCTACCCCACCGACATGCGCGAGCAGCTGCGCACGGTGATGGCCGAGCTGGAAGCAAACCCGGTCGAGGTCGACTACCGCGACTCGCGCACCGGCGAGCTGCGTCGCGACACCGTCACCGCCGACGCCGTCGGCAGCCTCGCCTTCATGTTCTCCTACGTGCCGCAGACCGCGTCGCTGCTGCCGCTGATGATCGACGAAGCCGCGCACGGCCGCTACGCACCGCTGATGTCGCTGCTGCAGATGACTGGCGAGCAGATGCAGGGGCAGATGACCCGGGGGATGCAATGGTCGGTGCTGTGCGCCGAGGACGCCGGTCGTTTCCACCCCAATCCCGCGGCCGACGACACCATCATCGGCAGCGAACTGGCCGAGATGTTCTTTGCACCCTGCGCGGTGTGGCCGCATGGGGAGGCACCGGCGGACTTCCACCAACCGTTCGCGTCGGAGCTGCCGGTGCTGCTGCTGTCGGGCGAACTCGACCCGGTGACGCCGCCGCGCTACGGCGAGCAGGTGGTCGCCAACCTGCCCAACGGCCGTCACCTGGTGCTGCAGGGCCAGGGCCACAACGTCTCGGCGACCGGCTGCATGCCCGAGCTGCTCGGCCAGTTTGTCGACAGTGCCGATGCCAAGGCGCTCGATACCGAGTGCCTGAAGTCGTTGCGCTACGTACCGCCGTTCGTCCACTACAACGGCTGGACACCATGAGCCGCACCGCGAGGACTTTCCGATGATTCGCGCAGACAACCTGCACAAGGCGTTCAAGACCAAGACCGGCACGGTCAAGGCGGTCGACGGCGTCCGGTTCGAGGCCGCCGACGGCCAGATCACCGGCCTGCTCGGTCCCAACGGCGCCGGCAAGACCACCACCTTGCGAATGCTCTACACCCTGATGACACCCGATGCCGGCCAGGTCATGGTCGACGGCATCGATGCATCCGCCGACCCGGCCGCGGTGCGCCGCGCCCTCGGCGTGCTGCCCGACGCGCGCGGCGTCTACAAGCGCCTGACCGCGCGCGAGAACATCGCCTACTTCGGCGAGCTGCATGGCATGCCGGCCGAGTTGATCGCGCAGCGCACGCAAGCGTTGTCGGCGGCGCTGGACATGGCCGACATCCTCGACCGTCGCACCGAAGGATTTTCGCAAGGCCAGCGCACCAAGACCGCAATCGCGCGTGCGCTGGTGCACGACCCGCGCAACGTGATCCTCGACGAGCCGACCAATGGCCTCGACGTCATGACCACCCGCGCGATGCGCGGCTTCCTGCAGCAACTGAAAGCGGAAGGCCGCTGCGTGATCTTCTCCAGCCACATCATGCAGGAGGTCGCGGCGCTGTGTGACCGCATCGTCATCATCGCCAAAGGGCAAGTCGTTGCCGCCGGCAGCGCCGACGAACTGCGCGAGCGGTTCGGCGAATCCAATCTCGAGGACGCCTTCGTCAAGGCGATCGGCAGCGACGAGGGCCTGCACGCATGAACGCGATCAACATCGATCCGGGCGCGAGCCGCCCCGCACGTACGTCCGAGCGCATCTTCGCCACCGTCTGGACGGTGCTGCGCAAGGAGCTGCGCGACATCATCCGCGACCGCCGCACCCTGCTGCTGACCGTATTCCTGGCCCCGGTACTGCTGCCGCTGCTGCTGCTGGGCCTGTTCACGCTGATGGAGAGCCGCAACGAAACCCAGTCGGAGGCGGCCCTGGCCGTGCCGGTGATCGGCGCCGAGCACGCCCCCAACCTGCTGGCGTTCCTAGCCAGCCAGGGCATCGAGGTGGCCGACGTGCCCGATGACATCGACGCCGCCGTGCGGCGACAGGACATCGACGTCGCGCTGGCGATCGACGAGGACTTCGCCGACGACTGGGCCGCGGGCCGTCCGGCCGGGGTCGAGCTGATCCACGACAGCACCCAGCGCAATGCCGAGGTGCCGGTGCGGCGGCTGCGCACGGCGCTGGCCAGCTACGGTCAACAGGTCGGTGCGTTGCGCCTGTACGCGCGCGGCATCGATGCTTCGATCACCCACCCGATCGCACTGGGCAGCCGCGACCTGGCGACACCGGAAGCCAAGGGCGGCGTGGTGTTGAGCATGATGCTGCCGTACTTTCTGATCATCCTTTCGTTCATCGGCGGCATGGCGCTGATCCTCGACGCCACCGCCGGCGAGCGCGAGCGCCAATCGCTGGAGCCGCTGCTGGCCACCCCGGCCTCGCGCGGGGCGCTGGTCAGCGGCAAGATGGCCGCCGCCGCGGTGCTCAGCCTGTTCTCGGTGTTGCTGGTGCTGTTGTCACTGAAGCTCAGTTCGCAGCTGGCCACCGGGCTCGGCGAGATGCTCGACGTGCGACTGGCGTCGATCGGCAAACTGCTGCTGATCCTGGTGCCGATGGTGCTGATCGGCAATGCGCTGCTGACGCTGCTGGCGGCGTCGGCCAAGAGCCTGAAAGAGGCGCAGTCGCACATGAGCTGGCTGGTGTTCCTGCCGATGCTGCCGTCGATGGTATTGATGGCGGTGCCGATCAAGACCCAGCTGTGGCAGTTCGCGGTGCCGTTCCTGGCCCAGAACCAGTTGATCCTGAAAGTCGTTCGCGGCGAGTCGATCGGCGTCGACATCTGGTCGGTGTACCTGCTCGCCGGGCTGGGACTGGCGGCATTGCTCTGGTACGCGGCGGTCCACCTGTACAGCCAGGAGAAGCTGGCGATCGCCAGCTGACCGGCAGGCGCGCGCGACAGCGGCGCAAACGACGAAGCCCGGCTCTCGCCGGGCTTCGTCGTATTGCATGCGGTGGCGCCGGCTCCCCAGCCGACGCCATCGTCGCGTCAGCGACCCGGGCTGAAGCCAATCGCGCGGCGGGTGGTGACCGGTGCCGAGATCGGCTGGAACCGCCAGCGCTGGACGGCGTCGAGCGCGGCGCGGTCGAACACCCGACCCGGATTGGAATTCACCACCCGCGCCGCGGTCACCGAGCCGTCAGTGCCGACGGTGTACTCGACCAGCACCTCACCGGACTTGCCGGCACGCAGCGCCTCGCGCGGGTACTCCGGTCCCGGCATCGACAGCGGACGCAGGTCGGCGGCAGTCGGCTTGGCCGCCGCCGCGGTGCGGGCGGCTGCGGCGCGGCGCTCGGCGGCCGCCTGCTCGGCGGCCTGCTCGCTCGCCAGTGCGGCGGCCGCAGCTTCCTCTTCGGCGGCCTTCTCTTCGCTCTGGCGCTGGGCCAGCTCGCGTGCCGCCTGCTCCTGCTGACGCTTCTGGTCGGCCAGGCGCTGGCGCTCGAGTTCGGCCTGGGCCGCGGCCTGCTCCTCGGCGGTCACTTCCAGTTCGGCGGCGCGGGCGACCGCGGCGGACTGCTGGGTTTCGATGTTGCTCTTGAGCCGGGCCAGTGCCGGGTGCTGCGGCGCGGCCTTTTCCAGCAGCGCGGCCAGGCGCTGGGCTTCGGCGAAGTCGCCGCGGTTGATGCTCTGCTCGGTGGCGATGACGGTCATCGGCAGCAGGTCGGTCAGCGCGCTCGAGGCCGAGGCGTCGTCGGGCGACTTGTCGCGCAACGCGAGGTAGTACTCGACCGCGTTATCCTCGGCCGGTGCGTACAGGCGGTTGTCGCCGTAGGCCTTGCGGGCGGCGTCGCGCAGTTGCTCGACGGTCATCGCGTTGACCTTGCCCGACACCGCATCCTCTGGCGCGATGGCCGGGGCGGTGACCGCCGCGGCGGCGGCGGTATCGACGGAGGCGGCAGGCGCGGCGCTCTCCGGCGCGGCCTGTTCGTTGTTGCACGCCGCCAGCACCAAGCTCATGGCCAGCACCAGCGACACTTTGGAAACAGCAGACAGCCGGCACGATTGCCGGACATGTGAATTGACGATCATGACGAACTCCCCTGAAGTGCGGCCTCGCAGGCGCACCCGCACAAGGTCGCGAGCGCACGCCATCCTTGTCAAGGCGCCATGGGCGGATGGCGCTGAACTGTACAGGGCCGATGCATCAAAAGGTGACACTCGTCACATTTTGTGTCGAGCTACTTCCCGATGCAGAAACTGGAAAATATGCGGCCAAGCAGGTCGTCGGCGCGCACCCGGCCGGTGATTTCGCCGAGGGCGTCGTGGGCCACCCGCAGCGCTTCGGCGCCCAGGTCGAGCGCTTCGTGGTCGAGATGCCCCCGCGCCTGCGCCAGTTCGTCGGCGGCGCGTCGCAGGGCATCGACGTGGCGCGCGCGCGCGGTGAACGCTCCTTCCGCCGCATCGGCGCCATCGCCCGATGCGAGCTGGCGCAGGCACGCATGCAGGGCGTCGAGGCCGGCACCGGTACGCACCGACAGCGACCGGTGCCGGTCGTCGGCGGTATCGGCCGGCAGCGGCGCGGCGGTATCGAGCAGGTCGGCCTTGTTGTGCAGCCACAACCGTTGCGGCACGCCGGCGATGGCCGGGGCGACCGCCGCCCTGCCGGCCTGCGGGTCGCGGGCGTCGAGCACGACGATCGCGAGGTCGGCGCGCTGCAGTTCGCCCTCGGCCCGGCGCATGCCCTCGCGTTCGATCGCGTCGCCGCCCTCGCGCAGGCCGGCGGTGTCGACCAGCGACAGCTCGACGCCGTCGATCCGCACCACCTCGTGCAGCAGATCGCGGGTGGTGCCAGCGATGTCGGTGACGATCGCGCGTTCGCTGCCGGCCAGGACGTTGAGCAGCGAGCTCTTGCCGGCGTTGGGCGGGCCGACGATGACCGCGTGCAGGCCATCGCGCAGGCGCCGTCCGCGCTCGGCGGCCGCGAGCAGTTCGTCGAGCGCCAATGCCAGCGCCTCGCAGCGCGCGCGCAACGCTTCGCCGCCGAGGGTGTCGAGCGGTTCGTCGGCAAAGTCGATCGCCGCCTCGACGTGGACGCGGATCGCCAGCAGGGCTTCGGCCAGGGCCTCGACCCGCTGCGAGAACTCGCCGTCGAGCGCGCGCCGCGCCGCCCGCGCCGCCCGCGCATCGCCGGCGGCGATCAGGTCGGCGACCGCTTCGGCCTGGGCGAGGTCGAGCCGGCCTTCGAGGAACGCGCGCTCACTGAATTCGCCTGGCCGCGCATGTCGGGCGCCGAGCGCGCAACAGCGCGCCAGCAGCTCGTGCAGCACCGCGGGGCTACCGTGGGCCTGCAGCTCGACCACGTCCTCACCGGTGTAGCTGGCCGGCGCGGCGAAGTACAGGGCGATGCCGTCGTCGAGGGTGGCGCCGGCGGCGTCGCGGAAGCGCACGTAATGCGCGTGGCGCGCGCCCAGCTCGCGGGCGACGATCGTTCCGCCGATGGCACGCGCGCGCGGGCCGGACAGGCGCACGATGCCGACCCCGCCCGCACCGGGCGCAGTGGCGATCGCAGCAATGGTGTCGCGCTCGTTCATACGGTTTCCACAGTGGACGCCCGAACCACAAGAATAGCGGCGCATCGAGCCGGCCAACGAAAGAAGCCCGCCGGGGTGGCGGGCTTCGTCGCGGACCGCGGTGGCGCCGGCGTCAGGTGGCCTTGACCGGCTCCTCGCTGTACTTCCTGACCATCCACCACTGCTGGATCAGGCCGAGGCCGGCGTTGGTCACCCAGTACAGCACCAGGCCGGCCGGGAAGAACGCGAACACCACGCCCATCACCACCGGCATGAACTGCATCATCTTGGCCTGCATCGGATCGATGCCGGTCATCGGGTTGAGTTTCTGGGTCGCCCACATCAGCGCGATGTTGATCACCGGCAACACGAAGTACGGGTCGGCCGCGGTCAGGTCCTGGATCCACAGGATCCACGGCGCATGGCGCAGCTCGACCGACTCCGACAGCATCCAGTACAACGCCAGGAACACCGGCATCTGCAGCAGCAGCGGCAGGCAGCCGCCGACCGGGTTGATCTTCTCCTTCTTGTACAGCTCCATCATCGCCTGCTGCAGCTTCTGGCGGTCGTCGCCATAGCGTTCCTTGAGCTGGGCCATGCGCGGCTGGAACTTGCGCATCTTCGCCATCGACTTGTACTGCGCGGCCGACAGCGGAAACATCACCAGCTTGAGCAGCACCACCAACCCGACGATCGCCCAGCCCCAGTTGCCGAGCAGGCCGTGCAACTTGGCCAGCACCCAGAACAGCCAGCCGGCGAGCGTGGCCATGATGCTGAAGCTGCTGAAGTCGACCGCGCGTTCCAGCCCCGGCACCTGCTGCGACTGGATGTTGGCGACCAGCTTGGGGCCGACCCACAGGCGGGCCTGGGCGGTGGCGGTCGCGCCTGGCGCGACGTTGACCCCGGGGCCGAGTTCGCGGATCAGGTAGTGGGTGCCGCCGGTGCCGCTCGGGGTCGCCAGCGAGAAGGTGCTGGTGTCCTCGGCCCCGGGGATCCAGGCGCCGAAGAAGTGGTGCTGCAGCATCGCGATCCAGCCGCCGGTGACCTGCTGGTTGAGCGGGCCGTCGTCGACGAAATCCTCGTAGTCGCGCTTGTCGTACTCGCCGCCGCCGAACCACGCCGCGCCCTGGAAGCTGTACTGCTCGACGCTCATCGGGCCGGATTTCTCCAGCTCGCGCGGCACCCGGCTCAACTGGCGGTAGACGAAACCCTGCCACGGCGCGTCGCCACCGTTGACCACTTCGTCGCGAACCTGCACCGCGTAGTCGCCGCGGCCGAAGGTGTAGCTGCGGCGAATGGTGACGCCGTCCGGGCCGGTCCAGGTGAACGGCACCACGACCTGGTCCTCGCCGGGGTCGAGGACCAGGTCGGCGCCGGCCGGCAGCGCGTCGCGGTCGAGCACGAAACCTTGCAGATGGCTCGGGGCCGCGCCGCTGTTGCTGACCCAACCGCTCTGGGCGACGAAGTAGTTGGCGGGATCCTGCGCGAACAGCCGCACCGGTGCGCTGTCCTCGTCGGCCGTGCTCGGATACGCCAGCAGGTCGGCCTGGCGGATTTCGCCACCGTCGAGCACGACTTCCAGCACGTCGGTGCGGACCGTCAACGCGGCCGACCGACCCGCCGCCGCGGTCGCCGCCGCCGGGACCGCGGGGTTGCCCGGCGGCGCGGTCGCGGCCAGCGTCGGGATCGCGCCGGCGGCGGCGCCGGCATCCGGCACGCTGGCATCACCGACATCGACACGGCTCGCGACCGGGGACGGCGGCGCGACCTGCTCCTTGTCCCACGCCATCCACAGCAGGGTCGCCACCATCAGCCAGGCGAGGATCAGGAACATGCGGGTCTGGTTCATAGGGAGGCTTTCACGGACAACAGGAAGGCTCAGTCACCATCGGATGACGGCGCGGGCGCAAGGGAGGAGTCACCGGTCGCAGCCGGTGCGGAAGCGGATTCGGAGCGGGACTCGGCGGGCGCCGGCATTGTGCCGGCCACGGCGGGCGTGGGCAACGACAGCCGCGCATCGGCCGACATCGCGCCGGCGCGTCGCAGCAGGTTGAGGAAGGCATCGCTCACCTGCGCACCGCTGAGACGGGCGGCGCCGACCCGTGCGACCACGACGTAATCTCCGTCGGCCAGCGCAGTGCGGTGATGACGGAAGGTCTCGCGCAGGACGCGTTTGATCCGGTTGCGGCCGACCGCATTGGGGTCGACCTTGCGCGACACCGCCAGGCCCAGTCGCGGCCCGCGGGGTCCGGTATCGGGCTGCTCGGACGACGGCGTCTGCCAATGCAGTGCAAGCACGGGCAGCGCCACGCGCCGGCCGTGCTTGAAAATGCGATCGAAATCGGAGCCTGCGCGTACCCGCGCAGTGCGCGGGAAGCGAGTCGTCGTCATTGGGCGGGCAACGGCGGCGAAGGGCGGCCGCTGCGACACAACGCGCGGTTTAGGCGCAGAGACGCTTGCGACCCTTGGCGCGGCGGCGCGCGAGGATCTTGCGGCCATCGGCGGTCGCCATGCGGGCACGGAAACCGTGGTCGCGCTTGCGCTTGAGGTTGCTGGGCTGGTAGGTGCGCTTGGTCGCCATGAGGACGGCTCTGTGTCTGGTGCGGAATTGACCGACAAGTCTAGCGGCCGCGCCGCGCGCCGGTCAAGCCGGACCGGCTTTGCCGATCGGCGCGGCCACAGATCCGCGGTCCTACTCCCGGCCTGCGCGCGGTGATAGTCTGGCTGGCCCCCATCGACTCCTGCCGCGCGCGCCAGCTCCTGCGCGGGGCGGTCGCGACCTGCCGCCGGACAGCAAGAAAGACCTATGGACGCCTGGCCCCGCTGCCTAGAACGCCTCGAAGCCGAACTGCCGGCCGAGGACGTCCACACCTGGCTCAAGCCCTTACAGGCCAGCCGCCGCGACGATATCACGGTGCTGTATGCGCCCAATGCGTTCGTGGTCGAGTTCGTGCGCGAACGCTACCTGGACCGGATCCGCGAGCTGCTGACGCATTTTGCCGGCAGCGACGAGGTCAGCCTCGAGGTCGGTTCGTTGCCGCGCGCCGCCGTTGCGCAGGTCGCCGCGCCGATGGCCGCCGCGCCTGCGCCGGGTGTGGTATCGCCGCTGGAATCGTTCAACGGCCACCTCGACAGCCACTACACCTTCGACAACTTCGTCGAGGGCCGCAGCAACCAGCTCGGCCGCGCCGCCGCCTGGCAGGCCGCGCTCAAGCCCGGCGACCGCGCCCACAACCCGCTGCTGTTGTACGGCGGCACCGGGCTGGGCAAGACCCACCTGATGTTCGCCGCCGGCAACGCCATGCGCACCGCCAACCCCGGCACCCGGGTCATGTACCTGCGCAGCGAGCAGTTCTTCAGCGCGATGATGCGGGCGCTGCAGGACAAGGCGATGGACGGTTTCAAGCGCCAGTTCCAGCAGGTCGACGCGCTGTTGATCGACGACATCCAGTTCTTCGCCGGCAAGGACCGCACCCAGGAGGAGTTCTTCCACACCTTCAACGCGCTGTTCGACGGCAAGCAGCAGATCATCCTGACCTGCGACCGCTACCCGCGCGAGGTCGAGGGCTTGGAACCACGCCTGAAGTCGCGGCTGGCCTGGGGCCTGTCGGTGGCGATCGACCCGCCCGACTTCGAGACCCGCGCCCAGATCGTGCTGTCCAAGGCCAAGGAGCGCGGCGCGGCTATCCCGGAGGAGGTCGCGTTTCTGCTGGCCAAGAAGATGCGCTCCAACGTGCGCGACCTCGAGGGCGCGCTCAACACCCTGACCGCACGCGCCAACTTCACCGGTCGCACGATCACCGCCGAGTTCGCCCAGGAAACCCTGCGCGACCTGCTGCGCTCGCAGCAGCAATCGATCTCCATCCCCAACATCCAGAAGACCGTGGCAGACTACTACGGCCTGCAGATCAAGGACTTGTTGTCGAAACGGCGGACCCGCTCGCTGGCCCGGCCGCGCCAGATGGCGATGGCATTGACCAAGGAGCTGACCGAGCACAGCCTGCCCGAGATCGGCGACGCGTTCGCCGGCCGTGACCACACCACCGTGCTGCATGCCTGCCGGCAGATCCGCACGCTGATGGAATCGGACGGCAAGATGCGCGAGGACTGGGAAAAGCTGATCCGCAAACTCAGTGAATAGAGCCTGTGCGGCAACTGGGAGGAAGCTGTGGACAACTCGACGCTCGGTCGTCCTCGTCAAAGTTGTCCACAGCTTGTTCCAAGGTTCAGACGCGAGTTGTACCGGACTTTACCGTCGCAATAAATCCAATAAAAACAGTGGTTTGAGTCAGTTTTCCCGGGTTTTCGGCAACACCATCACTACCAAGCTTTTGATTTATTCAACTCTTTTGTATTGGGCATAGGGGAAGGACCGCATGCGTTTCAGCCTGCAACGAGAAGTGTTTCTCAAGCCGTTGGCCCAGGTCGTCAACGTGGTCGAACGGCGCCAGACCCTGCCGGTACTGGCCAACCTGCTGGTCCAGGTCAAGGACGGCCAACTGTCGTTGACCGGTACCGACCTCGAGGTCGAGATGGTGTCGCGGATTTCGGTCGACGATGCCGAGGACGGCGAGACCACGATCCCGGCGCGCAAACTGTTCGACATCGTCCGCGCCCTGCCCGACGGCAGCAAGGTCACGGTCGGCCAGGGCGCCGACAAGGTCACGGTGCAGGCCGGTCGTTCGCGCTTCACCCTGGCCAGCCTGCCGGCCAACGACTTCCCGTCGATCGACGAGGTCGAGGCCACCGAGCGGGTGCGCGTGCCCGAGGCGACCCTGAAGGAGCTGATCGAGCGCACCGCGTTCGCGATGGCCCAGCAGGACGTGCGCTACTACCTCAACGGCTTATTGTTCGACCTGCGTGAGGACACCCTGCGCTGCGTCGCCACCGACGGCCACCGGCTGGCGCTGTGCGAGGCGGCCTACGAGGGCAATACCCAGGCCAAGCGCCAGATCATCGTGCCGCGCAAGGGCGTGACCGAGCTGCAGCGCCTGCTGGAAGGCGGCGAGCGCGAGCTGGAACTGGAAATGGGCCGCGGCCACATCCGGGTCAAGCGCGACGATGTCACGTTCACCAGCAAGCTGATCGACGGCCGCTTTCCGGATTACGAAGCGGTGATCCCGATCGGCGCCGACAAGGAAGTGCGGATCGACCGGGAGGTGCTGCGCGCCTCGCTGCAACGCGCCGCGATCCTGTCCAACGAGAAGTATCGCGGCGTGCGGATCGAGGTCTCGCCCGGCCAGCTCAAGATCAGCGCCCACAACCCCGAGCAGGAAGAAGCGCAGGAAGAGGTCGAGGCCGACACTCGGGTCGACGACCTGGCGGTAGGCTTCAACGTCAACTACCTGCTGGACGCGCTGTCGGCGCTGAAGGGCGAACAGGTGGTGATGGCCCTGCGAGACGGCAACTCGTCGGCGCTGGTGCGCGAGGCGGCGAACGACAAGTGCCGGCACGTGGTGATGCCGCTGCGGCTCTGAGGCGGGCGCGCCCGTACCTGTGTTCCACGTGGAACCCAATAGCAACATCCACACGCCCGGCTCGTCCGGGCGTGTCGTTTTGCGGTCCAGCGCGTCGCTGGCACGGCCTTGGGAGTTACGCACGTGCACGTAACGCGGCTGGACATCCACCAACTCCGCCGCTTCGAGCGGGCCAGGCTGATGCCCGGCGCCGGTCTCAATGTCATCACGGGCGACAACGGCGCCGGCAAGACCAGCGTGCTTGAGGCGCTTCATCTGATGGCTTACGGGCGCAGCTTCCGCGGCCGGGTTCGCGATGGCCTGGTTCGCAACGGTCAGTCGGCGCTGGAGGTATTCGTCGAATGGCAGGACCGATCGTGCGTCGGTCGCGACAATCCCATGACTGCGTCCCCTGGGGCCAACGGCGAAATCTCTGCCCGCTTCCGCAAGGCCGGCCTCCGCCATGCCGGCCATTCGTGGGAAGGACGCTTGGATGGCCAGTCGGTCGCGCATCTGGGAGAGCTATGCGCGGCGTTGGCGGTGGTGACATTTGAACCCGGCAGCCATGCGTTGATCGCCGGTGCCGGCGAGGGCCGCAGGCGCTACCTCGATTGGGGGTTGTTCCACGTGGAACCGGGGTTCCTGCCACTGTGGCGGCGCTACTCCCGAGCGCTGAAGCAACGCAACGCGCTGTTGAAGGCCCGCGTCACGGAGGCCCAGCTCGACGCTTGGGATCGCGAGCTGGCGGAGGCCGGCGAGCCACTGGGTCGTCATCGCGAACACTACCTGCTGGCGCTGCAGCCCGGCGTTTCCCGGTTGGCGAGTGAGCTTGCGCCGACACTGGGCGAGGCCCGTCTGGCCTACCTGCCCGGTTGGCGGCGCGACGAACTGCCGCTGGCCGATGCCTTGTTGCTCGCCCGCCAGCGCGATCTGCAATCGGGCTTCACTTCGGTCGGGCCGCATCGTGCGGATTGGCGGATCGATTTCTCCGCGGTCCCGGGACGGGAGGCGTTGTCGCGTGGGCAGGCAAAACTGACCGCCCTGACCGCCCTGCTCGCCCAGGCCGAGCATCACGCGGCCACCTGCGGCGAGTGGCCGGTGCTGGGCTTCGACGACCTGGCCTCCGAGCTTGACCGTTCACACCAGCGACGACTGCTGCAATGGTTGCGGGACAGCGGAGCGCAGGTGTTCGTGACCGGCACCGAGATGCCACCGGCGCTGGAAGAACTTGCTGCGCCGTTCTCTCTGTTCCACGTGGAACACGGTGAGGTCAGCCGGGTCCGCGAGCGTGCTCCGTAGCGTTCCACGTGGAACACCAGTCGCCGGTCGTGCCCTGCCCGGTCCCAACAGTAGTGGCCGGACAGGCGCCCCCACCCCCCGTCCGCTATACTCAAAGACACCTATATAGAACGAGTTTCGACGCCGCCGCGCGCCCTGCGGCCGCGTCGCCGGAGCCTGCTGCGCAATGACCCAGACGACCGAGCACGACCCCTCGCCGACCCAGGACGACACCACCGCGTCGACCGAAGCCCCCGCCACCTCGCAAGCCTACGATTCCAGCCGGATCACCGTGCTGCGCGGTCTCGAGGCCGTGCGCAAGCGCCCGGGCATGTACATCGGCGACGTCCACGACGGCACCGGCCTGCACCACATGGTGTTCGAGGTGGTCGACAACTCGATCGACGAAGCCCTCGCCGGCCACGCCAACGAGGTCATCGTGACCCTGCACGAGGACGGTTCGGTCGGGGTGTCCGACAACGGTCGCGGCATCCCGGTCGATATCCACAAGGAAGAGAACGTCTCCGCGGCCGAGGTCATCCTCACCGTGCTGCACGCCGGCGGCAAGTTCGACGACAACAGCTACAAGGTGTCCGGCGGCCTGCACGGCGTCGGCGTGTCGGTGGTCAACGCGCTGTCCGAGCACCTGTGGCTGGACATCTGGCGCGACGGCTTCCACTACCGCCAGGAATACGCGCTCGGCGAGCCGCTGTACCCGCTCAAGCAGCTGGAGGCCTCGGACAAGCGCGGCACCCTGCTGCGGTTCAAGCCGGCGGCGGAGATCTTTACCGACGTCCAGTTCCATTACGACATCCTCGCCAAGCGCCTGCGCGAGCTGTCGTTCCTGAATTCCGGGGTGAAGATCATCCTCGCCGACGAGCGCGGCGAAGGCCGCCGCGACGTGTTCCAGTACGAAGGCGGCATCGCCTCGTTCGTCGAGCACCTGGCCCAGCTCAAAACCCCGCTGCACCCGAACGTGATCTCGGTGACCGGCGAGCAGAACGGCATCACCGTCGACGTCGCGATCCAGTGGACCGACGCGTACCAGGAAACGATGTTCTGCTTCACCAACAACATCCCGCAGAAGGACGGCGGCACCCACCTCATCGGTTTCCGCGCCGCCCTCACCCGCACCCTGACCAACTACATCGAGCAGAACGGCATCGCCAGGCAGGCCAAGGTCAACCTGTCCGGCGACGACATGCGCGAAGGCATGATCGCGGTGCTGTCGGTCAAGGTGCCGGACCCGAGCTTCTCCAGCCAGACCAAGGAGAAGCTTGTCTCATCCGATGTGAGACCCGTCGTTGAGCACACGTTCGGCGCACGTTTGGAGGAGTTCCTCCAGGAACACCCGCACGAGGCCAAGGCCATCGCCGGCAAGATCGTCGATGCCGCCCGCGCCCGCGAGGCCGCACGCAAGGCCCGCGACCTGACCCGCCGCAAGGGCGCGCTGGATATCGCCGGCCTACCCGGCAAGCTCGCCGACTGCCAGGAGAAGGACCCGGCCAAGTCCGAACTGTTCATCGTCGAGGGCGACTCCGCCGGCGGCTCGGCCAAGCAGGGCCGCAACCGCAAGACCCAGGCGATCCTGCCGCTCAAGGGCAAGATCCTCAACGTCGAGCGTGCGCGCTTCGACCGCATGCTCGCCAGCGCCGAAGTCGGCACCTTGATCACCGCGCTCGGCACCGGCATCGGCAAGGACGAGTACAACCCCGACAAGCTGCGCTACCACCGCATCATCCTGATGACCGACGCCGACGTCGACGGCAGCCACATCCGCACCCTGCTGTTGACCTTCTTCTACCGGCAGATGCCGGAACTCATCGAGCGCGGCCACGTCTACATCGGCCTGCCGCCGCTGTACAAGATCAAGCAGGGCAAGAACGAGATCTACCTCAAGGACGACGCCGCGCTCAACGCCTACCTCGCCGCCAACGCGATCGAGGGCGCCGCGCTGGTGCCGGCCGAGGGCGAGCCGCCGATCACCGCCAACGCGCTGGAGACGCTGCTGCTGGCCTACGCCGGCGCCCGCGACACCATCGCCCGCAATGCGCACCGGTATGACCCGAACGTGCTGGAGGCGCTGATCGACTACACCCCGCTCGACTCCGAGCACCTCGCGCAGAACACCGACGAGCGCCACGAACTCGATGCCCTGGAGAAGCGGCTCAACCGCAGCGGCCTGGGCAAGCCGCGCTACGCGGTCAGCCTGCAGCCAGCGACCGAGGCGCACCCCGCCGCGCTGCTGGTGCGGCGGACCCACATGGGCGAGGAGCTGTTGCAGGTGCTGCCGCTGGCGGCGTTCGAGGGGGGCGAGTTGCGTCCCCTGCGCGAGGCCGCCTCGCTGCTGCACGGCCTGGTCCGCGACGGCGCCCGGATCATCCGCGGCAACCGCGAACAGCCGGTCGAAAGCTTCGCCGAGGCGCAGGCCTGGTTGCTCGAGGAAGCCAAGAAGGGTCGCCAGATCCAGCGCTTCAAGGGCTTGGGCGAGATGAATCCCGAGCAGCTGTGGGACACCACGGTCAACCCGGAGACGCGTCGGTTGCTGCAGGTCAAGATCGAGGACGCGGTCGCCGCCGACCAGATCTTCAGCTGCCTGATGGGCGACGTGGTCGAACCGCGCCGCGAGTTCATCGAGGACAACGCGCTGAAGGTCTCCAACCTCGACATCTAGTGGCTGGCCGGGTCTCGGGCCCGCTTTGACGGCCTGTTCATCCGGGCCGGACTACAACCAACCCTCGGCAACACCTCACGGAACAGGGACCGCCCATGAAATCTTTGCTGCTCTGCCTGGTGATCGCGACTGCGGCCTGCGCCTGCGCCACCACCACCTCGCCGACCGGGCGTACCCAGCGCGTCGGCGCAGTGTCCCAGCAGCAACTCGACCAGATGGGCGCGCAAGCGTTCGCCGAGTACAAGGCCAAACTGCCGCAAAGCCGCAACGCCGGCCAGACCGCCTACGTGCGTTGCGTGGTCAATGCGATCACCCGCCAATTGCCGGCCGGCAACCAGACGCAATGGGAGGCGGCGCTGTTCACCAACGAATCGCCCAACGCCTTCGCCCTGCCCGGCGGCAAGGTCGGCGTCTACACCGGCATCTTCGGCGCGGCCCGCAATCAGGACCAGCTGGCCGCGGTGATCGCCCACGAGATCGGCCACGTGATCGCCCACCACCACGACGAGCGTGTCACCCGCCAGCTCGGCGCCCAGGCCGGACTCGGCATCATCGGCGCGCTGGTCGGCTCGCAATACGGTGCCAACGCCGCCCAGGCCACCCAGCAGCTTGGCGGCGCTGCAGTCCAGGCCGCGTTCCTGCTGCCCAACAACCGGGTCCAGGAGAGCGAGGCCGACGTGGTCGGCCAGCAGTTGATGGCCCGCGCCGGCTTCGATCCACGACAGGCGGTCAACCTGTGGCAGAACATGATCGCCGCCAGCCGCGGCAGCCGGGCGCCTGAATGGCTGTCCACCCACCCCGACCCCGAGGCCCGGATCAGCGAATTGCGCGCCCGCGCCGGTGGCTTGATGCCCGCCTACGAGCAGGCCCGGACCTCCGGCCGGACGCCCGATTGCGGCTAGCCACACACCAAACTCGGCAAAGCCCTACTTTCGTCGTGACATGACTTTCTGATAGCGTGACCTCCCCTTGGTGTTCACGCCACGTCCACGCTCTAGCGCTGGTAGTAATTGAGGTGATCCGATGATGTCCCCCACCCCCCGCAACCGCGCTCTGCTCGCGGCCGCTGTCGCCGCCGTGCTCACGTTCGGTGCGATCGCCCCGGTGGCCGCGCAGTCCCCGCTCGAACGCCAGCGGGCGGAACGCCAGAAGCGGCAGAAGCCTGCGCAAGAGGACAAGGCGAGCGCCGCACAGATCTATCCGCAAGCGACCCGCGAAGAGCCGACGCCCGAGCTGTCCAGGACGATGTCGAAGGCGCTTGAGGCGATGACGGCGCTTTCCCAGGAAGGCAAGGCCGCCGAGGCGCGGGCGGCCGCGGACGAGGTCATCGCCGATGCCAAGGCCGGTGACTACGCCAAGGCCTATGCCGCCCAGATCGCCGGGCAGATCGCCTACAGCGGTGGCGACAGCGACGCCGCCGCGAAGTACTACGCGCAGGCAGTCGCCCTCGACAGCCTCGACAACAACGCCCATTACAACGCCATGTTCAACCTGGCACAGCTGCAACAGAGCAACGGCCTGGTGGCCGAGGCGCTGGCGACCTTCGAGCGTTTCCTCAAGGAGACCAACAGCCAGGACCCGGCGCACCTGGTGATGAAGGGTCAGTCGCTCTATCTGTTGGAGCGCTACCCGGAGGCGATCACGGTGCTGAAGCAGGCGATCGACGCCAGCGCCGAGCCCAAGCCGGAATGGCAGGCGCTGCTGATGCAGGCCTATGCCAGCAGCGGACAAGGCGCCTCCGCGGTACAGGCCGCCGAGCAGGTTGCCGCCGCCAAACCGGATGACAAGCGTGCGCAGATGAACCTGGCGATCCTCTACCAGCAGGCCGACATGCCCGAGAAGGCGATCGCGGTGCTGGAAAAGCTGCGCGCCGCGGGCAAGCTCACCGAGGCGCCCGAATACCAGCAGCTGTTCGTCACTCACCTCAACATGGAAGGCCACGAGGCGCAGGCGATCGAGATCATCCAGGAAGGATTGAAGAAGGGCATCCTCCAGCCGGACTTCAACACCCAGGTCGCGCTGGCGCAGAGCTACTACTTCTCCGGCCAGACCGGTCCGGCGATCGAGGCCTACCAGAAGGCCGCGCCGCTGGACGATGACGGCAGCACCTACCTCAACCTGGCCAAGATCCTGCTCAACGAAGGTCGGAAGGACGAAGCCCGGGCCGCGGCCGAGCAGGCACAGGCCAAGGGCTTGGAACAGCCGGACCAGGCCACCTCGATCATCCAGTCGGCGGGCGGTTAACCGCATCACGAAAAGAAGAAGTTCTGCTTGGAACCACCGGCAGACTTTGGTATATCCTAGGAGGTTCTCACGGCCAACAAGGCGTGGGGGCCACACCCGGTCCGCGGCGTCCCATGGCGCACGGCATTCCTTCCCCGAGCTGACGGCGCAATGACGCAAGACTTGGAAATCTCCGCTAAGAACAAAGACGACCGCGAAGGGTTGAACTGGGCGCGCATCGCCGGTATCACCATGGCGCTCACCGTGCACGGCGCGGTGCTGCTGCTGCTGCTCGCACCGATGGCCCCGCCGCCGAGCGAGGCAGCGGAGGAAGAGGTGACCTTGGTGAACATCATCAAGCCGCCACCGCCGCCGCCGCCGCCGCCGCCGCCGCCGCCGGAACCGCCCAAGCCGATCACTCCGCCGAAGGAGCTGTCGCCGCCGAAGCCGACCCCGTTGCCGCCGCCACCCGAGCCGCCGCCGGTCGTGTTCGACGACCCCAGCCCGGTCGACGTGCCGGCGCCGCCGCCGGCCCCGCCGGCCCCGCCGGCCCCGCAGGACACCCTCGGCTCGGTCGATCCGTCGTCCCGTGCGATGAATCCGCCACGCTACCCGCCTTCCGCGCTGCGCAGCGGCATCGAGGGTACGGTGATCCTGGTGATCAGCATCGACGCCCAGGGCAACGTGCTGGACATCGAGGTCGAGAAGTCCAGCCGCAATCGCGATCTCGATCGCGCCGCGGTTGAAGCGGCAAGGAAATGGCGCTTCACTCCGCAGATCACCAACGGCGTGGCCGTTGCCAGCCGGGTCCGTGTCCCGGTCGATTTCAACCTCAACTGACGCATCCAGGCTTCACCCAGGCGTTCCGTTGAAACTCAGTTGCTGTACTCGTAGTCCCTTCTTCCACGACATCCATAGGTAAGCATCATGCTTCAGGAAACCACCACTGCCGCTGCTGGAGGCACCAACGCCGAAGCATTCCAGCAAATGAGCTTCAGCCACATGGTCCAGAACTTCGATCTGATGGCCTGGATCGTGGCGATCACCCTGTTGATCTTCTCGGTCCTGTCGGTCTACTGGATCGTGATCAACTTCATCAAGAACATGCGCCTGCGCGCCAGTTCCGAGCGGGTCATGAGCACCTTCTGGGAAACCTCCAACGCGCAGGACGCGATCCGCTACATGGAAGAGCAGAAGCGCAGCGAGCCGTTCTCCAAGATCGCGCTCGATGCCGCCCAGGCCGCCGCCCACCACCAGCGCAACGAAGGCTCGCGCCTGGTCGAGTCGCTGAACCGTTCCGAGTTCGTCGATCGCGCCCTGCGCCAGGCCGTCACCCGCGAGTCGATGCGACTTGAGAGTGGCATGACCCTGCTCGCCACCGTCGGTGCGACCGCGCCGTTCGTCGGCCTGCTCGGTACCGTCTGGGGCATCTACAACGCCCTGATCCGCATCGGCATCAGCGGCAACGCGTCGATCGACGCGGTGGCGGGTCCGGTCGGTGAGGCCCTGATCATGACCGCGGCCGGTCTGTTCGTGGCGATCCCGGCGGTGCTGGCGTACAACTTCTTCAACCGCACCAATCGCCTGACCAACAACAAGTTCGATACCTTCGCCCATGACCTGCACGACTTCTTCGCGACCGGTTCGCGCGTTGGCGAACAGGCCAAGCGCTAAGCGATCGGTCGTCACTCAAGGTTAGTTGGAGTTCGGATATGGCCTTCAGTACAGGCAACAGCACAAGCGGCCCGATGGCCGAGATCAACGTCACGCCGCTGGTCGACGTGATGCTGGTGCTGCTGATCATCTTCATGATCACGGCGCCGTTGATGTCGCACAAAGTAGAGGTCGAGTTGCCGGAGGCCAATCTGGATACCCGCGATCAGCTGGCACCGGAGGTTCCGCCGATCACGCTGGCGATCACCCAGGACGGCAAGCTGTTCTGGAACGACGAGCCGGTGACCACGCAACTGCTCGAAAGCCGCTTGTCGGTCGAAGCGCAGAAGACGCCGCAGCCGCAGATCAATGTTCGCGGCGACAAGACGACCAAGTACCGCACCGTCAAGGCTGTGGTGGAGATTGCGCAGAAGCAGGGCATGCGCAAGGTCGGCTTCGTCGCGATCAAGGATCGCTCCAACTAACCCGGAGACCAGAACATGGCTTTCAGTTCCAACTCCAGCGGCGGCGCGATGGCCGACATCAACGTCACGCCGCTGGTCGACGTGATGCTGGTGCTGCTGATCATCTTCATGGTGACCGCGCCGATCGCCTCGTACCCGATCGAGGTCAACCTGCCGCAGCGCACCACCGCGCCGCCGCCGCTGACCGAGCCGCCGCCGCCGATCAGCCTGCGGATCGACGCGTCAGGCCAGGTCTACTGGAACAACTCGCCGTACCCGCTGTCGACGATCTCGAACATGATGCGTGAGACCGTCCAACGCGACCCCACCAACCAGCCGCAGCTCGAAATCGACACCAACCCGGATGCCGATTACGGCGTCCTGGCCAAGGTGCTGGCGCACGCCAAGAACGCGGACATGAAGAAGATCGGGTTCGTCCAGAACTGATCGACGCAGAACCAGCAGTTGCTTACTGTCGTATCGGAAACGCCGCCCTCGGGCGGCGTTTTTTTGTCTGTGCGGTCCGGCAGCGGCAGCGCTCAGTGCGCCGGTGGCGGCGCGAGTATCGCCAGGTAGCAGCGAACCGTCGCGGCCAGACCGTCATACAGCGCCTCGCCGATCAGGGCGTGGCCGATCGAGACTTCCAGCACGCCCGGCACCGCCTGTAGGAACGCATCGAGATTGGCCTGGCTGAGGTCGTGGCCGGCGTTGATCCCCAGGCCGGCATCGCCCGCGCGGCGGGCAATCTCCGCGAAGCGTCGCAGCATCGGCGCAGCATCGCCGGCCGTCCATGCGTCCGCAAACGGGCCGGTGTACAGCTCGATCCGGTCGGCGCCAGTGGCGGCGGCGTGCTCGATGGCGGCCGCATCGGGATCGACATCGGCGTTGGCGAACAGGCTGACGCGGCAGCCGAGCCCGTGCAGCCGTTCGACCAGCGGCCGCAGTCGCGCGCCCTCGCGGGCGAAATCGAAGCCGTGGTCGGAGGTCAGCTGGCCGTCGCCGTCCGGCACCAGGGTGGCCTGGGCCGGACGGGCCTGCTCGCACAATGCGACGAACCCGGGGTAGCCCGGACGCGCCGGCGCGAACGGATTGCCTTCGAGGTTGAACTCGACCCCGCGCGCTTGGGTCAGCGCGGCCAGGGCGTGGACGTCGTCCTCACGGACGTGGCGCGCGTCCGGCCGCGGGTGCACGGTGATGCCGTGGGCGCCGGCGTCGAGGCAGGCGCGGGCGGCCCGGACCACGTCGGGTTCGTTGCCGCCGCGGGAATTGCGCAGCACCGCGATCTTGTTGACGTTGACGCTGAGTACGGTCATCGGTGCGGCCTGGCTTTGGCCGGGTTCATCCGGGTCGATCGAACGGGCCGGCCTGCGCGCGCGCATCGGCCTGCTCGCGCAAGCGGCGCAATTCGTCCGGGTCGAGCATCAGGCCCGCGTCGCGGCTGCGGCTGTCGATGCGCCGCGCCAGCAGTTGCATGACCCCCGCGACAATCAGGATCAATGCGGCCAGCAGGCAAACCAGCAACAGCGCCATCGAGGTGGTCTTGAAAGCCACCAGCAGGGCGGCCACGGCAAACAGGAACAGCAACCAAGGCATCGGCAAGCTCCGCAAGGCAGGCCCGGCAAGTGTAGCGGCCAGCGCCACCCCGCCGAAAGCCGCTCGCTACAACAACGGCGACACCAGCCGCGCCAGCGCCTCCGGCACCCGGGTCCGCCACAGCGGCCGGTCGCGATCATCGCGGACACGAACGGCGCGCCCGCACTCGTCCTCGATCAAGCCGGCCAGGCCATCCGTCAGTGCGGAATCGTAGAACAGCACCGATACCTCGAAGTTGAGCCGGAAGCTGCGATTGTCGAAATTCGCGCTGCCGACGACCGCGGTGGCGTCGTCGCACAGCAGCGCCTTGGTGTGCAGCAGGCGTGGGCCGTACTCGTAGATCCGCGCGCCGGCGGCGAGCAGGTCGTCGAAGTACGAGCGTGCGGCGTAGGTCACCAGCCGGCTGTCGCTGAGCTTGGGCACCAGCAGGCGCACGTCGACGCCGCCGAGCGCCGCCGAGGTCAATGCCATCATCGCCGCCTCGCCGGGCACGAAGTACGGCGTGACCAGCCAGACCCGGCGCTGCGCGGCGTGGATCGCGCCGACGTGGAGGCGATGGATCGCCTCCCACGACGAGTCCGGTCCGGACACCAGCACCTGCGCCGTGACCGCGCCCGGCTGCGGCGCCACGTCCGGCAAGCGCAACGGCGCCGCGCCGGTGGCGTAGGCCCAGTCCTCGACGAACACCAGCTGCAGCGAGCGCACGATGTCGCCCTCCAGCCGCAGATGCAGGTCGCGATAGGCGTCTTCGCGCAGGCGCTCGTCCTGCGCGTCGGTGATGTTGATGCCGCCGGTGAAGGCGACGCGGCCGTCGATCACCACGATCTTGCGATGGGTGCGCAGGTTCAGCCAAGGCCGCTTCCAGAACCAGCGCAGGCGCATCGGATGGAACCAGGCGACCTCGCCGCCGGCGTCCAGCAGCGGTTGCAGGAACCGGCGCGAGACCTTGCCCGAGCCGACCGCGTCGAGCAGCAGCCGCACCTCGACCCCGGCCCGCGCGCGCGCGATCAGGGCGTCGCGCAACGCCGCGCCGGTGCGGTCCGGCTCGTAGATGTAGTACTCCAGATGCACGTGCTCGCGCGCCTGCGCGACGGCGGCGAGCAGCGCCTCGAACTTGGCCGCGCCGTCGATCAGCAGGTCCGCGCGGGTGGCGGTGGTCGGCGGCAGCCCGGTGGTGGCCTGGGCGACCCGCGCCAGTTCGATGGCCTCCACGCTCGGCGCCAGCCCCGCCGGTGGGGCCGGCAACGCCGCCCGCGCGCGCACCCGGCGCAGGCGCTGGCGCTTGATCCGCTGCGGGCCGAAGAAGTAGTAGATCAGGAACCCCAGGTAGGGCAGGGCGGCCAGGCTGATCAGCCAGCTCAGGGTCGCCGCGGGCGCGCGCTTCTGCAACACGATCCACAAGCCCAGCCACAGCACGTAGGCCGCCCATCCCAAGGTCAAGTACAGGCCGAGGTGTTCGATCGAGACCAGCAGGTGCCACAGGTCGGTCAGGATGTCGGGCATGCGGGCAGTCTCTGAACGATTCAGGGGCCGTCGCTTGCGATGCGACAGTGCCGCCCTAGGCTAAGCGCCATGGACGACGCCCGCAAAGCCCAGGTGCCGATCAAGGGCCGCGGCGCCGCCTCCCGCGTGACCGGTCGCTATGCGGCGACCGAGTCGATCGGCACCGACGACGGCTGGGGCTCGGTCTACGCCGACCTCGCCGACACGCCGCGTCCGGCCACCGTGGTCACCGAGGAACGCGCGCGCAGCGTGGTCAGCCGCAACGACTCGCCGGACGTCGGTTTCAGCCAGTCGGTGAACCCGTATCGCGGCTGCGAGCACGGCTGCGTGTACTGCTTCGCGCGGCCGTCGCATGCCTACCTGGACTTGTCGCCGGGGCTGGATTTCGAGACCCGGCTGTTTGCCAAGACCAACGCCGCCGAACGCCTGCGGGTCGAATTGGCGCGTCGCAACTACGTCCCGGAACCAATCGCGCTGGGCATCAATACCGACGCCTACCAGCCGATCGAGCGGCGCTACCGGATCACCCGGGGGGTGCTGGAACTGCTGGCCGAATGCCGCCATCCGGTCAGCTTCGTCACCAAGGGCGCGATGATCGAACGCGACCTCGACCTGCTGTCGTCGATGGCGCGCGAGCGGCTGGTCAGCGTGTACTTCTCGATCACCACGCTCGACAACAAACTGGCGTCGCGGATGGAGCCGCGTGCCTCGGCGCCGCACGCGAAGCTGCGGGCGATGCGGGTGCTGGCCGATGCCGGGGTGCCGGTCGGCGTGCTAGTCGCGCCGGTGGTGCCGAGGATCACCGACCACGAACTCGAGCACATCCTCGAGACCGCGCACGAACACGGCGCACGCGCGGCCGGTTACGTGCTGCTGCGGCTGCCGCACGAACTCAAGCAGGTCTGGCGCGAATGGCTGCAACTGCACTACCCCGAGCGCGCCGCGCATGTGATGAGCCTGCTGCAGCAGATGCGCGGCGGCAAGGACTACGACGCCACGTTCGGAAAGCGCATGCGCGGACAGGGGCCATTCGCGGAGCTGATCGCGCAGCGCTTTGCCAAGGCGCACAAGCGCCTCGGCTTCGGCCGGCTGCCGGCGCTGGACTGTTCGCGTTTCGTCGCACCGCGGGTGCCGACGCCGCAGGGCGAGCTGTTCTGATGCGGGGCTTTTGTAGGAGCGGCTTTAGCCGCGATCTGAAACGGGCACGGGCGAACGATTCCAGATCGCGGCTAAAGCCGCTCCTACAAGAACCCGGGTAGGTGTCGGCATGTATCAGCGGACGCCAATACGCCGGCTATCCGTTCCGGCTCAGCCGCCGAAGGTCGGCAGCAGCGGCCCGCCCAGCCACAACCAGCGCGTCATCCACGCGCACACGAACGCGATCAACGCGGTCAGCGGCACGCCGATGCGGACGAAGTCGCCGAAGCGATACTGCCCCGGCCCGAGGATCAGCAGGTTGCCGTGGTGGCCGATCGGGGTCAGGAACGCGACCACCGCGCCCAGCGCGGTGACCACCACGAACGGCGTCGGCGCCACCCCCAGCGACTGCGCCAGTTCGACCGCGATCGGTCCCAGCAGCACCGTGGTCGCCGAGTCCGACAGGATCTGGGTCAACAGCGCGGCCATCGTGAACAGCACCAGCAGCACCGCCAGCACCGGCCAGCCGGCGACCACCTCGCGCAGGCCCAGGGCCAGCAGCTGGGCGGTGCCGGTCTGCTCCATCGCGATGCCCAGCGGGATCACCCCGGCGATCATCACGAACACCCGCACGTCGATCTCGCGGTAGGCCTGGCCGATGTCGACGCAGCGCAATGCGATCATCGCCACCGCGCCGAGCAGGAACGCCAGCGGCACCGGCAGCCATTCGGTCACCGCGGCGAGGATGGTCACGCCGAGGATCGTCAGCGCCAGCGGCGCCCGCACCCGCCGCTTGGCTTCGCCGGAGAACGGCACCAGCATCAGGAAACCGTGGTGGGTGGCCAGCTCGGAGAAGCGCGACGGCGTGCCCCACAGCACCAGCAGGTCGCCCTCGCGCAGGCGGGCGTCGGCCAGCCGCGGCGCCATGTCGGCGCCACGCCGCCACAGGCCGGCGATCACCGCCTTGAACTGCCGCGAGAACTCCAGCTCGCGGATGCTGCGGCCGATGAACTCCGAACCCGGCGCGACCACCGCCTGCACCAGCTGGGCGTCGTCCTCTTCTTCGTCGGAGTCATGGCCGGTGGTGCTGCCGAAGCGATTGATCGGATACAGGTCGAGCCCGGTGTCGTCGTGCAGCGACGCCAGCGCATCGGCCGAGGCCTCCACCAGCAGCACGTCGCCGCTGATCAGCGGGCTGCTGGCGCCCAGGTCGGGGCGCATCCGGCCCTCGCGCAGCCAGCCGATCATCCGGAACCGGTCGCCCAGCACCTTCTGCAGCTCGGCTAGTGGCCGGGTGCTCCAGCGCGAGCCTTCGACTACCAGCAATTCGGTGCGATAGCGGTCCAGCCGCAGGTACTCGTCGTCGCCGGACTTGCCGCTGCGCTTGGGCAGGATCCAGCGCGTCAGCAGCATGTAGACGATGCCGATGAACACCAGGGCGATGCCGATCGGGGTGATCGAGAAGATCCCCAGACCCTCGGCGCCGGTGCGCTCCAGCAGGTTGTCGGCAAGCAGGAACGCCGGCGCCGAGACCAGGGTCAGGCAGGTGCCGAGCGAGGCCGCCAGCGACATCGGCATCAACAGCCGCGACGCCGACAGCCCGTGCGCCTTGGCGAAGCGGGTCAGGATCGGCAGCATCATCGCCGTCACCATCACGTGGTGGGTGAACGACGCCATCGCCGCCACCGCCGGCATCGTCACCGCGATCGCGCGCGCCTCGCTCTTGCCCGACGCCCGCCCGATCCACTGGCCGATGTGCTCGGTGATGCCGGTCGCGGCCAGGCCGCCGGAGATCACGAACACCGCCGCCACAATAATCGCCGGCTCGCTGGCGAAGCCGCTCAGCGCCTGCTCCGGGTCGAGTACGCCGGCGATGACCATCGCCAGCAGGACCACCATCGCGGACACGTCGATCCGCAGGCGCTCGCTGATGAACAGATACAAGGCGCCGGCCAGGATCAACAGGAACAGGATCTGGTCGAACGTGATCTGTTGAAGCACGTAGGGAAGGTCCATGCCGGCATTGTGCGATAGAACCGGGACGCAACCTATCATGGCGGTGATGACGCCCCGGCCCGCGCGCGCCGCGCGCCCGTGCATGCACCCTTCCGTCACCGTGGCTGCCGCTAGAATCGGGGCCGCAAAGTGCGAGGCCGTCGATGTCCAAACCGCAAGCCGTCCAACCGGGAGACCCCAGCCTGCGACTGGCGATGGCCGCTTCCGGGATCGGCATGGCGATCGTCGACCTCGACCGCCGCTGGCTCGAGGTCAACCCGGTGTTCGAGCGCATGTTCGGTTACGACGCCGGCGAGATGCTGGGCCGCGAGGCGGCCGAGTTCACCCACCCCGAGGACCTCGAACGCTCCAGCGCCGCGCTCGACGAACTGATCGCCGGCCGGACCGATTTCATCGACGCGCCCAAGCGTTACCTGCGCCGCGATGGCACGACCGTCTGGGTGCATGCCAACGTCGCGGTGATGCGCAACGACGCCGGCGCACCGCAATACCTGCTGGTGCAACTGCGCGACATCGGCGCCGAGCGCGATGCCGAGCGCCTGCGTCGTGCCGAGGCCGAGGCACGCACCGAGGCACTGGACGCCTCCACCCGGCAACTGCAGCTGTTCGCCGACGCCGTCGCCCACGACCTGCGCGCGCCGCTGCGCTCGATCGAGAGTTTCTCCGCATTGCTGGCCAACCGTGCGGGCGACCAGCTCGACGCCACCGCCCGCGACCATCTCGACCGGGTCCGCAATGCCGCCGCGCGGATGGGCGGCCTGCTGGCGGCGCTGGGCGACCTGTCGCACGCCACCCGGGTCGAGCTCAAGCCCGGGCCGGTCGACCTGAGCCTGTTGGCCGACTGGGTGCTGGCCGAACTGCAGGACGCCGAGCCCGACCGCGTGGTCGAGGCGACGGTGCAGCCCGGCCTGGCCGCGCACGGCGACGAGCACCTGCTCAAGCTGCTGCTGGCGCAACTGCTCGGCAACGCCTGGACGTTCACCCGCGAGCGCGCCCAAGCCCGGATCGAGATCGGCGGCAGCCGCGACGCCGACGGCCTGCACCTGCACGTGCGCGACAACGGCAGTGGATTCGACATGCGATATGCTCACAAGTTGTTCCAGCCGTTCCAGCGCCTGCACGGGCCGGACCAGGGCGGCGGCCACGGACTCGGCCTGGCGATCGCCCAGCGCATCGCCGAACGCCACCACGGCCGGCTGCGCGCCGAATCCGAAGCCGGCGTCGGCAGCACCTTCCATCTCGACCTTCCCACCACCGACCGCCTGTCTCCAGCCGCCGATTCCGGACCACGCCGATGATGCACAAGGAAATCCTGCTGGTCGAAGACAACCCCGACGACGTCGAGCTGACCCGGCTGGCGTTCGACGAGGCCAAGATCGCCAACCGCCTGGTGGTGGTCGGCGACGGCGCCGAGGCGCTGGACTACCTGTTCGGCCAGGGCAAGCATGCCGGGCGCGATCCGGACGACCTGCCGTCGATCGTGCTGCTCGACCTCAACCTGCCAAAGGTCGACGGCCGCGAAGTACTGCAGGCGGTCCGCGCCAACGAGGCGACCAAGACGTTGCCGGTGGTGGTGCTGACCACCAGCACCGAGCCGTTCGACGTCGAGGCCAGCTACGCGCTCGGGGTCAACAGCTACATCCAGAAGCCGGTCGACTTCGAGCAGTTCGTGTGGGCGGTCAAGCAGGTCGGGCTGTACTGGCTGGTGCTGAACCACCCGCGCACGTCGTAGCCGCGTCGGCCCCGCGCCGGCGAATCACGCCCCGCCAAACAGGGTCTCGGCGCGCTGGAACAACACCCAGCTGGTGGCGATGAACTTGTCGCCGCCTAGCGGGCGGTTGCCGCGGTGGGTGTGGGTGAACGCCGCCGGGGCGATCAGTAGCGAGCCGGTCTTCGGCGCGATCTTGCGGCGCTGGTACAGGAACTCGGTCTCGCCCTGCTCGAAGTCGTCGTTGAGGTAGATCGTCCACAGCAGGTGGCGGTGCAGCGTCTCCGCGCGCGGGTCGCGTGGGTACAGCTCGCAATGCCAGTAGGGATACCCGCCGCGGCCGCCGCTGTAGCGTTGCAGGTTGATCGGCGCCGGCCTCAGTACCGTCTGCACTACCGGCGCCAGCGTGGCGTCGTCCATCGCCTGCAACCGTTCGGCAGTGAGCCGGTGGCGCGCGCCGCCCTCGCCGGCCACCTCCAGCATCAACGGTGCGATCAACGCGTGCGGGTAGCGCCGCAGGTAGGCCAGCACGCCCTTGAACACCGCCGTGTTGAGCGCGGCCTCGGCATCGCGCCAGTCGGCGCGGCCGCTGATGGTGAGGTCGCGGCTGTCCTTGAGGTCGACATGCACGCCGCCGCCGACGCGACCCGGATGGCTGTCGCTGCTGCGCCCGAAACGCTCGACCAGCGCCGCGCATTGCGCGTGGTCGAGGGCGTCGTCGTAGACCTCGATGAAGTCGTTGTCGGCGGGGCTGGGCGGGACGGTCATGGAGTGAGCCTCATCGTCGACGCTCGCGGGTCGGCCGCTGGCTCGGCGACGACTACGCAACATGGCGGCAAAGCGGACATCCTCGCACGGGCCAACCGGCTTGCAAGAATGAAACGCCGCCTGGCCGGTGGTGTCGCGGAGGCGCCGGGGGCTTGCAGCGGCGGGGGGTGCGATGCCGGCGACGGAATCATTCAGCCGGCGTGATGGCGCGGTTCCGGCGTTGTTTTCATCGCGTCGGTGTTTCGTGTCTGCAACGTTTCGCCGGTAGCGACCCCGGTGTACCACGAGACCCGACCTGAAATTTCATTCGAAACAATGACTTGGAAGGTTGGCACGGAACCGGCTTCGGCTTCGACTTGCCCGCCGCAATTCCGCGCCGGGTGCATTTGGAGCCGGCATGCCATCCGTTCTCGTCCCGCAGTCCACCCACGTTCGCGTCGCCGTCGCAGTCGTGCTTTGCGTGCTGGCACCGCAGGTCGCGGCGCAGGCGCCATCGATCGCGACCACCGCGGACGACGGCGTGTCGGCCAAGGACCCGGGCATGGTTATCGCCCGGACCGTCAATCCACGCATCGCCTACCGCGGGATTCCCACCGAGGAAAACCCGATCCATTCCGAGGCCACGCTGTTTCCGGCCCGCACGTTCCACGCCGCCATTGAGGGCATCACCGGGCAACTGCTTGGCGACGATGCGCTGGGTGCGCGCGGATCGGCCGGCGTCCATGCCGGTGCCGCCACGGACGCGGCGATGCGCCGTGTCTTCGCCGGCGAGGCCAGTCCACTCGGCCCCGGCCTGGGCGCACGCGCCGCGGGCATGGGCGCCAGCGGAGTCGTGGGAGGGCCGGGGGCTATGGGCGGCACGGCAGTCGGCGGAGCCGTCGGCCGCGCGGTCGGCGGCAGTGGCGGAATGACCGGCGGCCTGCTCGGCGCGCTGCCGGCAATCATGCCGACCCAGCAAGGGGGCGGCCCGTGAACGCGAGGCTGTTGCGTCTGCTGTTGACGGCACCGCTCGCGCTGTCGCCGCCCGCGATCGCGCAGCAGGCCGCCACGCCGTCGCCGGCCACCACAGCCGCGCCGGCGGATACCGCATCGATCGGCGGCGATGCCGGTCGCGACCTCGGCGGGCGCGGCGCCATCAACCTCGCCGCCGGCAACGGCAACGCGCAGGCCAACCTCGCCGCGATCGCGCTGTCGGCCGGCGGCCAGGGCATGACCACGCTGCGGATCCGACAGGACCTGCAGATGTCGCCGGCGCAGCAGGCCGAACTGCGCCAGCGCGATGCCAGCGCGCGCATCGACGGCCATGCCTTCGCCGGCAGTACCGGCCTGTTGTCGGTCAACCAGGTGGCCGGCAGCGGCAATGCCCAACTCAACGTGTTCGCGCTCGGCAATGCCGGCGCCGCCATCGCGGCGAGCGGACCGACCGGACTCGACGATGCGGTCTTGGCCGGTGTCGCCGGCAGCAACTCCACGGAGGGGGCCGCGGCCCCGCGCGGACTGCGTCATGTGGAGATCGCCGACGGCGCGTTCCACGGCAGCCAGGGCGTGGCCCAGGTCAACCAGACGGCGGGAGTCGGGAACGTCTCGGCCAACGCCATCGTGCTCCAGCTGCCGGGGGGCACCCCGTAAGTCGAAAAGCTGAAGTCGCAAGCGCAAGACCAACGATGCACCAACCCGCAAGACCCACAACAGGAGAGAAGATCATGAAACTGCAAGCCACCCTGCTCGCCATTGCCGTCGGCAGCCTGTTCTCCGCTTCGGCGTTTGCCGCCGGCGACGACGCCGACCTCTACAGCCAGACCCAGCTGTACCACACCACCACCATCTGGGGCGACGTCGAAGTCGACGGCTACATCTGGACCGCCGCCGAGTCTTCCGCCACGGTCGACCAGGACCAGCTCAGCCTGCTCAGCCTGATGCTCGGTGACGGCGACAACTTCGCCTCGGTCGAAGGCAACGCGATGCGCGGTGCGTTCGGCAACATCCAGGCCAACGTCGCCGCCGGCGCCGGCAACCTGCAGGCCAACGACGCGGCGCTGTCGGCGATCGATGCCGATGACGTGTTCGCCTCGGCGCAGGTGTTCAACAGCCAGATGACCGGCGCCAACATCGCCACCGACGAGCCGAGCGGCCCCGACAACCAGCTGATCTACGACGCCCATGTCGGCGACGCGGTGCTGTCCGACGCGTCCGGCAACATCGGCCTGAATGTCGCCGCCGGTGCCGGCAACGCGCAGACCAACGCGCTGGCCGCCTCGGTCAACAGCGACGGTTCGGTCGCCATCGCCAGTGCCGACAGCGAACAGCTCTCGTTGTTCAACGTCGTGCTCGCGTTCGGCGATCTCGACAACACCGCGTCGATCGACGGCGATGCGCTGCGCAACGCCATCGGCAACATCGGCGTCAACGTCGCTTCCGGTGCCGGCAACGCCCAGCACAACGGCACTTCGATCGCCGTCGGCGGCGGTCTCTGATCGTTGTCTCCGTTCCGGCCGCGGCACCAGCCGCGGCCGGGATGGGCCTGACGGGGCTCGGCATGAACCTGCAACAGACCAGACGCTCGATGGCGGACGCCGCACCGGTCCATCCGACCGCGTCTCCCCAATTCCTTGCGGCCAGCATGCGACTGCTGCTGGTCGCCGCCGCCGTGGCGGTCCTGTGGCTGGGCGCCGGCGTCGCCGACGTGCGCGCGCAAAGCAGCCACGGCATCGGCGCGCTGACCGGAATCGCGCCCGCGCACAAATCGGTACGCAGTCTGCGCGACCTGCGTTATCGCGAACTGGTGCAGCAACGCTACGACTTCAGCTGCGGCTCGGCCGCGCTCGCCAGCCTGCTTCACTACGGCTACGGCATGGACGTGTCGGAGCAGGAGCTGATCAAGCAGATGATGATCGGCGCCGACCCGGAGGAAGTCGTGCGCAACGGCTTCTCGATGCTCGACATGAAACGCTACGTCGAAGCCGTCGGCCTGCGTGCACATGGCTACCGGATCCAACCCGACGCGCTGTACCGGCTGCAGATCCCGGTGATCGCGCTGCTCGACATCAAGGGCTATCGCCATTTCGTGCTGGTCAAGGGCGCGTCGGCCGGCCGCGTGTACGTGGCCGACCCCGCGCTGGGCCACCGGGTGATGGTCGAGGACGACTTCGTCGCCGGCTGGAACGGCATCGTCCTGGCGGTGGTCGCCGACACGCCGATCCGGCGCGACTCCTACCTGGTCAACAGCCACAGCTCGCCCGCGTTGCAGCGGCGCGTGGACGCGCTCGATCGCGCCACCACGCCGCCGCGGGTGGTCGAATTCGGGCTGGTGGTGACCGACCTGTTCTGAGCGGCCGGCGGATCGGCCGGGCCGGCCATTCCCAACATGCGGATGCACTTTGTTCCAAGCGAGGCCTCATGAATCGAAACACACTCCCCCGTGCCCTGTTCATGGCCCTCGCGGCAGTGGCGGTCGCCCCCGCGGCGGCCGCCCTGCCTCCTGTCCCCGTCGAGGTCGTCGATGACGCCACCCTCGACTCGCTCAACGGCAAGTTCTTCGGCGCCAACCTGCTGGTCGGCCTGCGCATCGACCTGGTGTCGTCCCTTGGCACGGCGCAGGGCGGCATCGCCAACGCCACCGGAAGCCTGCAGGTGATCCGCGCCGGCAACGGCTTCGACGTGCGCGTCGACAGCCGCAGCAGTGCCACCGAGGGCGCCGGCGCGACCGTGGTCCCACATGGCAGTGCCGTCGGCGCGGAAAGCTTGCAGGTCAACGGCATCGGCCAGGTCAGCCAGATCGCCGGCGATGGCAACCGGATGACCAACCTGACGACCATCTCCTTCATGCCGGCCGCGGCCGGTGGCGCCGGCCAGTTCAATGGTCATGCCGCCAGCAGCGCCAGTGCCGGCGGCATGACCGCCCAGGTCACGTTCCTGGACGGCGGCCTGCAACTGGCCCTGACCGCCCCGGGCGCCGCGCTGGCCCAGCAGCTGCATGCCACCGGCGCGAATGGCCAGGTGTTGCAGAGCGGGCAGATCGCCGGCAACGGCATGGTCGGCTTCAACCAGTTGCAGTTGCAGCTGATGACCAGCCCGATGTCGAGCGGCGAGCTACACCAGCTCGGCGTCCGGCAGGCGCTGGCCGGTCTTGATGGACTTGGCCGTTGAACTGGGGGCTCGCACACTGCACGGCCGAGTCCTTGCCCGTGTCGGGCCAACCGATTGATGCCACGGAGAGGCCGGGGACGATGAAGATGATGAGGGGGACAGGGGCCATGCGCCTGACCGCAAACCTGCTTGGCCTCGCCATCGTGGCGGCGCTTGCCGGCAACGTGCACGCCGCCGACCCGGGCGCCACGCCACAGGACGACGGCGAAGCCAGCCTGCGCGAGCAACTGCAGCAGTTCGGTGAGACGCTCGCGGCCCAGCAACGCGAGATCCAGCGCCTGCACGACGAGGTCGATCGGCTTGAGATGGCGCAGCGCGGGCGCGGCCTGGGGCCGGCGCCGCAGGAGCAGGAGTTGCCGGAGCCGGCACCGACGCCGACGCAACTGGCGCAGGAAACCCCGCCGCCAAGCCCGACCCCGCCGCCTTCCCCGGCACCGTCGGACCAGCCGATGCAGGTCGGCGAGGCGCGGCGCGAGGAAGACGCCGCGCGCCGCGAGCAGGAGAAGGCGCTGGTCGTGCGCGAACACGCGCCGCTGTTCGAACGCAAGTTCACGTTCGACGCCGGCATGACCTACAGCTACTACGATCGACGCCAGCTTGCGCTGAGCGGCTTCCTCGCGCTCGACGCGATCTTCCTCGGCAACATCAACCTCGACCAGTCCAAGGCCAGCGTGGCCACGCTCGACGTGACCGGTCGCTATGGCCTCACCGACCGGATCAGCCTGGAAGCCAGCATCCCGTATGTCTGGCGCGACAGCCGCTTCGTCAGTGCCGGCGTCGGTGGTGCGTCCACCGCGGTCAGCGAGGTCCAGCTGAGTTCCAGCGGCGTCGGCGACGCCAGCGTCGCGGCGTACTACCAGCTGGTGAAGGAATCGGCGCGTTGGCCCGACCTCGTCGCCAGCGTGCGCGTGCGCGCGCCGACCGGGCGCGACCCGTTCGGCCTCAAGCTCATTCAGGCCGACGAGGACAACGACAACCTCAACGTACCCCAGGCGTTGCCAACCGGCACCGGCCTGTGGAGCGCGACCGCCAACGTCTCGGCGTTGCGCACCTACGACCCGGTGATCCTGTTCGCCAACCTCGGCTACACCCTGTACCGGCCCGAGGACTTCGAGGACATCTCGCCGGTGCTCGACCAGGTCTCGCCGGCCGAGGTGGCGCTGGGCAATTCGATCCAGCTCAGCGCCGGCCTGGCGATCGCGCTCAACGACCGTTCCGCGGTCAGCTTCAGCGTCGCCAGCGCGTTCTCCGCCGCCACCCACACCACCGCGCCGGGGCAGGCGGAAATGCGCGTGCCGGGCAGCTCCAGCAACAGCACCGCGCTCAATATCGGCGCGACCTACGCGTTGCCGTCGGGCTGGACCATGAGCGGCCAGCTGGCCGCCGGCCTGACCCCCGACGCACCGAACTTCGTGATGGGCATCCGCGCGTCGAAGTCGTTCTGAAGCCCGACGCTGCGCGCCGCGGCGGCGTCAGCCAATGCGGGGCATCAGGCAATGCTGACGGACTTGTCGCCGGAGTCGGCGTCGCCCTGGCGCAACCCGTGCCGCCCCATAAGCCGATACAGCGTGACCCGCGACACCGCCAGTTCGCGCGCGGTATCGATCAGGCGGCCGCGGTTGCGCTGCAGCGCGCGCTCGATCGCCTCGCGGGTCGCGGCATCGCGGCTGTCTTCCAGCGTCGGCGGTGGGCGCGAGGCGCTGCCTTCGATATGCAGGTCGGCGGCGGTGATCAGCCGGCCTTCGGCCATCACCACGGCCTGGCGCACGCGGTTGATCAGCTCGCGCACGTTGCCCGGCCAGTCGTGGTTGTGCAGCGCGTGGCGGGCGCAGGGGGCGAAACCCTTGAGCACGTGCTGGCCTTCCTGCGAGTAGCGCTTGAGCGCATGGTCGGCCAGCCGGTCGATGTCGCTGCCGCGCTCGCGCAGTGGCGGCTGCTGCAGTCGCAGCACGCACAGGCGATGGTAGAGATCGGCGCGGAAGCGGCCCTCGGCCACCGCCTCCTCGAGTGCGTGGTGGGTCGCCGAGATGATCCGCACGTCGACCCGGATCTGCTCGTGGCCGCCGAGGCGTTCGAAGCTGCCCTGCTGCAGGAACCGCAGCAGCGAGGCCTGGCTCTCCAGCGGCAGGTCGCCGATCTCGTCGAGGAACAGGGTGCCGCCATCGGCCATCTCGAACCGGCCCAGCTTGCGATGCTGGGCACCGGTGAACGCGCCGCGCTCGTAGCCGAACAGTTCCGATTGCACCAGGTTGTGCGGGATCGCCCCGCAGTTGATCGCGACGAACGGATTGGCGTGCCGGCGCGAATGCCGGTGCACCGCCATCGCCGCCAGTTCCTTGCCGGTGCCCGTCTCGCCGGCGATGAACACCGGCGCCTCGGTCAGCGCGGCCTTGCGCAGGGTGCGGTTCAACGCGCGCATCGCCGGACTGTCGCCGATGATGCCGTCGGTGCCGTTGTCGACGAGGTCGGGACCGCCGCGCTCGCAGGCCAGCACCGCCATGCCGTGGGCGTGGCCGATCACGGTGTGCAGCACGGCTTCGGGACAGGGCAGGGTGACGTAGTCGTAGCAGTAGTCGCGGATCAACCGGCGCACCGGCTCTTCCTGCAGATGGCGCGCATCGACGCCGGCGACCCAGCCGACATTGTTGGCCGACAGGGCGTCGCCGAACTCGGCCAGGTCCTGCTCGCTGAAGCCCTCGCGCAGGTCGAGCAGCGCGGCATGGGGATGCCGGCTGTCGCACTGCAACAACCGCAGCACGCTGCGCGCATCGGGTGCGCGCAACAGGGTCCAGCCCAGCTGCTGCAGGCCTCCCAGCGACAGCACCCGACCGGCGCCGCCACGGGTGACATAGATCAGCTTGCGTTCGCCGGTCCCCCCGGCTTGCTCCGTGCGCGATCCGTCGTCCGCCATCCCATGCTCCTTGCCCTCGTCGCGCAACAGCCGCGTCGACTCCTCCGGGCAAGTGGTATCAACGGCAGTGGCGGCCGCCAGCGGTCAGGACGATGCTGTCCCGTTCAGCCTGGCCGCTCGCTCGCGGGGTCAGGCGGTGACGTTGTCATGCTCGTGGTGGTAGCGCGCCGCGGTCTCGACCTCGCGGGCGGACCCCAGGAACACCGGCACCCGCTGGTGCAGGCCGGTCGGCTGCACCTCCATCATCCGGCCGCGGCCGGTGCTGGCGGCGCCGCCAGCCTGCTCGACCAGGAACGCCATCGGGTTGGCCTCGTACATCAACCGCAGGCGCCCGCCCTTGGCCGCGCACTTGGCGTCCAGCGGATAGCTGAAGATGCCGCCGCGGGTCAGGATGCGATGCACGTCGGCGACCATGCTGGCGACCCAGCGCATGTTGAAGTCCTTGCCGCGCGGGCCGGTGGTGCCGGCCAACAGGTCGGCGACGTAGGCCTGCATCGGCGGCTGCCAGTGGCGCTGGTTGGACATGTTGACCGCGAACTCCTTCGTCTCCTCGGGGATCCGCATGCCGCGGGTGGTCAGCATGAAGCCGCCGACCTCGCGGTCGAGGGTGAAGGCGTGGGTGCCGTGGCCGACGGTCAGCACCAGGGTCGTGTTCGGCCCGTAGGTGCAGTAGCCGGCGGCGACCTGGTCGGTGCCGGGCTGCAGGAAGTGCTCGTCGCCGGGGGTGGTCACGCCGTCGGGGCAGCGCAGCACCGAGAAGATGGTGCCGACCGAGATGTTGACGTCGATGTTGGAGCTGCCATCGAGGGGATCGAACAGCAGCAGGTAGTTGCCGCGCGGATAGACATCCGGGATCGGCATGCTGTGGTCCATCTCCTCCGACGCCAGGCCGGCGAGGTGGCCGCCCCAGGCATTGGCTTCCAGCAGCACGTCATTGGCGATCACGTCGAGCTTCTTCTGCGCCTCGCCCTGGACGTTGATGCTGCCCACCCCGGGGCTGCCGGCATCACCGAGCACGCCGCCGAGCGCGCCCTTGCCGACCTCGATCGAGATCCGCTTGCAGGCCCGCGCCACCACTTCGATCAGCAACCGCAGGTCCGGGCCGAGGTGGCCGGCGCGCTGCTCCTCGATCAGGAAGCGGGTCAGCGAGATCGGGCTCGACGAAACAGTTGATGAAACCGGGGCGGACGCGGCGGGGTGGGTCATGGTCACGGGCGGGGCATGGCAGGGGCCGGCATTGTAGCGCCGGCCCCCTTGTCGCGCGGCGCCGCGGGCCTAGGCGGCGTTGCGCATCCGCTGCGAACGCCGGATCACCGCCGCCAGGTTCTCGCGCGCCATCGCCAGCATCAGTAATGGCGCCGCCGGGTCAGCGGCGCCCATGACCCGCTTGGCGGCGTCGATGGTGTCCATCGTCACCGCCGCGCCGTCGGCATCGAGCATCGCCCGCAGGCTGCGGGCGTGGGCGTCGAGACGGCGTTCGAACACCGGATCGGACCCCTGGCCGGCCCGACGCACCGCGATTGCCATGGTGGCATCGGTGCGCTCCAGTTCGGCGCGCAACTCATCGGAAGAGAAGTCGTTCATGCAGTCCAGCTTGGTCGGTGTCGGTCGCAGCAGGCGAGACCGGAGCGCCATGATCGCCGGCCGCGGGTGAAGGCCGGGTCTCGGCGGCGGCGCAGGATAGCCGCTGCCGGTCTCACTGGCTCGACGACGGCTCAGACGTCGCCGTCGTTGAGCCAGCCCTCGCCGGTGCCGCGGTTGTAGACGTGGTCGCTGGCGAGCACGTTGCCGGCCGGGATCGAATTGAGTTTGGCCAGCTTGTCGTAGATCGGCGCGAAGTCCGGCGCGGTCGCCTCCATCAGCTCCTCGAAATCGTCGATCACGAAATAGGTCTTCTGGTAGGTGTCGATCCGGTAGCGGGTGCGCATGACCCGCTGCAGGTCGAAGCCGATGCGGTTGGGCGCATCGCTCTCCAGGCAGTGGATCGACTCGCCCTTGGAACTGACGATGCCGCTGCCGTAGATCCGCAGGCCGTCCTTCTGCCGGATCAGGCCGAACTCGACCGTGTACCAGTACAGCCGGGTCAGGTTGACCAGCGCGTCTTCGCCGATGCCGTGCGCCTTCACGCCACCGCGGCCGTAGGCCTCCATGTAGTCGGCGAACACCGGGTTCATCAGCAGCGGCACATGGCCGAACAGGTCGTGGAACAGGTCCGGCTCCGACAGGTAATCCATCTGCTCGGGCGTGCGGATCCACCAGGTCACCGGGAAGCGGCGATTGGCGAGGTGGTCGAAGAAGGTCAGCTCCGGCAGCAGGCCTTCGACCCCGATCAGTTCCCAGCCGGTGGCTTCGCGCAGGATCGCGTTGAGATTGGCGAATTTCGGGATCCGGTCGGGGGTCATCTCCATGGCGGAGAGCGCGGCCATGAACTCGTCGCTGGCGCGGCCGACCAGCACTTGTCGCTGCCGCTCGAACAACTCCGCCCAGACCCGGTGGTCGGTCGCGGTGTAGCTGTCCCACGGCTGTTCGACCACGGCGGTGGTATAGACCGGGACATACCCCTTGTCGGTCAGCTGCGATTCGACGCGCTTGGGCGATTCCATGGTGTGGGTCTCCTGCTTCCCAAGCACCACTTTAGCGGGATGTGACCGCAATGGTGTTGCGTCGTTGCTTGATATCGGGCTCCGTGCGCATGATTATTGCGTGAAATCACCGATGAGCGACTCGCAATGCCATCCGCCACGCTCGACCGCACCGACCTGCTGCTCCTGGCCGAACTGCAACGCGCCGGCCGCCAGACCAACGCCGAGCTGGCCGAGCGGGTCAACCTGTCGCCATCGGCCTGCCTGCGCCGGGTCCAGAGGCTGGAGCGCGACGGCGTGATCGCCGGTTACCGCGCCGAGGTCGATCCCGATCGACTCGGCCTCGGCCTGCAGGCCTTCGTCCGGGTCCAGCTGGGTCGCCACGACAGCGCCGCGGTCGAGGCCTTCAGCGGTTTCGTCAACCAGTGGGACGAGGTCGTCGCCTGCCATGCCCTGACCGGCGACATGGACTACCTGCTGCAGGTCGCGGTGCGCGACCTCGAGCACTTCTCGCATTTCCTGCTCGATCGCCTGCTCAACCAGGCCGGGGTCGACGACGTCAATTCCAGCTTCGTACTGCGCACGGTCAAGGCGTTCCGCGGGATGCCGTTGCCGGGGACAACACCCTGAACCCACGCAAAAAACATTGGCTGGCGTGACCGTCGGCGGCGACGCCGGACGCGTATCTCAATCGGCTGCGGTTCTGCCCGCACCGCCAAGGGACCGCGGCGGTGAATGACCGGGCGGGTCGAGCAGGTACTCCAGCAGATCCCTGCGGTCCGGCTTGCGGTCGTTGAGAAACACGCTGACGTCGCCGGTGACCTCCAGGATCGCCGCATCGACCTGCGACAACGACGAGGCGCCCTTCATTCGCAACTCGGCGTACAACTCGCGGCGGGTGGTGCGTTCGCCGCGCAGGGCCTCGAAGTCGACCTCGCCGTTGCGCACCAGCACCCGCGGTCGCGACTCCAGGTAGTCGCGCATCGGCTGCCAGTGTTCCGATAGCCACTCCAAGGCGATCGTCAACAAGGTCGCACCGACCAGGATCAGGGCGCCGTAGGCCAGCGGAACCTCCGGATACAACATCGCATCGCCCGCGGCCGATCCCAGTGCAATCAGCAGCACGTTGTGCATCGGGCTGAGGTCGCGCTGGCCGCGCTTGCCCATCAGGCGCACCACCAGCATCAGCAGCAGGAAGATCATCAGCACCCGGAAGGCGATTTCCAGCAGGTACAGCGCCGGCGGCAGGCCCAGCAGCAAGCGCTGCCAGTCGAATACATTCAGATCGGCTTGCATGACGGTTCCCGTGCGGCGCCCGGGTCAGGCTGCGCGTGCGGATGTGTCGCCGGCGTCAATGCATCGCGGTCGTCGGCGCCGCGTTCCGGCGCGTCGGCCATGGCGCCATGACCGTGACTAGTGGCCGCCACCTTCGGTGACCGCCGCGTCGTCGCACGCGGCCTCGTCGTCGAACCAGCCCTGGGCCTGCCGGCAACGCGCGACCGCCTGCGCTTTCGCGGCCGCGGAAGCGCGGGCCGCGGCGACGGCCATGTCGATGCGGGTCTGCTTCATCGCGGCCAGCTGCGCGCGGATCTGCGGTATCGCCACCAGCGCGGCCTGCTCGCCAGCGAGGATCGCGCGGTTGCGCTGCTCGAAGTCGGCCGCGCCGATATCGTTGACCTGCGGCCGGATCACCACGTCGGCGCGCGCCAGCTCCTGCGCCCCGAGCTTGCGGCCCATGATCGTGATCGACTGGTTGACGATGCCGAGCAGGCTGCCGGGCATGGTGCCGCTGGCCCGGCTGGAGATGTCGACCGCGATCACCAACTCGGCGCCGAGCTGGTGCGCCGCATCGACCGGCACCGGGCTGATCACGCCGCCGTCGACGTAATGCCACTTGCCGATCGCGACCGGCTCGAACACCCCGGGGATGCTGCTGGACGCACGCACCGCCTGGCCGGTGTCGCCGCGCACGAACACGCTGCGCTTGCCGTCCTCGAGTCGCGTCGCGACCGCCGCGAACGGCTTGCCGAAGGCGTCGATCGGGCGCTGCCGGACCTGCCTGTTGACGTAGTCCTGCAGCAGCCGGCCTTCGATCAGGCCGCCGGAGAACAGGCTGATGTCACGGATTTCGTCCTCGTCGAGCGCGATCGCGTGGCGCTGCAACTGCGCCGCGTCCATGCCGCTCGCATACAACGCGCCGACCACGCTGCCGGCGCTGGTGCCGGCCACCACCACCGGCTCCAGGCCGTGGGCTTCGAGTGTCTTGATGACGCCGATGTGGGCAAAGCCCTTGGCCGCGCCGCCGCCGAGGGCAATGCCGATGCGCACCTTGGGCACCGCCGGCACCGGCGCCGCCGCGGCCGGCGGCGTCGGTCGCGGGTCGCCGAAACAGCCGGCCAGCAAGACAGTGGCCACCATCAACAACAGCGGTCGCAACCGTGGGGACAGGTTCATGGGAAAACGCGGCGGGGGCGGGTGTTCAGGCGCCGCAGCATAGCCGCAGGCGCTTGAACGCCAGCCGTCAGCGTGCTCAGAACCCGCGATCGCCGCTGATCAGGCCGCCGAGGCCGCCGAGCACCGAACCCTCGCCCTTGTCGCGACCGCCGCCACCGGGCGCCGCCGCCAGCATCCGCCCGGCCATCCGCGAGAACGGCAGCGACTGCAGCCAGACCTTGCCCGGCCCGGTCAGGGTCGCCAGGAACACCCCCTCGCCGCCGAACAGCATGCTCTTGATGCCGCCGACCGCGCGCACGTCCATGTCGACCGTGGGGTGGTAGGCCATCACGCAGCCGGTGTCGACATCGAGCCGCTCGCCGGCCTTGAGGTCCAGCTCCATCACCGTGCCGCCGGCATGCACGAACACCCAGCCGTCGCCTTCGAGCTTCTGCATGATGAAGCCCTCGCCGCCGAACAGGCCGGTCAGGATCTTCTTCTGGAAGTGGATGCCGACCTGCACCCCGCGCGCGCCGGCGAGGAAGCTGTCCTTCTGGCAGACCAGCCGGCCGCCGTGGTCGGACAACTTCATCGCCATCACGGTGCCGGGGTAGGGCGCGGCGAACGCGACCTTGGCCTTGCCTTGGCCGGCATGGGTGAACACGGTGGTGAACAGGCTCTCGCCGGTGACCACGCGCTTGCCGGCCGACAGCAGCTTGTCCATGAAACCGCCGCCCTGGCCGGTGTGGCTGCCGTCGCCGAACACGGTGTCCATCTGCACCGCGGCGTCCTTGTACATCAGCGAGCCGGCCTCGGCGATCGCGCTTTCGCCCGGGTCGAGTTCGACCTCGACGAACTGCATGTCGCTGCCGACAATGCGGTAGTCGATTTCGTCGTCGCGGCCGGAGCCGGTCGACGGCAATGCCGGCATGCTCGGCGGCGCAGCGCTGCCGGCAGCGTTCAACTCGGCCACGTCACCGACCGGCTGCCACGCGGCGAAGCCCTCGCGCCAGCAAAAATCCTCGGGGTGTTGCTGCGCGTGCGCGCTTGCGGCGTTGTCGTCGAGCGGGCCGATGCGCGGGCTGTTGCTGCCGGCGCTGAAATACCAACGTTCCATGGCGGATCCCTGTGCTTGGTCTGAAGGAGGAAGGCCGAGTCTAGCCGGGCGACATTGCGCTTGTTGCGTGCCGAAAGTGGTGCGCGAAAGCGGGACGCGGCGGTGTTGGACCACGGTGTTCTATGCTCGCCGGGTGTTCGAGCTCCAGCACGTCGTCAAACGCCATGGCCGGGTGCTCGCGCTCGACAGCGTCGACCTGTGCATCAAGGCCGGCCGCAGCACCGCGCTGATCGGCCCCAGCGGCGCCGGCAAGTCCAGCGTGCTGCGGCTGCTGATCGGGCTGGACTGGCCGGATGCCGGCACGGTGCGTTTCGACGGCGAGCCGTTGCAGCGCGAACACCTGCTGGCGCAGCGTCGGCGGATCGGCTACGTGATCCAGGAAGGCGGCCTGTTCCCGCACCTGACCGCCGCCGCCAACGCCGCCCTGCTGGCGCGCACCCTGGGTTGGCCGGCGCCGCGGATCGACGCGCGCATCGACGAGTTGGCGCAGTTGTGCCGGCTGCCGGCCGATGCGTTGCGGCGCTACCCGGCCGAGCTGTCCGGCGGCCAGCGCCAGCGGGTCGGGCTGATCCGCGCGCTGATGCTGGATCCGCCGGTGCTGCTGTTGGACGAGCCGCTGGCGGCGCTGGACCCGATCGTCCGCCACGAATTGCAGTCGCAGTTGCGCGAGTTGTTTGCGCAACTGCGCAAGACCGTGGTGCTGGTGACCCACGACGTCGCCGAGGCGGCGTACCTGGCCGACACCCTGGTGTTGCTGCGGCGCGGGCGAATCGTCCAGCAAGGCAGTGCGCGGACGCTGCGCGACGCGCCGGCCGAGCCGTTCGTGCGCGAATTCCTGCACGCCCAGCGCAGCCTGGACGAAGCCCTGTGAGGCGCGCCTGGCTGCTCGGCCTGTGGCTGTTGTGCGCGGGCGTGGCCGCCCAGCCGCCGACGGTGACGGTCGGCTCCAAGACCTTCACCGAGTCGGTGATCCTCGGCGAGGTCGCGACCGCGTTGGCGCGCGATGCCGGCATCAAAGCCGAGCACCGGAGCCAGCTCGGCGGCACCCGCATCCTCTGGCGTGCGCTGCTCGAAGGCGGGATCGATGCCTACCCCGAGTACACCGGCACCCTCAAACAGGAGTTGCTGCAGATGCCCGACGCCAGCGACGCGCAACTGCGCGCGGCGCTGGCCGAGCGCGGGCTGGCGATGACCGCGCCGCTGGGCTTCGACAACACCTATGCACTGGGCATGCGCCGCGAGCGCGCCGCGGCGCTCGACATCGAGGCGATTGGCGATCTGCGCGCGCATCCGGGGCTGAGCATCGGCCTGAGCAACGAGTTCATGCAACGCGCCGACGGCTGGCCCGGCCTGCGCCGCGCCTACGGCCTGCCGCACGCGCCCAATGGCCTCGACCACGACCTCGCCTACCGCGGCCTGGCCAGCGGCGCGATCGATGTCACCGACCTGTACCGCACCGACGCCGAGATTCCGTACTACGACCTGCGCGTGCTGGCCGACGACCGCGGTTATTTCCCAGACTACGAGGCGGTGATCCTGTACCGCAGCGACCTCGCCCAGCGTGCGCCGCAATGGCTGGCCGCGCTGCGGGGACTGGCCGGGCGCATCGACGCGGCGACCATGCAACGGCTCAACGCGCGGGTGAAGCTCGACGGCGAGCGCGAGGCGGCGGTGGCGGCGGACTGGCTCGGCGTCGCCGCGGCGGACCAGCGCGGGCGCGCCTCGCGGATCTGGCAACGCACGCGTGAACACCTCGCGCTGGTCGGCATCTCGCTCGGACTGGCGTTGCTGGTGGCGCTGCCGCTGGGCGTGCTCGCCGCGCGCCGGCCGCGGCTGGGCCAGCTGCTGCTGTCGCTGACCGGGCTGCTGCAGACGCTGCCCTCGCTGGCGGTGTTCGTGTTCATGATCCCGCTGTTCGGGATCGGCGCCGGGCCGGCGATCGCGGCGCTGTTCCTCTACAGCCTGCTGCCGATCGTGCGCAACACCCATGCCGGGTTGACCGGCATCGCCCGCGAGCTGCGCGAGACCGCCGCCGCGCTCGGCCTGCCGCCGCGCACGCGGCTGTGGAAGATCGAACTGCCGCTGGCGCTGCGCACCATCCTCGCCGGGGTCAAGACCGCGGCGGTGATCAACGTCGGTACCGCGACCCTGGGCGCGCTGATCGGCGCCGGCGGCTACGGTCAGCCGATCCTCGCCGGCATCCGCCTCGATGACATCGGCCTGATCCTCGAAGGCGCGGTGCCGGCGGCGCTGCTGGCGCTGGCGGTGCAGGGCGGCTTCGAACTGGTCGAGCGCGGCCTGACCCCGCGCGGGCTGCGGCTGGTTGCGCGGCAGTAGCGCGCTTCCGGTCAATTGCGCGGCAATAGCGCACGGGCGGTCTACTCGCGCGACGGGAACCGCAGCACCACGCCGCGTCGGTCGTCGGGTGCCTCGCGCTGCCACAGCACCGGGACCTCGTGCGGCGACGGTGGTTCCAGGCTGTCGCGCTCGGCATCCGCGCGGGCCTGTTCGGCCGCCTCCTCGATCTCCCAGCTGTACTTGCGGCGCGGCGCCTGCGGGTCGAGCCGACGCCACAGCAGCGCCGCGACCACCCCGCCGAGCGCGCCGCCGAGGTGGGCCTGCCAGGAGATCCCGGCCTCGCGCGGGAAGATCGTCAACAGCATGCCGCCGTAGAGGAAGAACGCGATCATCGCCGCCGCGATCGCCGGCCGATCGCGGCGCAGCAGGCCGAGCACGAACACCAGGAACATCAGCCCGTGGGTCAGGCCGCTGGCCCCGAGGTGGTGTGAGCCGGCCTCGCCGAGCAGCCACGCGCCCAGTCCCGAGCCCAGCCACATCAGCGGCAGCGCCCGCGCGCTGGCGCGCGGGTACATGCCGCCGGCGAGGGTGCCGAGCAGCAGCAGCGAGATCGCGTTGGCGGCGAGGTGCTCGATCGAGCCGTGCAGCAACGGCGCGCCGAGCAGGCCGAGCAGCCCGGCCGCCGACCACGGCTGCACCGTCCACGCCCGCAGGTCGACCGCGGACTGGATGCTGAACACCACGCACAGCACCAGCACGAAGCCGAGGCTGAGGTTGAACGCGCCGAGCCAACGGCGGCGGTCGGCCGCGCGCTGGGCCTGGGGGTCGAGGGGTTGGACGTCGTCGGGCAGGTGCATATGCCAACAGTGGCGGTGGCGATGGCAATTGCAAGGTGTCGCTCCCTGCTCCCGCGTGCCGGAGAAGGGGGAGCGCAACGCCGGTAGAATGGTCCGATGAGCAATGAAATCCCCACCGTCCACCTCAAGAACGCCTGGAAATCCTCGCACCCGTGGATCTTCCAACGCCTGGTCGCCAAGCCCGAACAGCGCCCCAAACCCGGCTCGATCGTCGACGTGATCGGGGTCGACGGCGACCTGATCGGTCGCGGCTTCTACAACGGCCACTCGCGGATCGCCCTGCGCATGCTCGACAGCGATCCGAACGCGGCGATCGATGCCGACTGGTTCGCCCGCAAGATCGCCGCCGCGGTGTCGTTGCGGCGCGAACTGCTCCGGCTCGACGAGGTCTCCGACGCCTGGCGGGTGTTCCACAGCGAGGGCGACGGCATCAGTGGGCTGGTGGTCGACCGCTACGCCGACCTGCTGGTGCTGGAGTTTTTCAGCGCCGGCGCGTTCCGCCATCGCGAGTGGATCCAGGCGGCGCTGCGCGAGCAGTTCCCGGGCTGCCGCTTCCACATGTTTGCCGACGAGCACGTGCAGAAGCAGGAGTCGTTTGACTTCCGCGGCACCGAACCGCCTGCGCCGGCGGTGATCACCGAGTACGGGGTCAAGTTCCGCGCCGACCCGGCCGGCGCGCACAAGACCGGCTTCTTCGCCGACCAGCGCGAGAACCGCCAGTGGCTGTCGCAGCAGGTCGAAGGCAAGCGCGTGCTCGACCTGTGCTGCAACACCGGCGGCTTCGCGGTGTACGCGGCGGTGCGCGGGGCGGCCGAGGTGGTCGGAGTCGACATCGATGCCGACGTGATCGAGATCGCCAAGGGCAACGCCAAGCTCAACGGCGTGCGCCCGCGCTTCGTCCAGGCCGATATCTTTCCGTGGCTGCGCGATGCCGGCAACGCCGGCGAGCAGTTCGACGTGGTGATCCTCGATCCGGCCAAGATGACCCGCGACCGCGAGCAGGTGATCCCGGCGCTGAAGAAGTACCTCGACATGAACAAATTGGCGATGTCGGTGGTCAAGCCGGGCGGGCTGTTCGCGACGTTCTCGTGCACCGGGCTGGTCAGCGAGGAGCAGTTCCTCGACATGCTTCGGCGCGCGGCGTTCTATTCCAATCGCACGGTGCAGGTGTTGAAGGTCGCCGGCGCGGGCCCGGATCATCCGTGGCTGGCGCAGGTGCAGGAGTCGCGGTATCTGAAGGCGGTGTTCTGCCGGGTGCTGGACTAGTGCCGGCTTCGCGGGGTGCCGCAACAGCGAAAGCAACTGCAACTGCAACTGTAACTGCACAGCAACGGCGTGCGGTGAGTCGGCTTCGGGTGGGGCGCGGGTTGCTGATTGGATCTCGTCGTGGTGCATCCACAGATTTTTGCTTGGTGGCGCATCCACGGGCTTTTGTAGGAGCGGCTTTAGCCGCGATCGGATAACTGTTCGCCCGCGCCGACTCCAGATCGCGGCTGAAGCCGCTCCTACAGAAGCGCCGGCACCCGCCCAGTTCCGCTGTAGGAGCGACGTAAGTCGCGACCCGCCGAGCCCGTGAGGTGATGTACAGCCCGCGACTTACGTCGTTCCTACCGAAGCCCGCGGACTAAAACGAGCGCCCATCGACATGCTTGACCGGGATCGCCTCCAGATCGATCCCCTCGATGCAACGGATGTTGATCGCCGCCATCGCGTTACCCTTCGGGTCGGCGCCCTCGCCAAACGGATGCATGCCGCAGGTCGGGCAGAAACGGTGTTTGATCACGTGCTTGTTGAAGGTGTAACTCGACAATGCGTCCTCGCCCTCGACGCGCAGGCTGCCGCGCGGCACGAACCACAGCAGCGAGCCCTTGCGCTGACAGATCGAGCAGTTGCACGACACCACGCCCTCGATCTCGCCGTCGGCTTCGAACGTCACCTTGCCGCAGTGGCAGCTTCCCTTATGGGTCATCGTCGTCTCTCCGGTTGGATGGTGGGCTGACGATACTCCCGTCACGCGGTCGCAACCGGCGCGACGGTGGCGGCTACACTGATGGCATGTCGGAATCCACGCTTCTTGTCATCCTGTTGGCCGCGGTCCTCGTCGCGATCGCGTTGCTGGTGCTGTTGTTGCTGCGCAAGCCCGACGCGGTACTGGAGGCCCATCGCAGCCGGCTGGAACAGGCCTTGCGCGAGGAGCAGCGCGGCGGCCGCGCCGAGTTGCGGCAGCAGCTCGACAGCCTGTCGGGCCAGCAGGAGACCCGCATCGACGGCTTCGGCCGCAACCTCGCCGAGCTGACCCAACGCACCGACCAGCGGCTCGATTTGCTGCGCGAGGCGCTGATCGAAGACGCCCGCAAGGCCCGCGCCGAGGGCGCCGAGTTGCAGCAGCGCTCCAGCGACGCGATAGGCCAGCGCCTGAGCGAGCTGACCCAGCGCAACGAGCAGCGCATCGGCGAGATGCGCGCCACCCTCGAACAAAAATTGCGCGAGCTGCAGGCCGACAACGCCGCCAAGCTCGAACAGATGCGCGCGACCGTCGACGAGAAGCTGCACGCGACCCTGGAGACGCGCCTGACCGAGAGCTTCGGCCACGTCACCACCATGCTGGCCAAGGTCCACCAGGGCCTGGGCGACATGAACAAGCTCGCGGCCGATGTCGGCGGCCTGCAGCGGGTGTTGAGCAACGTCAAGTCACGCGGTGTGTTCGGCGAGGTGCAGCTGGCCGGTCTGCTGGAACAGGTATTCGCCCCCGACCAGTACGCCGCCAACGTGGCGACGGTGCCGGGCAGCAACGAGCGGGTCGAGTTCGCGGTGCGCTTCCCCGGGTCCAGTGGCGAGGCGCCTGTGTGGCTGCCGATCGACGCCAAGTTTCCGCGCGAGGACTACGAGCGCCTGCTCGATGCGCAGGAGCGCGGCGAGGTCGAGGCCGCGCGCGCGGCCAGCGATGCGCTGGAGCGGGCGGTGCGCAAGGAAGCCGCGCGCATCCGCGAGAAATACCTGTGCGCGCCGCACACCACCGAGTTCGGCATCCTGTTCCTGCCGACCGAAGGCCTGTATGCCGAGGTGCTGCGCCGACCCGGGCTGGTCGATGCACTGCAGCGCGACCAGCGCATCGCGGTCGCCGGCCCGACCACCCTGCTGGCACTGATGACCAGCTTCCAGATGGGTTTCCGTACGCTGGCGATCCAGGAGCGTTCGAGTGAAGTCTGGCGCACCCTGGGCGCGGTCAAGACCGAGTTCGGCAAGTTCGGCGTGGTGCTCGAGGGGGTCAAGAAGAAGCTCGACGAGGCCAGCAACAAGATCGAGCAGACCAAGACCCGCACCAACGTGCTGACCCGCAAGCTGCGCGAGGTCGAATCATTGCCGGCCGACGAAACCCGGATACTGCTGGGCACCGCTTTGGACGAGACCGACGACGATTGATCGGACGTCTTTTGTAGGAGCGGCTTTAGCCGCGATCGGACAATCGTTCGCTCGCGCCGACTTCAGATCGCGGCTAAAGCCGCTCCTGCAACAGCGGGTTCGCGGCTGCCGAAGATCAGCCGTCGGTCGGCATCACCGGCACCGCGGCGGCCGGCACGATCGGCAGGCTGTCGTCGCGCAGGTAATCCGGCAGGGCGACGTCTTCGCCTTCCTCGATGCGGTCGCCGAAGATCTGGTAGTCGCGGCGTTGCATCCACGCGTCGCGGACCAGCGCATAGTCGTCGGCGGCGCCGGCGCGCAGGCTGTCGGTCGCCAGCAGCTGGGTGCGCACGTCGACCAGTTGCAGGCCCTGCAGCGGGAGCCGGGTGGCGTCGTCGTTGACTTGGCGCAACGGGCTCAGCGGTGCGTCGCCGACCATCCCGAACACGTCGCGCACGGTGCGCGGGCCGAACAGCGGCAGTTCGACGTAACGCGACGTCTCCCAGCCCCAGATGCCGAGGGTCTGGCCGAAATCCTCGCTGCGCCGCGACAGCTTGGCGTCGCTGGCCGGGTCGAAGATCCCGCCGATGCCGAGGGTGGAGTTGAGGGCGAAGCGGCCGATCGCATGGGCCGCCTGCTTCGGCTTGCCCTGCAGCAGCGCGTTGACCGCCGACACCGGCTGGCCGAGGTTGCTGAAGAAATTGCTGACGCCGAGCCGGATCGGGCGCGGCACCACCGCCACGTAGGCGCGTGCGAGCGGTCGCGCAATGACCCGGTCGACCGCGTTGTTGAAACGGTGCATCTTGCGGTTGTAGCGCTGCCACGGGTCGTAGCTCTGGGCGACCGGGAGGGGTTCGGGCAGGGTCGGGTCGGCGACCGGGTTGTAGGGATCCTGGCCGCCGTAGATCGCGGCGTAGTCGAGCTCGGCCTGGGTCGGCGTGTTGGCCGGGTCGATCGGGATCGCGTCGGTTGGCGGCACGTCGACCGACGTCGGGTCGGTGGCCGCGGTGTCGGCCGGTAACGGCACGGCGGCCCCGAGTGCGGCTTCGTCACCATCGTCCTCGATCGCGCGCACGCAGGCGGCGACCGCGGCTCCATCGTCGGCCGCCTTGCCGGACATGCAGCGCTGGTACTCGATGCGCTGCTGTGCCGACAGCGGTCGGGTGATGATCTGTGCATCGGCCAGCAGCGGTAGGCCGGCCATGGCCAATAGCAGGAGGGGGAGGCGACGCATCGGTGCAGTTTAATCTTCCAGGCCGGCCCCGGCCATGCACGCGGGCGTGCGTCGGCCGGAACACGGTGTTGCCGGCTCAGCCGGTGAAGGCCAGGCCGGCGTTGAGCCGGTAGGCGGTGCGCAGCTCGTCCAGTCCCGGTGGGGTGCCGATCAACTCGACCTCGCCGGGCTGTGGCGCCGCCTGGGCCGCGGCTTGCGCCAGCAGCGCCAGCCCGGCGCTGTCGACGCGTTCCACCGCGCGCAGGTCGAAGCGGCGTGCACCGGCCAGCAACGGCAACAGCTGCCGCCACAGTCCGGCCACCGCGGCGCGCTCGAGCGCGCCGGCAAACACCAGCGTGCCGGCGTCGGCGGCGCGGTGGACCTGCGCGTCCGGAGCGGGGGCGCTCACGTGATCAGCCGCCCGCCGCGGTGCCGGCCTGCAACTTGCCGGCACGCAGGTCGGCGGCGACCTGGGCGATCGACTTGCGCGACAGCGGGCCGTCGAACTGGTTGCGGAAGGTCTGCACGAAGCTCACGCCCTCGACCATCACGTCGAACACCTTCCAGCTGTCGCCGGTCTTGCGCATCAGGTAGTCGACCGGGATCGGCTCGCCGCCCTCGCGCAGGAACTCGCTGGACACCTTGACCATCGAGCCGCCGCGCAGCGGGGTTTCGGACTTCATCCGCACCCGCAGCTCGGTGTTGAAGTCGAGCAGCGAGGCGCCGTAGCGCTGCATCAGGTTTTCGGCGAGGGCGTCGGCGAACAGCTTGACGTCGGCCTCGGAGGCGCCGCGGCCGTGGCGGCCCAGCACCAGCCGGCCGGCGTAGGTGCGGTCGAACATCTGGTTGAACTCGCCGGCGATGAACTCGCGCAGCGCCTCGCGGTCGGTCTTGAACTCGTCGCGTCGCGCTTCCAGCGTGGTCAGGATGCGGGTCGAGTTCTCCAGCACCATCTTGCTCGGCGAGCTGGCGGCGGGGGTGGCGGTCGCGGCCTGCGGGGCGGCGAGCACGACGGCCGGGGCGCTGGCGAGCAGCGCGGCGGCGACGACGGTGGCGATGAGGGTGCGCTTCATAAGCTTCATTCCGTGGGGGAGTCGGGGTCGCTTTCCTGCAGGTAGGCGGGGACGTCGGTGGCCGGAGCCTCCTCGGCGCCTGCAGCACTGCCGCCATTGTCCGCACCGCCGCTGAACATGTACTTGCCGACCATCTGGATCAGGTCGACCGAAGACTGGGTCAGGAAGATCGCATCGCCTTCGCGCAGCGGCTCCGGGTCGCCGCCGGGCTGCAGGCCGATGTAGCTCTCGCCGAGCAGGCCGGAGGTCAGGATCGCCGCGCTGGTGTCGGCCGGCAGGTCGCTGTAGCGCTTGTCGATCGCCAGGGTGACCACCGAATCGAGCTTGACCGGGTCCAGGGCGATGCCGGAGACGTGGCCGATGGCAACGCCGCCGACCTTGACCGGCGCGTTCTCGCGCAGCGGCCCGAGGTTGGTGAAGCGCGCGGTGATCTCGTAGTGGTCGCCGCCGAAGCCGAACTTGCCGTTGGTGGAGGCGATAGCCAGCACCATCAGCGAGGCCAGCGCCAGCAGCAGGAAGGCACCGACGGCGAATTCGATACGGGGGGCTCGGGAAGACATGGTTTGCTACCTCAAACTTGAAGCTCGCGCGTCAACGAAACGGAGCGGGCTGTTGCATCGAGAAGTCCGCACGAGGAGGTGCGGGTTTTTGCGAATGGACTCGCACCGCGTCAGCGGAACAACAAGGCCGACATCACGAAGTTGAACATCAGCACCAGCAGCGAGGCGTTGACCACCGCCTTGGTGGTCGCCACCGAGGTGCCCTCGATGGTCGGCTCGGCGTGGAAACCGACATACGAGGCGACCAGCGCCGCGACCGCGCCGAACACCGCCGACTTGACCAGCGCCATGCCGAAGTCGTCGACGAAATCGACGCTGTCCTTCAGCACTTGCCAGAAGATCCCCGAGTCGATCCCGATCACGTGGACCGCCTCGAAGTAACTGGCGCTGATCGCCAGCGAACAGAAGAAGCCGGTCAGCAGCGGCACGCACAGCACCGCCGCCCAGAACCTTGGGGCGACCACCTTGCCCACCGGGTTGATCGCCATCAGCCCGAGCGCGGTGATCTGGTCGGTGGCGCGCATCAGCCCGAGTTCGGCGGCGATCGAGCTGCCGGCGCGGCCGATGAACAGCAGCGCGGTCAGCACCGGGCCGAGTTCGCGGTACAGGCCGAGCCCGAGCATCGCGCTGACCTGGTTGGCCGCGCCGTAGGTGTCGAGCGCGCGGTAGCCGAGCAGGGTCACGGAAAGTCCGACGAACGCGCCGCCAACGGCGATTATCGGTAGCGAACGCGCACCGATTTTGTAGATCTCGCGGACGAACTCGCGGAACAGGTCGGCACTCGGCTTGGAGGCGTGCAGCACCGACAGGGTAAACAGGCCGGCGCGGCCGACCGAGCGGGTGGCGGCAACGAACGGCATCAGGCGGCTTCCATCCGGGACGAGGTGCGAGGGGCGGCGTCGAACGGAATCGGGCCATCCGGCTCGCCGTCGAGGAACTGTCGCACCAGCGGATCGGTGCTGGCCTGCAGCGCGTCGGGCGTACCGGAGAACACGATGCCGCCATTGGCGATCACGATCGCATGGTCGGCCACCGGCAGGGTCTCGTGGACGTGGTGGGTGACCACGATGCTGGTCAGCCCGAGGCTGTCGTTGAGCCGGCGCACCAGGTCCATGACCACCCCGGACGCAATCGGATCGAGGCCGGTCAGCGGCTCGTCGTAGATCATCAGCGGCGGGTCCAGCGCCAGCGCCCGGGCCAGCGCGACCCGCCGCGCCATGCCGCCCGACAACTCGCGCGGGAACGCGTCGGCGGCCGCGCGCAGGCCGACCGCGTTGAGCTTCATCAACACCAGCCGGTCGATCACCGCTTTCGGCAATTTGGTGTGCGCGCGCAGCGGCAGGGCGACGTTCTCGGCCGCGGTCAGGTCGGTCAGCAGGCCGTTGCCCTGCAGCAGGACCCCTATTCCCTTGCGCAGTTCCAGCAGCGCCCGCGGATTGCGCGGCACCGGCTGGCCGAGCACCTCGACCGAGCCGGCCGCCGGCTCCAGCTCGCCGGTCAGCGCCGCCAGCAGGGTCGACTTGCCGCTGCCGGACGGACCGAGCACGGCGACCACCTGACCGCGCGGGACGCTCAGGTTGATGTCGCGCAGCACCGCGCGGCCGCCGCGGTCGAGGCGGAGGTCGGTGAGGCGGACGATGGGAGCGGAGTCGGTCATCGGATCGGCGCGGGCACCGGACGGCACGGGCAGGGCGCGTGCAGCTTGGCCACGGAAACCTGAACAAGGGTTGTCGGCATTGTCGCAGGGCCCGGACCGGCGCGCACGCGGTCGTTCCGGCGGGCGGTCGTCTCGGCGATTGCGACGGCGCTGCGGCAAGATGGCCGCATGCCTGCCGCGCCCGATTTCCGCCTGTACCACTCCAACTCGCTGGACGTCCTCGCCGGGCTGCTGGCCGAGGAACTGCGTACGCCGGCGCCGGGGCAGTCGCTGCTGACCCCGGACATCGTGCTGATCCCGCAGGTGGCGATGCGGCGCTGGCTGCAGGCGGAGTTGGCGAAGGCGCACGGGATCGCCGCCAACCTCGAATTCCTGACCCCGGGCGAACTGGTTCGTCGCGTGCTCGACGCCAATGTTGACGGCGCCGGCGAGGACTTCGATGCCGACGCCCTGCGCTGGCGCCTGCTGGCCGCGCTCGGCGACCCGGCGCTGATGCGCGCGCCGGCGATGGCCGGGCTACGCCACTACCTGGCCGACGTCGATCCACTCAAGGCCTGGGGCCTGGCCGGCGAGTTGGCGGCGGTGTTCGAGAAGTACCAGGCCTGGCGTCGCGACTGGCTGCTCGGCTGGGAGACCGGCGCCGACCCGCGCGATCCGCAGGCGCTGCTGTGGCGCCACGTCGGCGCCGGCCGCCGCCACCGCGCCCGACGCATCGACGACTATCTGCGTCGTTTCGGCGGCGCCGACGCGCCACTGCCCGCCGGCCTGCCGCCGCGGCTGTTCGCGTTCGCCACCCTCAATATCTCGCCCGACGTGCTGCGGGTGGTCGCCACCCAGGCCCGCGTCGGCACCCTGCACTTCTACCTGCCGTCGCCGACCCAGGCGTACTGGGGCGACCTGCAGACCCTGCGCGAACGCCTGCAGGCCGACAGCGACGATGCCTTCGCGCTCGGCGAGAACCCCTTGCTGCAGGCCTGGGGCGCGGCCGGGCGCGACTTCATGGCGGTGCTCGGCAGCTACGAGGTGGTGCATCCGTCGGGGGACATCCCCGCGTACGCCGAGCCGGTGCCGAAGCCGGGCGACGCGCTCGCCGACGGCCTGCTCAAGCGGTTGCAGCGAGACCTGTTCCACCGCCGCGGGACGCCGGACGCGCCATTGCGCGCGGCGGTCGACCGCGGTGATCCGACCCTGCAGGTCCACGCCTGCCACACCCGCCTGCGCGAGGTGCAGGTGCTGCACGACCAGTTGCGCGGCCTGCTCGAGGACGACCGCTTCGACCCGCCGCTGCAGCCGCGCGAGATCGCCGTGCTGGCGCCCGACATCGACCCCTACGTGCCGTACATCGAGGCGGTGTTCGGCGGCCGCGCCGGCGAGCCGGACTTCATTCCGTATGCGCTGGCCGACGCCAGTCCGCTGGCCGGCGAGCCGCTGGCCGAGGTGTTCCTGCGCCTGCTGGCGTTGCCGGTGTCGCGGTTCGGCCTGCACGAGGTACTCGACCTGCTCGCCAGCCCGCCGCTGGCCGAGGCCGCGGGACTGGACGCGCCGGCGCTGGAGCGCCTGCACGACTGGCTGCAGGCTGCCGGTGCGCGCTGGGGCCTGGACGCCGGTCACCGCCAACGACACGGCGCGCCCCCCGACGGCACCTGGACTTGGCGCTTCGCGCTCGACCGGCTGTTGCTCGGCCACGCGATCGGCGACGACGCCCCACTGACGCTGGCATCGGGCGCGACGCTGGCGCCGTGGCCGGAGCTCGAGGGCGGCGCGCTCGACGCACTCGACGTCCTGCTGCGGCTGTTGCGCACGCTGGAACGCCACGAGCGCACGCTGGCCGAATCGATGCCGCCCGCGCTGTGGCGCGAGCGCCTGCTCGGCCTGCTCGAAGCGCTGTTTCCACAGGTGCCGTCGGCGCCCGCGACCCAGCGCGCGCTCGACCGCCTGCGCCAGTTGGTCGGTGCATTCGCCGACAGCGCCGCGGCCGCCGGCTTCGAGGCACCACTGGCGCCGGAGGTCGTGCGCGCGCACTTCGCCGGCGTGCTCGGCGAGGCCGACACCCGCGCGCCGCTGCTGACCGGCGGCATCAGCTTCGGCCGGATGGTGCCGTTGCGGCTGCTGCCGTTCCGCGCGATCTGCGTGCTCGGCCTCAACGACGGCGACTACCCGCGGCGCGACCCCGCGGCCGGGCTCAACCGGCTGACCGCCGAACTCGGCAGCCACCGTCGCCGTCATGGCGACCGCTCGCTGCGCGAGGACGACCGCTTCCTGTTCCTGCAGTTGCTGGCCTCGGCCGCCGACGTGTTCTACCTCAGCCACCTCGGCGCCGATGCGCGCGACGGCAGCGCGCGCGAACCGTCGGTGCTGGTGGCCGAACTGCTCGATGTCGCCGCCGCCCAGCACGTCGACCCCGCGCAGGCGCGCGAGGCCATGGTGTTGCACCACCCGTTGCAGCCGTTCGCGCCGACCGCGTTTGGCGCTGGTGATCGCGACGGCATCGAGCCGCGGCGTTTCAGCTTCCGTGGCGAATGGCATCCGGCGGCAGGCCGCAGCACGGGTCAGCGCCAGCCGCTGCCGGCGTGGAACCGCGGGCCGCTGCCGGCGAAGGCCCCGGCGGACACCGAGGCCGGGCCGGAGGTGGTCACCATCGCCGAGCTGCGCCGCTTCCTGCGCGATCCCGCCGGCGAGTACCTGCGGCGCCGACTGGCGTTGCGGTTGCCGGAGGAGGTCGCATCGGTCGAGGACGTCGAACCGCTGCTGCTGCCCACGCGCGGGCTCGACAAGCATCACCTGCAGACCGCGGTGCTCGAGGCGGCCATCGCCGGCGACACCGGCGACCTGAACGAACGCCTGCGCGCCCGCGGCCTGCTGCCGCCCGGACCGCTGGCGGCGGCGCAGCTCGACGCGTTGCTGCGGGACACCCGTCCCTACGCTGAGCGGTTCAACCGCTGGCGCGACGGCCGCGAGGCCACGTCGTTGCAGATCGACGTCGAAATCGATCTCCCCGGCGCTCGCGTGCAGGTGCGCGGCCGCATCGAAGGCGACCATGGCGATGCCATCGCCCGCCTGCGCGTGGGCGCCCCCAACGGCCCGTCGGCGATCCGTGACGGCCTCGACTGGCTGCTCGCCAGTGCCAACCGGACACCGCGCACGCTGGTGCAGTTCCACGACGATGGCAATGGCGTGGATCGGCACGAGCGCGCGCCGCTGGCACCCGACGCCGCCCGCGTCGCGCTGCGCGGGCTGCTGCAGTTGCGCGCGCAGGGGCTGGCCGAACCATTGCCCTGGGGGCCGTATACCGGCTGGACCTACTACAGCGAGTCCAGCGGAGCGAAGCCCGAAGCCGCGTTCGGCAAGGCGCGCGAGCGCTGGGAAGGCGGCCACCAGCGCTGGGGCGAGGGCGACGGCGACGCGTTCCGGTTGACCCTGCGCGGCCGCGAACTGTTCGACGATGCCGGACTGCTGCGACGCTTCGAGGCGGTCAATGCGCGGATCTTCCGCGCGCTGGTCGAGGGCGTCGCCTTCGACGGCTTCGTTGACGATGTCGTGGTCGACCGCGGCGAGGCAACCGCATGAACGCGCCCGACCGGCACGAGTTCGGCGTCGACCCCTACCTCGACCTGCCGCTCGACGGCGTGCGCCTGATCGAGGCCAGCGCCGGCACCGGCAAGACCTTCACCCTCGCCACCCTGGTCACCCGGCTGGTGGTCGAGCGCGGCCTGCGGATCGGCCAGGTGCTGGCGGTGACCTTCACCGAGGCGGCGACCCAGGAGCTGCGCAGCCGCATCCGCGAGCGGCTGGAGCTGGCCGCGCGGGTGGTCGCGGCGAATGGCGATGGCGACGGTGACGCCGCCGCCGCGCTCAGCCGCACCATCGTCGAACGCCACCTCGCCAGCGGCGGCGAGACCCGCGTGCAGCTGCAGCGGCGCCTGCGCCAGGCGGTATGGGAGGTCGACCTCGCCGCGATCTTCACCATCCACGGTTTCTGCGCCCGGGTGCTGCGCGAGCACGCGCTCGACAGTGGCCACGGTTTCGACGCGCGGACCCTGCTGACCAGCGACGCCGCACTGCGCGAGGAACTGGCCGCCGACCTGTGGCGCCGCTTCGCCGCCGACCCGGAGGCCGCGCTGCTGCTGCCGCGGCTGTGGACGCAACCACAACAGTTGCAGGATGACCTGCGCGTACTGCTCGCGCGCGAGCCCTTGCTGCCGGCGCCTTCGACGCGCGCTGACGATCCGTCGTCCGCGCTCGCTGCGGCGGCGCGCATCGTGCGCGAGGCGTTCGGCATGCATGGCGGCGAACTGCGCGACGCACTCGACGCCGCCGTTGCCGCCAGGTTCATCAACGCCGCCATGTACAAGGCGGACACACTCGATGGGTGCTGGCAGGCCCTGCAGCATTGGTGCGATCGCGCCGATTCCGCGGCCGAGTTCGACGAAAGACTGTCGCGACTCGGCACGCGGGTGCTGCTCGACAAGACCAACAAGGCCGGCCAGGGCCGCACGCCGCAGTCGCCGCTGTGCGATGCGATCGACGCGTTCCTCGACGCCCGCGCGCGGCACGAGGCGTGGCTCGATGCGCGCAGCACCGCGTTGCTGCACCGCGTCCGCGACGAGGCCATCGCGCGCCTCGCCGAACTCAAGCGGGTGCGCCGGCTGCAGACCTATGACGACCTGATCGACGGCGTCGCCGATGCCCTCGGTGGCCCGCATGGCGACGCGCTGGTCGGTGCGCTGCGCCAGCAGTACCGCATCGCGCTGGTCGACGAGTTCCAGGACACCGACCCGCGCCAGTGGTCGATCTTTCGCCGCGTGTTCGGCCAACCGCGGGGCGGCGCGGTCGGCCCGTCCGCGGATGCGTCGGCGCACCCACCGGCGCTGTTCCTGATCGGCGACCCCAAGCAGGCGATCTACGGCTTCCGCGGCGGCGACGTGCACACCTACCTGCAGGCGCAGGGTGACGCCGAGCGCGCGCCGCCGCTGGACCGCAATTTCCGTTCGCGGCCGGGCGTGCTCCGGGCCATCGCCGCGCTGTACGACGCGGCGGATTCGAGCACCAACGCGCCGGACACCTCCGGCATCGGAGGCGGCGAGGACGGGATTGCGCCGTCGCCATTCATCGACCCGCGCATCCGCTTCCTGCCGGTGTACCCCGGCGGCCGTCGCAGCGACGACGATTTCCTCCGCAACGGCGCCGCCGCGCCCGCACTCACCGTGCGCACGGTCGTCGACCCCGACGAACCGGATGCGAAGTCGATCAAGGCCGACCGCTCGCGCGCGCTCGCCACCCGTGCCTGCGTCGACGCGATCCATGCGCTGCTGGTCGAGGGTCGCGCCGGCACCGCCAGCATCGACGGCCGCCCGGTCGCCGCCGGCGACATCGCGGTGCTCGTGCGCAGCCACAGGGAGGCGACACGGATGCAGCTGGCGCTGGCCGCCGCCGGCATCCCCGCGGTCGCCGCCGGCAAGCAGAGCCTGTTCGCGACCGACGAGGCGCGCGAGTTGCTGGCGGTGTTCGAGGCGCTGCTGTACCCGGCCGACGACAGCCGCCTGCGCGCGGCGCTGGCGACGCTGTTGGTCGGCCTCGACGCCGCCGCAATTGCCGCGCTCGACGACGACGGCGCCACCCACGCCGCGCTACAACAGCAAGCCCAGGACTGGCGCGAGCGCTGGCAGCGCAGCGGCCCGTTGGCGCTGGTCGCCGACCTGTGCGCGACGGCCGGCGAGCGCCTGCTCGGCCTGCTCGACGGCGAACGGCGGCTGACCAACGCGCTGCAACTGGGCGAGTTGATGCAGGACGCGCAGGCGCGCACGCCGGGCCTGCACGGCCAGCTCGACTGGCTGCGTGCGGCGATCGCCGAGGCCGACAGCGACGATGAGGCGCAGTTGTTGCGGTTGGAGTCCGACGCACGCCGGGTGCAGATCGTGACCCTGCACAAGAGCAAGGGTCTGGAATACCCGCTGGTATTCCTGCCGTTCATCGGGATCGGCGGCAACGGCCACAACGACGTCCGCCACCACGCGGTGCACGACGGCGACCGACGCGTGCTGCACTGGAAGATCGACAAGCAATCGCAGGCCTGGAAGGACGCGCGCGACGCCCATGCGCGCGAGGAGCAGGCCGAGCAGGCGCGCCTGCTGTACGTCGGCCTGACCCGCGCGCGCCACGCGCTGTGGCTGGCGACGGGCGCGTTCTCCGGTCACGCCAAAACCCGCTTGGCACCGATGCTGGCCGACCTCGACCGGTTGCGGAAGGAACCGGCGATCGCGATCGACGACACGCCGATCGGTCCGGCCCCTGCGCCGCTGCCGCCGCAGGCCGAGGACGCGGTTCCGGCCGCGCGCACCGCGCAGCGCGCGATCCCGCGCGACTGGTGGGTCTACAGCTTCACCCAGCTCGCCCGCGCCGACGCCGGCGAGGGCGCCGCACCGCTGGCCGCGGCCACCCGGGCCGAACAGGGCGCCGACGACGAAACACTCGCCGATGTCGTCACGCCGGCCGCGCACGCCGATGCCGGTGGCGACGAAAGCGCCGGCGATCCATTCGACCCGCGTTTCGCCGGCAGCCGTTTCGGCAATGTGCTTCACGACGCCCTCGAGCACGTCGCGTTCGACGCATGGCGTGACTGGCGCCACGGCGACGCGCCGCCGTCCGGTCAGGACGCGCCGCTGCGCGCGGCGTTGCGTGCCGGCGGTTATGCCGATGCCGACCTCGATGACGGCGTGTCGCTGCTGGCCGGTCTGGTCGGCCACACCCTGGTCGCGCCGCTGCCCGAAGGCGGCCGGCTGTGCGAGCTGGCCGATGCGGCGCGTCGCGCCGAAATGGAGTTCCACTTCGCGCTGGCCCCGACCCGGGTCGAAGCATTGATCGCCCTGCTGCACCGCTTCGGCGTGCTGCGCGGCCGCCACGCGTTCGGTGCGCGGCAGCGGCTGGAAGGCCTGATGACCGGCAAGATCGACCTGACCTACACCGCCGCCGGCCGCTGGTACGTGCTCGACTACAAGTCCAACCGGCTGCCGGGCTACGACCCGGCCGGCCTCGACGCGGCGATGGCGCACAGCGAGTACGACCTGCAGGCGCTGCTGTACACCCTCGCCCTGCATCGTTGGCTGCGTTTCCGCCTCGGTGGCGATTACGACTACACGCGTGACTTTGGCGGCGTGCGCTACATGTTCAGCCGCGGGCTCGCGCCGGACGGCGGCGAGGGCATCCACGCGCATCGTCCCGAACCGGATCTCGTGCATGCGCTCGACGCGCTGTTCGCCGGAGGCACGGCATGAGCCTGCTCGACGACCTCGCCCGCCATTTGCGCCCGCTCGATCGCGAACTCGCCGCGACCCTGCGCCGGCTCGACCCGGCGACGCCGGAGCTGGTGCTCGCCGGCGCTGCGCTGGCCTCGCTGGCGGTGTCGCACGGCCACGCCGGCTTCGATCCCACGCGCCCGCAGCGGCTGGTTGAAGGCGGGCCGGACTGGCCCGCGGCCGAGGCGTGGACCGCCGCGCTGGCATCGTCGGACTGGGTCGCGGGGGCCACGTCGGACAACAGCAGCAACCGCCCGTTGGTATTCGAGGACGGCCTGCTCTACCTGCGCCGCTACCGCGAATACGAACACCGGCTGGCCACGCGTCTGCGTGCGCTCGCCGTCCATGCACCGCCGGCGGTCGACGCCGCCGCGCTGGCGCCGGTGTTCGATGTGCTGTTCCCGCAAGGCGCTTCCGACCCGCTGCAGGCGCGTGCCGCTGCGCTCGCTCTGCAACGCGCGCTGCTGCTGGTCACCGGCGGCCCCGGCACCGGCAAGACCACCACGATCGCGCGGATGCTGGTGTTGCTGCTGGCGCAGGCGCGCCTGGCTGGTCACCCACCGCCGCGGATCGCGTTGGCCGCACCGACCGGCCGCGCCGCCGAGCGCATGGCCGAAAGCCTGAAGGCCGCGGTCGCGCGGATGACATCGGCGGACGGTTTCGACCCGAGCTGGGTCGAGGCGCTGCCGCGCGCGGCCAGCACCCTGCACCGGCTGCTCGGCACGATCCCGGGCAGTCCGCACTTCCGTCATGACGCCGATCACCCGCTGCCATGCGACGTGGTGGTGGTCGACGAGGCCTCGATGGTCGACCTGCCGTTGATGTGCAAGTTGGTCGAGGCGGTCCCGGACGGCGCCCGGCTGGTCCTGCTGGGCGACCCCGACCAGTTGCCCTCGGTCGAGGCCGGCGACGTGCTCGCCTCGATCTGCACGGCCGCCGGACTCGACACCCCGGTGCCGGCCGCGATCGCCGGCTGGTTCGCGGGACGCGAGAGGCCCGCCGACCCGCCGCCGACCGCCAACCTCCCCGCGGTCGGCGAGACCCCGGACCTGTTCGCCGCGCCGTCGGCGGAGCCTGTCGACCCGAACCTGGCGCCGTCATTCCTGCACGGCCACCGCGTGCACCTGCAACGCGGTTACCGGCAGTCGGCCGGGTTCGAACTGGCGCCGATGGCCGAAGCCGTGCGCGAGGGCGACGCCGACCGCACCCTCGCCCTGTTGCGCGGCCACACCCTCGACGGCGTACATTTCCATGAGGACGCGACCGACCCGCTGGCAACCGGCGCCGCCACGCTGCTGCCGCACTGGCGCGCGCTCGCCGAGGCCGACGACCCCGCCGCCGCGCTCGCCGACGCCACCCGCCTGCGCCTGCTGAGCGCGGTGCGCGGCGGGCCGCAGGGCGCCCGCGGGCTCAACGCGCGGATCGAGGAGGCGCTGGTCGGCCCACGCCCGCCCATGCACTTCCACGGCCGCCTGCTGCTGGTCACCGAGAACAGCTATCGCCACCGCCTGTTCAACGGCGACATCGGCATCTGCCTGCGTGACGAGCGTGGCACCCTGGTCGCGTGGTTCCCCGACAGCGACGGGGGCGGCGCCGGTGCGGTGCGTGCATTCCATCCGGCCGCGCTGCCGGCGCACGAGAGCGCGTTCGCGATGACCGTACACAAGGCCCAGGGCTCGGAATTCGACGCGGTCTGGCTGCAGTTGCCGCGGCAGGACAACCGGGTGCTGTCGCGAGAGCTGGTCTACACCGCGCTGACCCGGGCCCGGCGCGAGTTGCACCTGTGCGCCGGCGAAGGCGTCCTGCGCGCCGCACTCGGTCGCCACGCCGCGCGGGTATCGGGGTTGGGACAACGCCTGCGCGGTCACGGATCGGCCGAGCGGCCGTGAGCTAGAATCGCCCGGGCCCGGGGGGGACGAAGCGGAGGATGGGGATGCGGCACTGGTTGCCCGCAGCGGTGTGCGCGCTGGCGTTGTGGATGGGTGGCGGACCGCCGCCGGCCGCCGCGCAGGCATTGCATGTCGAAGTGCTGCTGACCGACGGCGAGCTCGATGGCCCGCCGGCGTCGGCCGCGGTATTGACCTGCGCCGAGGCCGCCCAGCCCGGCGACAGCGTCCAGCTCGCCGTGCCGCGACGCGATGGCCACTACTGGTTGCGCATTACCAGCGATCGCGCGTTCGACCCCGGGCAGCAGCAGGTGCTGGTCCTCAACGGCTCGCACGGGCTGGGGGCGGTGACCTTCTATCCGCCGGGCGCGCCACCGCGGGTCGTGCTCGACGCCCGCGCCGGCGGTTCGGCGTTGTTGCGCCGCGGCTGGGTGCTGCCGCTGCCGCATGGCTGGCCCGAGGCGAGCGTCGCCTACCTGCAGGTGAGCGGGCACGGCAGCGAACCGCTGCGCCTGCGCATGGCCAGCACCACCGAACTGATCCACGAGCAACGCAACGGCGCCCGCCTCGGCGCGGCCACCGCCACCGCGATGCTGGTGATGGTGCTGGCGATGCTGGGGTTGTGGGCGATGTTCCGCGACGTACTCTACCTCGGCTACGCCGGTTACCTGGCGTGCGTGATCGGCTACACCCTGGTGCTGTCCGGTGACGCCACGGAGATCCCCGGGCTCGACGTCCTGATCCGCGGCGGCGCCACCGTGAGCTGGGGGCTGGCGACGCTGGCGGTGGTCCTGCAACTGGTGTTCAGCCTGCGCTTCCTCGAACTCGACCGGGTCGCGCCGCGCGCGGCGGGTCTGGTGCGGGTATTGCTGTGGCTGCATGTCGGCCTGCTGGCGACGTTGCTGCTGGGCCGTGAACTCGTCCGCGGCTGGTACCCCTTCGTCGGCAATACCCTACTGGTGACGTGCGCGCCGCTGTTGCTGCTGGTGGCCGTGCTGGCCTGGCGCCGGGGCGCCGTGTACGGCGGCTGGTTCCTGCTGGGCTGGTCGCCGATGGTGCTGGTGGCGGCGACGGCCGGCGCCCACCAGCTCGGCCTCTTGCAGGCCGCCTGGGCCGACGGCGCGTTGCCGCTGCTGGCGGTGCTGGAGTCGCTGGTGCTGGCGGTGGCGCTGGCCCACCACGCCATCGCCCGCCACCGCCTGGCCCTGCGCGCGCAGGACTCGCTCGAATGCGATCCGCTGACCGGCGCACTCGATGGCGACGCGCTGCTGCGCCTGCTGGGCAGCTGGTATCGACGCGCCAGCTTCGGCCGCAACAGCTACGGCATGTTGATGCTGGAGATCGAGCAATTCGACGCCTTGCGCGCGCAGCGTGGCAAGGTCTTCGGCGACGCCGTGCTGCAGCAGGCGTTGGCGAGGATGCGCACGCTGTTGCGCGCCGACGACACCATCGCCCGCATCGACGGCGCGCGTTTCGCGATCGTCAGCGAGTGCCGGCGCGAGGATTGCGAGCACCTCGCCGAGCGCATCGGCGAAGGCTTCGCGCGCCAGCCGTTCCGGATCGATGGTCGCGATATCGCGGTCGGCGTCAGCGTCGGCCTGGTGATGTCCAAACGCGGCGAATCGGCGGCCGAGTTGCTGCAACGCGCCGTCCGGGCGATGCAGCAGGCGCGCGAGCGCGAGGCGCTGCGCGTCGCATTCATGCCGGCCAACGCGACTGCGGGCTGAACACCGGCGCGTCGCGGTCGCGTCAATTCACTTCCGTTGAACCCGCTCGCGCCTAGTGTCGTCGCAACCGGAGCGATGCGGCTCCGGCTCCCCTACGAGCAACGGAGCACGACCATGAGCGATGTCAAGAAAGATCACAGCATTGGTGCAGGTACCGGCGCCGTCGCCGGTGCAGTGACCGGCGCTGCGGTCGGCGCCGCCGCCGGACCGGTCGGCAGCGCGGTCGGCGCGGTCGCTGGCGGCGTGATCGGCGCGAAGGCCGGCGACTCGGTCGCCGAAGCGGTCAATCCGACCGAATACCGCGAACACTTCCAGCGCGAATACAAGAACTCGCCGCATTACTCGGCCGAACGCGACTGGAACGACTACGAGCCGGCCTACCAGTACGGCTACCAGACGTATGGCGAACACCGCGGCCAGCGGTTCGAGGATGCCGAGCCGGAGTTGCAGCGCAATTGGGACCAGACCCGCGCGCAGTCCAAGTCGCGGCTGGAATGGAACGACGCCAAGCACGCGGTGCGCGACGGTTGGCACCACATCGAACGCGCGATGCCCGGCGACGCCGACCGCGACGGTCGCTGAGCAGGGCCGCGACACACAACAACAACAGCAACAATGAGCAACAGATTGACGGGGTCGCCTTTGGCGGCCCCGTTTTTTTACGCCGGGGATTGTGCGCCGGTACGGCCCGAGGCCGTGGCTGCAGTAGCATTGGCACCCCGCAGACACAGGTCCGACCGATGGCCGACTCCAGCAAACCGACCCGCGAGCAGGCCGAGGCCGCCGTCCGCACCCTGCTAGCCTGGGCCGGCGAAGACCCGACCCGCGAAGGCCTGATCGACACCCCCAAGCGCGTCGCCAAGGCCTACGGCGACTGGTTCAGCGGCTACGCGACCGACCCCGACGAGTACCTCGCGCGGACCTTCGAGGAGGTCGCCGGCTACGACGAACTGATCGTGCTGCGCGACATCCAGTTCGAGAGCCATTGCGAACACCACATGGCGCCGATCATCGGCCGCGCCCACATCGGCTACCTGCCCGACGGCAAGGTGGTCGGCATCAGCAAGCTGGCGCGCGTGGTCGAGGCCTACTCGCGACGTTTCCAGGTGCAGGAGAAGATGACCTCGCAGATCGCCGACTGCATCCAGCGGGTGTTGCAGCCGCGCGGCGTCGGCGTGGTGATCGAGGGCGCGCACGAATGCATGACCACCCGCGGCGTGCACAAGCGCGGGGTCAGCATGATCACCTCGAAGATGCTCGGCGGCTTCCGCGACGACGCCCGCACCCGCGCCGAGTTCCTGCAGTTCATCGACGTCGGCCCGGGGCGTTGAGGCGGCGCCGATAACGCACCGTTAACCACGGCGTCACAGCCCGCAACTTTCGCGCGACCGTCACCACACCGTCGCGAAGCGCTTGGGTATCCTGACGATGATGTCGTCCATGTCCGCTGCCGCCGTACGCGCCATCGACCCGCCCGCCGCACTGTCCGCGCGCTATCGCGCGGTGCGCGCCCGCAGCCGCGCCCTCGCCGCGCCGCTGTCGGCCGAGGACGCGATGGTACAGTCGATGGCCGACGCCAGCCCGAGCAAGTGGCACCTGGCCCACACCACCTGGTTCTTCGAGCGCTTCGTGCTGGCCGCGCGCGCCGGCTACCGTGCCATCGACGAGCGCTGGGACTATCTGTTCAACAGCTATTACCAGAGCGTCGGGCCGATGCACGCACGCATCCACCGTGGCCTGCTGTCGCGACCGTCGCTGGCGCAGGTGCTGGATTACCGCGAGCAGGTCGACGCGCGCATGGCGGACGCGTTCGCGCGCGGCGACTTCGACCGCGAACTGCAGCAACGCGTCGAGCTGGGCCTGCACCATGAGCAGCAGCACCAGGAACTGCTGCTGACCGACATCAAGCACGCGCTGTGGTGCAACCCGTTGCAGCCGGCCTACCGCAACGATCTGGCGGTCGCACGCGGCGTGGCCAGCCCGCTGCGCTGGCTGGAGCGCGACGAAGCGATCGTCGAAGTCGGCGCCCCGGCCTGGCCGGTCACCAGCGTTGCCTTCGCCTACGACAACGAGTCGCCGCGCCACCGCGCGCTGATGCCGGCGCACGCGTTGGCCAGCCGCCCGGTCAGCAACGCCGAGTACCGCGCCTTCATCGACGACGGCGGTTATCGCAGCGCGATGCTGTGGCTCAGCGAGGGCTGGAGCCGGGTCAATGCTGACCACTGGCGCCGGCCGCTGTACTGGCACGACGACCTCGAAACCGAATTCACCCTTGGCGGCGCGCGCGCGATCGACCCCGACGCGCCGGTCTGCCACCTGAGCTATTTCGAGGCCGACGCGTTCGCCCATTGGGCCGGCGCGCGGCTGCCGACCGAGGTCGAGTGGGAGCACGCGGCGACGTCGGTGGCGGTGGCCGGCAACTTTGTCGAGGACGATCGGTTGCATCCCGCGCCCGCCCGGGCTGTTGTAGGAGCGGCTTCAGCCGCGATCGGGCACCCGGCGCGGGCGAACGATTCCACGATCGCGGCTGAAGCCGCTCCTACAGAAGCAGCCGGCCGCACCTCCCAACAACTGTTCGGCGACGTCTGGGAATGGACCTCCAGCGCCTACACCGCCTACCCCGGCTTTCGCGAAATGCCCGGCGCGCTCGGCGAGTACAACGGCAAGTTCATGTGCGGCCAGCAGGTCTTGCGCGGCGGCAGCTGCGCCAGCGCCCGCGACCACCTGCGCGCGAGCTACCGCAATTTCTTCTATCCCCCCGACCGCTGGCAGTTCTCCGGCCTGCGCCTGGCCAAGGATGCCCCGTGATGTCCGCTGTTCCCGTCGCCGCCATGCCCCTGACCGACCTCCACCCCAGTCCCGACGACATCGCCGGCGACACCCTTGCCGGGCTGTCGGCCACGCCCAAGCGGCTGTCGTCGAAATACTTCTACGATGCCCGCGGCTCGCAGTTGTTCGAGCAGATCACCCGCCAACCCGAGTATTACCTGACCCGGGTCGAACTGGCCTTGCTGGAGGCGTCGATGCCGGCGATCAGCGATGCGGTCGCCGCCCACGCCCACGTGGTCGAGTACGGCAGCGGTAGCGGCCGCAAGACCCATCTGCTGCTGGAAGGACTGGCCAACCCGGTCGCGTACACCCCGATCGAGATCTCGCGGACCGCGTTGCTGGCCAGCGTCGAACGCCTCAGCGAGGCGTTCCCGGCGATCGAGATGCTGCCGGTGTGCGCCGACTTCACCCAGCCGGTGCCGCTGCCCAAACCCGAGCGCGAGCCCGGCCACACCCTGGTGTTCTTCCCCGGCTCGACCCTGGGCAACTTCACCTTCGACGATGCCGAGCGCCTGCTGCGCTCGATGCACGCGACCATGGGCCCGCGCGGGCAGGCGCTGATCGGGATCGACCTCGACAAGGACCCGGCGGTGATCGAGCCGGCCTACAACGACGCCGCCGGCATCACCGCGCAGTTCACCCTCAACCTGCTGGCGCGGCTCAACCGCGATGTCGGCAGCGACTTCGACCTCGACGGCTTCGACCACCGCGCCGTGTACTCGCGCGAACGCGGCCGGATCGAGACCCACCTGGTCAGCCGCCGTGCGCAGGACGTCCATGTCGACGGTCGTAGCTTCCACTTCGACGCCGCCGAGGTGATGCAGGTCGAGTACAGCCACAAGTACACCGACACGCGTTTCGAGGCACTGGCCGCGCGTGCCGGGCTGGCCGTGGTGCAGCGCTGGAACGACCCGCGCGACTGGTTCGGCCTGCGCCTGCTGCGGCCGTTGTGAGCGCCGCGTCCGACAACACCAAAAGGCCACCCGCGCGCCACGACGACCTGCGCGCGCTGTTCATCAACTGCACGCTCAAGCGCAGCGACGGCGAGGACTCGCATACCGAACGGCTGATCGAGGTCGCCGCCGGGGTAATGCGTGCGCAGGGCGTCAGCGTCGACAGCGTGCGCGCGGTCGACTGGGACCTCGCCCCCGGCGTGCAGCCGGACATGACCGGGCATGGCTTCGACAATGACGACTGGCCGAGGCTGTGCAAGCAGGTCATGGCCGCCGACATCCTGGTGTTGTGCACCCCGATCTGGCTTGGCGAGCAAAGCTCGGTGTGCCGCCGGGTGATCGAGCGCCTGTATGCCGAGTCGGGCAAGACCGGCGCCAATGGCCAGTACCTCTACTACGGCCGAGTCGGTGGCGCGCTGGTGACCGGCAACGAAGACGGCATCAAGCACTGCGCGGCGAGCCTGCTGTACGCGCTCAACCACATCGGCTACACCATCGCCCCGGCCGCCGACGCCGGCTGGATCGGCGAGGCCGGGCCCGGTAAGTCCTACGGCGACGACGGCTGCGGCTTCGACAACGACTTCACCCAGCGCAACACCACGTTCATGGCGTGGAACCTGATGCACCTGGCGCGGATGCTGAAGGACGCCGGCGGCATTCCCGCCCACGGCAATTTGCCGGACGCGTGGAAAGACGGCCAGCGCTTCGACCATCCCGACCCCGCCGAGGCCGCCCGCCGCGCCGACGAGGGCTGACGCCATCATGTCCGCCAAGGGGACTTCCTACAACGGAGGGACCGGCGATCGTGACCGTCACCTCGATGCATACTCCCTCTGTCGCCCAACCAGGAGCTTTGCCCATGCGCCCGACCCCCATTGCCTGGATCACCGCCATCACCAGCGCCGCCTTGCTGTCGGGCTGCGGCGGCTTCGAATACCGCGACACCAATGCCGCGGTCGATGCCCGCCCGGAATGCGACGGCAGCATCGGTCGTCCGGGCGAGTCCGTTCCGGCCTGGTGCGATCGCGTTCAAGAAGGCACGTGGTCGAGCGACTCGGAATCGGCCGAGATCGACTTCGGCGTCGGCGACGACGAAGCCGACTGACCAGGCCGACCGACCTTCACTGCCGCTGAGCGCCGGCTGGGCGACACTCGCCGCACCTTCCCCGAACCGAGGTGCGCCATGGCCAAGTGCGATGTCTGCGGCAACGACTACGACAAGTCATTCACGGTGAAGACCCGCGACGGCGGCGGCACGTTCGATTCGTTCGAATGCGCGATCCACGCGCTCGCCCCGACCTGCGCGCATTGCCAGTGCCGGATCATCGGCCACGGCGCCGAACACGACGGCACGTTCTACTGCTGCGCCCACTGCGCCAAGCAGGCCGGGGTAGTCGGCATCGACGACCGCATCTGATCGAACGTCCGCTCGCGAACGGTCACGCGTCCAGTCGCTGCAACGCCTCGGCCGGCAACGGCAGCAGCACCCAGAACGCGACGTTGCGCTCGCGCCAGTCGGTCGCCGCTTCGCCCAGGATCGCCAGCAGGGTGTCGAAGCCCTCGCCATCGGCCTCGCGCCAGTCGCCGGCGTGTTCGACCAGCAGCAGGTAGCCCGGTGCCGGCAGCCACGACAGGTCGCCGAGACTGTCGGCCAGCGCGTCCCAGTTGCCGCCGAACCAGTCGGGGAATTGCAGCGCCTGGCCGAGCCGCGCCAGCACCGCGGGCTTGTCGGCGCAATCGCGAAGGTCGGCGCGGGCCACCGCGAAGTCCAGTGCCGCGCCGGCTTCGGCCATGGCCTCGGTGTCGCGCAGGTCGACGAAATAGGCGCCGGAGTGCAGCGGGTCGGCGAGCAGCCCGCGCAGGTCGAGTGCGGTCATGGGCGGCCCCGGTCGAGCTGGAAGCGACGGAAGCTGCGGTAGTGGTCGTCGGTATAGAAGTACTCGGCCGGTGGCTCGCCGCCGGTGACGATCCGCCGCGCGCCGCGGTCACGCGAGCGCGGCGTTTCCACGGTGAACTCGCGGTAGTAGCCGCGCGGTTGGCGCGGCAGCCGGCCCTCGCGGTTCTGGAACACGCCGCCGTCCTGGCGGTACTCGTAGGGCCCGCCGTCGGCGATGGCGTCGAGCACCGCGTGCGCCTCGGGGGGCAGGAATGCCGGATATACGCTGGCTGGAGGCGGACGTTGGCTGGGTCGGCGATCATCGTCGAAGCCCGGTTCGCCGGCCGGCAACGCCACCGCGGGCTGCGCGTCCTGCGGCGAATGCAACGTGCCGTTGTCGGTCCGTTGGGTCCACGCCCACAACCCGACCAGCACCAGCGCGGCCACCACCCACAGCGAACGATTACGACGCATGGCTGTCCCCCAAGTCACCGGGCACCGGTGAAATCACGACTTACGTCGCTCCTACACGAGGCATCCCAGGGCGATATCGCCAATCCGCTCACCCACATTTCAGGCCGGTGATCGCCCCGCGCTCGTTGACCTCGATGTTCAGCCGGTCGGGGTTGTAGTCCATCGTCACCGGCTGGCCCGGCTCGATCACCCGCGCGTGGCTGCTGCGGGTCTCGGTGCGCGCGCGCTCGACCACTTCCGGACTCGCGGCGCGACCGATGGCCCAGCCGGCCGCCTCGGCCTGGCACGGCCCGGCCGCCACTGGCGGCGCGTCGGCGGCCGGCATCGTGGTGCAGGCGGCCATCGACAACAACAACCCGGCAACGGGCAGGACGGTGATCTTCATGGGACGGTTCTCTTCGGGCGGCGATCCGGGCAGTGTGCCGTCGGACGCCGTGTGCGTCACGTAAACGTGGTGCCGGCCGGCATCGTCCCGGCCTGCCCGCCGTGGATGGCCGCGGTCGCGTCGGCCTCGGCGTGGGTCGCCTGCACCAGCCGCAACATCAGCCGCGCCAGCGTCACCACGTCCTGGTGATTGTGCGCGCACACGCGCCGCAACAATGCCGACGAGCCGCCGCGCAGGAACGACAGCCACGCCGCCGGCGCCTGCGACCCCGGCAGGTCGTCCTCGCGCACGATTCCCAGCAACTCGCGCTCGATCGTCGCCAGCCGGCAGTTCTCCCACACGCCGCGGTAGCGGCGGCGGGTCGGGAACAGCAGATCGACGTGGTCGAGCGGGGTGATCGGGCACGGCAGTCGTGCCAGCCGATAGCGCGTCTTCAGCAGCGGCGCATCAAAGCAGCGGCCGTTGTAGCTCGACAGCACCGTGGCCGGCGACAGCCAGCCGGCGAACTCGCGCAGCATCGCGGTCTCGGCCGCGAGCGTGGTGATCAGCAACTGACGGATGCGCAGGCCGTCGCCGTGCCGCGGGTGCAGGTGCCAGTCGGCCGCGCCGATCTGGAACGCGCGGGTGCCGGTGCCGCCGGCCAGGCCGGTGGTCTCGGTGTCGAAAAACAGCAGGTCGCGCGGCGCCACCGTGTCGTCGCGCTTGGCGAAGGCGAGCGGCAGGGCGTCGGCGGGAGCGGGGAACGGCAGCCAGTGCTCGATCAGGCGCAGGCCCGGCGCGATCTCCTCGCCGGGCAGGGAACGGTCGACCGGGCCGCGTGGGAGCGCGGGCTTGCGTTCGCGAACGCCGAGCAGCCGGCGCAGGGTTTCGATCGACGCCTTCGCGCCGTTGTCGGGATCGGGCGGGGGGCCGACGGCGCTGCGCGCGTCGGTTTCGCGCTTGCCCGCTTCGCGCTTGAGTGCGCGCAGTTTGTCGGGGGTGATGCTCACGGTTGCTTTCGTTCCAGAAACGAACACGCCGGTGTAGGGGCGACGTGAGTCGCGATTTCACGGAGACCCGGTTTCGCCGTGCGTTCGCGACTTACGTCGCTCCTACATCCATCGTCGGTCGGAATGGGTGGCGGTCGGGCATCAGGGCGTCTCACGATGCACCTGCTTATCCGCCAGCAGTTCCAGCACCCGTCGTGCCAGCGACTTCGGCGTGGCGCCGTCACCGGCCTCGTCCGCCGCCAGCACCGGGCCGACGCAGGCGGGGCAGCCGGCCTTGCAGTCGCAGCGCTCGACCAGCTCGGCGGCGCGGCGCAGCAGTTCGGCCTGCCGCGCCCACAGCGGTTCGCTCAGGCCGACGCCGCCGGGGAAGTTGTCGTACAGGTAGATCGTCGGCACGAACTGTTGGACCTCGGCCCCGGCGCCACCGGCTTCGCGGACCGGCAGCCGCGCGCGTGTGCCACCCGGCGCGATCGCCAAACCTTCCACCGGTCCTTCGACCCCACGCAGCTGCCCCTGCCCCTTCGCATCGGCCGTCGCGAACCACGCGCCATCGCCGTTGCCGACCGCCTTTTGCAGGTCGCGTGCGTCGGCCATCACCGCGACGGTGGCGACCACGTGCAGCGCGTAACCGGCACCGAGGAAACCGTCGAGTGCGTCCTGCCTCGAGGCGAACCACGCCAGCAACGTCGCTTGCGGCAACTGCCACCACACCGCGGTGGTGTGCAATTCCTGGTCGGGCAGGTTGACCGGGCCGTAGCCGATGTTCTCGTGGGTGTAGTAGCGGATCTTCTTGTAGCCGGCCACGCGCCGGACCACGTGCACCTCGCCGTGGCCGCAGTCGCCGTGGCCGGCCTCGATGCCGTCGAAGCGTTCGAGCACCTTCAGCTTCGAGTAGTCGATCGAGTCGGTGTAGTAGTCGACGTGGGTTCGCGTGACGTACGCCTTGCGGCCGTCCCAGTCGAGCCGTTCGACCTGGTACGGCGTGCTCTGGACCATGTGGATCGCGCCTTCGTACAGGGTCAGCGCGGCGGCCGAGTAGTCGACCTCGGCGATGATCTGCTGCTTGCCGCCGCTGCGGTCGACGACGACGAAATTGCCGTCGGTGACCGAGCGCAGCGACACCGCGTTGGCCGGGTAGCTGTCGGCGATCCATTCCCAGCGGTCGCCCTCGCGATGCACGACTTCGGTCTCGGCCAGTGCCTCCAGGTAGACCTCGGGTTCGATCGGGCCAAACGCCTCGTCGACCACGAACGGCAACTCGAACGCCGCGCAGCGGATGTGGTCGAACAGGATCAGCGGCTGGTCCGGCGCGGTGCGCGCGTGTTCGGGCGAGGCGTCGGCGAAGAAGTCGGGATGGCGCACGACGTACTGGTCGAGCGGCTGCGAGTTCGCCACCAGCACGCCGAGCGACGGCTGTTGGCGCCGGCCGGCGCGGCCGAATCGCTGCCACGTCGCCGCGACCGAGCCCGGGTAGCCGTTGAGCACGACCACGTCGAGCGAACCGATGTCGACGCCGAGCTCTAGCGCCGAGGTGCTGATGATCCCGTCGATGTTGCCGGCGCGCATGTCGCGCTCCGCCGCGCGGCGCTCGGTCGGCAGGTAGCCGCCGCGGTAGGCGCGAATGCGTGGCGGCCGGCGCGGGTCGCTGTCGAACACGTCCTTGAGGTACTTGGTCAGCACCTCGACCATCAGCCGGCTCTGCGCGAACACCAGCGTCTTCAGCCCGGACTTGATCGCGATGCGGGCGATGCGGTTGGCCTGCGACCGCGCCGACGCGCGCAGGCCGAGGTCGGGGTTGATCACCGGCGGGTTCCACAGCAGCACGTGCTTGTCGCCGGTGGGCGCGCCGGACTCGGTGATCGCGTGCACCTCGGCCTCGATCAGCGCGCGCGCGTGTTCGGCCGGGTTGCCGATGGTCGCCGAGCACAGGATGAACTGCGGCGTCACGCCGTAGAACGCGCAGATCCGCTTGAGCCGGCGCAGTACGTTGGTGACATGGCTGCCGAACACGCCCCGATACGTATGGATCTCGTCGATCACCACGTAGCGCAGGTTCTCGAAAAACTGCGCCCACTTGGTGTGATGCGGCAGGATGGCCTGGTGCAGCATGTCCGGGTTGGATACGACGATGTCGCCGTGCAGGCGGATCGCCTGTCGGGCATCACCAGGGGTGTCGCCGTCGAAGGTGAAGGCCTTGACCCCGAGGTCGCCGGCGCGGTTGAGCTCCAGCAGCTCGGCGACCTGGTCCTGCGCCAGCGCCTTGGTCGGGAACAGATAGAGCGCCTTGGCCTGCGAAGTCATCGCCGCGGCCACCACCGGCAGGGTGTAGCACAGCGACTTGCCCGACGCGGTCGGAGTGACGATGGCGACATTTTCGCCGCGTTGCGCCGCGGCCCAGGCGTCGGCCTGATGGCGGTAGAGACGGTCGACGCCGCGTGCGCGCAGGGCGGAGGCGAGCGCGGCGGGCACGTCCTCCGGGATCGGTGCGTAATCGCCCTCGCGGCCGGGGATGGAAAAGTGGCCGGTGATGCGGTCGGCGTAGCGCTTCGACAGCGCCTGGGTCAGCGCGGCGCCGTCCCCGCGGCGGCGCACCTCGCGCACCGGTAGCGTGCCGCCCGCATCGAGCCGGTCGGATTGATCGCCCGCCCCATCCTGCCGCACCAGTGCCTGCCCCATGTTGCACGCTCCATCAAAGGCGCGCAGTAAACCAACCTCGCGTCGCAGCCTGTGAGACGAGCGATGAACGGGTTCAGGCCATACAGCTCGCATCGGGCTAAAGAAATACACGGAATTGGTTGTTAAATGGACATACAACCTTTAAGTTGTTTTTGGTCTTTACAACTCATTGCTTGTGACGTTTAATTACAACCCTAAAGTTGTAACTACGGTGGCCGTATGGAATACGCACTCCGCACCTCCGACCAGCTTCGCCCGGTTCTGCAAGGTTTCCGCAAGGCACGCGACCTGAGCCAGACCGAACTCGCGAGCCGGCTGGGAATCACCCAGCAAGCGCTGTCGGCGCTGGAGCGTGAACCCGACAGCGCCAGTGTCGGTCGGCTCATGCAGGTGCTGGCCGCCCTCGACGTGGAAATCGTGTTGCGCCACAAGCAGGCAGCCGTGCGCGAGCCGCCTGGCAGCTGGTAGATGGCACGCACTTCCAACACCGCCGCACTGGCGATATGGATGAATGGCGAGCGCGTCGGGCTCTGGCGGGAGGCCGGCAGCCAATCGCCCAGTCTGGAGTACGACACGCAGTGGCTGACCTCGCCGCGTGCGCGTCCGCTCTCCCTGTCGCTGCCGTTTACGCCGGGCAACACACCACACCGGGGCCCGGCGGTCGGCGCGTATTTCGACAATCTCCTGCCTGACAGCCCGGCGATCCGGCAGCGGCTGGCAGCGCGATACGGTGCGGCCTCCACCCGTGCATTCGCGTTACTGCGGGAAATCGGACGCGATTGTGTCGGCGCCGTCCAGCTGATCCCCGGGGACCAACCTCCACCCGAGGTGCACCACATCGATGGCGTGCCGTTGTCCACGTCCGACGTGGCGGCCACGCTGGCCGGCGTGGTGCGGGCGACCGGCCCCGCACGCGACGACGACGAATTCCGCATCTCCATTGCGGGGGCGCAGGAAAAGACCGCGTTGCTCTGGCGCGAAGGCCAATGGCAACGCCCTGTCGGGACCACGCCCAGCACCCATATCTTCAAGTTGCCGCTGGGCCGCATTGGCGCCATCGGGGTCGACCTGAGCGGCTCGATCGAGAACGAATGGCTGTGCGCACAACTGTTGCACGCCTATGGCCTGCCCGTTGCCGAATGCGACATCGGCCGTTTCGACGACCACAAGGCGCTGGTGGTGAAACGTTTCGATCGCAGTTTGTCGGATGACGGCCGCTGGTGGGTACGCATTCCGCAGGAAGACTTCTGCCAGGCGCTGGCGGTCGAGCCGTGGCGCAAATACGAGGCCGACGGCGGCCCGGGCATGCGCGACATCATTGGCGTGCTGGGCAACTCGACCCGGCGTGACGACGACCGCCTCGACTTCTTCCGTGCGCAGTTGCTGTTCTGGATGCTGGCGGCCACCGACGGCCATGCCAAGAACTTCAGCCTGTTCATCGGCCGCGGCGGCACCTACCGGATGACCCCGCTGTACGACGTCATCTCCGCCTGGCCGGTCACCGGCAAAGCCGCCGGGCAACTGCCGTGGCGCAAGTTGAAGCTGGCGATGGCCCTGCGTGCCGGCAATACCCACTACCACCTCGCCGAGATCCAGCGCCGGCATTGGAATGCCGTGGCCCGCCGGCTGGGTCTGGGCATGGATTTCGAGCCGCACATCCAGACGCTGGTCGAACGTACGCCGGGCGCAATCGCCCGGGTGGCGGCGGCATTGCCGGCGGGCTTCCCCGCCGCGGTCGCCGAACCCATCTTCGAAGGCCTGCAACGCATGGCCGACCTGCTGGCACGCATGCCGGCGCAACCGGGACGCTGAGCCGATGTCGCACTACGACCACCTCGACAAGGACACTCTGATCCGCCTGCTGCAGCGGCGCGATGCGCAGCGCCAGCTGGGGCTGAGCACCGGTGATGGCGCTCTCATCATCTACCGCGTGACGGACCTTCGTAACTACCTGGCCGCGGTTTTCGGCAAGCCGATGCTGGACAACACCAGTCCGTATGACGACGAGTTCAAGGGGCGCAAGGGCATCACTTCGTTCAAGGTCAATTGGGCCGGCGCAACCGGCCATATTGCTCTTTGGGACGGTGTCCGTTATCGCGAACCGAGCTACGACAACTATTCGACGTACGTAAGCGAGTCCAACTCCACCACCCGAACGTCCGGCGGCAAGTTCTGGAGAGTCGCATGATGCGAATCATCGCTACCGCGCTGCTTCTCGCCGCCGTCGGCTGCGCGGGCCCCGCCGGGAAGGAGGTCGTGCCCGACGCCGAGCTTGCGAGGGCAGCGATTCTCCAGGAGATCAATGGCTATGCAATGGCAAGCTGCCTTGCGTACAGCAGCGAGCCGCGCATTCAGCGCGAAGGTTATGGCTGGGCGTCAGTGGTCGTGCAGCGGATGGAGGGCGGCATTGACACCCTCGCGGGCGTTGCCGAGGCCGTGAAAGCCGAAACCTTCAAACGCACCCCTCCTGTCATACCCGATGAGATCGGCCCCGGCAGGGAAATCGAGCTGTCCGTACTGCACTGTTATGAGATTGCTCATCAGCCTGCGGTGCAGGCAATCGTCGAAGAAGCGGCCCGTAGACGCATGAACCGCCATCTCAGCGCAGAGTGATACCGGGGTTTACAATCGACGTGCGCGAACGTTCCAATCGGGCCGTTTCAATCTGACAATCGCTCTGTGGGTCGCATTTCATGCGGTGGCGACAGGTCGCGCGAGCAGGTGAAGGTCACACGCGACACCGCGCCGCGCTCGACACCCCGATCCCCTGCGCCCGTCCCGCCGCGTTCGATGTACGACTTGCACAGCAGCCAGTGCCGGCCGCTGCGGGTGAACCGCCAGTCCTGGGTGTCCGGCGTCGCCGTCACCGCCGTGGTCAGCCACGGTTCCGCGAACACCGTGCGCAACTCGCGCCCGAGGTCGTTGCCGATCACGGTGATATGGAGTCGGGTTTGGGCTCGAAGGCGACCCCGTCGATCTCGAGCCCGGCGTGCGGCGGCGCCCAGCACTCCGGCGCGATCGGCAGCACCAGGCTGTCGCCGCCGTCCGGCATCGGCCAGCGAATGCGAGACTCTGCAACGCGCTGTTCCATCTGCCGTTACCCAAGTTCGCCATGCTGCGATGCACAATATGCGCCTGATTCCCGCAAGGATCCTCCATTGGCGGACGCCACCACCCTGACCGCCCACCAGCGCAACCAGCGCGGCTACGCGATGATCCTGTTCGCGCTGGCGATGGGCGGGTTCGCCATCGGCACCAGCGAGTTCGCGATGATGGGCCTGATGCCCAGCCTGGTACAGGGCTTCGGCATCACCGAGCCGCAGGTCGGCCACCTGATCAGCGCCTACGCGCTCGGCGTGGTGGTCGGCGCGCCGCTGCTGGCGATCCTCGGCGCGCGCCTGCCGCGGCGCTCGCTGCTGTTGGCCCTGATGGGCTTCTACGCGTTGGCCAACCTGGCGACTGCGTTCGCGCCCAACTACCACGCCATGCTGGCGTTTCGCCTCATCGCCGGCCTGCCGCATGGGGCGTACTTCGGCGTGGCGATGCTGGTCGCCGCCTCGATCAGCGGCCCGGGCCAGCGCGGCGCGGCGATCAGCCGGGTCATGCTGGGCCTGTCGATCGCGATCCTGGTCGGCAACCCGCTCGCCACCTGGCTGGGGCAGGCGCTGAGCTGGCGCTACACGTTCGCGCTGGTCGCGGTGGTCGCAGTGCTGACGGTGGCGATGGTCGCGCGCGCGCTGGTGCAGGACCCGTCCGAACCGCGACAGACCCCATTGCGGGAGATGCGCGCGTTCAACACCTCGCAGGTCTGGCTGACGCTGCTGATCGGCGCCGTCGGGTTCGCCGGCATGTTCTGCGCCTTCAGCTACCTTGCACCCACGTTGACCGAAGTGACCGGCACCGCCGACGGCTGGATCCCGATCGCGATGGGTGTGTTCGGGGTCGGCTCGATCGTCGGCAACCTCGCCGGTGGCTGGCTGGTCGACCGCCTGCATTTCCGCGCCGCCGCGGTGATCCTGGCGTGGTCGGCGCTGGTGTTGCTTGTCTACCCGATCGCCGCGGGCTCGTTGTGGACGATGCTGCCGGCGGTGGTCGCCGTCGGCACGATGGGGGCGCTGGCGCCGGTGCTGCAGACGCGGTTGATGGACGTCGCAGGCGAAGCGCAGACGCTCGCCGCGGCTTCCAACCATGCGGCCTTCAACGCCGCCAACGCGCTCGGCCCGTGGCTCGGCGGCCTGGCGATCAGTGCCGGGTTCGGCTGGACATCGACCGGCTATGTCGGCGCCGCGACGGCGGTGGGTGGCCTGCTGGTCTATGCGTGGGCGCGGTGGGACGAGCGGCGGGTGATGGTGGTGGCGGAGGGCTGACGCGAGAGTCGGGTGGGGCGCGGGCTTCGGGCAGGTCGCCGCGTCGTCGTTTGAGTGGCGGGGGCTTGGCGACCAAGGGCATCGGCGCGGCGTAGGTGATCCGGTGGTTCGTGGGTGACACTGGGCCATGACCGACGACAAGCCGTTCTCCCCCGCTTGCGAGCGCAACCGCGAACCGATCCTCGCCGTCCTGCGCGATCATTTTTCCGGTGTGCGCCAGGTACTCGAAGTCGGCAGCGGCACCGGCCAGCACGCGGTGCACTTCGCCGCGGCGATGCCGTGGCTGTCGTGGCAGTGCAGCGACCGCACCGAACACCTGTCGGGCATCCGCGCGTGGCTCGACGAAGCGGCGCTGCCGAACACGCCGGCGCCACTGGAACTCGATGTCGACCGCGGGCCGTGGCCGCGCGCGAGGTCCGGCGACGGCCGGTTCGATGCCGTATTCAGCGCCAATACGCTGCACATCATGGGCTGGCGGTCGGTCGAGCGGTTCTTCGCGGGAGTCGACGCGATACTCGCCGCCAGCGGGATGCTGGTGGTGTACGGACCATTCAACTACGACGGCCGCTTCACCAGCGACAGCAACCGCGAGTTCGACGGCTGGCTGCACGCGCGCGACCAGAGATCGGGCATCCGCGATTTCGAAGCGGTCGACGCGCTGGCGCGGAACGCCGGCCTGGCGTTGCAGGCCGACGTGGCGATGCCGTCGAACAACCGCTGCCTGGTCTGGCGCCGCGGAAATATGGACAAATTGGACCAAATGTCCCATCTGGACTAACCTGTCGGCATGACCCGTGCAGCGGAGCCCGCGATGCAGCCTCTTCCGACCCTCGACACCGTCCGCAAGCTCGCCGGTGACGACACCCCGGTCCGCTCCGCGTCCGAGGTCAAGGCCGGCTGGAGCGGGATCGTTCGCGAGGTGGTGCGCCATGGCGAGGTGATCGTGACCCACCACGGCCGCCCGCAGGCGCTGGTGGTGGACGTGGAGACCTACGCCGATCTGGTCCGCCGCGCGCAGGCCAACGACCCGCTGGAACTGCTGGCGACCGAGTTCGACCGCCGGCTCGCCGCGCTCGACACCCCGGCCTCGGCCGGCCGGCTGCGGCGCGCGGCCGCCGCCGGCA